>NZ_JBFUKY010000012.1:0-120816 GCF_056400625.1 Allobosea sp. P5_A5
CCAGCAGGTTGGTCTGGAAGGCGATGTCGTCGATCACCCGGATGATGTCGGAGATCTTCTGCGAGGCCGTCTCGATGCGGGCCATGGCCTCGACCGCCTGGCCGGCGATGACGCCGCCCGACTGCGCCATCTGCATCGCATCGTCGGCGATGCGCGCGGCCTCCTTCGAGCCCTGCGCGGAGGCCTTCACGCTCGCCGCAAGCTCCTCGGTGGTGGCGGCGGTCTCTTCCAGCGAGCTCGCCTGTTCCTCGGTGCGCTTCGAGAGATCGTCGGCGCCCATGTTGATCTCGCGGGCAGCCAGCCCGACATCGCCCGCCGTGACCTGGATCGTCGAGACCGTCACGGACAGACGATCCACCGTCTCGTTGATCGCCGCCTTCAGATCGGCGAAGCGGCCGCGATAGCCCGTCTCCACCCGGTTGGTCAGGTCCCCGCCCGCGATCGCCTGCAGCGCGCCTGCAAACTCCGTCGTCGCGCTGTCAACCACCGCGTTGATCTCGTTGATGCCGGCGACGAGCTTCTGCATCTGCGCATCGGCATCCTGGATCTGAAGCCGCGCCGAGAAATCGCCCGCCGCCGCAGCAGCCACGACCTCGCCCACATCCGAGACCACAGCCTCCATCGACTGCGCTCGCGCCAGACGTGCCGCGGATGCGGACCGCTCCTGCTCCTCGAGCGCACGGACCTTGATGGCGTTCTGCTTGAAGACGCCGAGCGCATGCGCCATCGCGCCGATCTCGTCCTTGCGGTCGGCATGGGGCACATCCGCCGTCAGGTCCCCATCGGCCATGGTCTTCATCGCATGTGTCATGGCGACGATCGGGCGCGACACCCGCGCTGAGACCAGCCGCAGGCTGGCGGCGGCGAGGCCGAGCGTCAGCAGCAGCAGCCCGCAATACATCACCAGCTCGAAGGTCGCACCGGATGCCTGCATGGCCGCCGTCGTCCGCAGCAGTTCGATGGAGATGCGCGTGACGGCCGCGATCTGGTCGAGCGCTGCGGTGACCTGATCGCGCCAGGCGATGACACCGATCGTCGGTATTTTGCCGCCGGTGACTTCGTCGACGAGCGTATCGTGGACCGCTTTGAAGGGGCCTGAGAAATAGGCGGCCTGCGCTTTTGCGACGGCGTCCTTGAGCTCACCCGGAGCGCTGGGGCCACCGACGATGGCGCGGACATTCTCCCAGCCGAAGTTCATCCGCGCCTGGGCAACGATGAGCGCCTGCGTATCCTTCGCTGTCAGGGCGCGCGCTTCGGCCACGGCCGGATTGAGGATGACCGCCTCCGTGCCGCCCGCCGCCCGGGCCGCCCAGCTCATGGCGCGAACGGCGACCAGGTTGGCGAAACCGGGATTGAGCGCGCGGATCTCGTTCTCGACCGCATTGGTGGTCGCTTCCAGTGCCTCCAGCAGCGTCGAGCCTTGCGCGAGAATGCGACCGCCGACAGCCTTGTCACGCCCTTCGAGCGGCTGCTTCAACGCGGTGTCGACAGCGGTCCGGATGGATTTGATGTCGCCATAGGACGCATCGAGCGTGGTACGGCGGGCCTTGAGTTCGTTGGAGGGCGCATCCGCCAGAGCCGCGAGAGCCGCGCTAAGGGCCGTGTCGACCGCCTTGCGGCGAGACAGGACGCCCTCCACGCTCTGGCTGTTCTTGTCCTGCGGCAGCGTCAGCGCGGTCGGCGTATCGCCACGCTCGGAGCGGAAGTTGAGCAGGGCCGCGAACAGATCGCCGTTGATCACCGTCAGCCGCCTGACCTCCTGGGCAGAGGCATAGGCGCGGTAGGAGGTCCAAAGCTCCCCGACACAGAAGGCTGTAACGAGGCAACTCAGCAGTCCGATGATGCCCATCAGCATCGTCTTCAGGGACAGGGAGCGGACAGATGGCGTCATGACAGGAAACTGCACCGGAGAAAGAGTTATGCTGCGGTGCAATATCGATCAGAATAGGTTGCGATATCCTTGCATCTAGGCGGATTTGGGCCAAAAAAATCCTGCGGTTCCGCATTTTTGCATCAAACCGCCGTTTTCACCGATCGTGAGCCGCGCCATGATACGACCTCAGGTGGTTCCGAAAACCGCCGGCACCCAGGACGCGCGGCGTCTTACTCGGCCGCGGCCTTGAGCTGTGCCCCCTTCGCGAAGGGCAACTTCGGCTCCTCGTCGTCGAATTCCAGCGCGCCGATTTTTTCGGCCCGGCCCGTGACCTTGCCGGCGGAGGTCTTGATCTGGCCGACATCCTCCTGCGCCTGGCGAAAATGGGTGTCGAGCTTGTCCACGCGCTCGCCGAGCCGCCGCACATCATCGAGCAGCTTTCCGACCTCGGTCTGGATCACGCGGGCCTCTTCGCGCATGCGCGAATCACGAACCAGCGATTGCATCAGCTGGATCGCGAGCGCCAGCAGCGAAGGTGAGACGATCATGATCCGCGCCCGATGCGCGCGCTGCACGACATCGTCGAAATGCTCGTGCAGATCGGCGTAGATCGATTCCGATGGCACGAAGAGCAAAGCGAGATCCTGCGTTTCACCCGGCAGGAAATAACGCTCCGCGATGTCCTTCACATGGACGCCGACATCGCTGCGCACGCGTTGCCCGGCCGCTTTCCGCGCCTCTTCGCCGCGCGCCTCTTTCAGCAACGTGAAGCTCTCGAGCGGGAACTTGGCGTCGATGACAAGCCCGCGCCCGTCTCCCGGCAGCGTCACCATGCAGTCGGGCCGGCGGCCGTTGGACAGCTGCGGCTGGAACGAGAAGAACGCGGCCGGCAACCCGTCGCGGATGATCGCTTCCATCCGGCCCTGGCCGTAGGCGCCGCGCGCCTGCTTGTTGGCGAGGATGTCCTTCAGCGTCACCACTTCGGTGGTGAGGTCGGTGAGGTTCTTCTGCGCCGTGTCGATCACGGCCAGCCGCTCCTGCAGCTTCCCGAGGCTTTCGGTCGTCTGCTGCACATTGCGCTCCAGTCCGGAGCCGACCTGCTGGCGCAGCCCGTCCATCCTGTCCGCGACGAGACGGGCAAGGTCGCCCTGCCGTGTCGAGAGAATCTCCGCCATGGATTGCAGCCGCCCCGAGAGTTCGGCCTGGGCGCGGTTCATCTCCGCGACCTTGTCGTCCATTTCGCGGGCCCGCTCGGCGGCCATCGCCGCTTCGACGGCGCGATTGCGTCCGCCGCGCCAGGCTGCCATCGCGGTCAGGGCCAGCAGCAGGATGGTGGCTGCCCCGAACCCGAACAGCGCCTGCGCCCAGGTGACGGGTTGGTCGAGCAGCGTGAAGGCGATCGCGTTCATGGCCCGACGCTAGCCGATTCTCCTCCGACTGGCGAACGAAAGTGGAACGGTTTGACCGTTTGCCCACAAATGCTTATGTCGCCCGCTGTTCAGATTTTCTCGCGCGGAAAACCATGGCCATTCGCCCGCTTGTCATCCTGCCCGACACCCAGCTTCGCCTTGTCTCGAAGCCGGTCGAGAGCGTCACGCCGACGATCCGCGCGCTCGTCGACGACATGTTCGACACGATGTACGAGGCGCCGGGGATCGGGCTCGCCGCCATCCAGATCGGTGAGCCGGTCCGCGTCGTGACGATCGACCTCGCCAAGCCGGCTCCCGAGGGCGAGCCGGCGGTGCCGAAGGAGCCGCAGGTCTTCATCAATCCAGAGGTCACCTGGTCTTCCGACGAAGTCGCCAGCTATGAGGAGGGCTGCCTCTCGATTCCGGAGTATTACGAGGAAGTCGAGCGGCCGGCCTCGGTCAAGGTCCGTTTCATGGACCTCGATGGACAGACGCGGGAGATCGAGGCTGACGGCCTGCTCGCGACCTGTCTGCAGCATGAGATCGACCACCTCGACGGCGTGCTTTTCATCGACCATCTCTCGCGGCTGAAGCGCGAGCGCGTCACCAAGAAATTCGCCAAGGCGGCCAAGCGCGAACGCGCGGCTTGAGCGGCCGACAGGGCCGCCGGCCCGATGCCGCATGTGAGGTAAAGTCGAGCGTATGAGTTTGCGCGTCATCTTCATGGGCACGCCCGATTTCGCCGTCCCGGTGCTGACCGAGATCGTCGGCCAGGGGCATGAGGTCGTGTCGTGCTACACGCGGGCTCCGGCGCAGGCGGGGCGGGGCCTTGAGCTGAAGCCTTCCCCGGTGCATCGCGCTGCCGAGCGCTTCGGCATTCCAGTATTCACGCCCGCGACGCTGAAGACGCCGGAGCAGGCGGAGATCATCGCCTCGCAGGATGCGGACGTCGCGGTCGTCGTCGCCTATGGCATGATCCTGCCCCAGGCGATCCTCGACCTGCCGGAGCTGGGGTGCCTGAATGTGCACGCCTCGCTTCTGCCGCGCTGGCGGGGTGCCGCCCCGATCCAGCGGGCGATCATGGCGGGCGATGCCGAGAGCGGCGTCTGCGTGATGAAGATGGAAGCCGGGCTCGATACCGGCCCGGTCGGCATGGCCGAGCGCCTCGCCATCGGCCCCGACATGACGGCCGGCGAACTTCACGACAGGCTGAGTATCCTGGGCGCCGATCTGATGGTGCGGGCCCTGGCGGCGCTGGCCCGTGGCGGCCTGCACTTCACGCAACAGCAGAGCGAGGGCGCGACCTATGCCGCCAAGATCGCCAATGCCGAAGCCCGGCTGAGCTGGGATCGACCGGCACGACAGGTGCATGATCTGGTCCGAGGGCTTTCGCCGTTTCCGGGCGGCTTTGCCGAGATCGATCTCGGCAAGGGGCCCGAACGACTGAAGGTTCTTCGAACCGCGCTGGCCGGCGGCGCGGCCGAGCCCGGCACATTGCTGGACGATGAAGGCACGGTCGCCTGCGCGGAAGGCGCCGTGAAGCTGCTGCAGGTGCAGCGCGCCGGCAAGGCTCCGATGAGCGGGGCGGAGTTCCTGCGCGGCGCCCGCCTGGTCGCCGGCGACAAGCTCTAGCAGGACCCGACGCCCTTGCCCGCGATCCGCTTCGAACGAACCACCGGGCGGCCCTGATGCCGCGTTACAAGCTCGTGATCGAATATGACGGCACCCCGTTTTCGGGTTGGCAGCGCCAACTCAATGGGCCGTCGGTGCAGCAGAGCGTCGAGGAGGCGATCGAAGCCTTTTGCGGCCACCCGGTCCGCCTGCATTGTGCGGGCCGGACAGATGCCGGTGTCCACGCGACGCATCAGGTCGCGCATGTCGACATCGCCAAGGACTGGCGTACCGATGTCGTGCGCGATGCCACCAATGCGCGGCTGAAACAACAGGTGCCGGTCGGCGTACTGAGCGCCGAGATCGTGCCGGCCGACTTCGATGCGCGCATCTCGGCCAGGCGGCGCTATTACCTCTATCGCATCCTGGACCGGCGCGCGCCGCCGACGCTCGATAAGCACCGAGTCTGGCACGTTCCGGTGAAGCTCGATCACGAGGCGATGGACCGCTCGGCCAAGGCGCTGCTGGGCCACCACGACTTCACCACCTTCCGCGCCGCCGAATGCCAGGCCAACAGCCCAATGCGCACCCTCGACCGGCTCGACGTGGTGCGCGAGGGGGCAGAGGTCGTGGTCTATGCCCATGCCCGCTCCTTCCTCCACCACCAGATCCGTTCGATCGTCGGTAGCCTGAAGATGGTCGGGATGGGCCGCTGGCCGGAAGCCAGGATGGGGCAGATTCTGGTGGCGCGCGAGCGGGCGCAATGCGCGGCGCTGGCGCCCTCCTGCGGGCTCTATCTTGCCGGCGTGGATTACTGAACGGCTGCCGGACCCGGCGGACGCGCCTAATTTACCGCGAAATAGGCGCTCAGGATGCGGTGCGTGATCCGTTCCAGCGCTTCGAGATCGGAGATGGCGACGCATTCGTCGACCTGATGCATGGTTTTGCCGACGACGCCGTACTCGACGACGGGGCAATAGCTTTTGATGAAGCGCGCATCCGAGGTGCCGCCGGTCGTCGACAAGGCCGGGCGCTTGCCGGTTTCCGCCTCGACAGCGTCGGCGACCATCGCGACGAAGGGCCCCGGCTGCGTCAGGAAGGCGACCGCGTTCGTTGGCTGGAACGAAAGCTCGTAGCGGACCATGTTTCCGGCTGCCTCGCGCAGGCGCCGTTCGATCTCGGCCGCCAGCGTCTCGGGCGTCCATGTATCGTTGAAGCGGATGTTGAACACCGCCTTCGCCTGACCGGGAATGACGTTGGTCGCGGGATTGCCGACATCGAGTGTCGTCACTTCGAGATTGCTCGCATCGAAATGGCGGGTGCCGCCGTCGAGCGGCGTTGCGTCGAGCGCCGCCAACAGCCGGACCATCCCCCGAATCGGGTTATCGGCCAGATGCGGATAACCGACATGGCCCTGCTTGCCCTGAACCGTCAGTGTGCCGGTAAGCGAGCCCCGCCGGCCAATCTTGATCATGTCGCTCATCGTGGTCGGGTTGGTCGGCTCGCCTAGCAGGCAATGGTCGAAGCGCTCTCCGCGCTCATGAGCCCATTTCAGCAGTTTGACCGTGCCGTTGATGGCGGGCCCTTCTTCGTCGCCGGTGATCAGAAAGGCGATCGAGCCCGGCGCCGTCGGGTTCTCGCGGCGATAGCGGATGGCGGCCGCGATCATGCTGGCCAGCCCCCCCTTCATGTCGCAGGCACCCCGTCCATAGAGCATGCCGTCCTGGATCGTGCCGGCGAAGGGGCTGCGCGTCCAGGCGGCCTCATTGCCGACCGGCACGACGTCGCTATGGCCGGCTATCACGAAGAGCGGCGCTTCGGTTCCGATCCGGGCGTAGAGGTTCTCGACATCGGGCGTGCCGGGCTCGCTAAAGACGGGGCGATGCACCCCGTAGCTTTCGCACTTCAGCGCTGCCGCGATCAGATCCAGTGCACCACCTTCGACCGGCGTCACAGAGGCGCAGCGCACCAGCGCTTGCGTCAGCGCCACAGGGTCGGCGGGATTGAAATCGAGGGCGGAGAGGGCGGTCGGTTGGCTCGTCATTCCGCCGCTTTAGCACCGGCGGTGACAGCCGCAAGCGCGGGTTCCTCCGGCCGTGCCGCCGGCATCAGGCCGAGGTCGACGAAGGCGATGACCCAGGCGATCGTCGCGATCGCTTCCAGCGAGGGCCGCCAGCCGATCGAGAGAACGGGGCGCAACTGCTCCGGCAGCACGATCGCGCAGATCAGCAGGATGCCGAACAACGACGATCCGCCGCGATCGCTCGCCCGCTTGGCCGCCAAAGCCGCCCACGGGAAAAGGGCGAAGGCGCCCGCGAAATGAACGATGAAATAGGCCGTGTCGCGGTCGAAAAGGATTGGCGCGGTCCGTTGAACCCCGAGGAGCAGGAGCGCCACAGCCGCGCTGCCGATCCAGAAGGGGCGCAGGCCGATGCGGCCATCGAAATCGCAGAGCAGGCGAAACAGGGACATGGGCAACTCCGGTGCTGCCCTTGTCGCATGTCTTAACGCTTCGTTGAAGCTCATGGTGAATAAAGGGTTAATGCACCCCTCCGGCCTTGTGCCGGCTCGGAAATGACTTGATGGAAGAAATCCTGTCAGCTAGCTGCGAGCTGGCGTTGATCAGAGGCGGCATCGCTGGATGCGCCGAGGAAGCTTGGGCTGCTCCGGCGGCCCTCATGAGGTTCGAGCATGACCATCCGTTTCCATCGCGGCGATCTCCCGGACGGCTACGAGGCCGGAGCCAGCGTCGCGATCGACACCGAAACGCTCGGCCTCAATCCGCACCGCGACCGGCTCTGCGTGGTGCAGCTCTCGCGCGGCGACGGCAGCGCCGATGTCGTGCAGATTCCGAAGGACGGCCCGCGACCGCCTAACCTCATCCGGCTGCTGGAAGACCCGGCCGTGCTGAAGCTCTTCCATTTCGCGCGTTTCGACATCGCGGTGCTGCGCCATGCCTTCGGCGTCGTCACCACGCCGGTCTATTGCACCAAGATCGCCTCCAAGCTGACGCGCACCTACACGGATCGCCACGGTCTCAAGGATCTGGTGCGCGAACTGCTCGGCATCGATCTGTCCAAGCAGCAGCAATCCTCCGACTGGGGTGCGGAGACGCTGAGCGAGGCCCAGCTCGTCTACGCCGCGTCCGACGTGCTGCATCTGCATGCGCTGCATCGCAAGCTGGAGGCAACGCTTGCCCGTGAAAACCGGAGCCATCTCGCGAAGGCCTGTTTCGATTTCCTGCCGACCCGCGCCGAGCTCGACCTTGCCGGCTGGGACGAGACGGATATCTTTGCCCACACTTGACAATTTTGAAGGTTTTCGGCGTCAGTCTGCATTGCGACGAGCAGCGCGGGGGCGCGATGCGGTTCGTCCGGCGACAAACAAAAGCCGTGAGCGACTGCCATTGCGCGGGGCATGACATTGGCGATGACCTTGACTGACTCGGCCGGCGAGCTGGAGGCGCATCTGCGCCGGCGCCAGGCCGTGTTTGCCGCCGCCAGACGCCATACCCGTTTCGTTCAGCTGCTCAGGCGCACGATTCCCGTCGTGGCGGTCGTCGCGGTGGCCGGGCTCATCGTGGTGCCGTTCCTGAACCCGCTGCGCGGCAAGGTCGCCAGCGTCTCGGTCAGCTCCGTCGGCATCACAGGCGGCAAGGTCAGGATGGAGACGCCGAGGCTCGCCGGCTATCGCAAGGACAACAGGCCCTATCTGGTAACGGCGGAAAACGCCTTTCAGGAGATCAAGAACCCGACGCAGATCGAGCTGCAGACCCTGACGGCCCGCCTCCAGATGGAGCGCGAGGGCTGGGTCACGGTCAACGCCCGGTCCGGCCTGTTCGATACCCAGAAGGAGCGGCTCAAACTCGTCGACGACGTGAAGATCCGCACCGAGACCGGTCACGACATGAACATGAAAACCGCCGATGTCGACTTCAAGACTGGCACGGTGGTTTCGAAGGACCCGGTCAACGTCCATATGGACGAGACGACGGTTGACGCGAACACGCTGGACGTAAAGAACAACGGTGAGTTGATCGCGTTCGAAGGGCGGGTGCGGGTGCTGATCAAGAACGCGCCGGCTGGAACGCTTGCCGGCCCGGAGCGCGAAGGCAGCACGCCGATGCCGGAGTTGCTGAACGCGAACCGGAATGCGCCGGCGGCCTCGCAAGGTCAGCCCGCCAACGATAAGAGGCAGTGAAATGAGCGCGCCCCTCCGCATCTCCCCGTTTGCCAAGGCCTGCGGCGCAGCGCTGCTGGCCGCCTTTTGCCTCGTTATCTCTACGGTTCCCGATGTGGCGAACGCCCAAGCCCGGCAGAAGGCCGGCGGCAGCTCATCCGCGCTCGGCGGTCTCGGCGGCGACAGCAAGGAGCCGATCAAGATCGACGCCGACAAGCTCGATGTTCTCGACAAGGAGAACAAGGCGGTCTTCACCGGCAACGTCGTGGCGGTGCAGGGTGAAACCACCGTGCGCTGCACGATCATGACCGTGCTTTATGAAGGACGCGGCGGTCAGGGTGCCGCCAAGCCGGCCGCCAATGGCGCGCCGGCCACTGCGACCGCGACGCCGGCTGCGGCGCCAGCAGCTCCCAATGGTAACGATTCCTCGATCAAGCGCATCCTGTGCAAGGGGCCGGTCACCGTCGTCTCGAAGACGCAGGCCGCCACCTCTGACAATGCCGAGTTCGATCGCGCCAACAATGTCGTGATCATGACCGGCAATGTCGCGCTGAATGACGGGCCGAACATCACCCGGGGCGAGAAGTTGACCTACAACACCGTCACTGGTGTCGCCAATGTCGAGAATCGGACAGGGCGCGTGCAGGGCTTCTTCGTCCCCAATGCCGGCGATGCCAACAAGGCCGATGCCAAGACCGGCACCAAGCCGCCCGCCGGCAAGCCAGCGACCAACTGATCGTCCTCAGATCCGCACGAGCACAGTGACCGTATCCGCGCCCCCACCCCGCACGACCCCGTCTCAGGCGCGCCCGCAGCCCAATGGCGCTCCCCGGCCTGCCAAGACACCGGCTGCCAAGACACCGACAGCCAAGGCACCCGGCCTGTTTGGTCGCCTGTTCAGCGGCAGGGGCGACGTCGCCAAGCCGCGCCCGGGCGATGCTCGTGCGACAGCTGCCGCGATCGGCGGTCCGGGCGTTCTGGCGGTCTCGGGCCTGCGCAAGAGCTATGGCGGGCGTGCCGTCGTCGCCGATGCGAGCATTTCGCTGCGGCAGGGGGAGGCGGTCGGCCTGCTCGGGCCCAACGGCGCCGGCAAGACGACGATCTTCTACATGATCACCGGGCTGGTTGCCGCCGATCTCGGCGTAATTTCGCTCGAGGGCAACGACATCACCGGCCTGCCGATGTATCAGCGCGCCCGGCTCGGCATCGGTTATCTCCCGCAGGAGGCCTCGATCTTCCGCGGCCTTTCGGTCGAAAACAACATCCGTTCGGTGCTCGAAGTGGTGGAGCCCGACCGCAAGGCGCGCGAGCGCCAGCTCGACCAGTTGCTCGAGGAATTCAGCATCGCGCGTCTGCGCAAGGCGCCTTCGATCGCGCTGTCTGGCGGTGAGCGGCGCCGCTGCGAGATCGCCCGTGCGCTCGCCGGCAAGCCGTCCTTCATTCTCCTCGACGAGCCCTTCGCCGGCATCGACCCGATCGCAGTCGGCGATATCCAGGCGCTGGTCCGCCAGCTGACCGATCGTGGGATCGGCGTGCTGATCACCGACCACAATGTCCGTGAAACGCTGGGTCTGGTGGACCGGGCCTACATCATCCATTCCGGGCGGGTGCTGACCGAGGGCTCGCCGGCCGAGATCATCGCCAATCCCGATGTGCGCCGGGTCTATCTCGGCGAGGATTTCAGGCTGTAGCGGAGATGCATCTCGCCGCGGCCCGTTAACCGGCCGGACGATCTCGCACGCATTGCCTTTGACGCCGCGCTGAACCAAGGCTAGGCTGCCTTTCAAGCAAGAAGCGTGCCGCAGTGGCGCGCCTGTAGAAGGGCCGTTCGCTAGATGGCGATGATGCCGCGCATGGAGTTGCGCCAGGGACAGTCCCTGGTGATGACGCCGCAACTGCTGCAGGCGATCAAACTTCTTCAGCTTTCGCACCTCGAACTCCAGAATTTCGTCGAAGGCGAGCTGGAGCGTAACCCGCTGCTCGAGCGGGAAGAGTCGAGCGAGACGCCTTTTGCGGCGGAATTGTCGGAAAGCAGACACGCAGCCGACGCCGAGAGCTACGCGAAGGCGGAAAGCCTCAACACCCAGGAGGGCATGGAGCAGCGGCTCGGCACCGGGCTCGACAACGTCTTCCCGTCGGAGCAGCCGAGCCCCGCGCGCATCGAAACTGCAGGGGCCGAGAGCTTGCCGATCGTCGGCGGCAGCTTCGGCTCGTCAGGCGGCTCCTTCGATGAAGGGCCGGAAGGCTTCGAAAGCGGGCTGACGGTCGAACTCTCGCTGCACGACCATCTCGCCTCGCAGCTCGATCTCGCGGTGACGGACCCGGCGCAGCGCATCATCGGCCGCCATCTGATCGACGCCGTCGACGACGCGGGTTATCTCGCCGAGCCGCTTTTAGACATTGCCGGTCGGCTCGGGATTGGAGCGGAGCGCGTCGAGAGGGTGCTGCGTATCGTACAGGGGTTCGATCCGTCCGGCATCGCGGCGCGCGATGTCGCCGAATGTCTGGCGATCCAGCTACGCGACAGGGACCGTTTCGATCCGGCGATGCAGATCCTGGTCGCCAACCTGCCGCTGGTCGCCAAGCGGGACTTCGCCGCTTTGAAGCGCCTTTGCGGCGTCGATGACGAGGATGTCGCCGACATGGTGGCGGAAATCCGCCGGCTCGACCCCAAGCCCGGCCGGGCTTTCGGCGGTTCGGCGGCCGAGACCGTCGTCCCCGACGTCTTCATCCGCGCTGCGCCGGACGGCTCCTGGCTGGTCGACCTCAACCCTGAGACATTGCCCCGGCTGCTGGTCAACCAAACCTATCACGCGCGTGTCACCAGGGCGGCGCGCAGCGACGAGGACCGGACCTTCATCGCCGAATGCCTGCAGACGGCGAACTGGTTGACCCGTTCGCTCGAGCAGCGGGCGCGCACCATTCTGAAAGTCGCCAGCGAGATCGTGCGGCAGCAGGACGGGTTCTTCGCCCATGGCGTCGAGCATCTGCGGCCGCTGAACCTCAAGACGGTCGCCGAGGCGATCGGCATGCATGAATCCACAGTCTCGCGCGTCACCTCGAACAAATACCTGACCTGCTCGCGCGGCGTCTTCGAGATGAAGTACTTTTTCTCGGCGGCAATCGCGGCCACCGGCTATGGCGAGGCCCACTCGGCCGAGGCCGTGCGTTTCCGCATCAAGCAGATGATCGACGACGAAATCCCGTCGGATGTGCTTTCCGACGATGCCATCGTCGCCCGGCTCAAGACCGGCGGCATCGATATCGCCCGTCGGACCGTCGCGAAATATCGGGAATCGCTGAGGATTCCCTCTTCCATGGAGCGCCGCCGCGAGAAGGTCGCGATGGCCCATGCGGGTCGCTGATACGGCTTTGTTCCAAAGTCGCAGCGCATGTCGTCATGACCGTGATCGCTCATTGACAGACCGGACTCGCAGTTCTTAGCTCCTGTTGGTGGCCGCGCTTCGGCCACGACTGAAAAGGGGAAGCACTCCATGAGCTTGCGAATCTCCGGCAAGAATCTCGACGTCGGCGAAGTCTTGCGTGGCCAGGCCGAGACCCGGGTCGCTGCAGCCGTCTCGAAATATTACGAAGGCGGCTATCAGGGCCATGTCACGGTCGACAAGGATGGCAGCGGTTTCCGAACGGATACGGTGATCCACCTGTCGTCGGGTATCACCCTGGAAGCCTCGGCCACGGCCCATGATGCCTATGTCAGCCTCGACAAGATGGCAGAGCGGATCGAGAAGCGCCTGCGGCGCTACAAGCGCCGGCTGAAGGATCGCTCGGGCACGCCCGCTCGTGGCGACGGCATCGAAATCCCCAGCTATGTGATCGCGGCGCCTGACGACGATCTCGAAGAGATCGAGAGCGATTCCGCTGGTGACAACCCGGTCATCGTCGCGGAATCGACCAAATCGCTGCACAGCCTGACGGTCGGCGATGCAGTTGCCGAACTGGACATGACCGGCTCGCCGGTGATCGTCTTCCGCCATGCTGGCAATGGCCGCATGAACATCGTATATCGCCGCGGTGACGGCAATATCGGCTGGATCGATCCGCCGGCATCGCTTTCCTGACCGGCGGCTTTGGCCGGCGACCGATTGACCCGCGCCGGACGATTGTCCGGCACGGGACATGCATGGACTGGCGAATGACGCTGATTGATCTCCTGAGGCCGGAGGCGGTGATTTCGCCGCTCCGCGCCAACAGCAAGAAGCAGGCGCTGCAGGAGATTTCCCAGCACGCCGCTGCCTTGACCGGTCTTCCGGAGCGCGAACTCTATGAATCGCTCCTGCAGCGCGAACGGCTGGGCTCGACAGGCATCGGCGACGGCATCGCGATCCCGCACGGACGCATGCCGGGCATCGAGCGCCTCGTCGGGCTGTTCGCCCGCCTCGACAAGCCGATCGACTTCGAATCGCTCGACGGGCAGCCGGTCGATATTATTTTCGTGCTGATCGCGCCCGAAGGCGCCGGCGCCGATCATCTCAAGGCGCTGGCCCGCGTCGCCCGGGTGCTGCGCAATCAGGCGGTGCTGGAGCAGGTCCGCAAGATCCGCGATCCGCAGATCATCTATTCGCTGCTGGCCGAGTCCGCCGCCCAGGCGGCTTGACCACCGGCCAGCCTGAATTTCGAAGCATGAAAGACTGCTTGGAGGCAGGTCTGCCAGGGGTTATGACCCCGGTCTGACGGCACCGCGCTGGCCTGAGAGCGACGCGGCGCACCTCGCTTCGGAGCGCCCATCATGGCTTATACGCATGTCGATCTCTTTCCGCTCGGCGAGGACACCACGCCTTACCGTTCGCTGGGCAGCGAAGGCGTCAGCGTCGAGAAAATCGGCGAGCGCGAGGTTCTCAGCGTCTCGCGCGAGGCGATCCGGCAGCTCTCCGAGCAGGCTTTCATCGACATCAATCATCTTCTGCGGCCGGGCCATCTCGCGCAGCTGAGCAAAATTCTCGACGATCCCGAGGCCACCTCGAACGACAAGTTCGTTGCCTACGACCTGCTGAAGAACGCCAATATCGCGGCCGGCGGCGTGCTGCCGATGTGCCAGGACACCGGCACTGCGATCATCATGGGCAAGAAGGGCCGTAATATCTGGACAGAGGGCGGCGACGAGGCCGCGCTGGGGGAGGGCGTCCATGACGCCTATTTCAAACGCAACCTGCGCTATTCCCAGGTCGCGCCGCTTTCGATGTTCGAGGAGAAGAACACCGCGACAAACCTGCCGGCGCAGATCGATATCTATGCCGAGGGCAAAGGTCCCAACGATTCCGCTTATAAATTCCTCTTCGTCGCCAAGGGCGGCGGCTCCGCCAACAAGACCTTCCTGTTCCAGGCAACGCCGTCTCTCCTGACCAAGGAGCGGATGACCTCCTTCCTGAAGGAAAAGATTCTGACGCTGGGCACGGCGGCGTGCCCGCCCTACCACCTCGCGATCGTCATCGGTGGCACCTCGGCCGAGCAGAACCTCAAGACGGTCAAGCTTGCCTCGACGAAATATCTGGACGCCCTCCCGACGCAAGGGTCGCCCTCCGGCCACGCCTTCCGGGACGTCGAGATGGAGCAGAACATTCATCTGCTGACGCAGTCGCTCGGCGTCGGCGCGCAGTTCGGCGGCAAGTATTTCTGCCACGACGTCCGTGTCATCCGGCTGCCGCGTCACGGCGCTTCGCTGCCCATCGGCCTCGGCGTCTCCTGCTCGGCCGACCGCCAGGCCAAGGGCAAGATCACCAAAGACGGCATCTTCCTAGAGGCGCTGGAGACCGACCCGTCGAAATATCTGCCGGAGGTCGAGGACGCCTCGCTTGGGGGAGATGTCGTCAAGATCGATCTCAACCGGCCGATGAGCGAAATTCTTGCCACACTCTCCCTTTACCCGGTCAAGACACGGCTTTCGCTGACCGGCACGATCATCGTCGCCCGCGACGCCGCCCATGCGAAAATCCGCGAGCGGCTGGACCGGGGTGAGGGCATGCCGGACTATTTCAAGAACCATCCGGTCTATTACGCCGGTCSGGCCAAGACGCCGGAGGGCTTCGCCTCGGGCTCCTTCGGCCCGACCACCGCAGGACGCATGGATTCCTTCGTCGACCAGTTCCAGTCCTTCGGCGGCTCGATGGTGATGCTCGCCAAGGGTAATCGCTCGGCCGCTGTCCGCGAGGCCTGCAAATCCCATGGCGGCTTCTATCTAGGTTCCGTTGGAGGGCCTGCCGCGCGGCTCGCGCAGGACTGCATCCGCAAGGTCGAAGTGCTGGAATACCCCGAACTCGGCATGGAGGCGGTGTGGCGCATCGAGGTCGAAGATTTCCCGGCCTTCATCGTCATCGACGAAAAGGGCAACGACTTCTTCAAGGAGTTGAACCTCGGATGAGAACCGCTGTTGTCTTCGCGCTCGCCTTGATGTTCGCCGCTGTGCCCGCTCTCGCTCAACAGCCGCGCCCCGCGACCTGCTCGCGCGATCTGTTCCAGAACGAGGCGGCCTTCCGCCAGCAGCAGACGCGGTTGGCGGCAGCGGCCGGCTTCGATCAGGCCGCGCAGTGCCGGGCTTATCGCGAACATGTCGGCTTCCTGCAGAAATCTCGTTCCATTTTCGCGACCTGCCAGAGCGGCGCGGAACGCGAGCGCAACGTGGCCGAGATGGATTCCGACCTGAAGGATTATCGCGCTCTCGTCGCCGGGCGCTGCGGCGGCCGATAAGGGTTCGTCATTGCGAGAAGCGAAGCGACGAAGCAATCCAGACGGACTGGGTTGAACGCTTCATTCTGGCCCCCCTGGATTGCTTCGCTGCGCTCGCAATGACGGGAGCGGCATTTGGATCGTCGAAGGACCCCATGACCGACCAGCCGCATCCGCCGTTCCAGATCGCCGTCGTGCCGGTGACGCCGTTTCAGCAGAACTGCTCCATCATCTGGGAGACGGCGACCAGGCAGGCCGCCATCGTCGATCCCGGTGGCGATGTGCCGAAGCTTCAAGCGGCGTTGAAGGAGCTGGGCGTGACACCGGTCGCGATCTGGCTGACGCACGGCCATCTCGACCATGCCGGCGGCGCCACCGAACTCGCCGAGGCGCTGTCGCTTCCGATCGTCGGCCCGCACGAAGCCGACAAATTCCTGCTCGACGGACTTCCGGCTCAGGGTTTGCGTTTTGACATCCGCGACATGAAGGCGGTCACGCCGACGCGTTGGCTTGAGGAAGGCGACACCGTCTCGCTCGGCGCCCTCGTCTTCGAGGTCGCCCATGTCCCGGGCCATACCCCGGGGCACGTCACGTTCTTCCAGAAGGAACTGCGCTTTCTCCTCGCCGGAGACACGCTTTTTGCGGGCTCGGTCGGCCGAACCGATTTTCCTTATGGCAGCCACGAAACCTTGATTGCGGGCATCAAAGACAAACTGCTGCCGCTTGGCGACGACGTGCAGTTCCTGCCGGGGCATGGCCCGGCAAGTACGCTCGGCGAAGAGCGCCTCAACAATGAGTTCCTGAAAAGCTGAGCGCCGAAAGCGTCGGCATCTTCAGGCCTCGCGCAGGTCGGGCCGTGGCGACCGCTGCCCGAAACGAAAAGACCCGCAGCGGATGTCCGCTACGGGCCTCGGAAGAACCAACGACCATGTCCTGAACGGGTGCGCGTACATCCGGCGTCAAACGTTCGACCATGGTCGTCTTCACCGACAATGGAAAGCAGCAGAACCGCCTTCAACATCGCCGTGATCTTCATTTAGGCAGGACATGTGGCGCTTTCAAGGCCCGGCGATATTTTAAATCTCGGGCCTCGCAGTTGCCGTTCCTGCCGCGACCGTCAGGCGTCGTACACACCCATCAGGAAGTCCTGTTTGCCGATCTGGAAGCCGTTCTGGCGCAGGATGTCGTAAGCCGTCGTCGCGTGGAAATAGAAGTTCGGGATGGCGAAGCGCGTCAGATAGGCCTCGCCCGTCATCGTCACGGTCGCCGACGGACCACGCGGGAAGGTGACGTCGCGAGTCAGGCCTGCATCGAGCGCCGCGCCGTCCGCCGCGTCGATGAAGGCCAGCGTCCTGGCGATGCGTTCCTTCAGCTCGGGAAAGCTCTTTTCCTCGTCCGGGAAACGGGGATTCTCGCCGCCTGACAACCGCGCCACGGCATTCTTGGCGAAATCGCAGCAAAGCTGGATCTGGCGGGTGAAGGCCAGCATATCCGGCGCCAGCCGCGCATTCAGCAGCACGTCAGGCTGAATCTTGCGCGTCTCTGCCTGTTCCCCGGCCTTGTCGAGGATGGCATCGATCGCCCTGAGCGTCTGTACGAAGCCGGAAAGGGCGGCGGCCTTGACTGTAAGCGACATGAAGATCCTCGAAACGAAAACGGGCCCGGAAGGGCCCGCTGCCGATCGCTATAGAGGATTTTTGGCTCTTCGGCTCTGCGCCTGTAGATCAGTCTTTCGCGCGCTCGACATAGGAGCCGTCCGTGGTCAGCACAACGATGCGGGTGCCGACGCCGATATGCGGGGGCACGGCGCTGCGCACGCCGTTGGCGAGGATCGCCGGCTTGTAGGAGGACGACGCGGTCTGTCCCTTGGTCACCGGCTCGGTCTCGGTGACCTCGACGGTGACGCGCTGCGGCAGCTCGATGGCCACCGCGCGGTCGTCAAACACCGAAAGCGAAACCTTCATATTTTCCTGAAGATAGGGCGCCATATCGCCGACCACGTCGCCATCGACATGGATCTGGTCGAAGGTCTCGGGGTTCATGAAGACGTATTGCTCGCCGTCCTGATAGAGATAGGTGAAGTCGCGATCCTCGACATAGGCGCGCTCGACCTGCTCGGTCGTCTTGTAGCGCTGCGTCATCTTAGTGCCGTCGGAAATGCGGCGCATGTCGATCTGCGTGGTCGGCGTGCCCTTGCCGGGAAAGAAGCTCTCGGCCGAGAGGACCGTGCAGAGATGTCCGTCCAGCTCGAGGACGTTGCCCTTGCGGACGGAAGAGGCGATGACCTTGACCACGTGAATGTCCTTCTGGTGCGCGGTTAGGCCCGCGCGATTCTTAATCATCTTGAGCCTTGCGCTCGCGAAAACCGGTTCCCAGTCCCCCGCGCAATGCTCTATGCGAACTCTTGATAGCCGCGCCACTACCGCATTTGCGCGTCAAACGGAAGCTTCACGACGGTTTCGAGACGTGAATTCGATGCCACTCTCCCCACCGCCGTTCTGGCGGCCTGACATCCACGCCGACCGCCGCCCCGCGCTGCTGGCGCGCGCACGGATCAAGGCAGCGTTCCGACGCTGGTTCGAGGCACGAGACTTCGTCGAGGTCGAGGCCGCGATTCTGCAGGTATCCCCTGGCAACGAGACACATCTGCACGGCTTCGCGACGACGCTGATCGACGATGCCGGTGCAAGCCATCCCTATTACCTGCAGACCTCGCCCGAATTCGCCGCCAAGAAGCTGCTGGCCGCGGGTGAGAAGCGCATCTTCGATTTCGCCCGTGTCTTTCGCAACCGCGAGCGCACGGCCCTGCACCATCCCGAATTCACGATGCTGGAATGGTATCGCGCCGGCGAGGATTACGACGTGCTGATGGGCGATTGCGCTGCGCTTCTGGGCGAGGCCGCGCGCGCTGCCGGCACGGTCACACTGCGCTTTCGGGGTCGGCAGGCCGATCCTTTCGCCGAACCGGAGCGCCTGACGTTGCAGCAGGCTTTCTCGCGCCATGCCGGCATCGATCTTCTGCGGACCGTGACGGCCGATGGCGAGGTCGATCGCGGCGGGCTCGCCGCCGACGCGCTCGAAGCCGGCATCCGCGTCGCGGACGACGACAGCTGGTCGGACATCTTCAGCCGCATCCTGTCCGAGCGGGTCGAGCCGCATCTCGGCCAGGGACGGGCGACGATCCTCTGCGAATATCCGATCAGCGAAGCCGCGCTCGCCCGGCCCAAGCCCGGCGACCCGCGCGTGGCCGAGCGCTTCGAGCTCTATGCCTGCGGTGTCGAACTCGCCAATGCCTTCGGCGAACTCACCGACCCTGCCGAGCAGCGGCGACGCTTCGAAGCCGACATGGACGAGAAGCAGCGTATCTATGGCGAGCGCTATCCCCTCGACGAGGATTTCCTGGCAGCGCTCGCCAATATGCCGCCGGCCAGCGGTATCGCACTGGGCTTCGACCGGCTGGCGATGCTCTGCGTCGGGGCGCGCCGCATCGAGGATGTGCTCTGGACGCCGGTGGCCGAACCGGGCAGGGGAGGGGCATGACCCTTCACCAGCCTCCGGGCGGCCAGCCGCTGCGCGGCATCGACGCGCTGATCAACGCTGGCCTGGTCCAGCCTGCGAACCGTGACGCGTTGCAAAAGGTGGCAGAGCGTTACGCCGTCTCGGTTACGCCAGCCGTCGCCGCCCTGATCGACAGCGCGGATCCCGCCGATCCGATCGCTCGCCAGTTCATTCCCGATGCGGCGGAGCTGCTGACGCTGCCACAGGAACTTGCGGACCCTATCGGCGACGAAGCCCATTCGCCGGTCGAGGGCGTGGTGCATCGTTATCCCGACCGCGCCCTGCTCAAGATCGTCCACGCCTGCCCGGTCTATTGCCGCTTCTGCTTCCGTCGCGAAATGGTCGGCCCCGGCGGTGACGCGCTTAGCGGTGCCAAGCTTGATGCCGCGATCGCCTATCTCGCGTCCCGGCCCGAGATCTGGGAGGTCATCCTTACGGGAGGAGATCCATTCATCCTCTCGGCGCGCCGGATCGCCGATATCGCGACACGCCTCGCGGCGATCCCGAATATCAAGGTGGTGCGCTGGCACACCCGCGTGCCGGTGGTCGACCCGGCTCGGATCACGGCAGACTACGCGCGAGCGCTCCGCATCCCCGGCAAGGCGAGCTACATCGCGATCCACGCCAATCATCCACGCGAGTTCACCGACGCAGCCCGCGCCGCGATCGCGACGCTCGCCGATGCCGGCCATGTGCTGGTGAGCCAGTCGGTGCTGTTGAGGGGCATCAATGCCGATGTCGCGACGCTCTCGGCCCTGATGCGGGCCTTCGTCGAGAACCGCATCAAGCCCTATTACCTGCACCATCCCGACCTCGCGCCCGGCACCTCGCATTTTCGGCTGACGCTGGAGGAAGGGCAGGCTCTGGTCAAAAGCCTGCGCGGCCATCTTTCCGGGCTGTGCCAGCCCACCTATATCCTCGACATCCCCGGCGGTGCCGGAAAGATCCCGGTCGGCCCGTCATTCCTCTCCGGTTGCGACATTCCGGGTGTGGAAGCGCTCGCGGAAGACCGGAACGGTTCGCAGCACGCCTATCCGTCAGCCTGATACGAAGGATTTCGACATGCAGGAGAAGCTTTCGCTCGCGATCGTCTCCGACATCGCCTGCCCCTGGTGCTTCATCGGCAAGGCGCGGCTGGAAACGGCGCTGGCGCAGAACGGGCTGGCCGATCGCTTCGCCATCACCTGGCTGCCCTACGAGTTGAACCCCGACATGCCGGCCGAGGGTGTGGACCGCACGCAATATCTCGAGGCAAAGTTCGGTGCCGGCAAGCGCAAGGAGATCGAGGTTCGGCTTTCCGAAGCCGCGCTGGAAAGCGGTGTGACGTTCAATTGGTCCAAGGTCAGCAAGAGCGTCAACACCCGCATGGCCCATATGCTGGTTGCCGCTGCCTCTACCGTTATGCGCGGCACCGACATGAAGGCAGCTCTCTTCAAGGCCTACTGGCAGGATGGGCGAGACATCGGCGATATCGAGACGCTCGTGGCGATCGCGGTCGAGCAGGGTTTCGACGAACAGGCCGCCCGCGATCAGCTCGCCAGCGACGAGTTGCGCGAGACGGTGATCGGGCTGGAAAACCGCATGCGGGAGATCGGCGTCGACGGCGTGCCCTTCTTCATTGTCGACGGCAAACATGCCCTCTCCGGCGCCCAGCCGGCGGATGTCTGGGCGCAGGTCTTCCAGCAGGTGTTCGCGGAGCGCGAACAGGCGGAGTTGCCGCAGTTCTGAGGGAGCCCCACCAACGCCGATCAGGCGCCTGGCGGCTCAAAAGCCTGGATCGGCGGGAGATTGCCGTCGAATCGTTCGACCTGCACGGTCGTGAGCTGGCCCGTGCAGCCCTGCGCCAGCGCCGAAGTGCCGACATCCTTCGTCAGGACATTCGGGTTCCCGTGCACGCAGAGCGGCTTGTCGTCCTCCGGATCAGCGGGATCGTACCAGGCCCCGGTCGGCAGCTGGATCACGCCGACTCGAATGTCCTGCGTTAGCGTCACCGCCGCGAGACAGGCGCCGCGCTGGTTGAACAAGCGGACGATGTCGCCCTCGCCGATGCCATGGCGGGCCGCATCCTGCGAATGCATCCGCGCCACCTCGCGCCCGCGATGCTTGGCCGCGTCGCTATGGCCGCCGAAGTCGAACTGACTGTGCAACCTCGTCCGAGGCTGGTTGGCGACGAGCACATAGGGTGAGGCGGCATCCGGGACATGCACCGGGCCGAGCCATGTCGGATGGCCGGGGCAATCGGCCTCGCCATAGCCGCCGATGGTCTCGCTGAAGATCTCGAGCTTGCCGCTCGGCGTCTTCAACGGCTTGCCTTCGGGATCGTTTCGGAAGGCGCGGAGATAGCCACCATCATCGTCCTGCTGCGGCAGCTCGTAGCCCTGGCTGTCCCAGAACTCGGCGAAGCTCGGCGCCGGCAGTCCCTTGGCGGCGAGGCCTGCGCGCGTTGGCTCGTAAAGATGCTCCAGCCATTGCCGCGAGGTGCGCCCTTCGGTGAAGGCTTCGCGAGCGTCGAGCCGCTCGGCCAGATCGGCGAAGATGTCGTAGTCGTCGCGCGCCTGCCCGTAAGGCTCCGCCACCCGGCGCATCGGCACCAGCAGCGGGTCATTGGAGTTGGCGCCGATATCCTCGCGCTCCAGCGTCATCGTGCAGGGCAACACGATGTCGGCATGGCGCGCCGTCGCCGTCCAGGCGAGTTCATGGACGACGAGCGTGTCGAGCCGGGAGAAGGCCTCGCGGAGCCTGTTCAGGTCCTGGTGGTGATGGAACGGGTTGCCGCCGGCCCAATACACCAGCTTGATCTCCGGATAGGTCCGCGTCTGCCCGTTGTAGCGATAGGGTTCCCCGGGCTTCAGCAGCATGTCGGAGATGCGCGCCACCGGGATGTAGTCCGTCACGCCGTTGCGGCCCTGCGAGAACGTCGGCAGCGGCACGGCGTTGAAGCGGCGCCCGTAATAGGCGATGGCGCCGAGCGCATAGGCATAGCCGCCTCCGGGCAGGCCGATCTGGCCGAGCGCTGCGGCCAGCACCATGCCCATCCACACCGGCTGCTCGCCATGCTCGGCCCGCTGCAGCGAGTGCGAGACGACGATGACCGCGCGCTTGCCCGAAAGCCGCCGCGCCAGCGCGACGATCTCATCCGCCGCGACGCCCGTGAGAGGTGCAGCCCAGGCCGCATCCTTGGGCTGGCCATCGGTTTGGCCGAGCAGATAGCGCTCGAAGATCGACCAACCCACCGTATAGCGTTCCAGAAAAGCGCGGTCATGCAGCCCTTCGCTGACCAGCGTATGCACGATCGCCATCATCAGCGCCGTATCGCTGGCGGGAATCGAGGCGATCCATTCGGCCTTCGCCTCGTCGGGCAAATCGGCCTTGAGCGGGCTCACCAGCACAAAGGCGCAGCCGCGCTCGGCCGCGCGCTCCATCGCGCCGCGCTCGACATGCCGGCTGACGCCGCCGCCGGCGACCATCGAGTTCTTCAGCGCCATGCCGCCGAAGGCCAGCACGATCTCGCTATGTTCGGCGATCTGCTCCCAGGAGACGTTGCGCTTCGTCAGCCCCTCATAGTCGCCGACGATGTGCGGGATCAGCACCTGCGAGGAGCCGGAGGAATAGCTGTTGACCGACTTCACATAGCCGCCGCAGGCGACGTTCAGGAAGCGGTGGATCTGGCTCTGGGCATGGTGGAAGCGCCCGGCGCTGGCCCAACCATAAGACCCGCCGAAAATCGCACCCGCCCCGAAATCGTCGCGGACCCGCTTCAGCTCGCCGCCGAGAAGATCGAGCGCCTTCTCCCAGCTTACCGGCACGAATTCGTCGCGCCCGCGCCGTTTGTCCGGCCCCGGTCCGTTCTCCAGCCAGCCGCGACGCACCATTGGCTGCGCGATTCGCGCCCTGTGGCGCAGCGCCGTCGGGAAATTATCGATGATGCCATTGGGATCAGGATCGGCGGAATGAGGCCGGACCTCGAGCTGTCCGTCCTTCATTCGGGCGGAGAACACGCCCCAATGCGAGCTGTGCGGCAGGAAGGCGCCATCGGCGTTCGTCCCGGTTACGTCGAGCGTATCGGATTCGTCCATGCGACGTTTCTCCCGCGGTCTTGCCGGTCAGCCCCCGACATCTAGCGCAATGTGAGAATGGGATCGAGCAACAGGCGGTGATGGAACCGATCACCTCCATGAAAGCCGATACGGCCGAAATGTTGGCCTGCATCAATCCGGATTGGCCGGCGGCAGCCATCCTTGCGTCCGGCCTCGAATCATGCGCCTTGCCCGGAAACTTGGGAGCCTGCCATGGCGCAGAAGATCAACGATATTCGCGACCGCCTGATGGTCGCGCTCGATGTGCCGACGGTTTGGGATGCCTATCGCCTCGTCTCGACGCTCGATGATGAGGTCACCTTCTACAAGATCGGCTACCGGCTGGCTTTCGCTGGCGGGCTCGATCTCGCCCGCCAGCTCGTCACCGAGGGCAAGAAGGTCTTCCTCGATCTGAAGCTCCACGACATCGGCAACACCGTCACCGAGGGCGTCGATTCGCTGACCAAGCTCGGCGTCACCTTCCTCACCGTCCATGCCTATCCCCAGACCATGCGCGGCGCCGTCGAGGGGCGCGGCGAGAGCGATCTGAAGCTGCTCGCCGTCACGGCGCTGACCTCCTATGACGACGAGGACCTGCGCGATGCCGGATACGGGCTGGCGGTCCGCGATCTGGTGCGGCTTCGCGCCGAGCAGGCGCGGATCGCGGGCATCGACGGCATCGTCTGCTCCGCCGCCGAGACCGAGATCGTGCGCGACGTGATCGGTCCCGACATGGCGATCGTCACGCCCGGCATCCGCCCTGCCGGCAGCGCCGCCGGCGACCAGAAGCGCACGCTGACCCCGTCCGAAGCGATTCGCGCCGGCGCCGACCATCTTGTCGTCGGCCGTCCCATCATCCGCGCGACAGACCCGCGGGGCGCGGCGGCCGCGATCATGGACGAGATCTCCCAGGCTTCGTAAGCTCGCGCAGACGATCCACCTCGAACAAGACGGACCGCGTCACCATGCCCAAGGGATATGTCATCGGCCGCGCCAAAGTTTCCGACGCGACCAAATGGGCGGGCTATGCCGCCAAAGCCTCCGAGGTCATGAAAATCTATGGCGGCACGCCGATCGTGCGCGGCGGACAGATGACGGTGGGCGAAGGCGAGGGCCGCGCCCGCAACGTCATCATCGAATTCGCCGACTTCCAGTCTGCCCGCGCCTACCTCTTCTCGCCGGAATATGCCGAGGCCCGCAAGCTTCGCGAGGGCGCCGGCGAGATCGACCTCGTCGCCGTCGAAGGAGCCTGAGCCATGGCCAAAGGCTACTGGATCGCCCGCGTCGATGTCGAGAACGACGAGGCCTATGCGAACTACCGCGCACTAAACGCCGTCGCCTTCGCCAAATACGGTGGCAAGTTCCTGGTGCGCGGCGGCGAATACAAGCTCGCCCGCGGCGAGGGACGCAAGCATAACGTCGTGATCGAGTTCAAGGACGAAGCGACAGCCCGCGCCTGCTATGCCTCGCCAGAATACCAGGAAGCGATCAAACACCTCAGTGCTGCAGGACAGGCCGATCTGGTGATCATCGGCGGCTATGATGGAGCGCAGCCGGGCGATTGAGCCCCGGCTCCATGGCTTGAGCTTTCTGCAAAAAGCTGAATTCTGATCGATGCTTCAGGCCTAATCCCGGTCGATAGAGGCGCCAGCTGTCCAATCATTCTCGTTTCGTATCGGAATGTGGATCGCGCATGGCCGCTAGGATAGTCGTGGGGGGTTCGTAGTTCCCTGATTTGCCTGCTATCAGGGAGTGATCAGCGAATTTTTCAAAGAATGCAGCACTATCGCCGCAGTCTTTCCGGCTGAAGCTGACTGATTTTACAGCATTTTCGCGCTTTCGGTACCAATTCTAAGCAGGCAATTTCTACGCCCTAACCAGCGATCGATTGCACTGCGAGCAGGGATTGGCCCGGTGGAAACAGGAAGGCGACTGCGCCAGGTGTCCATCGCGCGGATGACAGGCCTACGGCTGTGCAGCTGACTAAGAGAGTGTACCGCATTGAAAAGATTGGGCTCTTTTGCTTCAGCCCCTTGAGATCGTGCCACGCCGCTCGTAGCTTACGAGCTGTTCGCGAATCAAAGCGAGCGCATTGGAGAGGCGATCGGCGTTCGAAAGACCAAGGTTGGAAGCGGTGATGGGGACCGCAGGCTTCTAACTGCTCTTGGGGTAAGTGCTTATGGTCCGCACTTAAGGCAGGTTGAGTTCGTTCGGTTGGCCTCCTTTTTTTGAAAAGGATGTCAGACCATGAAGCCCGAGAAGGTCCCCACCGCGCCCGTTGTGCGCAAACGCCACCGCGCGTCAGCGCCGATCGGCGATCCCGCCTTGGAGCAGGCTGTCGCCAGCTTCGCGCCGCAAATTATCCAGCTGAAGCTGAGCGAGCTGAAGCCGTCGCCGCGCAACGCGCGCACGCATTCCCAAAAGCAGATCCATCAGATCGCGCAGAGCATCAAGGCGTTCGGCTTCACCAACCCGGTGGCGATCAATGGCTCAGGCGAGATCATCTCGGGGCACGGCCGCTGCGAAGCGGCCAAGCTGCTCGGCATGACGCACGTCCCGGCGATCCGCCTGGACCACCTGAACAGCGAACAGGCGCGCTTGCTGCGCATTGCCGACAACCGCCTGGCTGAGGCCGCCGGGTGGGACGAGGAGCTGCTCAAGCTCGAACTCGGCGAGCTGATCGAGCTCGATATCGAGATCGAGCTGACCGGCTTCGAGATGGCTGAGATCGACGTGATCCTGGACGGGCCGACGCCTGCGAAGGTCAAGGAGGATCCGGCCGATGCGCTCCCCGAGCTCACTGAGGCTGCGGTGACCCAGCGCGGCGATGTCTGGCTCCTGGGCAAGCACCGCCTGATGTGCGGCGACGCCCGCGATCCGGACGATTACGCGCGCCTCCTTGACGGCGAAAAGGCCCAGGCTGTGTTTATGGATCCGCCTTACAACGTCAAGATTGGCGGACACGTGAGCGGCCTGGGCAAGACGCAGCACCGCGAGTTCGCGATGGCGTCGGGCGAGATGAGCAAGGACGTGTTCACCGCGTTCCTGCGCGAGGTGTTCGGCCAGATCGCGTCCAACGTTCAGGACGGCGGATTGGTCTATAGCTGCATCGACGGGGCGCATCTCCACGAGATGCTGAACGCCGGTCATGCCGTCTTCGACGAGCTCAAGGGCATCATCACCTGGGCCAAGACCCTCGGCGGGATGGGTTCGTTCTATCGCAGCCAGACGGAGTTCGTGACCTTCTGGAAGGTCGGCAAGGCAGCCCACATCAACAATGTCGAGCTCGGCAAGCATGGCCGCTATCGCACGACCTTGTGGAGCTATGCAGGCGTCAACGGCTTCCGCAAGGGCCGGATGGAGGAGCTCGCAAGCCACCCGACGGTCAAGCCCTGCGCGATGGTGATGGAGGCGATCAAGGATTGCTCCAAGCCAGGCGGCATCATCCTCGACGCCTTCATGGGCTCGGGCACGACCTTGATCGCGGCCGCCAAGACCAAGCGCCGCGGTTACGGGCTGGAGCTCGATCCGCTCTATGTCGACGGCACGATCCGCCGCTGGGAGGCGCTGTTCAAGGCGGAGGCGCGCCACGCCGAGACGGGGCTGACCTTCGCCGAGATGGCGACGATGCGCAGCGGTGCGGCCGTCGCCGCCGTCGACTCCCTCGACTCTCTCGAACACGTTGGAGGGGGCCATGGCGCGTGAGGAGGATGACAACGAAGCCGTAGGCTACAAGAAGCCGCCGAAGCATACCCAGTTCAAGAAGGGCCAGAGCGGCAATCCGTCCGGACGCCGGAAGGCCAAGCCGCGCCTGAACATCATCGAGCTGCTCGACAAGGTCATGGCCGAGCCGATCCAGCTGACGAAGAAGGACGGCAAAGCTCGGACGGTGACCTTCCTTGAGGGCTTGGTGCGGAAGACGGCGGCATCGGCTGCCAATGGCGATACATCGGCTCGGCGCGATTTGTTCAAGCTCATGGCGATGGCTGAGAGCCGCCAAGAGGCCTCGGAAGATCCGCCGACGCAGGAGGAAGAGGCGCGCATCCTAGCCCGCTTCATCGCCCGCGAGCGCCGTGCCGATGGGGGTTGCGATGACTGACCCTGCTCTTCTCGACCTCGCCGTTCGCCGGGACCTTGCGAGCTTCATCGAGCGCTGCTTCGGCACGCTCGAGCCGGGCACCGCCTATCAGCACAACTGGCACATCGAAGCGATGGCCTATCAGCTGGCGAGGGTGGCGCGAGGCGAGTGCAAGCGGCTGATCATCACGGTGCCGCCGCGCTCGGCCAAGTCGATCTGCGTCACCATCGCCTTCAGTGCCTGGTTGCTGGGTCATGAGCCGCGCAAGCGGATCATGGCCATCAGCTATGCGCAGGAGCTGTCGCTCACCCACGCTGCGGGCTTCCGCAGCGTGGTCCAGTCGGAGTGGTATCGCCGGGCCTTCCCGCGCTTTGCGATCGCGGGCAATCGTGGCCATGAGATCAAGACCAAAGCTCAGGGCTATCGCTTTGCCTCCTCGATCGGCGGCTCGGTGCTGGGCCGCGGCGCCGATCTCATCATCATCGACGATCCGATCAACGGGTTGGAGGCGGCGACCTCGCCGGCCGCCCGCCGACGGGTGCAGCAGTTCTATGACGGCACGCTGTACTCGCGCCTTAACGACAAGCTGAACGGCGCCATCATCATCGTGATGCAGCGCCTGCATGAGGATGATCTCGTCGGGCATGTGCTGGAGAAGGAAAACTGGGAGGTCTTGTCGATTCCGGCGATCGCACCGGAAGCAGAGTGCTATCGGATCGGGGAGGGGGCTGAAGCGATCTATCACCGCCCCGCCGGCGAGGTCCTGCATCCCGGCCGCGACACGCTCGAATGGTTGGAGGCCGCCAAGCGCAATCTGGGCTCGCTCAACTTCTCGGCCCAGTATCAGCAGAACCCGCTGCCAGCCGAGGGGCAGATCATCAAGCGTGACTGGCTGTGCCATGCCGATGAGTGGCCCGAGACCTTCGACCTGACAGTCGCATCCTGGGATACCGCCTCAACCCAGGCCGAGCATTCGGACTGGTCGGTCGGGATGGTCTGGGGGGCGATCGGGCAGACCTATTATCTGATCGATCTGGTTCGCGGGCGCTGGGAGGCACCCGAACTGCGGCGCAAGATGATCGAGCTTAGCCAGCGCCATGCAGTCGACGCCACCCTGATCGAGGATACAGAGCTCGGTCGAGCGCTATCGCAGGACCTGCGCAAGAGCGGCGCGCTCTATCCGCTCTTGCAGCAATCCCGGATCGAGAAGACTGCCCGGCTAATGGCCCAAGCCGCTCGCTTCGAGGCCGGACAGGTCATGCTGCCGCGCAAGGCGAGCTGGATGAGCGATTATCTCGCCGAGCTCCTCGCCTTCCCGCTGGCGCGTCATGACGATCAGGTGGACGCGACCAGCCAGGCGCTTAAATATCTGACGGCCCGCACCCCGGTGATCCGGGAGCGGCCGCAGCGGATCGTGCGGCCCAAATCCCGCCCGCGTGCTTGACAAGCAATGGGCATGACCCCGGTCACGGCTGAACCGTGACCGGGGTCATGCTGTAGCCGCGCGCGGCCATGCAGCCGACCATGATCCGGTTGAGCGCCTGGCCACGCTGGGCATCGAGCATGCCGGCCTCCATCGCGTCAGCCAGGCTATGTCCGGAATAGATAGGTGCTGCCATGGCCTGAGCCCTCGCGACTTCGCCCTTGCAGATCGCATCATCCTGCTGGAACTGAGTGACGGCTGCCGCATCGCCACGCCCGTCGAGCCGGTCGAAGCGCATCAGGGTGCGCGGAGTACAAGCGCCAAGCGTAGCGGCTGCGGTAAAGGCAAGCATCAGGGAACGCCACCGCCATTGCGATGGGCGGTATCGAGACATCGAGATCATTGGGAATATCCTGGTCGGGTGAAAGTGTGATCAGTCCTGCTCGCAGCGCCAGGCGGCGGGCTTGGCGAGGGGGCGAGAGGCGCGCAGTTGCGGGGCTGCGCGGACAAAGCCGCGAGAGGACAGGGGCCTGATGCCAAGATGACGGGCCTCGCGGCGTTTGGCCTCGGCGATCACGGCGAGGTCCTGGGCGGTCTTGGCTCCGGGCGCGCGATGGCAGCAGTCTCGCCCCAGCACCCGTCCATCATCCACTGAGAGCTCTCGCGTTTTATCGAGGACAAGCGCTTCGGCGATGACATGGTCGAACTCGATCGCCTTGCCGGAGATGTTGAGCCCACAGCCTTCGCAGTGGATGCAGCCTTTGGCATCCATGGCGCGCTTCAGCATCGCGACTTTTTGGGCGCGGGTGAACTCGCGGCGGGCGCCCAGCAGGCCGCCTCCATCCGACCATAGGCCGCGATGCGATCGCTGACCCGGTCGAGCTCCGCGTTGAAGGCATCGACCGCTGCGGCGAGCTCGGCGATATAGGCCTCATCGCGCTCGGCCCGGCAGATGAAGATCGGCAGCCCTGGCCAATAGATCGCGAGATCGATCCAGGTCCGGCCTGACACCCAGAGCTGGCCCTGGCATTGCGCCTTGTGCTCCGCCGGGAACTCGCCCTTAAGCAGCGCCTCGATCAGAAGATGCGGCAGCTTGGTCTTGATCTCCAAAAGGCCATCCTGACCGATTAGGGCATCGGGCGAGGCGCCGGCTCGGCCGCGCCGCAGGAAGCCGACGCTCTCGCACTCGAGCCCGGTGATGAAGTGATAGGCGCTGCGAGCTTCCTCCTCCATCAGCTTGCCGCGTTCGAGATGGACGGAGGTGAACCCTTCCATGACCTCGCCGGTCAGTCGCTCACCGGCAAGCTTGTAGAGATAGCTCTGGCGGGTGCGGCTCTCAGCCCCGCCGCGTCCCTTGGTGAGGATCGAGGCGAACTCTGAAGCGGTGGGGATGCCGAGGCGCGCTTGCGCCCATTCGGGCGAGCCTTGGGTGCAGTTGATGATCTCCAGCATAATCAGGTCCGTCCCTTCCTGGCGTTCAGCATCACCAGCGCCTGCCGAAAGCGGCGGGCCGGCAGTTCGGCAAATCCCTTGATCTTGAAAAAGTGCAGCAGGGCCTCGCGCTCGGCGCCAACCTCCTCGATCAGCGCGAGGAGCTCTCGGGTCTGCTGGCGGGTGATGGTCTCGACCACTCCTGCGGCCTTGCCGTCATCGTCGTGCGCGGCCGCGAGCCCCAACGCTGCCTTCAGCGTCATCCGCTGCAGATAGGTCAGGGTCGAACCCACCGCCTGGATCGCGTTCTTCTCGCCGCTGTGGTCGGCGGCGGCCGACAAGCTGTTCTCTTCGCTATGACCATCGCGATGCGAGATCACACAGGTCAGCGTGACGAGATCACCGTCCGTTCGCGAGCGGAAGCGATAGGCCAGCCCATGTCGCGCCAGGATCGGCGATACCGTCCGAGCGATCTCGGCCAGATCCTCATGGCGATAGTGCTTGTTGCCGATGCTGGCGATCTGCGTCTTGGCGATCACTGGCAGCTCGGCCTTGGCGGCGGTCAGCGCAGCCTCAAACGCGCGGCGGGCATCATCGGCCCGCGAGCGCTCATGCAGCCCGATCAGCTGTGACAGCACCTCGCCGTCCGCGCCGCGATCAAGTGCAGCGCTGAGCAAGCTCAGTGGCGTGATCGCAGGTGCAGCGGCAGAGAGGGGTATGAGGGGAGGGGCAGTGCGCGTACCGCGCTGAGACAAGGTCACAGCGTCAGCCAGGCGGCGCCGGCGCATCGCGGTCATCGTGCGGTCCTCCTGCGCACAAGAGCCGGAACAGCGTCTCGTGCGCCCCCGAAACGCCAGGCCCGGTAAGCCTGCGCCAGTTCGGCTGGGCTCGCGATCGTGTTCTGCGGCAAGGGTTCGGCGACGGCAGTCGAAATCAGCGACGTCGAGGGTTGAGCCAAGGGTGGGATCAATCCGGTCATGGCGCGCCCCTCAATGCAGCGGAGCGGGCGCAAGGACGGCGGCCAGCGCAGCCTCTAGCCGGGCTACCGCCGCGAAATCCATGCGGTCGCGCATGGTCTCGCTCAGCAGCGCGGCTCGGATCCGATCAGCATCGCTGCCAAAGCGGATGGCATCTTGAAGCGCTGCCCGGCGGGCCGCGCTCCGGATCCCTTCATCCTGACGGGTCGCTACCCAGTCCCGTGCCCGCTGATAACCGGCCAGCTGGGCCTTGGCATCAGCCCAGCCACGCTTCAGACAGCGCGACAACAGCTCGGATCGCTCGGCGTGGTCGCGGGCCTGTCGCAGTGCCATCCGGGCCAGGCCCATGGCGTAGCGCAAAATGCCGCGCCGGTAGAAAATCAGTCGGTTCTCATACTCGAGGATCAGGGTCACGATCAGTCTCCAGCGACGAAAAACGTCGATGAAGGACGGTTCGCTTCCTATGGCGCCGGCAGTCAACTGGAAACACCGACGCTCGACGAAAAGCACCAATCAGGCTATGCAGCCACCATGATTACACCCGCACAATCGCGCGCCGCCCGCGGCCTCATCGACTGGAGCCAACACGACCTCGCCAAAGCAGCCCATCTTGGGCTAACAACCATCCGCGACTTCGAAAAAGGTAGGCGCATCCCCGCGCATAACAACCTGCTTGGGATCAAGACCGCGCTCGAACTGGCAGGGGTCGAGATTGGGGATGAGAAGTCGAGAGTGGAGCTTAAAAAATGAGCTGCATCGCATCGTCATGCAGCTCTCAGAAGTGCTCAATCTCAACTATAAATCGGAAGCTTGGCGACTAGTAGAAGGTCGCACGACCACGCGCCCGCCATAGACGCGCAAATCGGCATCAGTCGGCAAGACATTTTCAGGGCCGCTGACCTGACGCCGTCCTAAGAAATCAACGTTTTTGTTCCGCAGAATGGCTCGTGATCGGTAGTGCAGTTTATGACGTCATATCGTGCGAGCCGGATCTCACCCAGCTTTGAGCGACCTCTTTCAGATATGAGCCGTAAGTGCTTTTCGCGAGTTTCTCTGCGAGGCGCACCAAATCCTCGGCTGAAATCCATCCCTGTTTAGCTGCAATCTCTTCGGGACATGCAATACAGAGCCCCTGTCGGCTTTGGAGCGTCCGGACGAACTCTCCGGCTTCGAGCAAGCTGTCGGGTGTTCCGGTATCGAGCCAAGCAAACCCGCGGCCCATGCACTCGACCGAGAGTTCGCCGCGCTCCAGGTAAACCCGGTTAATGTCGGTGATCTCCAGTTCGCCGCGGGCGGAAGGCTTGAGGTTGGCGGCGATATCGACGACCTGTTCGTCGTAGAAATAGAGCCCCGTCACGGCCCAGCTCGACTTCGGCGCCTTTGGCTTCTCATTGATCGAGATCGCCTTGCCGGCGGCGTCGAACGCCACGACGCCGTAACGTTCCGGATCGCGCACATGGTAGGCAAAGACACTCGCGCCTTTGGTACGTAAGCCAGCCGAAGCCATCATCTCCGGCAGGGTATGTCCGTAGAACAGATTGTCGCCGAGGATCAGCACAGAGCGCTGGCCGGCGACGAACTCGGCACCGATGATGTAGGCCTGCGCCAGCCCGCCCGGATGCGGCTGCTCGGCATAGGACAGGCTCATGCCCCAATCGGAGCCGTCGCCGAGCAGGCGCTTGAAATGCGGTAGATCGTGCGTTGTCGAGATGATCAGGACCTCTCGGATGCCGGCCAGCATCAGCGTCGAAAGCGGATAATAGATCATCGGCTTGTCGTAGACTGGCAGAAGCTGCTTCGACATCGCCAGCGTCATCGGGTGCAGCCGCGTGCCGGAGCCGCCGGCCAGGATGATGCCCTTCATCGTCGTCTATCCCGTCTGTTCGGTGCTCAGGAGCCGGCGCACGCAGGATGCGAGCGAGTCCTGCCATGGCGGCAGGCTGACTCCATGAATGGTCTGAAGCCTGGATGAATCCAGGCGCGAATTGGCCGGGCGCTGAGCCGGCGTCGGATAATCTGCCGTCGCGATACGCCTGACCCGCACCGGTGCGCCACCCAGCCGCTCGCGTTCGGCGAAGATCGCCTCGGCCACATCGGCCCAGACCGCCTCGCCCTGCGCGCCCATATGGAAGATACCGCGCAGGGCGGCCTCGCCGGGCCGGTCGAGGAGATTGCAAGCTACCGCGAAGATCGCGTCGGCGATATCGAGCGCGCTCGTCGGACAGCCGGTTTGGTCAGCGACCACGCCGACCTCATCGCGCGTTTCCGCCAGCCGCAGCATGGTCTTGACGAAATTCTTGCCGAAGGGGCTGTAGACCCAGGCTGTTCGCAAAATCGCGTGGTTCGGGGTCGCCGAGGCTACCCCCTCTTCGCCAGCAAGCTTGCTGTGGCCATAGGCGGAGATCGGCCCGACAGGATCGTGCTCGCGATAGGGACGGTCGAGGCTGCCGTCAAAGACGTAGTCGGTCGAGATCTGGATCACCGGGATGCCGAGCCCGCCCGCGGCACGCGCGACCTCGCCGGCCGCGGCGCCATTCACTGTTCGAGCGGTCGCAACCTCGCTCTCCGCGAGGTCGACGGCAGTGAAGGCGGCGGCACTGACGATGAGGTCAGGCCTTGTGCCCGTGATCGCCGGGCCGATGGAGTCCAGCTGCTCCAGGTCGAACCCCGGGCGGCCCAGCGCTGTCACGGTCAAGCCCTCGGGCGCGCGCTCTAGCATCGAGAGCACGATCTGGCCCGATTGTCCCGTGACGGTGATCCTCATGGGCTGTTGCGCCTGCGCTCAGTCGAAATAGCGCGGAAGGTCGGCCAGACGCGAATGCTTGCGGTCCCTATCCGACAACACGAGTTCGCCATGCGGCAGGCGCCAGTCGATGCCAAGCGCCGGATCGTCGAAGGCAAGGCCATGGTCGTTGGCCGGACCGTATGGCGCCGTTACCTTGTAAAGCACCTCGGTATCCGGCTTGAGCGTGACGAAGCCATGGGCGAAGCCGATCGGCACCAGGAGCTGGCGCCAGTTCTCGGCCGAGAGCTCGACCGCGACATGCTGGCCGAAGCTCGGCGAGGAGGCGCGCAGATCCACGGCAACGTCGAGGATGCGGCCCTTGGCCACGCGCACGAGCTTGTCCTGTGCAAAGGGCGCCGACTGGAAATGCAGGCCGCGCAGCGTCCCGACCTGCGCCGAGAGCGAGTGGTTGTCCTGCACGAAGACGAGGTCGATCCCTGCCGCCGCCATATCGGATTCCTTGTAGACCTCGGAGAAGAAGCCACGATGGTCGCCATGCCGCTTTGGGGTGATGATCTTGACCGCCGGAATCGCGGTCTCCTCGACGCTGAGCATGGTCTCGTCCGTCCGGTTCAGGCCGCGCCGAGGCGCTCGCCGCGATAGACGCCGGAGCGGATGTCGCCCCACCATGTCTGGTTGGCGAGATACCATTCGACCGTGCGGCGCAGGCCCGTCTCGAAGGTCTCCTTGGGGGTCCAGCCGAGCTCGCGGCCAATCTTTCCGGCATCGATCGCATAGCGAGCATCATGGCCAGGGCGATCCGTCACATAGCTGATCAGTCGCTCATGCGGACCGGCGGGATCGGGCCTGAGCTCGTCTAGAATGGCGCAAATACTCTTCACGACGTCGAGGTTCGCCTTTTCGTTATGCCCGCCGATATTGTAGCTTTCGCCGAGCCCGCCGCGCTCCGCCACCGTCAGCAGCGCCTCGGCATGGTCATCGACATAGAGCCAGTCGCGGACATTAAGGCCGTCGCCATAGACCGGCAGCGGCTTGCCTTCCAGCGCATTGATGATCATCAGCGGGATCAACTTCTCGGGGAAGTGATAGGGCCCGTAATTGTTGGAGCAATTTGTCATCACCACCGGCAGCCCGTAGGTATGGTGCCAGGCCCGCACGAGATGGTCCGAGGCCGCTTTCGAGGCGGAATAGGGCGAGTTCGGCTGATAGGCCGTATCCTCACGGAAGAAACCCTCTGGACCGAGCGATCCGAAGACCTCGTCGGTCGAAATGTGGTGGAAGCGGAAGCGGGCCTTGGCTTCGCCGCTGAGCCCGCGCCAATGCCGCAGAGCCTCCTGCAGCAGGCAAAAGGTGCCGACGATATTGGTCTGGATAAAGTCGCCGGGCCCGTCGATCGAGCGGTCGACATGGCTCTCGGCAGCCAGATGCATGACGATGTCGGGCTGGAACTCGGTGTAGATGGCCCGCATGCGCTCGCCGTCGCCGATATCGGCCTGCTCGAATCGATAGCGATTGCTGCCCGACACCGAAGCCATGGAGGCGAGATTGCCGGCGTAGGTCAGCTTGTCGACGACCCAGACCTCGTGCTGCGTCTCGCTGATGATCTTGCGAACGACAGCTGAACCAATGAAGCCGGCACCGCCGGTGACGAGAAATTTCGACGGCATCAGAGTTACCGGCACCAGGAAGTTGCTGACATGCAGCTGTCTCAAGGATGGTCAACGCAGGTCGCATGTCATTATCGTCAAGTGACGGTCAGCGCTACCGTCTCGACTTCGGTCCATCAGCGGGTATTGCGTTTCAGAGATGTCCGCGCTTGGCAAATTCCCTAGATACCAGAGGCGGCTTAAAAGCCTACTGTTTCAGCAGCTTTCTAGAAGCGAGGATCAGGTGCGACGATCGAAACACGGTACTTGGCGCTTCCAATTGTAGCTTGGGATCTTTTGGTACGGTCGGGCTCGTTCGTCGATAACGTGGCGTCCATGCGCGAACGGTCATCACGCAGCCCTGACGGCTGGCGCGCGCCTCGGCCTCGAGCCTTTTGGCGAGGTCAATGGACATCGAAAAGCACCGCCAAGCTCCGGCACGGATGCAGGATTGGGCGATCACGATCGGCAGATGAGTCTTGCCGGTCCTGGTGCAGCTGACGAGGACAACGTGGCGCTAATAGGCGATAAAGTTGCCGCGTGCGAGGTCGTGGACGAGCGTCTCGTTGAGCGGCGTGCCGTCGACAACGAAGCCGCCGACGTCCTTGGCGATGGTGATCTCGTATTTGATCGCGCGCACCTGCTTCTCGGCGATCTCGCTTAGAGGAGATTCTAGCTTTCATCCCCGACTGCCCGTCTCACATCGAAACGGGCAGTCTCACCGCAACCGGCTCGGGGGTTAATAACTTGGATGCCGATCCCCGCCTTAAAAGGCCAAAGGTGAACGCCAAGACAAAGCCATGCAATACCGGGTTTGACGTTCACGTCATGAACATGATAAGTCGCGCCGTATGATTGGTGAGCTCAAAAGCCCCCCCCTTCCTGCGCCCGAACCGGCGGTAGCCGCCGCGTCTCACGCGAGCTCAACCTCGGCCGAGACTGAAGGACGTCATCTCGCCGGCCTGTTGGCGTATGTTGAGCGAGAGGCGCATGTCTCACAACGGGCACTCGCCGGTGAACTCGGTGTCGCGCTGGGGCTGGTAAACAGCTACATCAAGCGCTGCGTTAAAAAGGGACTTATCAAGGTTCAGCAGGTTCCCTCCCGCCGCTACGCCTACTTCCTGACGCCGAGCGGTTTCGCCGAGAAGTCCAGGCTGACAGCTGAGTATCTTTCCTGGTCGTTCTCCTTCTTTCGCCAAGCGCGTATGCAGTGCTCCGAGCTGTTCGAGACTGCTGCTGGCCGGCAATGGCAAAACGTAGCGCTCTTCGGAGGTAGCGACCTGACAGAAATCGCTGCCTTGTGCGCTGCCGAGCAGGGTGTGACGATCGTAGCCATTGTTGACGCGAGCATGCGGAGGCCAAGCCTACTCGGAATTCCGGTCGTGGCTGCGTTGGAACTCGCGCCGTCATCGCCGGACTGCGCAATCGTTACCGGTATCCATAGCGCCGAAGCCTGTTATGAACTAGCGATCGGACATCTTGGCGCCGACCGCGTTCTGGTTCCGCCGATGTTGTCGATTAGATTGAGGGCGTCGCGGTCATGAGCGCGACTTTACCTCAACAAGCCGGCGATTCCCGTTGGTATGTCGTCGTATCTGAAGAAGCGCCGGAACGCCCGCAAGGTTGTGATGGTCGCTGCCCCCTTTTTCCTGTCCTATCTGTTTGCGTGTTCGACAAGGAACAGCAGCGTTGGCGGGCGGTCAACGGCACTCACGGTGTCGCCAGAATTATCGCGGGCGAGGATGGGCCGCTGCCTATTTCCGGTGGGGTCGTTGCCGCGTTGCGGGCACGATTGAATGCCAAGGGTTTCGTCGAGCTGTGGACGCGGCCAGATTTCGCTCCAAGCGAATTGGTCAGCATCAAATCGGAAAGTTTCGTCGATACATTGGGCCTGTTCGAAGGCTTCAGGGATCAGGACCGCGTGGCTGTGCTGCTGGATTTACTGGGAAGCAAGGTGCGTGTTGTGCCGGGGGAAGAACTGGTCGAAAAGGCCGCGTAGTCGCGGCGGTTTCGTCGAGGTCGAGTCTTGTGTAGATCGGGCGCTCGTTGCACCCGGACTGTGGTAGCTTGGAATAATCATGCGATTGCGCCGGCTGTCGCATTGCAAACAAGGAAAGCGGAACAGTGGAACTCCAGGGAAAGCGCGTCGTCGTCATCGGGGGCGCGGGCCTTATCGGCTCGCATGCAGTCGATCAACTCACGAAAACGGATGTCGGCGAGATCGTGATCTACGACAATTTCGTCCGTGGGACCACCGAGAACCTTGCGGAGGCGCTGAAGGATCCGCGAGTCAAGATTTTCGAGGCCGGCGGCGACATTACCCAGACCGACATCCTGGATGCGGCGCTCAAGGGCACGGATGGCGTTTTCCAGTTCGCTGCCCTTTGGCTGCTGCAGTGCCATGAGTTCCCGCGCACGGCTTTCGAGACCAATGTGCGCGGCATGTTCAACGTGCTCGACGGTTGCGTCCGGAACGGCGTCAAGCGCCTGGTCTGGTCCTCCTCGGCCTCGGTCTATGGCGACGCCGTCCAGGAGCCGATGCCTGAGGACCATCCGTTCAACAACAAGAATTTCTACGGTGCGACCAAAATCTGCGGCGAAGCCATGGCCCGCGCATATCATTTCCGCTACGGGCTCGACTATGTCGGGCTGCGCTACATGAACGTCTACGGTCCGCGCCAGGATTATCGCGGCGCCTATATCGCCGTGATCATGAAGATGCTCGACGCGATCGATCGCGGCGAAGGGCCGACCATCATGGGCGACGGCTCGGAAGCCTTCGACTTCGTCGCCGTCGAGGATTGCGCGCGCTCGAACCTCTGCGCGATGCAGTCGACCGCGACGGACAGCTTCTACAATGTCGGCACCGGCAAGCGCACCTCGCTCAAGGAGGTCGCGGAGAAGCTCCTCAATCTCACGGGCTCGAACCAGCCGATCAACTACGCGCCGCGCAGCCAGGCGACACTGGTGCGCAACCGCATCGGATCGCCGGTCAAGGCCAGCAAGGAAATCGGTTTCACGGCCTCTATCGATCTCGATGAAGGCCTGAAGCAGCTGATTGAATGGCGCAAGACGCATATCGATCAGGTCGCGCAGAGGCGCAGCAAGGCGCAGATCTGATTTTCAGAAGCAGAGCGGCCTTATGGCGGCTACCGCCTCTGAATTTCACACGATCGGACGATAAGACATGTGTGGTATAGCAGGCATCCTGCACCGGGATGGCAGGCCGGCTTCGCCGGTCACCGTGAAAGCGATGACGGACATCATCGCCCATCGGGGCCCAGACGGCGAGGGACACTACTGTGACGGGCCTGTCGGTCTCGGCCACCGTCGGCTTTCGATCATCGACCTCACCGATGCCGCTCGACAGCCAATGGCGACGCGCGATGGCCGCTATGTCCTGACTTACAACGGAGAGATTTACAATTTTCGCGAACTGAAAGCTCTGCTCAGCGCGCGCGGCCACCTATTTCATTCGAGTGGCGACAGTGAAGTCCTGCTCACCGCTTTCGCCGAGTGGGGCCTGAAGGCGCTCGGTCGTTTCAACGGCATGTTCGCCTTTGGCATCTGGGACACGGTGGAGCGCAAGCTCACCGTGGCGCGGGACCGCTTTGGCGTGAAGCCGGTCTACTATGCAGAAGTCGATGGTGCGTTCCTCTTCGCGTCGGAGATCAAGGCCTTTCGAGGCGTGCCCGGATTTGCCGGGCGCATGAACGTGGCGGGGCTGGCAGAGTACCTTACCTTCCAGAATTTCTTCACCGATCAGACCCTGTTTCAGGGCGTGAAGCTCCTGCCGGCCGGTTGCTACGTCCAGGTCGCCAGTGGGCGCGAGCCTCCCGCGCCTCAGCGCTACTGGGACTTTCATTTCCAAGAGCCAGAAGGCGAGATCAACGAGGCCGACGCCCTCGAGAAATTGGACTTTCTGTTCCAGCAGGCTGTCAGCCGGCAGATGATTTCTGATGTCGATGTCGGCGCCTATCTCTCTGGTGGCATGGATTCGGGCTCGATCACGGCCTTGGCCGCCAAGCAATTGCCGTTCATGCGGACTTTCACGGTGGGATTTGACCTGAACTCCGCTTCGGGCGTCGAACTCGGCTATGACGAGCGCTCCAAGGCCGAGCACATGTCGTATTTGTTCAAGACCGAACACTACGAGATGGTGCTCAAGGCCGGCGACATGGAGCGCGCACTGCCGCACTTGGCGTGGCATTTGGAAGAGCCGCGCGTCGGCCAATCCTACCCAAACTACTATGCGGCAAAACTCGCCTCGAAATTTGTCAAGGTGGTACTCTCGGGCACGGGCGGCGACGAGCTCTTCGCCGGTTATCCTTGGCGTTACTATCGAGCCGTCGTAAACGATGATTTCGACCACTACGTCCAGAAATACTCAGGATTCTGGCAGCGGATGGTTCCGACTGAACTGCTTCCACAGATGATGCGCCCGGTGTGGGGGCAGGCTTCGGATGTTTCGATGCTCGATATATTCCGTGATGTTTTCCAGGATCACGCGCACACTCTGACGCGGCCTGAGGATTACATCAACCACTCGCTCTATTTCGAAGCCAAGACGTTTCTCAACGGGCTGCTTGTGGTCGACGATAAGCTTGCAATGGCGCACGGTCTGGAAGGCCGCGTCCCATTCCTCGATAATGATCTCGTCGATTTTGCGATGCGGTTGCCGGCCAAGATGAAGCTCGGAAATCTGACGGATGTCGTCCGCCTCAACGAGAACGAGCCTGGGGGCAAGGCCGAACGCTATTTCGAGAAGACTCGGGACGGCAAGTTAATCCTGCGGAAGATGATGGGTCGGCATATTCCCGCTCAGGTCGCCGATCGGGAAAAGCAGGGCTTCTCTGCTCCGGACGCAAGCTGGTTCAAGGGCGAAAGCATCGACTACGTCCGCCGACGCCTACTCAATGATCGGGCGCGGATCTACGACTATCTCGACAAGAAGACGGTCAAAACACTGATTGACGACCATCTCGAAGGCCGCCAGAACCGCCGACTGCTGATCTGGTCTCTGCTTAATCTCGAACAGTTCTGCGAGGCGTACTTGTGAGTGCACCAATTATATCGCCGCAAAACCAAGTCGCTAGTCGGGCTCCGTCACTTTTCGTCATGCTACAAGATTTTCTGCGCACGACGATCCGCAACTACGCCCTCATTCGCGAGATGGTGATCCGGGACCTAAAGGGCGGCCATGCCGGCCATGGTCTCGGCTCCCTTTGGATATACATTCAACCGCTGGTCGTGGTTGGCACATTCATGCTGATCTTCGGGGTGGTAATCGGCACGAAAATAGCCGCTTCGTCCACTTTCCCGGGCGACTATGCGAGTTATATCCTGATCGGGCTCGTGCCTTGGCTATTGATGTCGAATGCACTTAGCCGTGCTCCCGGCGCATTCTCGGGCAACTCGAACCTCGTCAAGCAGGTCGTATTCCCGATCGAGACATTGCCGGTGGCCAGTATGATCGCATGCTTCGTGATCTACGTTCCTTCAATCGTGCTCATGCTGATCTACAAATTCTCACTCGGTGGTGGGTTTACTTGGCTGGCATTGCTGCTTCCACTCGTGCTGTTAATGCACGGCATGCTGGCGCTAGGGCTGACGCTTCTGCTTTCTGTAATCACGCCCTTCCTTCGCGACGTGCGTGAGTTCGTGACCATGTATATGTCCGTTTCGATGTACTTTACCCCCGCGATTTACCTGCCGGACTGGGTTCCGGCCAAGGTTCGTCCAATCCTCTATCTGAACCCGTTCAGCTATGTGGTCTGGGTCTATCAGGACACGCTGTTCTTCGGTGAGATCCGGCATGGCTTCGCATGGATTGTGTTTGCGCTGATGTCCTTTGGGACGCTGCTCGCCGGCCTACTCGTCTTTCGCCGCGTGAAACCCTTTCTTGGTAATGTGCTCTGATATGACTGTGCAGAAAACAAATCCCGCACTTCCGCAAGAGGTAGCGATCCGCGTCAGGGGCCTCAGCAAAGCCTACAAGATCTACGAGAACAATAGCGACCTCTTGCGCGAGGTGTTCACGGGCAAGCAGCGCCACAGAGACCACTGGGCGTTGAAAGACATTTCATTCGAAATCAAACGGGGTGAGATTGTCGGAATCATCGGCCCGAACGGTTCGGGCAAGAGCACTCTGCTGAAAATCATCACGGGATTGCTCGACGCGACCTCTGGGTCTGTCGAGGTGGCCGGCCGAGTCTCCGCGATCCTTGAGTTGGGCACTGGATTCCATCCGGACTTTACTGGTCGCGAGAATATCGTCACGGGTGGCATGTGCCTTGGCATGAGCCGTAGTGAGATCGAAGCCAAATTACCTTGGATTATAGAGTTTAGTGAGTTGAGGGAGGTCATTGACCAACCTTTCCGCACCTATTCAAGCGGGATGCAGGCGAGGTTAACGTTCTCTACCGCTATTGCCATCGACCCCGAAGTTTTCATTGTGGACGAAGCGCTAGCTGCCGGCGACGCCTACTTCAACTCCAAATGTATGAAGCGCATCCGGGAGATTTGCGATTCCGGTGCTACCGTTTTGTTCGTTAGTCACGGAACCGGGCAGGTCGCCCAGCTTTGCGATACCGCTATCTGGATCGAGAACGGGTTGCTAAGAGGCGTTGGGCCGGCGCAAGCCGTGACGCGCCGGTATGACTATAGCGTGCACGAGCGTCTCGCGGCGACAGGTCAAGTGCTTGAGATTGACCTGGAGAGCATTACTGGAGGAGCAGAGGTCGTTGATGCGCCGTCATTAGCTACTTTGGATTCTAGGGATTCAGAGGATGAGCCTGGCAGTAAGATAGAGATTTTTCGCAAGGGTCCCGTTCGTATTGTAAAGGTAAGATTTATCGATCAATCCGGTAAAACGACTAATGTTTTCAGAACTTGGGATCGGTGGCGTATCGAGGTGCACTACACTTGCGACGGTGAATTGCCCGTTTATCCGCTAGGGTTTCTGATGACGATTGAGCGCGAGGGCGATCTCACGCGTATCGCACAATTCAATACTAGTAATCCGGCAGGGCGTGGTGATGACGCACAGGTCCGCGCAAAATTTGAAAAAACGCCTGGCCGGACAGGTGTAGTGTCCTGCACGATGGCAGAACTTCAGATATTGGAGGGGGATTATATACTGTCTGTTGCTCTGCAGCCAAACGTAACAAGCTTGAATGATTACTACGAATATCATCAAAGAGTCCACAGATTCTCTGTTATAGCTGCAGCATACCCTTCGGGTTCGGTTTTTTATCCACTTGTTGAATGGGATCATAAAACCCAAAGCGATGTCATCGAACTTTCTGATTGTGATATAACCGGTCATATCTCATGAAAGAGAGAAATATTCTAAACTATATGAAGCATTCGCGAGCGGCTTCGGCGTTGAATACGCCTCTAATGAAATAGTAAAAGGCCTCTGATGCCATCTGTCGATTTTGGTTCTGCGTTGCGCCGCTTGCGTAAGGTTCCCTCGCTGGCCGTTGCGCTGATGCGATACCTTCGGGACAGGGATATGCTGCTTAGCCATCTCGAAGAGCTTTCCGGACGGGTTGGTTTGCTCGCGGCGGAGTTGAGCGAAACGCGGGAAATATTTGAGCAGAGGCAACGTGATGCATTTAAAAGGCTTCTGCTGGGCAGCGCGCGGGATCTAGCCGGGGCCGGAGATCACCGCATGGTTGCGGCCTATGAGGTGCGGGACGAAGTCAAAAAGACTGGACGCGCACTTCGCATAGGTTTTTTTGATAACCTGGCCAATCAGGCATTCATTACTGCGCGCGCTCTGCGCAAGCTCGGTCATGAGGTTGATGTCATCGTTCAGGAAAACGCCATCGATAGCTATCTGTTCGCTCGCCCACAATGGGAGGAGTGCAACGTCGAGAACGTGTCAGCGGGGGATTTCAAGCCGGAGGCGTTGAATTGGGAGCCCCCCGAGTTTGTACGATATGTCCCCTACGATCACGCTATGCAGCACCGCTACGTGGGCCGGCTCGAAGCAAGCGAGGAGGTGGCCGCTCTGTATCAAGAGCAATTTGGCAAGCCGCTGCCTGTCGATGCGGCGCTGGTTCTCGCCCAGCATATGGGACAATGGAACTACATTGCCGCGATGAACGATTACGATGTGGTAGTGTTATCTATGTCAGCCATTATGCTAGGTGCTTTCAGTCCTAGGCCTTCTGTTGTTTTGCCTTTGGGTGGTGACCTTTATATTCGCCCCTTCGAGCAGGACATGGTGGGATTGATGTTCCGTGCCGCATATAGACAGGCAGCTTACTTGTCCGTGTGTGAGACGGACTATTTCGCCTATATCGACAGGCTCGGATCCAAAGCTCCGAGGGCTTTCCTGCCGCTCGTGGTCGATACCGACGTCTATCGCGTCGGCGAAGAGCCTGAACTGCGCCAAGAATGGAAGGCCGCTGTTGGAGGCGAGCATTTTTTGCTTGGCGTCTGCCGGCAAGATTGGAATTGGAAAGGTAGTGACAAGCTCATCCGCGCTTTCGCGCGCTTTCGTGCTCAAGGAGCACAAAATTGGCGACTTTTGCTGCAAGCTTGGGGGGAGGATCTCGAAAAATCTCGCGCATTAGTCACCGAGCTTCGCCTCGAGGAGGCCGTTGTATGGCTTCCCATGTGCTCGAAGCCGCTCCTGCGCCGCCGCCAGCGCGCTGCGGATGCTGTGGCAGACCAGTTCGTGATGGAGGGATATGGGGCTTCGGTATTGGAATCATTAGCCGCCGCAAAGCCCGTGATCATGCGACCAGTTCCCGATGAAGCAAAACATCATTTTCGGAATGGACCGCCCCCTTTGGTCGGAGCCTTTGATGAGGAGACGATCACTTCAGCGCTGCGGCAGCTCGCAGACAGTAATACACGTGAACAGATTGGGCGCGCGTCCCGTGCTTGGGTCGAGGCGGAGCACGGCCATCGCGCCATTAGCCCAGCTTATATCCGAATGTTGAATCTAGCGGCTCACTTCGGCAAAGAAAACTGATGACTAGGGCTGTTTATCTCGGCTCCAAAGCGCTTGGACTCAGGGTGCTGAACTGTCTGGCCGAATCGCGCACTGATGTATTGTGGACAATTATCCATCCGAATGACGTGCACGATGATCGCAGTGATCTTGGCGCTTTCCGAGATTTCGCAGCGAGCAGGGATATCGAGCTGCAAGTCGTGCAAAGCCAAGCCGAAGCACGATCTATTATTGCGGGCCTGAATCCATCCATCGGTTTTGTGTGCGGATGGTACTGGCTTTTCTCCCCGTCCGACATTGATTTTTTTCCTAAAGGTCTATGGGGCATTCATAACTCGCTTTTGCCTAAATTTAGGGGCGGCGCACCACTGGTCTGGTCGATCATCGCAGGAGCACGGGAGGTTGGCTCAACAGTATTCCGTCTAGGGTCTGGAATAGACGATGGTGACGTGCTGATGCAGGTGCCCGTTCAACTCGGCGATTCTGACGATGTGGGACAAGCTCTGACACGGATTGAGGCTGGCCTTCTCTCTCAGCTGGGGGCTAAATGGCGGGACCTCCTCGCTGGGCATGCCGTCCTGGCACACCAGAATGAGGCATTCGCGACCTACTGCGGTCAGCGGAGTGATGAAGACGGCATGATCGAATGGAGCTATCCAGCAGAGAAGCTGCATGATTTTGTTCGCGCTCAGGCTCCACCTTACCCTTGTGCATGGACTTTGATGGGCCAGGAGCGCCTCCGCATTGTGAAGAGCAAACCTTTCTGCGGCATTTATCACGGTACACCAGGGCAGGTCTTACGCCGTACAGGCGGGACGGTGCTCGTATCCTGTGGAAGCCAAACGGCCCTTGAACTTCTCGCGATACGCCGAGAGCCAGACTCGGAGGTGAGGGTGCCATCGACGATCATCCGTTCCGTTAAGGACCGGCTCTCTTCAACGCCGAGATTGCCGTAGCGTTAAGGCTGCAGACTGGGCATTCCAAACACCTCACTCAGGTAGGCAAGCTGCTATGATCAACATCACCGAACCTAGCTTCGACGAATCCGAGATCGAAATGGTACGCGCCGTGCTTGCTTCGAAATGGGTGACGCAAGGCCCGATGACCGAGCGCTTCGAGCGCTTGATCGCGGAGAATCAGAAATCCGCTTTCGCCATGGCTTGCACCTCCTGCACGGCGGCGCTTCACCTCGCGACTCTGGCACTGAACTTGAAGGCCGGAGACGAGGTTATCGTACCCGCCTTCACTTGGATCACGAGTGCCCATGCCGCGGAATATGTCGGTGCTAAAGCAGTCTTCGTCGATGTTGACTTGGAAACATTTAACATCGATCCAAAGGCACTGGAAGCAGCGATCACGCCGCATACGAAGGCTGTCGTTGCCGTACATCTGTTTGGCCTCGCCGCTCCCATGGACGAGATCAAGGCAATCTGCGCGCCGCGCAACATCCACATTATCGAGGATGCAGCCTGCGCGATCGCGACGACTTACAAAGGAGACCCGGTCGGCGCTCTTGGCGACCTCGGCTGCTTTTCGTTCCACCCGCGAAAGGTAGTGACGACAGGCGAGGGCGGTGCGGTCACCACCAACGATCCCGTGCTGGCTGCGGCGGTCAGGTCTCTACGCAACCATGGCACTACCGGGCTGCCCTCGGCGGAAATTGAGATGCACGGCCCGTGGACGATGGGTACCTTTGACAGGCTGGGTTTCAATCTGCGCCTTTCAGATATTCAGGGGGCGGTGGGTGTGGCTCAGATGGGCAAGCTCGAGATACTTGTTGCCGATCGCCGCGCTACGGCGCATCGCTACACTCGGATGCTTAGGGGGATGAAGGATTTGATCCTTCCAGTTGCGGGCGATGTCGCCGGGCATACCTACCAGTCTTACGTCATCCGTCTAGCGGAAGGCGGACGCAAACGCCGTAACGCCGTGATGTCCGCGATGGCCCTTGCGGAGATGCAGAGCAGGCCCGGAACACATGCCGTCCATCGTCTAGGGTACTATCGCAATAAGTATGGGTTTAAGCCCGAACAGTTCCCCAACGCCTGCGTCGCGGAAGACACGACCGTCACGCTACCGATCGTGCCCTTCATGCGTGAATCCGACCAGGCCCGCGTGGTCGAGGTTGTTATGCAGGCGCTGAAAAGCTAATTCGGAGCATCAGAAATTGCCGGGTTGGCTGAAATTCACTCGCGACGCGGTGCGGAGCCGGGTGAGTGCGCTGCCGGCTCCCCTTTGCGGGCCGGCGCGCACGCTTCTGCATGGGCTAAAGGCCTTTTTGCTCATCGCTCTGCGCCTGTATCGGGTGATCCCGCGATCACCGCTGTTCTTATCGAGACGGGCAAGATCGTGGCTGGTTGCATGTGCTGGCCGTGTGCGTCTCGTCCTGCTATCTTTTGTGAACGCGAGCTCTGGCTGGTTGCTTGAACGGGTGGCCGTCCCGTTGGGACGCCGGCTCACCGAGGCCCGCCTCGCGCAGGGCCGGCCTCGCTCGCTTTGGGGAGTGACGCCGATCCTGACGCTGCCGTTGAAGGCGCGCGCCGACAGGGCTCTTGGCTTGGAAAGTCATTCGTTGGTCTTCGTCACCTATTACATAGCGCGAAACTTCGATTTCAATCTGCAAAAGCCGATGCAGTGGCTGCAGGGCAATGCTCATGGCCTGATCCCGGCTTTCGAGCGTTGGCTGCTCGCCTGGGCCATCCTTCGCTACGACGTGTTCCATTTCTTCTATGATCAGGGCCTGATGTCGCGGGCCACACGCTTTGGCGTCAATCCGCTGGAGCTCGATCTGCTGCGCCTCGCCGGCAAGCGTGTCTATCTCTACGCCTACGGTGCTGATGTCCGGCGCCGCGAGCCGACGCTGGCGCTCGGCAAGTGGAATTTCTGCTCGGATTGTCCCGAGCCCGGCCGCTTCTGCGCCTGCACAGAAGATAACGCGCCGATCATGGCCGCGATGTGCGAAAAGATCACGACTGCGGTCGCGTTGGGCGACATGCTTGCTTACGTGCCCACCCCCCGAAATATGCACTACTGGCCTATCGATCTTGAGCGCGTCCCTCCCGCTGCATCGCCGCGGATCGACGGCGCGCTGCGTATCGCTCACGCGCCGAACCACGCCCACTTCAAGGGCTCGCACTATCTCGAGGCGACGATCGATGCACTGCGCGCCCAGGGACATGCCATCGATTATGTGAAGGTCCAAGGCGTTTCGAATGCGGAGGTGATCCGCCTCTTCGGCGAAGCCGATCTCGTGGCAGACCAGTTCATTGGAGGAGCGTATGGCTACACGGCACTTGAAGCCATGGCCCGTGGAAAGCCTGTCATGACCTACGTGCGCGCTCCTGAACTGGTCGAGGCTGTCGAAGAGTGCCCGCTCATCAATGTCACTCCCGATACGCTAGAGAAGACGCTGCTTTGGTGTCTTGAGAACCGTGACAAGCTCGTCGCCATCGGAGCCCAAGGAACGGCATATGTAAGCCGCTGGCATTCGATCGATGCCGTAGCGATCCGCTTCGGACGTATGTATGAGGAAACCGCTGATTTTCCGGATGCTACGAGACGCATGATACGCGAGCGTGTCATGGGTCTCGAAAACGCACGCGATAATATTCGTCGGGTTAGTGGATGGAACCATCCTTTTACTGTCATGCGACCCATCCCCGAAACGAAGCCGTTTGAAAGAAGTTTCCTGTCGCATGCCAAATTTTAAACAGATTCTCGCGGCGCTTGCCAAAAGATTTCCGCAGCTTGCTAGCTTATCAAAGCCCGCGATCCTGCCGATATTGCGATGGGTGACGACTTTTTCTGTGGCGAAACGGGATGTCTGTGGCGGTTCTTTTTTGACTGCGGCGCCTTCGAACTTAGATCCCAATTTTGGATTGCACAGTGCTGCTTCGACATCGGCTATGGCGGGGATTGGAACGTCTGCCAATGGGCAAAATGTGCTGATGCTCGTCATATCCGATCTGCGGATCGATCCTCGCGTGGAACGTGAGGCTAGGGTTCTCGCCGAGAAAGGGTATTACGTCACTGTCGTTTGTCCTGATCCTACGCATGGGGCTGCCAATGATATCCGAATCGACTGGGGATCAGGTATCGATACAAGATTTATTGACTCGCGTGCTATTACCGACATTATATTTCGCCCAGGATTTAACTGCGGCGTTATGTTCGATATTACTTTTGAAATCGCAAAAGAAATTAGGCCATTCGCAATTCACGCTCATGATTTGAATACATGTTACGTTGCTTTGGCGATATCGAGGATATTAGGATCGCATTTTATTGCCGATTTCCACGAGTGGACATCAGAGAATGTGCACTGGAATAGCATAACCGCGAGCCACGAACCTTATCCACCGGCTTGGAAATCGGAACTGCAAGCGCTGGAATCACGGGTTATGTGTTCGGCTTCGGCTGTCGTGACAGTGTGCGACTCGATCGCGGATGCGATCGCCGGAGAGCTGGGAGGCGGAAGGCGACCGGAGGTTGTCCGTAACATCCCCGCTCTTAATGCCGAGCCGACTTGCGATTATCCACCGATCAAGCAGCAACTTGGGTTGCCTGAAGAGAGCTTCGTCTTGCTTTGGCAGGGCGGTACTGGTTCTACGCGGCTTATCGAGCCGATCATTGAAGCGCTTGCCTTTTCGCCAAAATGTACTTTCGTTATACGAGGCCCCTCGCTAGATCTATTCGGCGCAGATTATTGCGCCATCGCCGCACGGGTCGGCGCTAGCGACCGGCTGATCCTGCAGGGCCCGGTTCCCTCGCGCGATGTCGTGGCAGCGGCTCGGGGGGCTGATGCGGGTATCTGGACATTGCCGCGGCTATGCCGGAATTTCACTTACGCGCTGCCGAACAAGATCTTCGAGTACACCGCCTCTGAGCTCGCGCTACTGGTTGCCGATTACCCGGAAGCGCGGCGCATGGTCGAAACCCATGAGATTGGGCTGACATTCGATCCCTATGATCCGAAGTCCATCGCAGCGGCGATCAACCGGCTGATCGAGGAGCCGGGTCTCGCCGAGAGACTGCGGCGAAATACCGTCAAGGCGCTTGAGACACTCGACGCTGAGGGCGAGTGGCAAAAGCTGGTGACGCTCTATGACGGGTTGCCTCGGACCGGCGCCGTACCGCATTGAGCCCGCACATGCGTATCCTTCATGGCCCCGTCAATGTCGGCAATCAGCCATGGACGCTGTCGCGCGCCGAGCGTGACCTCGGTCACGGCAGTGATGTCGTGCAGAATTACGGGACCTGGATCGGATACCCCGCCGACAGGACTCTGAGCGAGTATGCAAAGAATACGCGCAGGGCGAGGTTCATCCGCAGCCTATTCTCGCTGGCTATGCCCTTCAGATATGACGTGATCCACTATTACTTCGGCCGGAGTTTCATGTTGTGGGATGATTTTGGCCGCGTTCTCGGCCGCAGCCCGCAGGAGGATCGCGCCGCATTGCGCGACGTGCGCCTCGCCAAGGCCCTCGGCAAGCGTGTGGTGATGACGTTGCAGGGTTGCGATGCGCGTCAGGCCGATGTTTCCAACCGGACCAACGCGATCACCATGTGCAAGCCGGATGGCTGTCCGGCTTATTCTGCCTGCACGGCCACGATCGATGTGACGCGGCGCGCCATGATCGAGACGATGCTGCCGCTGATGGACAGGGTCTTCTACCTGAACCCGGAGATTGGCCATCTGCTGGAAAAGGGCGAATTCCTGCCCTACGCCAACGTGGATGTGATGGGCGAGACGGTGACGCCGCCCAACCCCGGCCTCCGGCCGCATCTCGTGCATGCGCCCAGCAACAGCGGCATTAAGGGCACCTCGCATATTCTGGCCGCGCTGGAGCGGATGAAGTCGCGTTTCGATTTCGAGCTGTTGCTGATCGAGAACACGCCGCATGCCGAGGCGATGAAGCTGTACCGCACGGCCGACCTGGCGATCGACCAACTGCTTGCAGGCTGGTATGGCGGCTTTGCCGTCGAGCTGATGGCGATGGGCAAGCCTGTGGCAGCCTATATCCGCGAGGAAGATCGACGCTTCGTGCCGGAGGCCATGTGGGCGGATATGCCGATCTTGAGGCTAGATCAGCGCACGCTCGATCATGATCTGGCCCGCATCCTTGGCGATCCACAGGCGCTGATCCAGGCAGGCGCTCGCTCGCGAGCGTATGTCGAACGCTGGCACGATCCGCTTAAGATCGCGGGTGCGTTGACGGCCGTCTACCGCGACGTGTCCGCGCCGCTGGCGCTGGGCCGTATTTTAGAGAGCTAGATCACGATGTGTGGCATTGCAGGTATCCTCCATCGTGGCCGCCAGCCGGATGCGCCCCAGCGCGTGAAGGCGATGGCGGATTCGATCGTTCATCGCGGTCCCGACGATGAAGGCTTCTGGTCTGACGGCGATGCCGCGCTCGGTTTTCGGCGCCTCTCTATCGTTGATCTGGAGACCGGGCATCAGCCCATGTCGAACGAAGACGGCACTGTCTGGGTCGTTTTCAATGGGGAGATCTACAACCACGTCGGGCTGCGTCGCGAGCTCGAGGCGGCAGGCCACCACTTCGCTACCGATCATTCCGATACGGAAGTGCTGGTCCATGGCTATGAGCAATGGGGCGAGGGGCTTCTCGACCGGCTGAACGGCATGTTTGCCTTTGCCGTCTGGGACAGACGCAACCAGCGCCTTATGCTCGGCCGAGACCGCCTCGGCATCAAGCCTCTTTACATAGCCGAGCGACCCGACGGAATGCTGCTCTTCGCCTCCGAGATCCGGGCGATCATCGCATCGGGCCTGATCGAAGCTGCGCCGGACGAAAGCGCTGTCTACGCCTATTTCCTCCAGCAGAATGTCTGGGATGGAAGATCTATGTTCAAGGACGTGCGCCAGCTTCTCGGCGGACACCTCCGTGTCGAAGAACCCGGCCGCAGCACGACCCGCCAGTTCTGGGATGTCGGCTTCAGCCGTCGCAGCATGAAGCCGGCTGACGCGGCTGCAGCGCTTCGCGCCGCGATCGAGGACACGATCAACCGGCAGATGGCGGCAGACGTGCCGGTGATGGCCTATCTTTCCGGCGGGATCGATTCGAGTGCCCTGGTCGCGGGAGCGCACAAGATCGACCCCGGCGTGAAGTCCTATTCATGCCTGTTCGACCTGGCCGACGTCGGTGACGACCGGGTTGTCGACGAGCGCGAATTTTCTCGCGCCGTAGCCGCCCATCTCGGTAACGACCACGTCGAGATGGAACTAGCTCCGACCTCTCTGATGGGCTCGCTCCATGCCACGATCAACGCGCTGGAAGAACCACGTATGGGAATGGCCTATGTGAATTACCTGATTGCCGGCCGTGTCGCGCAAGACTCGAAAGTGGTTCTGTCTGGATGTGGCGGCGACGAGATTCTCGGCGGCTATGTCGGGCGGTACGGCCATCTACGGCTGCCCTATCCCGTCGGCAACGCCCCTAAACCCAGCTTGCTGGCGCGCATTCTCGGCCAGGCGCTCAAGCCAACAGGCCTCTCGCTCGACCCTTTGCGGCGGCAATTGGAGATGTATTGCTTTCCGGTTCCGCCCGAAGCCGTCGAGGCTGCTTTTACGCCCGGCATGATCGCGTCGGGAGCGGGCTACACCGTAAGTGGCGCGCTTGAAGAGGTGCTGCGCTCGTGCCCCTCGAAGTTCGATTGGGACAGGCTGATGTATGCCGATACCAAAACCTATCTCGCCGGCTTGCTCATGGTCGAAGACAAGCTCTCCATGGCGCATTCTTTGGAAGCGCGCGTGCCGCTGATCGACAACGAGGTGATCGACCTCGCGCTCGGCTTCGACTGGGACTTGCTGACCGACGGCGCCACCGGCAAGAAAGTGTTTCGCGACGCGATCCGGGACTGGGTGCCGCCTATCGTCGCCGACAAGCCGAAAATGGGCTTTGGACCGCCTGATGCGTCCTGGTACCGCGGGCCGCTTCAGCCCTGGATCCGCGACATCCTCGCGCCTGAACGCATCGCGGCGCGAGGCATTTTCCAGCCTGCCTATGTCGCCGACGCCATCGAGCAGCATATGAGTGGGGCTGCCAATCGCTTGCCACTGATCTGGTCTCTGCTCTCTTTCGATGCCTGGTGCGAGATCAACAGCTTCTATGGTGGCGATCTCGGCCGTCCATTCCGGCCGGCGGCGTGAGACCGCGCTTCAGACCATGACAAAGCCGACTGCGGACGACGAACTGGAACGTATGGCCGTGCAAGCCGAGCGGCTACCCATCATTGGGTCAGTCGTGCGGGGGCTGCGCTCATTCGTAAGGGCTCGCCCAGCGCTGCAAGCGACGCTGCGACCTCCCGCAATGCGTCTAGCAGCCTTGCTGAAGCCGGCGCTGCGCTTCCTGTACATCGCACTCCGGTACTGGGGACGCCTCCTTATCGGCTGCATTGCCTTACCGGGTGCGGCGCTGACCTTTGTTGCCGCCTGGTTTGCTCCTGGTAGGGCCGGGATCGGCATGCGCCCCGAGGGCCGTATGGTCGTGATGCTGGTGGTGGCGGATATGCGCTTCGACCCCCGCGTCGAGCGCGAGGCGCGCGCGCTGGCCGCGAGCGGTTTCCAGGTGCACGTGATCTGGACCGATCCGCAGTTCCTGAAAGGCGGCCCGCAAGTCTGCATCGCGTGGGGGCAGAATGTCTCCTTCGAGGCGCTGCCGATGTCGGCCGCACGGTTCTCCGAGCATTTTCCAGGTTTCCTCGGTCGTGGCATGCTTAAGGCCGCACGGGCGTACCGCCCGTACGCTTTTCATGGTCACGACCTTAATACGGCCCTGGTGGCGCTCACAGCAGCACGGGCTAGCGGCGCGCACGCAGTCTGCGATTTCCACGAGTGGTACTCGGAAAACGTTACCTGGGCGCCGCTCAGTGGGGTCTATCGTCCTCATAACCACTTTCAAAAGGCCGCTTTCCGCTGGCTAGAGCGCCTATGTTTCCGTCATGCCTCGGCGTTGGTGACGGTGTGCGCCTCGATCGCCGATGAGATGGCGCAGACATTGGGCGACGGACGCGTCCAGGTGGCTGTGATCCGTAACATTCCCGATCGCGCCCGTGAACCGAGCCGGCTCTACCCGCCGTTAAAGCAGCAGTTCGGCATTCCCGACTATCGCTTCACGCTGCTCTGGCAAGGCGGGATCGGCCCGTCCCGTATGATCGAACCCGTGATCGAGGCTCTTGCTCATGCGCCGGACTGTACGCTCGTCATACGCGGTCCGGAAATCGAGACCTATGGTCCGGGATATGCGCGCATCGCATCGCGCATTGGTGCCTCGGACCGGCTGTTTCTCGCCCCAGCCGTGCCTTCGCGGGATGTCGTGGCGGCTGCGCGCGGCGCGGATGCCGGAATCTGGACCTTGCCGAACCTGTGCAAGAACTTCTCCTACGCCCTGCCTAACAAAATCTTCGAGTATCTGTCATCCGGGCTGCCCGTGCTCGTCGCCCATTATCCCGAAGCAAGCCGGCTCGTGGAGGAATACCAAGTCGGCCTGACCTTCGATCCCTATGATCCCCGGTCCATCGCGGCTGTAATCAAATGCCTTGCCGAGGATAAGGTCTTGCGGGAGACGCTAGCGGCCAACACGGAAGCGGCCCTGGCCGGTATGGATGCGTCCGCCGAATGGCAAAAGCTCGTGAGGCTTTATTCCGCCCTTCCCGCTTCGCCACTGCGTTCAGCGCCAGGCGTTGCGTGAAAGCTCTGGACGCCCATTGTCCCGCTGGCTAGGACCAAACGGGCTTCAACTGAGACTCCAGACGACCAAGGATCACGGCTTTGCACGCGAGCAGCGTTTCCCACTTCCGCCCGGCCCATTTCGGCAGTGATCCACTCAGCGTGGAGGCTTTCGAAACCGAAGGTGACCAGATTCGCGAAGGCGTTTTGCGGGCAGCCAATGGGCGTTGGATCCCGATCATCGACGGCGTGCCGTCTTTCCTAACAGGCGTGCTCCAACAGGATCTCTCTGCCTTTGCGGAGAAGCACGGCTTAACTTGGCAGGAGACGTCGGCCCGCGCCGCAGCAGGCGAGCAGGCCAAGACCAACGAGACATTCTCCGACAAATGGCGGCGCTTCAAGAATTACGGGCTTGAGCCTCAGCATCAGGAATTCCTGTACGGCTGGTTCATGAAGAAGTTCAATCTTGCCAATCTCGACGAGTTGAAGGCCTTTCATGCCAAGCGGACGCGCATCCTGGAATGCGGCCCAGGCTCGGGCTTCAACTCTCGCTTCATGGCGGAGCAGACGAAAGGAGAGGTCTTCGCGCTTGATATTTCTGCAGCGGCGATCACCACCTATGAGAACACTCGGGATTTGTGGAACTGCACCGTCGTGCAGGCCGACCTGATGGAAGCCCCATTCCCGGACGACTATTTCGACTTCATCATTGCCGACGGCGTCCTCCACCATACGCCAGACACACGGCTCGCCGTAGAAGCGCTGTACCGCAAGCTCCAGCCAGGCGGTCAGTTCTTCTTCTATGTATACAAAAAGATGGGGCCGGCGCGCGTTTTCTGTGATGAACACATTCGCAAAAACTTCATGCCGATGACGCCCGACGAATGCTATGCGGCCTGCGAGGGCCTCACCGAACTCGGCCGCGAACTCTCGCGCATCGATGCGAGCATCACACTCGAAAAGCCAATTCCGGTCTTGGGCATTCCGGCCGGCACGCATGATGTTCAGCGTCTCATCTACTACAATTTCGTCAAGTGCTTCTGGAATGACGCCTTCGACTACGAGACCAACAACATGGTCAATTTCGATTGGTATCATCCTCATAACGCCTGGCAGCACACGCAGGATGAAGTCGAGGGCTGGCTGCGCGATCTTGGAGTCAAGGAGTGGCAGGTCAATGACGCCAATCCCAATGGCATCTCCGTGCTGGTGACGAAGCCCGCCTAAGGACGAGCGGATGCACATCCTCATCACTGGCGCGTCGGGTTTCGTGGGCCAAGCATTGGTCCGCGTGGCGTTGGCCGGCGGGCATCGCGTAACGGCCCTCGTCAGGGATGGCGCAGCAGTGTTTGCAGGCGCCCAGATCCTTGGCCATTCGCTCGGCTCGGGTGCGGCGTTGACCTTGCCTGCGGGCATAGATGCTGTCGCGCATCTGGCGCAATCGCGCGCTTATCGTGCGTTTCCGGGCGATGCAGATGAGATGTATCGCGTCAATGTGGCCGGTACGCAAGAATTGCTGAAGGCGGCGGTCGAGGCGCAAATCTCGCGCTTCTGCCTCGTGTCTAGCGGCACGGTTTACGAACCTTTCACGGCCAGGCTGCGTGAAGATGCGGCGCTGTCCCCCGTCTCCAATCTCGGCGCCACGAAGTTGGCTGCGGAGGTATTGGCCAAGCCATATCGCGCGCTGTTTGCGCTTTCTATTCTGCGGGTCTTTTCGCCATACGGCCCTAGGCAAAGGGATCGTCTGATCCCGGATCTGATCAGGCGCGTAAGGGATGGTTCGTCTGTGATACTTCCCGCCGAGGGGGGGGGGATGCGCTTTGCGCCGACTTTCGTCGACGATCTATGCGAGGCGATGATCGCGGCTCTGGCAGAAAGTTGGAGCGGGGTCTTCAACGTTGCTGCGCCCGAGGCGCTGACCATCGAGGAGGCGACTTGCCTGATCGGCAAGGCTCTGGATCGCGCGCCGATTTTCGCCCGCGCTTCTCAGTCCGACATCAAGAACAGCCAGCCCGTGGTCGTGCCTGACTTGATGCGATTGGCAGAGCGCTACGACGTCAAACGCTTCCGCTCTTTTGCCAAGGGGCTGCAGGCAACACTTTCCGCAGAGCCTTGAGCGTCGGATTGCCCCCCTATCCAGCTGCGCTACGTAACGGCCGCCCGCTGCGCGTCTTGCATTGTCCGTGGAACGTCGCCGGTCAGTCAGCGCAACTGGCTGCTGCCGAGCGCGCACTTGGAGCCGATAGTCGCTGTATCGTCATTGAGGAGACCGCACAGGGCTTTCCGGCTGACGAGGCTCTCACCGAGCACGACGCCCGCCTCCTCCTGCGTGAGAGTGCACGCTGGCGCCTCCTCTGGCGTGCAATCTCCTGGGCCGATGTCGTTCATTGTTCTTTCGGGCAGAGCTGCCTAGTGCCGCATGCGTTTCCCGGTTTGGAACATATGCGCTGGCGCAACCCGCTCGCCGTGATCTGGCGCCTGTATTGCCGTGCTATCTGGCTGAAGGATTTGCCGTTGCTCGCCGCTATGGGCAAGACGCTGGCGGTGACCTGGCAAGGTGACGATGCCCGTCAGCACGACCATTCGCTTGGAAATTTCGACGTGTCTATCGCGAAAGCCTTGGGCGAGGACTATTATCCGTCGGGTTCGGATGAGTGGAAACGCCGTACGATTGCCGCGTTCGCCCGTCATGTGCCGCTGCACTACGCGCTGAACCCGGACCTCCTCCATGTCTTGCCGGAGCGGGCGTGCTTCCTGCCCTATGCGAGCTTCGATCCCGCGAGCGTCGTGCCGGCCCTACCTGCGATAGAGGCCCCAAGCCGTCTCGTCATGGCCCACGCGCCCAGCCATCGCGGCGCCAAGGGGACGGCGCATATCATGGCCGCGGCCGAGAGACTGAAGGCGGAGGGCGTCGCGTTTCATCTGGAGCTTATCGAAGGCTTGCCGCGATCGCAGGCCATGGCGCGATACCGGGAATGCGATGTGGTAATCGATCAACTGCTGGCCGGATGGTATGGAGGGCTCGGTGTCGAGGCGATGGCGCTGGGCAAGCCGGTGGTGGCCCATATACGCCGGAGCGATCTCGGGCCGGTCGACGCTGCCTTCATCGCAGATCTTCCCGTCATCGACGCCGATCCCGACAGCATCTACGTCGTGATGAAGCAGCTTATTGCCATGCCGCGGCCCGAATTGCACGCGCTGGGGCGGCGCTCTCGCGCTTTCGCCGAACGGTGGCACGATCCCCTGACCATTGCGCGACAAACCCTGGCCGCCTACCAGAGTTCACGCAAGGAGCCATCGACATGAGCCGCACCACTCTTCTCACGATCGTGGGTGCTCGGCCGCAGTTCATCAAGGCAGCGGCTGTCAGCCGGGCCTTGCGCGCGACCAATGACTTTTCCGAAATCCTCGTCCACACCGGGCAGCATTTCGACGAGATGATGTCGGATGTCTTCTTCAGCGAACTGGACATCCCTAAGCCTCATGAAAATCTCGCAATCCACGGCGGGTCGCATGGAGCGATGACGGGGCAGATGCTGGAGGGGATCGAGCGCTGTCTCATACAGCACAAGCCGGATTGGGTTCTGGTCTACGGCGACACCAACTCGACGCTCGCTGGTGCCCTCGCTGCAGCCAAGCTGCACATTCCCATCATCCACGTCGAGGCCGGCCTGCGCTCGTTCAATCGCCGAATGCCCGAAGAGATCAATCGGGTACTGACCGATCATGTATCGACGCTGCTGTTGAGCCCCACGACCGTTGGCGTCGACAATCTGAAGGCGGAAGGGATCACCAAAGGCGTGCATCACGTCGGCGATGTCATGTACGATGCCATGCTGCACGCTCAGAAACGCTCCCGTGAAGGCTCAAAGATCCTTACACAGCTTGGTCTGGCCGATGGTCACTATACGCTAGCGACAGTGCATCGCGCCGAGAACACGGACGATCCGGTTCGCCTGCAGAAGGTCATGTCGGCCATCACGGTGGCCGCAAAGGGTAAGCCGGTCGTGCTGCCCATCCACCCTCGTACCCGCCAGGCGATCGCACGGCAGGGCACCAATCTTCATGGCATCCAGATCATCGGCCCTGTCGGCTACATCGACATGGTCCGCCTGCTCGATGGTTGCTCGCTGGTGCTGACCGATTCCGGCGGTCTGCAGAAGGAAGCGTATTTCGCGCGCCGGCCGTGCATCACTTTGCGCGATGAAACGGAGTGGACCGAGACGATCGACCATGGCTGGAATCGTCTCTGGACAGCGGATGACTGGCAGCCGAGATCGGACATCGCCGACTATGGCTCGGGCCAGGCCGCCGAGGCCGTGATCGCCAGCATCCGCCAGTTCGAACCCTGATGGTGCTGTTCTTCCAGCAGCTTTTACGAACGGTTTTGGGGACCCGCTGATGTGCGGAATCTTTGGTTCTGTCGGGTTTGCTCCTGACCAGGGCAGAATTGATATCGTGGCCCACAGGGGCCCAGATGGTCGGGGATGGCGAGAGTTCGCGTCGCCCGCCGGCCCGGTCGCGTTGGGCCATCGGCGGCTTGCGATCATCGATATGTCCGACAATGCCTTGCAGCCCATGGCTGACAGCACTGAACGATATCAGCTCGTGTTCAATGGCGAGATCTACAACTACGTCGAGTTGCGCGATGAGATGCGCGCGATGGGCGAGGTTTTCACGACGCAATCCGACTCCGAAGTCCTCCTGCGGGCTTATATACTCTGGGGCACAGAGGCCTTACCGCGCCTGCGGGGGATGTTTACCTTTTTGATATGGGACGATCGCGACAAGACGCTCTTTGCCGCGCGCGATCGATACGGCATCAAGCCGCTTTACATCACTGCGTTGCCGCGCGGCGTCGCCTTCGCGTCCGAGATCAAGCAATTGCTTGATCTTCCCGGCGGCTGCAGAAGGGTCAATATGGCCCGAGCGCATGATTTCCTGGCTAATGGCATCTCCGACCATACGGCAGAGACCCTTTTCGAAGGTATCCTGCAGGTCCGGGGTGGCGAGTATGTCGTCGTTCGGGCTGGGGAAGGCAGGCTCGATACGCCGCTCGTGAAGCGCTGGCATGCGATCGGCCTAACGCAGGTGACCCCGATCAGCGAGAGCGAGGCAGCCGATCGTTTTAGGGCGCTGTTGACCGATTCCGTTCGTATACATCTGCGTGCCGACGTGCCGGTCGGCTCCTGCCTGTCCGGAGGGCTCGATTCGTCCTCGATCGTCTGTTTGATGGCGGGGATGCTGCCGGCTGACGCATCCGGATTTCATACGGTTTCGGCGTGCTACACCGACAAGTCGGTCGATGAAAAGCCGTTCATGGATGCGGTCGTCGCGAGGACCGGCGCGACGCCGCACTTCATCTTTCCGCGCGCTGAAGACATTTTTGAGTGCGCGTCCGATGTCAGCTGGCATCAGGATGAGCCGTTCGGATCGACCTCGATTTTCGCACAATGGTTCGTGTTCAAGGCGGCGCGGGCTGCTGGCGTCAAAGTCATGCTGGATGGGCAGGGCGCCGATGAGATCTTGGCCGGATACCACAGTTTCTTCCCTGTTTATCTAGCCGAACTCGCGCGGTCTTTTCGCCTGCTGACACTTGCCCGTACGCTCTCCGAGCGGCGCGACATGCACGGGCAGGGCTATGGCCAGCAACTGGCGAGGCTCGCCTTCTCGCTTGCTCCCGATGGCTTGAAAAATCTGGTGCGTCGTACTCACCGCGGCCAAGCCCAGCATGGCTGGCTATCGTCGTCTGCGCTGGCCGCATTAGAGCGTCAGCCGCCGGTTCTTGAAACCGCAGCGGCGTCGCTCGGGTTAAAGCCCCCCCGCGACATTGCCTCACTGTGTCTGACCATGGCGCATGCCTCCAACATGCCGATGCTGCTGCACTGGGAGGACCGAAACAGCATGGCTCACGGCATTGAAGCGCGGGTGCCGTTCCTAGACCATCCCCTCGTCGATTTCGCGTTGGGGCTCGGCAATCAGCACAAACTTGTGGGAGCCGATACGAAGCGTGTTCTGCGCCGCGCCATGGCCGATATCCTGCCGCGGGAGGTCAGCGAGCGGCGTGACAAGCTCGGGTTCGCAACCCCGGAGACTGCCTGGCTTAGGGGCCCTTTGCGCCAGTTGGTCGAGGATGGCGTGGAGCGAACCCTGCGTGTGCTGCCTGGGTTGCTGGATCCCGCCGGGACACGGCGATTTGCAGCGGCCATGCTCAATGGCTCTGCGCCGCTGGACTTCGCTTTGTGGCGGATCGTCAGCATTGGCATCTGGGCCGAGCGGTTCAAAATGACGCTCGTCTAGGCAGGCTCTCTCGCAAGTTCATTTTCACGCCGTTTTGCGAGCATCGGCACCAGGCTGACCCGAAGCATCTCCTGCTCGTGTTCCCAGCACAGCTCACATGCCGCGATGCGTGCCTGGGCGCGGTAGATCTCGACTTTCGCGGGGTCGAGGCTGTTGATGGCCTGGGCAACTGCCTTGGCCCCCGCATCGGTGCTGACAACACCAACCCCATAGCCTTCCACGATCTCCTTGAGGTCCGCTCCTGGCGAAACGGCGACGGCGAGACCTGCGCCGATATATTCAAACAGTTTGTTGGGTAGGCTGAAATGGCGCTGCTTGGTTTCGAGCGGTGTGAAATGCACGCCGAGATCCGCACCCGCCGCGGCGAGGGGCATCACGGCGTCTGGCGAAACTGCGGCTTCGAAGGTTATGCGTCCGGCCGGCAGTCGGCTGGCGCGCTCCGTGAGTGCCTTCAGGTATTTGGGATGCCCGTCGCCTCGGATCGTCAGCTTATGGGGAGCGTGCCACAGTGGCACGCTGTCCAGCAAGGCTTCGAGTCCACGGTCCGGAAGGACCTGGCCATGGTAGAGCAACCGCAAAGGCCACTGCGGCGGCGTGAGCGCGGGCAGGTCGATCCGGTTCGGGATATTACGGATGACGAGCGGGCGCACGGGGAGATGATAGAACGCCTGCAACGCCTCGGCCAATCGTGGCCCCACCGTCGACACGACATCGGCGGCACCGATCGACGACCCTTCGAGAAGCGTGACGAAGCGCTTGTAGATCAGTCTCCAGGCAAAATTCTCATCGAATTCAAGCGTCGCGAATTCATGTGCGTCATAGTGGACAAGACCACCGGTTTCCTCCTTCCACCGCTTGGCTACCACTAAAGCCGGCCAATCGTTGGCTATCACAAGATGCGCCTTTGACTCCCGCAATTGCTGCAGGGCCCATCGATGGCGCGGCTCCGCCCAAAAACCTATCCCGGCCGCCGGTCGGCCTAGATAGGCGAGGCTTTGGCGAAGCACTGTGCTGAAACGGTGAGACACTGTCGGCCGCGGAACAGGCCAGCGACGGAAATCCTGGCCTACATCATCTCCGGCCGCGCCATAGCCGATGACAATCGGCGGGTAGCCCATCTCGGCGAGCAGCGTGCATTGCCGCAGTACCCGGCGATCGCGCGGAATGCGCGAGAAGGACAGGATTGCGGGAGGATAATCGGCCATAATTCTATCTTAGCAAGACACCGGCCCGCCAGCCCCGAAACCCTTCCGTGGGACAGGCCAAGTGGGCTTGCAGTCACGTTTCGATCTCGGTGCGCGAATATCTCATAGGGCGGAGCCCCGCGATATCCCTACACTCTGCGTTAGTACCAGCGAAATTTCTTCCGCGCGACTATGCCAGCTCGCAAAACGTTCAACATATTGGCGACCGTTGCTTCCAAGCCGCTTTGAGAGGCCTGCTTCACCCGCCAGACGAGATGCCGCCTTCGCCAATGCCGCGGCGTTCGCCATAGGAATGACCAGGCCTGTATTATGGTCCCGGACGATTTCGCGTTGGAAAGGCAGGTCGGTGACGATCACGGCGGTACCGCTGGCCATGGCTTCGAAGAGCTTTAACGGAGCCACACCTGTACTCAGATGCCCCGCTGAATCTTCGGTGATTGCGAGCGCCCCGATGGCACCTCTGATATAGGTCGCAACCTCTGTCGGCGGCCGCCGCCCAAGCCACTGAACCTGCGGATTAGCATCCGCATCCCTCAATCGGTCTCGCTCGATCCCGTCGCCAATTATGATGAGCTGAACGTCACGAGGCCAGGCAGGCTCATTAGTGGCCGCGATCATGGTCGCGATGCCGTGCCAGGCGGTCAGACCGCCAACGAAGGCGATGTAACGTGCCGGTTGGGTTGGGCGGGGGCCGTCTGGTCGGAACAGATCAGTATCGGCACCGTTCGTCACGACGCTGATGCGTTCGTGGCCTGCTTCGGCCGAGGCCCAACCTCGTAGACCTTCAGTGACAACGAAGACATGGGCGGCCATCTGCATTTGCGCGCGATAGAGCCAGCGAACCAGCGGCCCGATCCGACGCAGCCAGCGATAGGTAACGAGGATATCGGCCGGTAGTCCGTTGATCTCCTGGAAGACCGGCACGCCCCTCAGCTTCGCCCAAGCCGAGAGCGGCAACGCAGCGAAATGAGCCCGCATAAAGACGGCGTCATAATTCTTCAGCTTCCGCGCGGCCTGCCATTGCGTGCGAACATAGTCAGTCAACCGGGTAATATATCTGCTGCCTGAACTCGCCCCGCCTCGGCTTGTTGCCATGAGGTCGACCGTCCAGCCGATTCCGCGTAGGCCGCGGATAATCTCGTGCACATGCGTATAGGTCGCCTGTCCCTCACGCGGCGTCTCTAGAGAAAGGTATAGCAGCCGCGGCTCCGTCGTCACGCCGCGACCTTCAGCGCATCCTGAACCGCCTCAATGATGTAGTCCTGCGTCGCCTCTTCTAGGTAGGGATGCATCGGCAGAGCGACGACCTCCTGTGCGACGCGCTCCGAGATTGGCAGGCCGTTCCCGGCCACGGGATAATGCTTGTAGGCGGTCTGCTGGTGCAGCGGCTTTGGGTAATAGACTGTGGTCGGCACGCCTTTCGCCTTCAGCGCCGCCTGGAAAGCGTCGCGGCGGTCCGCGGCGACGCGGATCGTGTACTGGGCCCAGGTCGAGACGCAGTCCGCCATGACATGGGGAGTGACGACGACATCCTTGAGCGCTGTGGTGTAGCGGGCCGCCACGGCCTGCCGCTTCTCGAGCTCCTCGGCATAGACCTTGAGCTTCTCGATCAGCACGGCCGCCTGGATGGTGTCGAGCCGCGAGTTCACACCGACGCGGATGTTGTCGTACTTGTATGAGCCCTTGCCATGGAAGCGCAGTGACATCAGCAGCGCTGCATGCTCGTCATTGTCGGTCAGGATCGCGCCGCCGTCGCCGTAGCAGCCCAGCGGCTTGGCCGGGAAAAAGCTGGTCGTGGCGAAATCGCCAATGCTGCCGGCGACACGCCCCTTGTAGCGAGCGCCATAGCCCTGCGCCGAATCCGAGATCAGGACGAAGCCGTTCTGCTTGCAAAAGGCTTCGATCGGATCGTAGTCGCACGCCTGCCCGAAGAGATCGACGCTGATCAGGGCGCGCGGATTGAGCTTGTGCTGCTTCGCCGTGTCGAGAGCGACGCCGAGGCCCTTCGGGTCGACATTGTAGGTGGCTTCGTCGATCTCGGCGAATACCGGCGTCGCGCCCATCCAGGCGACGACCTCGGCGGTCGCGGCGAAGGTGAAGCTCGGGCAGATCACCGCGTCGCCAGGCCCGATGCCAAGGGCTTCCAGCACGAGGATCAATGCATCGGTGCCATTGGCGACGCCAATCGCGTGCTTCGCGCCGCAGAAGGCGGCAAGCTCGGTCTCGAACTGCTGGACCTGCTGGCCGAGAATGTAGTTCCCGTCATGGACGACCTTGAGAATCGCATCGTCCATGGCCTTGCCGATGTGCTGGCGCTGGGCCTTGAGGTCGATGAACTCGATCACGGGACGTTCGCTCATCAGGCCGTCTCCTCCAGATGCTCCGGGCCGGTTTCCCGGTAGCGCGTTCCGGTCAGCGGGCAGGTCAGGTCCGGGCCGAGCTTCTCGCCCGCCTTGCTCATCCAGCCGATACGGCGCGCCGGAACGCCGGCCATCAGAGCATAGTCCGGCACATCCCGGGTCACCACCGCGCCGGCGGCAATGAAGCAATACGCGCCGAGCGTATGTCCGCAGACGATGGTGGCGTTCGCCCCAATGCTCGCGCCCTGCTTGACCAGGGTACGGCGGAATTCGGCCTTGCGGTTCATGAAGGCGCGGGGATTGTTGACGTTGGTGAAAACGCAGGACGGCCCGCAGAACACGTCAGCCTCCAGCTCCACCCCGTCATAGAGCGCGACATTGTTCTGGATCTTGCAGCCGTCGCCGATGGTCACCCGCGGCCCTGCCATCACGTTCTGGCCGAGCACGCAGTCGCGGCCGATCGTGGTCTGGCCGAGCACATGCACGAAATGCCAGATCCGGGTGCCGGCGCCGAGCGTCGCGCCCGCGTCGACATAGGCGCTCTCATGGACGAGCACGCCCGGAAAGCGCGGATCTTCCCGCATCTGCGACGCGCCGGCCATGCTCAGCCCTTGAGATATTTGGCGACGAAGGGATGCGTCTCGCCGCCGGTTACGACCGGTGCATTGCGGAACTGCGAGACGACCTCGATCGAGAAGCGAACGTCTTCGAGGCCATAGCCCTTACCGGCGAGGATCTCCTCGTAGCTGCGGGTGTGCAGGTCGGTGAAGCCCTCGGAGAACTCGACCTCCTCGCCATCCATTGTGATCGAGCGGAAGGTCGTCTTCTGGCCTTTGACGCTGTCCGGCAGGTCGTTGATATCGACCGAGAGGAACCAGCGCACATCGGCCTTCTCGTAGGAGAGCAGGCCACCGGCGCGCTCGCCCTCACGCAGGTTCGCGGTCTGCGATTGCAGCGGGCCGAAGACATAGGCGAGCATGTCGAAGAAATGCACGCCGACATTGGTCGCGACGCCGCCGGACTTGGCCTCGTCGCCCTTCCAGGAGGCATGGTACCAGCGCCCGCGCGAGGTGATGTAGGTTAGGTCGACACTATGGCGCTCGTTGGAGGTAGAGACCCGTTCCTTCAGCGCTTGTATCGCCGGGTGCAGGCGCAATTGCAGGATGGTGTTGACCTTGCGACCGCTTTCGCGCTCGATCTCGATGAGGCCGTCGATGTTCCACGGGTTGAGGACGAGCGGCTTCTCGCAGATGACGTCGCTGTTGGCGCGCAGGCCGAAGCGGATATGAGCGTCGTGCAGGTAATTGGGAGAGCAGATGGCGACATAGTCGATGCGCTCGTCACGACGGCGCAGCTTGTCGACATGCCGGTCGAAGCGCTCGAACTCGGTGAAGAAATGCGCCTGCGGGAAATGGCTATCGATAATGCCCACGGAATCGTTGGGATCGAAGGCAACCTTGAGATCGCCGCCGACGGCCTTGATGGCCTTCATATGACGCGGCGCAATGTAACCCGCCGCGCCAATCAATGCGAAAGACGTCATTCCAGCGTTTCCTCGCTGCCTTAATTCAGGCCTTGATGATATTTTCGCCCGTCAGACCAGCTTTGGCGCAGGCGTTGCGTGTATCCACCACCAGTCGGGCCGACTCGACCAGAGCCTTGTAGTCGACGGCATCATGATCGGTCGCGATGAGCACCGCGTCATAAACGGCGATATCGTCGGCGGAAAGAGCGACGGATGTGCGGCCGGTAAGGTTGGCATGCTCGCGGGTTGGCGGGATGATCGGCACATGCGGGTCGTGATAGTCGGTCGTGGCCCCGCGTTCTTCGAGCAGTTCCATCAGGCGCAGCGACGGGCTCTCACGCATATCGTCGATGTTTTTCTTATAGGCGACGCCCATCACCAGGATTTTCGCCTTGTTCAAACCGCGCCCCTGCTGGCGGTCGAGAGCCTCGGCCACACGATCAACGACCCAATGCGGCATCGCTGTGTTGATCTGTCCGGCGAGCTCGATGAAGCGGGTCGTGACGTCAAACTCGCGCGCCTTCCAGGTCAGGTAAAACGGGTCGATCGGGATGCAATGCCCCCCGAGGCCGGGGCCGGGATAGAACGGCATGAACCCGAAGGGCTTGGTCTTGGCGGCGTCGATCACCTCCCAGACATCGATGCCCATCTTGCCGTAGATGATCTTGAGCTCGTTCACGAGCGCGATATTGACCGCCCGGAAGATGTTCTCTGTCAGCTTCACCGCCTCGGCCGTGGCCGAGGACGAGACAGGTACGGTCTTGACCACCAGGGCGCTGTAGACTGCGTTAGCAAGCGTCAACGCATCGGCGCCGTCACCGCCCACCACCTTCGGAATCGTCGAGGTGCCGAAATCAGGGTTGCCAGGGTCCTCCCGCTCCGGGGAGAAGGCGAGATAGAAGTCGACGCCGCTCCTCAGCCCTGTCGCCTCGAAGATCGGGCGCATCACCTCGTCGGTCGTTCCGGGCCAGGTCGTCGATTCCAGCACGACGAGATGGCCCTCGCGCAGGCGCGGGGCGATCGCCCGGGCCGTCGCCTCGACGTAGCTCAGGTCCGGCTCGCGATGCTTGGTCAGCGGCGTCGGCACGGCGATGATGATGGCGTCGACATCGCGGAGTTCGTCGAAATCGATCGTGGCCCGGAAGCGGTCTTCCTTGATCGCGGCGGCGATGGCCTCGGTCGGAATATGCTTGATGAAGCTCTCGCCGCGATTGATCTGCGCGACGCGCTTGGCATCGATGTCGAAGCCGAGGACCTTGAAGCCGGATTTGCAGGCCGTCAGCGCCAGCGGGATGCCGACGTAGCCGAGGCCAATGATGCCGATGCGGTAGCTCTTGTCCGACACGCGATCGAGCTGTTCAGTCAGATTCTGGCTCGAGACCATCGACTGAGCGGTCAGCAATGAAGACATGAACGGCAATCCCGCCTGAAGCGCACGGAGCAGCGCGATAGAGCGGGGCAATGACGCCGCTTTGGAACGATGTCAACCAGCAGAGACATATCCGACGTCATCGAGCAACGAGGTGACGGGCCTGACATCTGAGCCGCATCGAACACCGACAACGGATTACCTTCGCGGCCTTGATGCGACATACGCTCATCATCAGGACGAAATGGTTTCATATAAATGCCGGCTCAACTGCAAATCGCCACCAAGCGAACCGCACCGGGTTCGCCGGAGGTCTCTCCAACCCAATGAAATGATGGATCGGGCAATGGGAGCCGAACCCACGACATTTAGCTGGGAAGCCGGGCCAAGCCGTTGAATGTCTTGCCCCGCGTTCCCTGATGCTCGGCTGACAGGGTAGCCGGATCGCGATAAGACCCTCGCCTGCAGTCTCACCGGTTGATGGACGATCGCGGATCATCTACGCGAGGCAAAGCGTCGTGCGATGCCATTCGAGCGCTGCGCAATGAGCATCAGGGCTGTTCTGGGGCTAGATCGTTTCGAGCGAAGTGAACACTGGTTCGCGTGAAGAAAATGCTTTCAAACAAAGGGCTGAAGCGATTTCCAATCCAGCTTGAGCGGGAATTGATCGAGTAGCATTTGATGTCGGTTGAGCGTTTCGACACTGTCATCCTGGGTGCCGGTGCTGCCGGAATGATGTGCGCGATCCACGCCGCATCGCGCGCCGGCCGTGTTCTCATCGTCGATCATGCCAAAGCGCCCGGCGAAAAAATCCGCGTTTCCGGCGGGGGCCGCTGCAACTTCACGAATATCGGAACAAGCGCGCGCAATTTCTTGTCGAATAATCCGCATTTCCCCAAATCTGCGTTAGGCCGATACACGCAGCATGATTTCGTGGCATTGGTCGAAAAACACGGCATTGCCTATCATGAAAAAGCGCTGGGGCAGCTCTTCTGCGATGATTCTGCCAAGAACATCATCGCCATGCTGGTCGATGAGATGGCGCGCGCCGACTGCGAGTTGCGTCTCAGGACCACATTGGAAAGCGTTGAGCGCAGTGATGACGGCTTTGCCATCGTGCTTGGCGGTGAGGGGGCTGCCAAAATTCGGTGCCGGCAGTTTGTCGTTGCGTCTGGAGGAAAATCCATCCCGAAAATGGGAGCATCCAGCCTTGGCTATCAGATTGCCGGCCGGTTTGGTTTGGACGTCACGGAAACACGTCCGGCTTTGGTACCGCTGACATTTGGTGAAGACCTTCTTGTCGGGTTTCGCGAGATGGCCGGCGTCGCCGCGGAGGTAGGTGTCTCGTACGGCAAGGCCCGATTCGAGGAAGCGCTGCTGTTCACACATCGCGGACTTTCTGGTCCCGCAATTTTGCAGATTTCATCCTATTGGCGCGAGAAGGCACCGATCAGGATCACGTTCCTGCCTACGCAGGACGTGTTCGCCGAGTTGCGTGCTTCCAGACAGGAAAACGGCCGCAGAAGCATCGCCAATACACTTGGCGATATTCTGCCGAAGCGATTGGCGACCTATCTCGCCGATGCCCATGGTTGGACGGGGCCGATCGGTGACGCCAGCGACAAGCAGCTCGCCGCGATCGCGTCCACCATTCAGCGCTGGGACGTCATGCCCATCGGATCGGAAGGATACCGGACCGCGGAGGTGACGCTCGGCGGCGTCGATACATCTGGCCTGAACTCGCGGACGATGGAAGCAAGCACAGTCGACGGGCTCTACTTTATCGGCGAAGTGGTTGACGTCACCGGTTGGCTTGGCGGCTATAACTTCCAATGGGCGTGGTCATCAGGCTGGGCGGCAGGGACCGCCATCGCCGAGCGCGCCGGCTGAGATGCCCGCTTGGCGCGATGGCAATTCCCTGAACGATTGAGCATGCACGCCGGTATTCTCGATCCGGACCTCGCCAACACGCTCCGACGGCCGTCACGGTTTGAAAGAAAATTCAATAACCTTCTGTAATAAAAAGGTTTTTTGGAGCGGGCGATCGGGATCGAATCGACGACATTCAGCTTGGGAATTTTAGGGCTCGGACTCATAACCAGTAACTGACGGTAGCGGCGATGCAGACGGCGGCGAGGAAGTTGACGGCGTTACGATCGTATCGCGTGGCGACGCGTCGGAAGTCCTTGAGGCGGCAGAACATGCGCTCGATGGCGTTGCGGTCGCGATAGAGCACGGGCGAGAAGCAGTTCTTCCAGCGCCTGTTCGCCTTGGGCGGGATGTTGGGCATCGTGCCGTTATCCTCGACCTGCCGACGAATGGCGTTGCTGTCGTAGCCCTTGTCGCCATGAAGGATGCGGGCGGCCGGCATCTGCTTCAGCGAAGTCGCTCCCGCCGTGCACTCGGCGACCCGGCCGCCGGTCAACAAGAAGGCTATCAGCCGGCCATCGCGATCGATCAGCGCGTGGATCTTGGTCGTGCGTCCGCCGCGCGACGACCGATGAAACCGCTCTCATGACGATCTCCGCGGGGTCGTTTCCAATGCGTAGGCGTTCTCAACGGCCGAACTCTGCGCTAGCATCGCGCTTCACGGCGCTTGATCCAGAAAGCGATTGCGACCATGCCTTCCTTGATCGCGATCTCGCGCGCCGCTTCCCGCATTTCATCAGTCGTGACGCGCAGCCGAGGTGAACTGCAGTTCTTCGCAGGACTGGCAGCGCTCGGCCTTGGTTTCTGGGGTTGGTCAATCGAGCGGCCCGCTACCGACTGGGCCAGCTATACAAATAACGCTTTCCGGACATTGCAGCTCATCACCCTGAACTTTCCGACCAATTTCGACGGCCAGATCCCCTGGCAGCTCCAGCTTGCCCGATTAATGGTCCCGCTGGTCGCGATCCTAGCATCATTCAACGTGCTGATGGGAACGGTGACGCGGCCGCTTCGGCTCGCCTTGCTGCCGCGCACACGCGGCCATGTCGTCGTCTGCGGGGACACGAAGCTGACCGAAGCCGCTTTGCTGAAGCTTGCGGAACGTGGCCGCGAGATCGTCATCGTCACGCCGGCGATCTCGAGTGCGCGACGCGATATGCTGGAAAGCCAGGGTCTGACGATGGTCGAGGCCGATGCGCGCCGCGACGGTGCGTTGCGTCATCTCAGCCTCCGGAGCGCCGCAGCGCTCTTCGTTACCGGTGCCGATGATCTCGACAATCTGAACCTCGCCATGAGCGCGCTGGTCTCCGCCGAGGAACGCCTCGCGGGTTTGCCGCCGCTTATCCTGGCGGTTATGATCGAACGGGAGGACCTCGCCATCGAACTGGACCTGGCGCTTGACGGCGTGGCCAGGCGACATCAGCTCCGATATCATCGGCTGTGTCCGGATCGCGAGGGGATCAGCCTGGAACTCGCCCGTTTCGCGCCGGTCTTCACCAAACCGGCCCCATCCGAACCGAGCCATGTCCTGATCGTCGGATTGGCTGGGCGATACGAACAGGTGCTGGCTGAATTGCTGCTCTGCACGCAGGATCATCCGGATCAGAGCCCACTATTCTCGTTCGCGCTCACGGAAAAGGAGGCGCGGGGTCTGGAGGCATGGCGTGTGGACCGGCCCGACGTCGCTCTCGTCGTCCGTTTCGAGATTATGATCCGCGAGGAAGGCCGCGTCCCGGCCGACCCGGTGCTCTCCGATTGGCACCAGCGCAACGGCAAGCCGCATCTTGTTGTCGTGATGGGCAGCGATGCCGACGCGATGGCGGCCGCCTTCGTGCTGCGCAGACCGCATAGTGCCGCCGGAACCGACGACATACCGATCCTCGTCCGCCAGGAGCGAGAGGACCGGTTGCTGCAATCGGTCGATAGTGCGGGCCAGGTCGGATCCCAAAAGGCGCGGCTGATCGCCTTTGGCGGTCTGATCCGCGCGGAAAGCATCGAGCGCGTACTCGACCGAAAGGGCGACGAAGCCGCAATGGCGCTCCATGCCGGGTATCTTGCGGCAGAGTTTGGACGAAGTGCCCAATCGTCAGAAACTGCTTTACGCCAATGGGACGCGCTGTCGGAAACGTTGAAAGAGGCCAACCGGTCGGCGGCCAGACATCTGTCGATCCTGCTTGCTTCAGCTGGACTGGAAACGATCGAGCGCGCGAACGTCGAGCGGAATGGCTGGCCAGCCGTCGAATTGGCACCAGGGCAGATCGAGCACCTGGCCAAGGTCGAGCACCGCCATTGGATGGCATCCCGGATTGACCAGGGCTGGCGATCGGGGCCCGCGCGGGACGATTCGCGCCGACTGCACCCGGCGATCGTTCCCTATGATGAACTGAGCGCAATCGACAAGCAGAAGGACCGTGACACCGTGCGCCGGCTCATCGATATCCAGTCAAGCCGCGGGCTCGTCCTGTCGCGGCTCAACCCGGCAGCGTGAGCCTGCGCCGCCCGTAGAGCTGCCAGAAGGCGTCCTGATCCTGGGTCATCACCTCGGCGGTCGATGTGAGCAAGTCCCGCACCAATTCAAAATCAGGCTTGCCGGCCTCTGCGTGCTCAAAGGCCGCCACGAGGTCTTCAAGCTGCGCCACCATCGCATCAGAACGGCTGGCGCTGCCCTCGAACTCGCCAGTGTAGCGAATGCCCGCGATCGCTGCTCCGAACGCCGGCAGGACGGCGGCCAATCCGCCGACCACTACTTTCAAAGAGAGCAGCCAGGCCGGGCCGTGTTTCGCTACCTCGCCACCAGCGGCGTGGATGGGCCCGGGCAGCATGATCCAGCTGAGATAAACCAGAAGATAGAGCAGGAGAGCCAAGGCCGCAGTCCAGAATGCGGCGTAGCCGGCGAGGTGGAGGGAATGGTCCAGCCGCCGCATGCGCTCTCGGTTCCTACAGTGATAGTCGAGCTGCGGAGCGAGTTCGGCGAGACGAGTGGTTGCCAGAACCGATCTCTGGAATTTTGCATCGAGATGGCCCAACGGCATGCCGATCTCGCGGATCGTCGCCTGCACATACCACAGCCACCAAGGCCGCCTGGCGTCGTGCCCTGCCGAGAGGTGGCCATATTCGCCGATCAGCGCGAGGAAGCGCTGATGCCGCAGGGCCTCGGCCAAGGCGCGGTAGTCGATCCATTTCTCGTGCCAGCGTCCCGTCTGTCCGCGCATTATGATGGCGAATGCGATCAGCGCTAGGATCCCCAGTTCGACGGCAGCCAGGATTGCTTTCTGAAGATAGACATCGAGGCCGGTATCGAGGGTGAAACCGAGCATGGCAACGAGGACCGCCATCGCCGAAAGCAGGTAAGCCGCGACATAAGCGCTGCGATAGCGGTTGGCGTTATGGCGCGCGAGATCGTCAGCGTGGCAGAAGCGCGGCAACAGGGTGTCGGACAACGCATTGCCATGGGCGCTTGTGGATTGGGCATCGGCGGGCCGGGAGCCTTCCGGCTGCTCGCCCACCATGCCCTGGCGATGCGCTTTGTCCCAGACCGCTCGGCGCCAATCGTTCGCATCGTCGGGCCAGGAGCGTGAGCGAAGCCCACGAAGGCCCGAGAGTGTATTTGCCATGCGTTCGTAGAGTTGCGGTCCGGCGTCACGGGGGCGCGAGGAGCCAAGGAAGGCAGCGAATTTCGCCCGCAACGGAACGCGCGGCAGCGGATGTCCGGCTAATCGCTCCAGCAACGCCGGGCGGTGCCGCGGGTGATCGTTTTTCTCGACCGGCGGAAGCAGTATTGCTTCGATTAATTCTTGGAGCGCCACGGCGTCGAGTGCTCGCGGCGGATTATGACCGCAGACGAGCCGGATCGGTGCAGCTCCGGCCGGATCGACCAGCAGCACCGGCACGTCGCCGGCTCGCGCCCTTTGCACAAACGCAGCGACGCCGTCTGGCGCGCCCGGAGGCACGCCGTTCCAAACCGCGATCAGAATATCGCTCTGGCGCAACAGGAACTCGCCGGCACGCCGATGATTCAGGTTGCCGCCACCCGACGAGGCATCCTCCGAGAGCGGCGCCTCGTATGGAAGTTCCACGAGGAGGTCGGGCATAGCGATGGCAGCGGCGATATCCTGCTCGACATCACAGCCGGGGGCGTCGGATGCCACCGAAGCACGCGATGCGGCGATGAACGCTTCCCGGCGCGCCGGAAGTACCGCTTCCAGCGACCACTGGATTCCGATCTCATTTTCGCGCCGCTCGGCTGTAATGCGGGCCGCGATGAGATCGGCGCCCTCCGCCATCGCCGTGACGATCCGCAGCAGAGGGCGTTGCGCGGAAAAGAAGTCGCTGTTTCGTTCCCTGGCCAAAGTCCCGCTGAATGCGCTCTCAACCATCAGCATCCCTTCACGCAGAATCGCGGCGAGAGCTTCGTTGGTGCTCGGCGGCAGCTCGTTGGGACAATGTCCTACGATCCCGACGCGCAATACGGCACGCGGCGAGATCGGTGGCGTTTCGTTCAGGGGACCGGGCATGGCAGGGAAGCAATCCTTGGAGATCTAGAGTATCCGTCCTTCGTGACAACCGTTGCAAGTTGTTCCGCGACGACGTCAGCGCCCATCTCACCCGCAGACCCGCGGCTGTTCAGCATCGACGCAAAGCTGCTGTTGCACGATTGAGCGCCTCGGCAGGCGAAAGCGCGGCCGCAGCTGACGCAGGTGCCTTGACCCGGCCACGCCGATGCTGACTATCGGCCTATGGTCGATGTCTTCATCAGTTACAAGTCGGAACGGCGACCGGCAGCGGCACATCTTGCCCGCGTGCTGGAACTGCACGGCTATTCTGTGTGGTTTGACTATGAGCTGGTCTCGGGGCGCGATTTCAGCCGCCAGATCGAGGCCGAGCTGCGCGGCGCAAGCCTCTGCATCGTGCTGTGGTGCAAGCTCTCGGTCGCGAGCGAATGGGTGCTCGAAGAAGCCCATATCGCCAAGGAGAGCGATAAGATCCTGCCCGTCTGGATCGAGCCCGCGAATTTGCCGCTCGGCTTCACCCGGCTCGACACGATCGACCTGTCGAATTGGGATGGAAACCCGCTCAGCCACACGCTGAACCGCTTCTGGACTATGGTCGAAACACGGACCGGTCGCGAGCCGGCCGCCAACCTGAAGGCGCTGCGCGCCTATGAAGAGACCTGGCGCCGCTTCGGCAGCCCGCCCCTGGCGCGCTTCGCGCTCGGCCCGGCGCTCGACGAGCGCCAGTCTGGCAGTCCGCGGCCGGTGCCGCCTTCCATCGAGGTGCCCGCACTCGGCGCCGCCATACCGGCCCGCCCGGCAGCCCTCGAAGTCTTCGTACACGCCGCGTCGCCAGGCGACCATCGCCGGCCTGCCCGCGCAGCCTGGATAGGCGGCGGCGTGCTTTTGGCAAGCCTGCTAGCCCTCGGCGTGGAGCTTTGGCCCTCCGGAGCCGCACAGCCGGTAGATGCAGCAGTGGCCGTCAGGGCTGCAGGCGCTGCGGTGGCGCCTGTGCCGGCGAAGACGACGCCCTATACGCCCGCCTCGACGCTGAGCGGTCCACCCGCCGTGGCCTCGGACGAAGAGGCACAAACCAGGGCACGCGCGGAGGCCGAGGCACGTGAGCTTGTCGCACAACGGCAAGCCGAGCAGGAGAGACAGACCCGGCGGGACGGGGAGGCCACGGTGCAAGAGGCTGCCCGGCGCGAGGCCCAGTTGCGTGCGAACGAGGCGCGGGCCGCAGCCGCGCAGGAGGCTGCTGCGCACGACGCGGTTGCACGATATGCCGCTGCGGCGATTGCGGCCAGGACTGTGCCACCGCAAGCAGCGGCGCAGACCATGGGCCCGACAGCAGCAACCCCTTTCCTGCCTGAGCCCGCACCTACCCTGGACATGCAAGACAGCCAGCGCCTGGCAGCGATCGCTGCCGAGGCCGAGCGGCAGCGCAGCGAACGCGAGCAGCGACCGGTCGCGCCCTCCCGCATCCAGGCCGCGCTAAGGAGCAAGGGCTGCTATAGCGGCGCGATCGACGACGACGCTGCCTCGCCACGGATGATCGCGGCGATCGATCGGTTTTCAACCGCATCCGCTCAGAAGCCCCCTTTACCGCACAGCCTCGAACAAGCGCTGCTCGACCGGATCGGCGCTGCAGCGGCGCTGACCTGCCAGCCACGCGCGTCGGTCGAGTCGGCGCGCCCCGTCGCCTCGACCGAGCGAACCCCGCGGGCCGCGCCGCCCGCGCGGTTGCGGCCGCATAGTTCGAATTGCGTAACCGTAAACGGCCAGCGATACTGCGGCTGACCTAAGGAGCCAAGTACACCATGCCCAGGTTTCCTAGCTTAACCGCCAAACTCCCAGTGCTGCTGATCGTGGGCGGCCTGGGCAGCACGTCGGCCGTCGCGCAGTCACCCTGCACGCACACGCCGCTGACCTTTTGTGGTGGGTGCAACCTCTCGCAGGACTGGTTCACCCTGCCGGGCCGCGTGTGTACGACCAGCACCTATTTCGCCAATGGCGTCATTTCACTGCGCGTGACGCAGAAGGCACGTCAGGGCGTCGCGCTGGTCTCATCGAACTCCTGGGGCTACCGCGCACAGCCGAGCTTCAAGGGCACCGACGAGTTCGGCATCGAGATCAAGTTTCGCGACCGCCTCGGAAACCCGCAGACCACCCGGATCGCGGTCCACGTCAAACCAGCGCGATAGCCGTATACCTGCGGCATCTTTGATAGACGTTCGCCACTCAATCTCCCTGTCGCTGATATGTCGACCTGTATGTGATCGCTGTTCAGTACGCCCAACCGCCTCTTGGGGCCATGCGTGACGATAGACGAGCGTCATGCGCCAATCCAACGTTTGTCCGAATGAAATGCGCCGATGTCGTTGAAATGTCGTCGTTGGCGAGGGCTTGGTCCTGATTGAGTTGTCCTTGTTCGGAGGGCGGCGCAATGATGGGCGAGCAGCTGGTGGCGCAGGAGGCGCTGTTCGACGAGTTCAGCCTGGAGCGTCACGTTCCGGCTGATCATTGGGTGCGGTTCATCGATCGGTTCGTTGATCTCTCAGATATCCGCGCGCATCTGCGTCCGTTCTACAGCGAGATGGGTCGGCCCTCGATCGATCCCGAATTGATGATCCGGATGCTGCTCATCGGCTACTGCTGTGGCGTTCGCTTCGAACGGCGCCTGTGCGATGAAGTGCATTTGAACCTGGCCTATCGCTGGTTTTGCCGGCTCGGGCTCGAGAGCGATGCCCTATCACTCGACGTTCTCGAAGAATCGGCTTGGCCACTTCCGTGACAGTGATCTCCTGCGCGAACTGTTCGGGACGACGGCTCGGCGCTGCGCGGAAGGGCTCGTCGGCGGCGAAGGCTATACGCGGACTCGTCGGACAAAATTTGCGCGATTGCGGGAAGAGCGCGGCCTGACACAGGAACAGGTTGAGGAGCGGTCGGGCTATATCCAATCAGAACGGACAAATTCTTGTCCAAAAGGCTTTCGGCCTGACAATGCGGCTTTCGCCCTCGCTGCGTTTTGGAGCACGCTGATCCTCGGCCGTATCCTCTTCGCGGTGCTGGCACGTCGGCTGCCAGTAAGGCTGGTCTATATTGGGTTGCCGCTCCTGCTCGCGCTCGCCTTCCAGCCTGCAGCGCGGGCAATGGAGTGGAGTCGGGCATGGCGGCTTTCGCGCTTGTCGGCTTGGCTTGCTCGGCAATCTTGCGCTGAGCTTGAGCTTCGCCGGCCAAGAGTTTTCCGCGCGGTCGGCAACGATGCTCGGTGCGCTGATTGCCATCTATCAGCTTGGCTATGGCATCGCTGCATTTGGCGGAGGATCGCTTGTTGAAAGCGTCGGCCTTGCTTATTCGACCGTCTTTTCGCTTGGCAGCTTGGTCGCGTTTGCTTTGGGGATCCTCGTAACCCTGGTCGTTCGCCAAGAGGTGAAATCTCTGCCGATCCGCTGAAACCCTCTTGCACGCTACGCGAACTCTCGCGGTGGCACTATCAGCGGACCTGCGGGATCACACTGTCAAGACTAAATATCGTCCTGCCGGCGGCGAGGCGCGTCGTCAAGACGGCCGCATGGGTGCCGATCACTCGAACCGCGCCTGCTCGCCGCTCACCCTTGGACCGAGCCGTATTTTCCGCGTGCCATGCGCTTGGCCATGCCGGCGCCGCTCTTGACCCGCTGGCCATCTGGGTTGATCGGCATCGACCAGATCTCCTGACTTCCGTCCCAAGCCAGCACCAGATCGTCGTCCATCTCCCAGGTGCCACTGCGGCCCGAGGCGTCTCGCACCGTGCCGTGCGGGTTCACGCATAGCGACTCGTCGGTACCATAAGTTCCGTTCTTGATCGGCCATTCGAATGTGTATTTGCCACCGCCCGGAACCGACCAACTGCCGACCAGCCTTATGGCGTTCAGCTCCTTGATAATGTCGTCATGCTGCATCAGCGGGAATCGCAGCCAGAGGTCTGTCCGCTCTAGCGCTTCTCCCCAAGCGGCCTGAAGGCCGGGGCCGAATAGCCCGCTGAGCATCTTGAATTTGGGGCCATCGCCGCTGTGAACCTCGCTGACAGCAGGGTTCTTGAACGAATGCGCCGCCGTGGTGTGGCCGTAGACCCAGACGCCGAGCCCGATCTTGTCGAGCAGCATCGTAGTGAGGCCGCCGGAAGAGCCGGCGAGACAGGAATAAAATACGATGCTGGCGCCCGGCTTCATCTTCGGCTTCAAGGCGTCGGCCAGCATGCCGATGTCCTCTTTGGTCAGGATATGGCCGCCCAGCTGCGTATTGTAGCCATGGCCAAAATAGGCGAACAGATCGAGCCCACCGCCCATCATGCCGATTTTTTGCAGGAGATCGTTGCGGTTGGCGGGGTAGCTCAGCCCGTTGGCAAACTCCGAATAACCGCCCTTGTAGGCATTGCGGACCCGGACTGCTGCCGGCTTGAAGACGATGTCGCAGTCCTTCTCGTTCTTCTTGTTATCTCTTGTCGCGATGGCCCAGGCATTGATCATGAGAGCCCCCAATGCGGCAGTAGGCTTCCTGCCTAGGCCGAGAGGAGCGCAGTGCGCGATTGATCACGTCACCCAAATGGAGGACGCCGACGCAGGAAGCCACGGCGGCCGCAGTCTGCGCCGGACCCCGCCGGCTCAGTCCTGTTCTGGATAATGCAAACTATGCCAAGGTTGGATGAACGAGCACGCAAAAGCGCCGATTGCAGCACGCGATTGCACGCGAGGGCATCTTGCGTTCCCGCGTGCCACGCTTGTCGACTCGGAGCTTCCAAGCGACTGGTTAAACCGGGCGGGGCGGCGGAGCGGGCCTAATAGCTGCTTTTTGGAGCGAAGGCCGCAGGCCCGGGTGGGTGTCAACGTTAAAGGGCAGGTCTTTTTGGCGCCACTCGTCGGCGCGAAACGCAGCGCGGTTCATATGAATAATCTTGTACAACATGCCTTCACGCGTGAAACCATCAGGCGGCGCTCGCTCTACGATCCCATCACAGACAAGCTTCATATGGAAGCCTCGCCAATATACCTCGAAGGCCTTGATCATCCTTTCGGTCTGCGGACCATAATACCCATCGACAGTTATTTTTGAGCTATGTTCCGCTGGACCGTGTGGCGACATCCGGTCGAAGTTGGCTATTTTCATCAGAGTTTGCACGAGTATAACGTCGTCCCGGATGTTTGCCATTTTGGGCCCCACCGGAAAATTGACGTTATAGACTTGGGTCATCGCGCCTAAGTCTAACTGCATCGTGTATGCCACGTGCCGCTCCGAGCCGTTCAGCCGTAAGTTAGCGAACGATGCCCATTTCGCATCCCTCAAATGGATGAATTTCGCCGCGCTTTACGAAAGTTTTGAGCCAGCGTGCAAACGCGCTTGGGAAACGGCCGAACATGCCCGGCGCCATCGTTGCATCGCCTCAACCTCCTTTTTAGAAGGATCTAGGAAGATAGCGGTGTCGTTGGGCGCGACCGCCAAATCATTCCGGAGTCCCATCCTTCCGATGAGCCATGATTGGCCGGAGCTTTACGGACTGCCGCGTACTGGCTGCCTATCCAGCAGCCCGGTCGCGCCTTCTTTTGCAACCATGCCAACGAAGTAGTCCTCAGCAGTTTTGGGGCAGAACCGAGCGCTGTGACAGCTTACTCAGAAGCCGAAGTTGAAGCCGGCCTTGACGATGTCGCCCGATGTGGCACTACGCATCGCTACAGTCTGGTTTGGCGCCAGGCCGGTATAATCGCGCAAAGTGAGCTTGCTGTTGCCCAGATCGTAATGGGTGTAGTCCAACCGTAGCGTCATGCCGGAGAATATGGCGTATTCGATACCGCCGCCGAGCGCCCAACCGCTCGCGATCGTCGAGTTCGACCCTGTCGCGCCCGACTGCACCGCTGCGTTCGCTGGCGAGACGGTCCCACTTTGCTCGACGCGGCCGTACGCATATCCGGCTGACCCGTAGAGCATGAAGTCACCCATCACTACACCGGCGCGAGCCTTGACGGTGCCGAGCATTGAGACCTCGTTCTCGACGCGGGTCGTGAAGCCGGTCGCTGCGCTCGCCAGATTCTTGCCGCCGCCGAGGCGAGTGGCCGAGAGATCCGTTTCTGCGCCGACGACGACGGCGCCGATACGGTAGTTGAAGCCGAACTGCGCTCCACCCACCGCGCCTGCCCCCTCGGGCGAGAGCGAGAGCGGCACGCTGGCCGGATTGATCGCGCTCCCTGCCAGGGTCGGCGGGCCGACGGTTGTCGTGGCGGTGGTCGCAACGGCGGTCACGAAGCCGGAGGTGTCGGTCGTGGTGGTTGTCGTCGTTGTGGTGGTTGTCGGATTGACCGTAGGGCCACCGACCGGTCCACCGAGCCGGGTGCCCCCGGTCTGCCGGCCGCCGCCGATCGAGCCGCCTACGTAGAAGCCGCTCCAACGTGGCGCGTCGGGAACCAGCGGCGGTAATGGCGGGCTATAGGCCTGCTGCTGGGGGGCTGCCGAGGAAGGGGGCGAAAAGGGTTGACGCGGCATGGTGCGCGCCGGAGAAACATTGCGGGGCGAATAGTCGGTGCGGCGCGGCCCCGGCTGCGTCAGAGCAGGACAGACCGGGCAGGTCTGCGCCACCTGCAGGCGATTGCGGCTGGGCGCCTTCTCTGCCATCCGCAAAGCTTCAGCCACATGGGTCGAGCCAGGAAAAAGCCTCGCAAACAGCTTCAGAGATTCCGCGTCGCCGGCGAGCACTGTCTCAGCCCAGGCGCGCTCTTCTGTGCGCTGGGAAAGGATGCGCTGCAAGCGCAAGGCGCTCTGGTCGTCGGGGTTGATGTCGAGAACGCTACGATAGACGTCCGGGCGATCCCAGGCGACGGCTGCACGCGCCGCATCGGCCGGTGTCATCGAGCGTAGGCTCGCGGTCGTCGGACGCGTCGCGAGCGGCACGTTGCCGACCGCGGTCTGCGCTGGGGCGGCGCCGGTTGGCCGCTGGAAGAAACTGAATTCGGTGATCAGCGACGAGGTATCCCAGGGGACCTGCACGCCGCTCGTCGAGTCGTAGACCGCCAGGCGAATGCGGCGGAAAATCTGCTCGACCGGCAGGCCGGGTTCACGCGCCTCGCGCAGGAAGGCGGTGGTGAAGGGGCTGTTCGCGCCGGAGCCATCCGCCGCGGCCGACCCTGGCGATGTTGAGAAGGCGACAAAGGTGCCGCTGCCGGAATCGACGCGAGCAAGGCCAGCCTCGCTGCGGATGCCTTCGTTTGCGCCATCCACGATTTGCATGGCCAGTCCGCGAGAGAATTCCACAGCGGCAAAAGGGTTGTCGCGGCAGGCGTCGAGGATCGCGATCTTGGATTTGGCGCCGGCGGCATCCAGCCTCCGCAGCACTTCGCTGAGCGACAGCCCCTGATTGGAGATGTTGCTGGCGCCTTGAGGGCGTACATCGGTGGGCAGGATGTAGTTCGCGCCGTCGAGCTGGACGGCATGCCCGGCATAATAGACCAGCGCCGTGGTATTCGAGCCGCCCTGCCGGACCTTGTCGACGAAGACGTCGAGCGCGCTGCGCAGCCCGGCCAGCGAGAGATCCATCGCCGGCGTGATGTCGAAATCTGCCTCCTGCAGCATCGCGCGGGTGGCGTTGGCGTCATTCAACGCGTTGGGGAGTTTTACGACATTCGCGTAGCCGCCATTGCCAATAACGAAAGCGAAACGCTTCTGAGCCTGGGCGGCCGTGGCGACGAATGACATCGCCGACAGCACCACTGCCAGCACGATCGCCAGATACGCGCCGGCTCGAACGTTCATCCGCATCTCAAATCCTCTGCGGCATATGAATACCACTGAATCATTATGCCTGTGACGACTCATGCCGAAGTCAGTCATATGGAGGAGATTCGGCTAAATGCGGCGTGATCTGCAAGAGAAAATGGCAAGACGGTGGCAAAGCGGGAGACGTGCGCGAACGAATTTTCCGATGCAACGGCCAGACGTTAGCGGCTTTCGCTATTACTTCGCACCGACTGAATTCGATGCAGTGTGACCAAAATGCACGGGTCACGCGGCCCGAAACCTACCTTTGGCCTCAATCCTCCAAATGAAGGAAGCATGCCGCCTTCGGGTGGGCTGAAATACGCAGATGCCGGACGGGCTGCGATGACGATCAGCGACGCTGTGACCAATATCTATGACGAGGTGGCTTACCCCGGCCACTCCTTTTCGCAGACCCATCCCGCTCGACTTGGCACGATCGCGCATTTTCATGGAATGGATCCCGCGCCGCCGTCCGAGATGCGGGTTTTGGAATTGGGGTGCGGCCGTGGCGGCAATCTGCTGCCGATGGCGGCACAATATCCCGGAAGCGAGTTCGTCGGAATTGATTTGAGCGCGACCTCGATCCACCAGGCGCGGGCGGGCGCAAGCGAGCTCGGCCTTGGAAATGTGCGTTTCGAGCAGCGGGATATCATGGCGATCATGCCCGACATCGGCGTGTTCGACTACATCATCGCGCATGGCGTCTTTTCATGGGTGCCCGATCCGGTGCGCGAGCGGATTCTGGCGCTCTTTGGTGCCCTGTTGGCGCCTCATGGCGTCGCGTATGTGAGCTACAACGCTTTGCCGGGATGCCGCTTCCGTGACTTGGCGCGCGACGTGATGCTTTTCGAAACCGCCGGCATCGAGAATCCTAGCGAACGAGTGACGGTGGCGCGCGCCTCGCTCAAGGCCTTCGCCGAGGCGAGCGACCCGAACAGCTTCCATGGTGCGGCCCTTAGACAGCGCCAGCAGCAGGTGGAGGAATTGCCGGATAGCGTGCTGTTCCATGACGACCTCAATCCCGGAGCACGTGCCTTCGCCCTGCATGAGGTGGCCGCGATTGGCGAGCGTCAGGGCCTTCAGTTCCTGGCGGAAGCGTCGTTTCCCAATCTGTACGGAGCGGCCAAGGGGCTGGCGCAACAGATGCTGATGGACATCCCGCTGGAGCAAGCCGTGCGCCGCGAGCAGACCCTGGACCTGCTGATCGGCCGAGCCTTCCGCGAGACCCTGTTCTGCCGGACCGGACTGGCATTGAGCCGTGGCGTCAAACACGGAGCGCTGCGTGCCTACCACCTCGCCGCCGAGGTCCGGCTCGTGCCGGACGAGGAGGGAGATAAGAGACCGGGCGTCGCGCAGTTCGCCTTCGCGGAAGGGGTCAAGCTCGCCGTGGACCTGCCGCTCTGCAAAGCGGCACTTCAGCTCCTGGGAGAGGCCTGGCCCGGAAGCATCGCCTGGCCGGAGCTGCTCTCGCAAGCTTGGGCCCTTGCCGGCACGGACATTGGGTTAGGGTCGGACAATGAGCGTGAAAACGCTAGGCTCGACGAGGCGCTGACCGCCATCTTCAAGACCGGGCTGATCGACATCAGGCTCGGGCCGCCACCACTCACGACGCGACTGAGCGAGCAGCCGCGAGTGAGCAAGGTCGCCCGCTGGCAGGCCTCCAGAGGCAACGAGGTCACCGATCTGCGCCATCGAACGGTGCGGCTGGACAGCATCGTCGTCCGCAAGTTCGTGACTCTGCTCGACGGCGAGCGCGACAGCGCCGATCTGCTCGATGCGATGAACGAGTTTCTCGCCGAGCTGCGCGGAAGCGGCACGACAATTCCTGGACTACCCCTGCGGACGAGCGCCGAGGAGGTGGCGATGCATCTCAGGGACGTCGCCCGGCTCGGCCTGCTCGATGGCTAGGATCTGCCTTGGGGTTGCGGTCAGGCGCATCGCGATGTCGACGCCGCGGCGCGGGCGAGGCGGATGAGCGAGCGTTTCCGACAGTTCCAGGCGGCCTTTCCGGAGGAGGCTTGCCTCGCGACGCTGATGCGGTTGCGCCATGGCGGGACCGAGATGTCATGTCCCGCCTGCGGGCGGCCGGCCCATTTCCAGCTGCGCACGAAACTGCGCGCCTTCGCCTGCGACCGTTGCAATTATCTCATCCAGCCGGCGTCGGGGACGCCTCTGGAAAGCCGCCGCACCGCGCTTCAGCTCTGGTTCTACGCGCTCAAGCTTCAGACGGAACAGCCCGGTAAGGCGGAGGCCCTTCTGACGCGGGAGGCGGGCGTGCCGCAGCTCACCGCCAGGCGTATCGTCGACGAGCTGACGACGCTGGTGCGAAAGGGCAAGGCCGACTGGCTGGCGGCCCTGAGGCCGCTCGTCTGCCGCAACGAGGTGGCTGGACCCGCCGCGCCCGCGCTTGCGCCACTCCGGGCAGCGATGCCGTCTCCGCCCGTGGCTTTGTGTGCAGCAGCGCCTCCGCCGGCGAAACCGTCCAAGGCGGTAGAGGGAGCGCAGCCGGGTGCGGCCTCTGGTGGGCTTGCGGCGGGTTCGCCGAAACGCTTTGAGCCCGAGCCGGCGGCGGTGCCTCAACGCCGACGCTCCGGTCATCTGACCATGGTCGCCGTGGCCGGGGGCTTCGGCTGCCTCGTGGCGGCGGCGGGAGGATTCGCCTATCTGCACCTTCAGCGAGGCAAAGCGCCGCCCGGCGAGTTCGGCGATTTCGCACTCGAACGCTCGATCCCCGCGCTGAAGGACGGTCCGGCGAGGCCCTCGTTGATCCTGTCCTCGGTCGAGCAGGATCTGGAGGGCGCACGCCAGGCGGCCCAGTTCGCAATCGACAACGATCCCGCGCTTGCCGCCATCAAGTCGCAGGACGATGCGACGCAGCAGCAGGTGCCGGTCAACCAGCTGCAATTGCCCTCGAACATTCTGCTGGTGCCACCGAAAGGGGCAGGCGCGGGGGTGCCGGTCGCGCCTACTTCGCCGGCGGGCCCGGTGTCGCCCAGCGGAGCGCCGCAGCCGCCCCAGGTGATCTCGAGCGGCGACCCGGACCAGATCCTGAATTTCGGGCCGATCAAGATTCGCAGGCATCTCGTCGACACCATCGTGCGCGCGAGCAAGGTCGTCGGCGCGGATCCGACCCTGCTGATGGCAGTCGCGGACAAGGAATCCTCCTTCTCGACCGCCGTGAAGGCCCAGACCTCGTCCGCGACGGGGCTCTACCAATTCATTGAGCAGACCTGGCTCGGCGTGATCTACGAATTCGGGACGCGCCACGGGCTCGCGTCCGATGTGAAGCTGATCGGGCGCTCGGGGCGGCAATTCGTGGTCTCGGATCCATCGCAGCGGCAGCGCATTCTCGACATGCGGCGCGAGCCCTATATCTCGGCGCTGCTCGCGGCCGAGATGCTGAAGCGCGACACTCTGCGGCTCGAAGCCGCGCTCGGGCGCCACCTCACGGGCGGCGAGATCTACCTGATCCACTTCCTCGGTCCGGATGCGGCGCAGACGTTCATCGAGACGATGGAGGAAACCCCCGGCGTCAAGGCCGCCGAACTCCTGCCGAGACCGGCCCAAGCGAACCGCCCGATTTTCTACACCGATGCCGGCGGCGAGACGAAGACGCTCTCGGTGTCCGAGGTGCACAAAAAATTCAACGACATGATCAAGCTGAGGCTCGACCGCTACAGCACCGTGCGCCCCGGCATGGGGGCCGGCATCGCGCGGCCGCAACCGAAGAAATGACCGCTCTGAAGTGGGCATCTCTGCCCCGACGGATCTCAAAACAAGGAGGAAACACCATGGCAGTCAATCGCTTTGAGCAGGTCGACGAGCCTCAGGCTGACGCGATCACCCTGTCCCTGACCGATCGGGCCGGGGACCCGATCGGGAGGGTACATTGCCCCGCCGATCTCGCCTCCGGGCACCTCGTCAACGATTTCATCAGCGACGAGATGAGCGCCAAGGACGCGTTCCGTTCCGCGATTAGGCTCGCCAACGAGATCAATGCTCCGATCGTCGTCGAGGACGCTTCCGGCGTCTGGCAGGACGAGTGGGGCGTGCTCTATCGCGAGATGTGAAAGGCGCATTGTGCTTGGTCTGGCCTGGCCGCTCCCTGCCGCCTCAGGCTTGTGAACGTCATGCATTTTCGATCCTCGGGCCGTCTGCGGCGCCCGGGACGGATTCGCGTCGCGCCTCTCACTCGATCCGGAAATATTTGACCGCCAAGCCGAGCGGCCCACCCTGGCGCGCCAGATCCAGCTTCAGATTGGCGAAGAATTCGCTCGCCGGGGACGGATTCGGTCCTGACAGAGCCGGCAAGGCCTCGCGGCTGACGAGAGCCAGAACCGTTTGCGGGCGGGCCGGACCGCCGGTCGATTCCAGCTTGAGGTTGAAGCCGACCTTGCCGCCGTCGCGCTTCATGTAGCTCGCGAGATTGTAGACCAGCCCGTCATCGCCGACGAGGATCACGTCGAGGTTCTGCCCGCCGCCGGCCTCGACCGTTCCCGAGAGCACCTCGCCGCTTTTCATATTGAAGGAGCCGATCTGCAGCTTCGGGCTGCGGTCGATCGCGACGCCCGGCCGGCGCATGAAGTCTGCGACCGGGCACTGCGCCGCCGTGAGCGAACGGAGGCTGATCTGCGCCTCGAACCCCTGCGCCGTTTTGAAGGCTGAATCGAAATCGACGAACGGCTCCGTGCCACGGCCGAAGCCTTCGAGAACGGCTTTGCGATCACCGATCTCCAGCGGCCAGAGCGAGAAGCAGGAACCGCCATTATAGGTGCGCACGAAGCGTTCGATGCGCTCTGCCGGTGTCCGCGGCTCCGGCCCCATGCTCACGACCACTGGCGGCGCCTCCTGCGAGAGCGGGATTTTTGTCGGCCCTGGGTCGATCACAACGTTGTGGTTCTCGGCGGGCCGATTGGAGGACTGCGTCTGAGAGGGTTGGGTCTCGCCCTTGTCGGTATTGATGGCAACCTGCTGCTGGGCGGTTTCCTGTCCAGGACGGCGCTGTTCCTGTCCGCGCTGCTCCGGTTGCAGTGACTGAGGAGGGACATCCTGCCGGTCACGAATTGTCGGTGGAGTCTGAGTCACAGGCGCTGGCTTCGTGTCCGTAGCCTGGCCCGGCTGAGCCGATTGATCGTTTGCTGCCCTGTCGGGCGCCTTGTCGGGCTCGCTTCGGGACGCCTGCTCCGGCGTGGTCTCGGTTGGAGAAGGCGTTGCATCGGTCTTGGTACGGTCAGGCGCCGCCTGCTCCGTGAGAGCGGGAGCGCCCCCTCCGGTTTCCCTTGTCGGATCGAGGCGCTGAGAGGAGAGCATCGTCCAACCGTAGAAGCCGCCGACGCCGAGAACGGCAAGGCCCAAAATCGCGGCGATGGCCGTCAAGGGCGATCGTCGCTTCGCGTCCGCCGCGCCGTTAGCTATCGGACTGCGCAGGATAGTCGCTTTGGTCGGCGGCGGCAGCTGCCAGGACGCGACCTCCGCCATGTCCGCGGGACGCCCGGCCGGATCGGGCGAGAGCATTTTTGCCAGTAGCGGGCGCAATCTCGCATCGACCTGCGAGAGATCGGGCAGCCGGCGGCGCTTGTCAACGATCTGGACCTGGCTTCCGCCCATGTCGATGGCGCGGCCAGCCACCGCTTCCGCCAGCACGAGCGCGAAGGCGTACATGTCGGAGCGGCCGGTCACGTCGCCGCCCGACAGGCCAAGCTGCTCGGGCGAGACATAGTTGTATTTGCCGGCAAAGCCCGAGCCAATCACCGTGCCTTCGCCCAGGATGCTTGATCGGGCAATGCCGAAATCGATGATCTTTGCGCGGGCCGGGTCTCCGCCGGGCAGGATGATATTGTCCGGTGAGATGTCCCGATGGATGATGCCGAGCCGATGGGCGGCGTGTAGGCCGGGCGCGACGCGCCGGCGCAGCACGTCGGCCTCCTCCACCGTCAGCGGCTGGTCCCTGATGCGTTCGGAGAGCGGCTGGCCGTCAACGAATTCCATCGCCAGATAGGGCGCTTCGGACACCGGGTCGATGGCGAAGACATAATAACGGACGATCGCCTCGTTATAGAGGTTGTGTAGCGCCGCTGCCTCGCGCCGGAAGAGGGCGAGCACCGCCTCGTCGCGTGCCATGTCGGGGCGGATCATCTTGATCGCGACCGCATCGCCGGTCTGCATGGCGCGGCCCTTGTAGACCTCGCCCATGCCGCCGACCGCGATCAGGCTCTCGATCTCGTAGATGCCGTTGAGCTTCGTGCCGAGCCGGGCATTGGCGCGCGGGGCGATGACGGTGCGCTCGGAATCATCGTTCATGGGGTCGTGCTCCCTGACGTTCCCGCGCCCGCACGCCGGTTCGGCACCCAGAGCGTCTTTTCCGTATCGTCCTGCCGGTAGCGGACGATCACGACCGTGACATTGTCGCGCGCGCCACGCTCCAGCGTCAGGGCCAGAAGGGCGTCGCAGGCGGCCTGTGCGCCACCCGTCTCGACCGCGTGGAGAATTTCGGCGTCCGCCACATGCTCGGTCAAGCCGTCCGAGCAGAGAACGAAGCTGTCTCCATCGACGATCTGGCCGTTTTCCAGATCAAGTTCGGGCTGCTCATGCACGCCGATCGCATGGGTGATGACATGGCGCCGCGGCGAGTGCTTCGCTTCATCGGGTGTCAGCATGCCGCGATCGACCATGTCCTGCACCTCGGTGTGGTCGCGCGAGATCTGCACAATCTGCCCACCGCGAACGAGGTAGATCCGGCTGTCGCCTGACCAGATGCAGGCGAAATGCGGCACATGGATCAACAGCGCGACGAGCGTCGAGCCCATGGTGGCGCCGCCGCGCTGAGCAATCTCGGCACGCAGGGCCGTGTTGGCCCTTAGCACGCTCGCTTCCAGCATCGCCAGCAAGCCCGGCGCGGAGGTCGCCGCCGCGACCGCCTCCAGCGCGGCGACCACGGTCGCGCTGGCGAGCGCGCCGTTCTCGTGCCCGCCCATTCCGTCCGCCACCGCCCAGAGCCCGACTTCCGAACGCAGGACGAAGTTGTCCTCGTTGGCCTGCCGGACCTTGCCGGTGTGGCTGACGCAGCCGGTCTCGAAACCAGATATCGCGCGAGAGACGTCGTTCACGGGGCGTGACCTCGTGGGCTCGGCCGAGCGGCCGTGAGATGGATGTCGAACCTCCCGGTCAGAAGGGCGGCGAACAGATGCGGGTCGGGCAGCGCCTGGCCGACGAGGGCCAGCGGCTCGAAACTCGGTCCACCGACCGTCCAGAGATAGCAGGCGTGGGCATAGGCGCGGGCATGGTCCTCGACGCGCAATGCCGCCAGCCGCTCCGGTAAGCCGCTGGACGTGGCTGCGCTGACGATGGTGCCGTCGGCGAGCCGCACCATGTCCTGCGGTGGGGCCGGCAGCGACTCGCCGGTCGGAACGGGAAGCGCGGAGAGCCTTTCGACCACCGCCTCGTAGCTCGCGCCAGGGTCGAGCGCCTGAAGCAGGAAATCCTCGATCGCGCCGAACCAGAGATCCTGCGGATCGACCTCTGGGGGAGGGATCGCATTTCCAGGCTCCGACACTGCCAGGACCGTCAGCGGAAAGTAACGCCCGACGCCGTCGACGGACGGCATGAAGGCGCCGGCGACCGGCACCCCGCCGCAATGGGCGCCGCCCAGCCAGAAGCGCCAGATCGGGGCGTTGAGATACGATGTTTGCCAGCCCTGGCCGAGTTCGAGCCGGCTCGCGGTCAGCCCGCCCTGCAGCCATTTCTCGTAAGGCCCGAGAAACCCGGCGGATGCATTCAGCGCGATGAAGTCGCGCTTCGCGGGGAGCTTGCCGAACAGGCCGCAGCTCAAGGCTCAGATCCCCGATGGGCAGCGGATTTCCCGCAGCGCCGGCAGGATTAGTGGGTTCTTGAGCGAGCCGACGCCGAAGGAGTAGCCCACCTGCCTGCCGCCGGCGCTGAGCGTGAAGCCGACATTGTCGCCCTGCTTCAGCACCGAGCCGGCATCGAGCAGGCGGAAGAAGGACCATGTGCCGTCCTTTTCGAAGAGCTTGGCCTCGCCTTGGGCCGTGGCCTGCGAACCGGACGAGAAAAAGCCGCCGTTGAACATGCCGCCCGACGCCGCCCCACCCCCCAACGTCAGGGTCACCGCCGTCTTGCCAACGCCGCCGCCCGGCCACATCACCGGCGCCGGCGTGTTGACGCCCTGCTGGCTGGTGACGGTGAAGCCGTTGATCTCGAGCTTGGCGTTCGCGGCATCGGCGGAGAGAGCGGTCGGCGTCACGATCATCTGGAATGAAGGCAGGTTGCCGCCAGTCGGGAAGAAGGCCTCCTTGATTTCGCTTGAGCGCTGGAACTCGCGCAGCGTCGTCGGGGACAGGGCGCGGGCGACGCGGCTGTCGACCCGCCAGGTCCATTGCGGCTTCGAGGTGTCGACGAAGGGCTCCAGGCGCTCCTTGTAGAACTTGTCCACGGTCTGGCCGGGCGCGAAGATCCGGGCGAAATCGGCGAGCGGCACATCCCGGGTGCTGGCCTTGGTGAAGGGGTAGCGGTTGGTGACGATCTCGTTGCAGACGCCCGTGACCTGCTCGGCCAGGGCCTGCCTGAGCAGCGCCACGGTCGCACCCGTTGCGTCACCCTCGAAATCATTGACCGCCTGGACGATCATCCCGTCGAAGGGCGGCGGGTAGCGTGAGGAATTGGCGCGCAGCGTCGCGATCAGCGGGACGAGCGCAGCATTGGCGGCCGCCGACTGTGTCGGATTGGTCGCCGCGACGGCGAGGTTCTGGTTGATCTCGGAGAAGGCCTGAAGGAGCTGGTCCACGGGCCTGCGGCCAAGGTCGCCGTCGACAAGGACATGATACGGTTTGAACTGCGCCTCGATATCGGCGCCGAGCGAGACATCGTTCCCGCCCGCCAGCACGCGGTCGACGCCGGCCGAAGCCATCGGCAGCTTGGCGCCGAGTTGTCCGAGCGCTTGGCTGGCGCGCTGGTCGAGCGTCTGGGCGGCCTGGTTGGCCGCCGCCTGCGCAACGGCTTTCTTCGTGTTCGGCCGCTCCTTGGTCAGTTGCGTCTCTTCGCGCAGCGATTCCAGGATCTGCTTGAAGGGCGAGGTTGCGGCCGAAATGGCGCTGAGCGCGACATAGCGCGGCTTGTCGGCATTCAAGGGCCGCAGCTTCAGCCGCCGCAGCGTCTTCTGCCAGGTCGCGACATAATCGCGGCTGTAGAGCTTCATCAGGTCCTGAAACAGCGTGGCGTATTGCGACGTGATTGCCTGTTGGTCGACATTCTCGCCCAGGACCCAACGTTCTTTCTCGATGCGGTCGCCGATATCGCCGAGCCGGCCGATGAAGGCGCTCTGGAAGCCGTCATAGGTGTAGAAATAGGACACGCGGATCTGGTCTAGATCCTCCCCGCTGATCCCTTCGAAGACCAGCCGGACATCGGAGCCGCCGCGCTGAGACACGACCCAGTCTTTCGCGCTGTCGCTGCGGGCCTGCGTACGCAACAGCTCGTAGGCGCGCTCGGCGATGCTGAGGCGGCGCAAGGTCCGCTGGCTCTGCTCGATCAGCGACTGGTTCAGCTTGACCATCGGCTCGGTGTCGCCCTCATCGAGTGCGAGCATCGCGGCGAGGTGTTCCTCCAGCGCCTCGCGGCCCTTGGCGTTTGCAGGACCGGGAAAGAGGTTCTCGGCCCAGTCGAGCCTCATCCATGAGGTGACAAGGTCGCGGTCCAGCTTCGCCTGGCCGCCGACCATCATGTAAACCTTCAGCGCCTCGTAGACGAAGCCGGGATTGTTGGCGTTCTGCTCGAGCTGCTCCTCCAGCCGGAAGATGATGCGTGGGCGCAGCATGCGCTCCAGCGCCTGCTGGTAGGTGATCTCGGCCGCGTTCTGCAAACGCTCCCGTTGGCTGAGCCCGAAGGTCGCGAGCATCGGCACAGGCTCGTTCTGCGTCGCATAGCCCGCCGGCATGTTCCGCAGCTTGTGCAGCAGCGGCAGGATGCGGCTGAAATTGCGGTCGGAGATCGTCGTTTCCTGCAACACCGGAGCCGCAGCGCTGCGATAATCGGCCAGACCGTAATTCGTCGCGTTGATGAGGTCGCTGTTGCGCAAGAAGCTGGTCCACCACAGCCCCAGCGCCGCCAGCAACACCAGCGCGACCGCCGTTAAGCCGGCGATGCGCAAAGCGGTCGACCGGCGGGCGGCACCGAGATCGGTCGAGACCCAGCCGGACTCGCCGATGACCACCTTCTGGACCAGATCGGTGAGGAAATAGCTCTTGCCCTTGCCGGAGAAGGAAGCCGCATCCGAATGGTCCGAGCCGAAATTGCGCGAGAGCGCGCCGATCAGCTGGTCGATCGGCGTGCCTTCCTGCGTGCCGGAGGTGAAATAGAAGCCGCGCAGCGTCGCATTAGCGTGGTAGCGCGTCGGCTCGAAGACGCGGGTCAGGAAATCGACGATAGACCGCTTCAGCGTCGCCATCTGGCTTGGAAAGCCGAAAATCTGCGCGCGGGAAACCGGGTTGTGCTCGTCCTGCAACCTGTCCGAAAGCCGTTCGTTCAGCCGCTCGATCAGCGCGTCGTATTCCGGCGGCACCTCGCCGATCATGTTGCAGGTCTTGTCGGCGGTCTGGAAGGTGTGGCCCCAGACCATGCGGCGCTGCGGCTCGGTCAGCGCGCCGAAATACTCGCTGAAGCCGGCGATCAGATCCGCCTTCGTAAAGACGGCGTAGACCGGGAAATCGACCTTCAGGCGATCGTGCAGTTCCAAAAGCCGCGAGCGAATTGCGTCGGAGTGGGCCGCGATCTCTTCGGGCGTCGAGGTCAGGATGTCCTCGACGCTGATCGCGACGAGCACACCATTGATCGGCTGGCGCGGGCGGTTGGTCTTGAGCAGGTCGAGAAATGCAAACCAGCTGGTCTTTTCGGCCTTGGTGTCGCTATCCTGCGTGGTGTAGCGGCCGGCGGTGTCGATTAGGACGGCGTCCTCCGCAAACCACCAGTCGCAGTAGCGGGTGCCGCCGGAACCGGCGACGGCGGCGGGCGTCGTGCCGCGCGCAAGGGGAAATTTCAGGCCGGAATTGACCAGTGCCGTCGTCTTGCCGGCACCGGGCGGGCCGATGATGACGTACCAGGGCAAGTCGTAGAGATAGTCGCCGCCTTTGCCGCGCGCGCTCTTCAATGTCGCGAGGGCGTCCTTCATGGCGCTGGTCAGCGCGGCGCCGTCTCCGGTCTCCTCCTTCGCCAGCGCGTCGGTCAGGGCTGCGGTGGCCTTGCGCCGGCGCATCACGACGAGCGCAATCCAGCCAAGCGCTCCCAGCAGCAGCAGCGCCACCAGCGGCAGTCGCACCCAGACGGATTCGAACGGACGGACCTCGCCGAAGGCGAGGAACGGGCCGCCGAACCAGATCAGCGCGGCGAGCGCGAGCGCGCCGACCAGGATAGCCATGATTCTAAGCCAGGTGGCGAGGTTCATCGGTTCGCCCCTAGTTCTGCCGCTGGATCAGGATTTCGACGCGCCGGTTCTGCGCCCGTCCGTCCGGCGTCGTATTCGGCGCGATCGGCGTGTCGGCACCCTTGCCCTCGAAGCCGATGCGATCGGGCTTGGAGAGCTTGGTCTTCAGGACGTCGCCGACCGCCTTGGCGCGGGCCTGCGACAGCTCAACGTTCGAAGGAAAGCGGGCCGTGCGGATCGGCACGTTGTCGGTATGACCGACGACCTTCACCCCGCCACCCTCCTGCTCCAGGACGGCTGCGATACGCTCGATCAGCGGCTGGAATTCGGCGCGCACCGCCGCCTGGCCAGGTTCGAACAGGGTGATGCCGGCCAAGCGGACGATGACGACGTTCGGCGTCACCAGACAGACGATCGGCGGCTGCACCGCGGCGCAGACCTTAGGGGGCTGCGGGGGTGGCGGGGGAGGCGGCGGCGGGGTCGCGAAGACCTTGCGCATGATGCCGATCTCACCCTTGGGATGCACAGAGAGCAGGGCGGTCGAGGCGGCCTCCGCATTGCCGGCGAGCAGCGCGCGGAAGACGAAGTAGAGCCCCAACAAGGCGACCGCCGCGATGGCCGCGACCGACCAGACCGGAACCTTGAAGCCGGCGAGAGCGGCAGCGATCGCCTGTCCGCGCCAACGGGGAGAGAGCTCCGGATCGGGCTGCTTGACCCGGCGCAAGGTCTCGAAAAGGTTGCGCTGGATGATCTGGAGGTTGTTGGCCCCGCCGGAAGACGTCTGGTGGATGCCCTGGAAGCCCAGAGCAAGGCAGGCATGCATCAGCTCCAGCAGGTCGTAATTGACCGATGGATCGGCCTTCGCCTTGTCGAGCATCTCGAAAAATCGGACGCCGCCGATGCGCTCGCCGAAGAAGCGCGAGAGCATGCTGTATTGGGTCCAGACGTGACGGTCCTCGCCGGGAATGTTCTGGACGATGTCGTCGGCCGTGGCGGCGATGACGTATTTCGCGGCGTTCGCCTTCTCGGCGGAGACGCCGGCGGCGCGAACCTCCTGCTCGAAGGCCTCGATCGTTTCGCCCACTTGGCCGACGAGCTGGGCGAAGGGCGCGTTGGAGAGGTTGGCGCGCATGCGCCCGAGCAGCAGCAGAAGGGGGCCAGCGGCGCGCAGCAGCGGGTTGGCGTTCGGCGTCAGCAACTGGTCGCGGCGGGGCAGGGCCTGGCCTCCGACCGGCGCGGAGGGCGCCGGCCGCTGCGGCATCGGCGACGGTTGCGACATCCATTCGTCGCCGTTGCCGGGCACGCCAGGGGAAGCCACCTGTGGCGGCTGGTAGGGCGGGGGAGCCTGCGGCGCGGCCGGCTTCGCGGGGCCGGGAGGCAAGGGCGCGCGGCGCCCGCCAGGGTTCGGCCGGATGATCGTCCGCTCGGAGCGGCCGAAGGGATCTGACGGCGAACCCGGATCGCTCATCGCCGGCCCTCCAGAACGGCCCAGAGCTCGAGTTCGAGATCGGGCCAGTCACCGGAAAAATGCATGCCGATCGAGGTCGCGGTGCTGAAATCCGGCCAGAGCGGCGAGGTGCGATCGAGGTAGAAATAGACATGGTCGGTCAGTGCGCGAATTTGCGGCGGCGGGGTCGGCAGGTGCACGAGATTGATGCCCGGCAGATGGGCATGGACGATCTCGTTCATCTTGGTGTTGGGGCCGATCTTGAACAGTTGCGGGAACTGCGCCTGGATTTCGGTCAAGGGCCGGCGTGCGGCGACTTCCAGCACCAGCGTCGCGTTGCGCACCAAGCTCCGGTCGCGGATCGTCGACATGAAGGCGTTCTGCGCCCGCTCGACGATCTCAAGCCGGATCGCGCGGCGGCCGAGATTGGCCGAGAGGAAATCCTGGATGTCACGCACCACGGGCGCGAAGCAGTTTTCCAAATCGTCATGGTCGTAGGCCGGGTAGTCGTGGGCGCGGCGCTCGGCCGTGGTGAAGGTCGCGAGTTCGCCAGCCAGCCCAAGGAAGGCGGCGAAGAGTCGCTCGGGATGGACAAAGCGCGAGCGGCGCATGTGCTTCAGCACCGGAATGGTGCGGTTGAGGAGCTGGAGCATGAAGTAATCAGCGCTCTGCAACCCGCCGCCAGCGGTCGGGTCGGCGGCGTAGCGGGCGAGCTCCTCCAGCTTGTTGTCGATCCAGCCGATGACGCGATCGAGCCAGCCCTCGATGACCGGGTAGGCCGAGCAAACCAGCACCGGGGGAGCGAATTTCTCGTCGAACAGAACGGCGCGGTCGCGCACTTCCAGGATGCGCCCGAGCGCGAGGCCGACATAGCCGGCCTTGGCGGTCTTGCGCAGTTCCAGCGCCAGGCGCGGATGGGCGACGTCGATCTCCTCCTCGGTTCGCAAGGAGGCGGTGGAATCGATCAGCATCTCCGTTGCGGGCAGATACCGACTGGCCGAGCCGGTCTGCGCGTCGTCGACCTCGCGGGTGTTGGCGGCGGCCAGCGGCAGCGAAAGCCAGACGATCTGTCCTGCGGCATTCTCCGGAACCTCGATCGCCGCCGGCAGCGGGCCGTTATCCGGCATCGCGAAGGGCGTGCCGTCGGGCATGACGCCGACGGCGCGGCGCAGGCCGATGCGGCTCTGCTGGGCGAGGTCGCGGTCGATTTCCAAGACCGAGAAACCCCAGGGATAGGGCGTGACGTGCCGGACGCGGCTTTCGAGCTGGTTTTCGAGATAGCGGTCGTTCTGCTGGAAATGATGGGGCCTAAGGAAAAGGCCTTCCGACCAGACGACCTTGCTGTACCACGACATCCCGGTCTCGCTCACTCGAAAGCTGGCAGGCGCAACTTATCCGCGGCTTTCCGCATCGTCACCAGCTCGAATCGTAGGCCGTCGCACGCGGGGCGCCATCATTGACTTGAAGGATGCGGCCAGGAGTTTTTCGGGGCAGTCCTGATGGCGAGCCCGCCCCCGGCGCGCTGCATCCGTCGCCGGCTTGTGGAGTTCGACATGCCGAAGGGCCCCGCCGCGCGTATCACCGACCCCGTGATCCACCCGCTGCCACCGATCCTGCAGCCGGGGCCGGGCAGCCCTACGGTGATCATCGGAGGCCTGCCGGCGTGGCGCGGCGTGCCTGCCGCTGCGGCTGCGGCGATCCAGGGGGCGAAGGCGACTGCCGACGCTACCGTCCAAGTGGCCGAGGCCGCGACGCTCGCTGCCGCCGGGACGCCGGGAGCGCCTGCCGCGCTGGCGGCCGAGATCGCGACCAAGAACGCCGTGTCCGCCAGCATGGGCTCGATGATCACGGGTGCATCGGCAGGGGCTGATATCCACAATTGCCTGACGCCGGTGCCTCCGCCGGTCCCGCACGGCCTCGGCGTGGTCATCGACGGCTCGCAGACGGTGCTGATCAACAATTTGCCGGCCTGCCGGATGGGCGACACGATCCTCGAAGCGTTGGGCCCGCCTAACAAGATCGCGATGGGATTGCCGACCTGCATCATCGGCGGTTGATGCGGTCCCGATTCGGGAAATCGTGGCAATGGTCTGATCTGTAACGTTTTTCGGAGGAGCCGGTGGCGTCGCGCAGCAGTCCCGATCGGGAAGTCCAGGCGGATGAGGAGTTCAGGCTCCGGACCGTGCAGCGCTTTTCGAGCGACCGGCGGCGAGGGCTGAATCATGGCATGGCGCGTAACGAGCGCGTCGCCGAGATGCTATGCTACATGGCGCTGATCCGCGATCCGGCGCGTCGCAGCCGCAGCCTTCCCGCCAATCCGGCCGTCACATGCACCGCCGCGATCCGCCAGTTCTTCAGGGCGACCGGGGGCGAGCAGGCCGCCCATCTCCTGCCTGGGCAGATCAGGATCGGCGGCGTCTTGCCTTGGCATCTTCTGATGGGGCCTGCCTCCCGCAACGTCCAGCTGATCTTCGCGTATGTCGACCCGCTGCAGGCCAACTACAACAAGGCCGATTCCGCGGCGGAGGCGAATGGCCTGACCCAGGCCTTCGCCCAGGCCTGCCGGCACGTCCTCGCCGGGCAGGGCGATGCGGCGGCGGATATCGGCGAGGCGTTCGACCGGATCTGGGTCGCGGGCGCGCTCGTGGCGTTTGCTGCCGCCGAACAGCAGAAGCGCAGCCGGCCCGCGCCGGTGGAGCTGATCCGTGGCACGGGGATGGAGCACGGCCTCCTGCTCAATTTCGAAGAGCGTGCAGACGGCTTCCAGCAGGAGCCGCTGGCAAGGATCCACGACCAGCTCAGCATCCTCGGCTATTACCGGGCCGCGATGGATGAGCGGCCGCTTCAGATTCAGCCCCGTGCGATCGGGGCGATCCTGGCTCTGCCGCGGGCTTGACCCGGCCTGTCCCGCAGGCGAAGGCCCCAGGCTCAATCCTGCCATCCGAGGGACATCCCATGACCATCGAGCGCGTCGGGCTCACCGCCCGCTGGTGCGACGCCGCCATCTTCAACGGCATCGTCTTTCTGGCCGGCCATGTGCCCGAGCAGACCGCGGGGCGGTCCCTGATTGAGCAGACCGAAGAGGTGCTGGCGCTGCTGGAGGATACGCTGGCGCAGGCCGGCAGCGGCAAGGAGCGCATTCTCAGCGTCCAGATCTTCCTTACCGATATCGCCAAGATCGGCGAAATGAACGCCGTGTGGGACAAGTGGGTGGCGCCGGGTCATGCGCCGGCGCGAGCGACGGTCGAGGCGAAGCTGGCCTCGCCCGGTTACGGGATCGAGATCACGGCCGTGGCGGCGAAGCGCTGACAGGCGTGTCATCCTTGGGCGGAACCAAGCTCCGTCTCGGGAGACGCGTGCCGAAGGAGGCGCCTTGGCGTCCTGAAATGCCCGGGTCAAGCCCGGGCGTGACGGCGGGCCTGGTCACTTCCCGCCGCGGTCGTAGCACTCGGCGAAATAGATCATGAAGGCGTCGACCAGGCCGTTCTCGTAAGGCGCGGTCTTCGCGTCCCAGCGGGCGACATAAGTCTCCCACATCTTCGCCTTGCGCGAGCCGATCAACCCGCTGAGGCCCCCGTCCTGGGCCGTGCCCTCGGCGATCGCCTGCGGCTCGAGATCCTCCACCAGCATCTGGAGCGCGTGCTGCATGGCCGAATAGGTCTTGATCTGGTGGGCTTTCAGGTCACGGAAGCTTTCGTCGAAGGCGCGCCTGGCGTCAAGATAACCGCTGCGTGGCTGTCCGAAGATGAGCTGCAGGGCGTCATCGACCGTCGGCGAGAATTTCAGCGGATTGTTGTCCCGCGCCTGGATCATGGTCTGGTTGGTGCTGCGGGCGATGCGCTTGCTCTCGGCGCGCGCGGCGAGCAGGCCTTTCAGCTCCTCCGCGATGAGACGCATCAGTCCGCCGAGTTGCTCGGCGAAGGCGCCGGGATCCTGTCCGCCCAATGCCTGCGGCGAGACGCCCGCGCCCTTGGCGAAACGCTGCATGAACTCGGCGGTCGAGATCGGCGGCGCGGAGGTGCGCGCGGCTGGCGGCTCGGGGAGCGGCATGGGCTCGGGCCGGAAGGGTGGCGACGGCACCCCCGCTTCGTCGTCTCCGGTTCCGGGTAATTCCGGCTCAGGCGCGCTCGGCGCCTCGTCCCACGGGTTGGCGGCCGGGGCGGCGCCGGCCGCAGGGCGCCGCGGCGTCGGGATCGGGGCGGGCGCCGGTTCCTCGGGCACGAGCTTCGGCTGAAGCGGCGCCCAGGCGAAGTCGCTATCCGCCTGGGGGGGCGACCAGGGTGCGGGGCCCGCCGGCACGGCCGCGAACGAGGCGGCGGGCGTCGGGAGATCGGCGGCCCAGTCGATAAAGGGCGCATGCACCGGCTTGGCGTGACTCGGCGGCATCAGGTCGCGGCGCGCGATCGGCGGAGCGGCCTCTTCGGTCGAGCTCCACAACGATTCGGGGTCGCTGGCACGGGATGGCGGCGCGGCCGCTGGCGCCTGGTCCTGCGCCGCCTCCTCGTCGATCGAGACGGCGACGATGTAATGGCCGATCTCGAGCCGGTCGCCGTTCAGCAGGCGATAAGGGGACTGAACGCGGTGCTCGCCACCGTTTAAGAAAGTGCCGTTGGTGGAGATGTCGCGCAGCCACCAGCCTCCCTCCCGGAAGCGGATCTCGCAATGGCGGCCGGATACCGCGCGGGTCGGGTCCGGCAGGGCCCAATCGAGATGCTGGTCGCGGCCGATATCGAGGCCGCGGCCGCCCCCGGTCGTCACGCTGAGCGGCCCGCCATCGGGCAGGGAGGTTTCATTCTCGATCGTCAGCGTCAACGGCATGGCGGATGTCCCGTTCCGGCTCCCTGCTCGGGCGAAGCCTCAGCTTTTGCCGGCATCGTCATCGACCAGACGAATGCATGCTTCGACACATTGGCGCAACGCACCGGCCCGGTCCCGCGCGGGTAGCCGATTGATCGCGTTCAGCAGGGCGATGCGCACCATCTTCGCGGTCAGGTCGGGCGGGCAGGGCACGCCATGGCTCTCGACCATGCTGCCGCCTGAATAGCCGGCCGCCCAGGCGACCCAGGTGCCCGGTCGCGCGGGATCCGCGTTCTGCGCCAGCCGCAGCGCCTCGAAACGCGTCCGGTCGGCGGGCTCGCGCACCCAGGCTTCCGCCGCCGCGAGGCCTGGATCGGCCGTGCCGGGAGGCTGCATCGTCCGCACCGACTGCAAGGCCCACCAGACCGCTTCCCGTCGCGGCAGCAGGAAGGCGCAGAAGCCGGCTGCCTCGGTCGGAGCAGGGCCCTTCGCCAGCCTGTCGAGGAATGCGAAAGGGTGCTCGGGCCCCGCCGCCATGGTGACGGCGCTGCGGAGAGCGGGAAAGGTTTCGAACACCTCGCGGGCGGTGCTGAAGCGCAGGCGTGACATGATGACCGGGACCGTCCTGACAGGCACCGGAGCCATCCGCAGTTTTCCCACCGCGGATGCTCCGACTCTTTTTTCAGCTCATCTCGCGATGCGAACCGAGGCCCGCCTCGCTGGGCAACAGCTCTAGTTGATCGTCACCATCGGCGCCTTGACGACCACCATGCCGTCGCTGCCGACCTGGGTCATGCCGATGCTCTTGATCGTGATGCTCGGCGAGGAGATTTCGATGCTCGCCGGCGTCATTCTGATCTCGGTCAGGCCGACCTTCAGATTGATCTCGGTCAGCGCCTCAATATCGAGCTTGCCGTTCTGCACGTCGAGCTTGTCGTCGCCCATCTTCAGCGTCGTCTTGCGCGAATAGCCGCCGTCTCGATAATTCGGGCCGATTTCACGAGTCTCGATGTTGTTGACGACGATTTTGTGGTCTTTCTCGGCGCGCAGGCCAAGCACCTCATTGTCCTTTTTGTCCTCGAAGCTGATCTCGTTATAGGTGTCCGGGAAACCGATGCCGTCGGTGGATTCCGATTTCAGTCCGGATTGGGTCTTGTTGGCCGGCAGTTCGTAGGGCGGCTTGTGCTGGTCGTTGACGACCGCGCCAACGACCAGCGGCAGATCAGGATTGCCCTCGATATATTCGACGATCACCTCCTGGCCGATGCGGGGGATGATCTGGCCCCCCCAGTTCTTGCCGGCCCACATCTGGGCGACGCGGGTGCGGCAGGAGGTCGAGCCGCTCTCCCGGTCCCAGTGAAACCGCAGCCAGACCCGACCGTATTCGTCGACGTCGATATCGCCTTCCTGCCCTTCGTTCTTTTCGCCGACGACCTTGGCGGTGTGTGGTCCGTAAATCAGCGGGCGGGTCGTGACGAGAGGTGCCCGGAACCGCCGCTCCGTCTTCTGAAGCTCGTAGCTGCCGTGATAGATCGCCTCGTCCTGCCGCGACGAGGAGCGATAGTTCTGGACGCCGTAAGCGTGGGTGGCGCGCACCACGAGATACTCGGCATTCTCAGCGCTTGAAGGGTGCTCGCCCAGCTTCATCAAGGCGCCGGCATAGAGGCCCGGCGCCTCGCCCGCGGCATAGCGACGATCGTCGCGAGCCTGTTCCGCCTGCGCCATCACGCGGGCGAAATGCTCGCCCTGGTCTCGCTTAGTGTAGCTCGCGGGGTAGTCGTAGGCCTCGTAGGACTTGGCTTTAGGAAACCCTTCTTCGGCGCGGGCGGTCAGGTCCGATTCCGACTTCTCGAAATCATAGTCCTTGAGTTCGAACTTGCCGGTCCGTAGCCGCCGGATCGTCGACCATTGCGTCAGGTGTTCGACCTGCGAGCGCGGGAAGCGGCCCCCTTGCGGAACGAAGGCGAAGATTGAGCTGTCGCCCGTGAAGCTCGGCTCGGCGCTGGCCGTGACCGTGTCGTGGCTCGAGCGGGAGTCGCAGAGCACCAGCTTGTGGTCGCCGTCGCTGTGCTTGAAATAATAATAGATGCCGTACTGCTCCATCAGCCGCAGCACGAAATCGAGGTCGGTCTCGCGGTACTGGACGCAATAATCGATCGGCTGCAGCGCCTCGCTGGTCCTGTCCTCGAAGCTTGCCGAGCCCTCCTTGCCGAAGATCACCTTGATGATCTCGATCGCGGTTTTGTTCTTGAAGATGCGGCAGTCTGCCCGCTGCGAGAGCAGCCAGAGCCAGGGTCGCAGGGTGAAGCGGTAGATGTGGAGGTCTTCCTGCTGACCGAGCCACTGCGCATCGACGAGAGTCCCGTTGAGGACACGTTGCGACCTGTCCTTCAGCGTGAATTTGATCGAGCATTTTTCGCTCATGATGTTTTGTAGGTCGGCGTTCTCTGTATTACTCAGAGCTTCGACCTGGTAGGTAAAAAGATCGCTCAGAGGTTCGTCGGCTTCGAATTTTATCAACGAGAATTCGTCTTCACCCGCAGGCGTTTTGAATGATGCAATTCTTTGGTCTTGCCTGAGTGAGGCAGCCATCAATAAATACTCCGTTCATATGAACCTAATTTATACTTGACGCGACTAATGCAGAGAGTCATCGTGAGCTCCTTCGATTTCATCCGCCTTTTGGCGCCACTCAACGGGAGGTTTCCCATGCGCAAGCAAGCCGGACTTATCGCATTCGTCGCTTTGGGCGCCGCGATGGTTCTCACCGCCGCACAGGTTGCGGCGCAGACCTACAATGCCGACGACATCGTCAAGCATTTCGAGGCGGGCATTCCCAAGCCGGTGACCCGCGGCCTCTGTGTCGGCACCGAGGCGGAATGCGCCAAGGCAGGCCATGCGGTCGAGGTCGCCAAGCCGCCGAGCGCCTTCGATCTCGTCGTCAAGTTCAAATACAATTCCGACATTCTCGAGCCAGAGGCGAAGCTCAACCTCGACCAGTTCGCCAGGGCGCTGAAGACCCCCCAACTCTCTGCCCAGACCTTCATGGTCGAGGGGCATACCGACGCCGCCGGCTCCGCCAACTACAATCTCAGCCTGTCGCAGCGACGCGCCCAGGCCGTGGTGCGCTATCTGAGCGACAAGGGCGTGAGCACCCGCCACCTCGTCGCCAAGGGCTACGGCCAGGCGCAGCCGCTCGTGGCGGACCCGCTTTCCGGCGACAACCGGCGCGTCGAGACGCGGCTGCGTCCGGCCAATTGAGCCTTCGATTGCAAATCCGCGGGCGGGCCGGCCTCGGCGCGGTCCGCCAGCTTCATGAGCGGGGGGCTGGATGGCCGCACTGAATTTCGCCGAACTGTCGAAGCCCTTGTCCGGGGACGATCCGTGCGGCGCGGATCTCGAAGACGACAACGATTTCATGAATGTCGCGGCGCGGCTGGAGGTCGCGCTGCCGACGTCGTATTTCCGCCGCGACGACGAAGGACGGCAGGTCGCGTTCGACCGCACCAGCATCGAGTTTCCCGCCGCCTTTTCTGACCTCGGCAAGCTGATGGCGCAGACGCGCGACCTGCGCCTTTTCATGCCTGCCGCGAAGCTTTCGATCCTCAATCGCGACATTGCCGGCTTCGCCGCCTGCCTTTCAGCCATGGCCGACCTCCTCACCGAGCATTGGGAGGCGATGTATCCGCGGCCGATCGACGGCGATTTCGTCATGCGGGAGGTCGCCCTCCAGGGTCTGGACGAACTGGCGACGGTGGTTCTGCCGCTGCAGCACGCGCCGCTCTTCGTCAGCCGCCGCATCGGGCCCTTCGTCTTCCGAAGCCAGCTGGTGGCGAGCGGCGAGACCAAGCTGGTCGACGGCGAGCAGCATCCCGACGCCAGCACAATCCAGGCCGCGCTCACCGAGACGGAGATCGACGACCTCTCGACGATTCTCGGCCGGATCGATGCGGCGCGCGATGCGCTCGCCCGCATCTGCGCGATCTGGCTCGAGAAGGTCGGTGCCCATCATCCGCTCGATTTTCCGCGCCTGGCGGCGCTGCTAGATCAGATTGCCGCCTTCCTCGACGCCGCGGTCGCACGGCGCGTTCCGGGGCATCAGGCATCCGGAGTCGCGCCGGGAGCGACCGACGCGCAGAGGCCGGCAGCAAGCCCGGCGACCTTCGATCCGGGCCGCCTTTCGAGCATCCTCCAAGTGAAGGATACGCTGGCCGCCTGCCTCGGCTACTTTTCCAGAACAGAGCCTTCGAGCCCGGCTGTGCTGCTCATCGGGCAGGCGCAGCAGCTCATCGGCAAATCGTTGATCGAGGTCATCCAGATCATGTTTCCCGAGCACATTGACAGCGCAGTGATGGAGATCGGCGATGTCCGCCGCTTCCGCCTGCCGCTGGCACGGTTGCCGGTCCCGGATGGCTATGACGGCAACGCGACGGATGCCTATGAGACCGAGGGCGACGCCGATGAAGGCGCGCTCGTCAACGATGAGGATGCGGCTGCGGAAGTCCCGTCCGCTGCCGACGTCGCGGGCGCTGCCTCCGCCGCCATCCTGATCGCCAGCCGCTCCGAAGCCGTCGCCGCGATGAAAGCCGTCGCGGGATTCTACCGCCAGGCCGAGCCGTCGCATCCGACGCCGCTGCTGATGGACAAGGCCTGTGCGCTGGCGCAGCAGGATTTCATGTCGCTGCTCGGCAACATCCTGCCAGACGTCGCTCCGTTGCCGGAGGCAGGCGGCTAATTTTGTTCGCGCTTCGATTGAACCTTTCGCCGCTTCGGCGAGACCAATCGAGGAAGGCTCAAGTCATACTGAAAAGTTGCGCTAGGTCAGCGTGACGCGAATGCGGAGGACATCTCGATGGCCGGAGATTCGGGGCAAAAGTTCATTCGCCGCAACAGGCCGCCGCGGGTGCACATCACGTATGAGGATCCCTACAACGCTGAGCAGAAGGTCGAGCTTCCCTTCGTGATGGGCGTGCTGGCCGATCTCTCCGGCAACGCCTCCGCGGTTGAGAAGTCGGACATTTCCCAACGCAAGTTCCTCGACTTCGACATGGACAATTTCGATCAGCGCCTGTCGGCGATCGAGCCTGCCGTGAACTTCAACGTGCCCAACAAACTCGGGCAGGACGAGAGCGAGAAGCTCTCGGTGTCGCTGAAATTCTCGAAATACGAGGACTTCAACCCCGCCGCGATCGCACGCCAGATTCCGGCGACGGCGAAACTGCTGGAGGCGCGCGAACAGCTCGCTAACCTGCTGCGCTACATGGACGGCAAAATGGCTGCGAGCGACCAGATCAAGGCGCTGCTCGCCGATCCGCAGCTCATGGCGACGCTGCAGGACAGGCTCGGCAAGGGCCCGGAAGACAAGACGCAGAACTGAGGGCAGGGCGGCCGGTCCGGGTTCCCGGGCCGGTTGATGGCAAGCGAGCGAGGCGCCAATGGCAGCGGAAGCACAAACCCAACAGCCCGGCGGGGCGGCAGTCGAGACGCGCGAGATCGACGATTTCTCGGCGATCCTGAAGCAGAGCTTCAAACCCAAGACGGAGCGCGCCGCGACGGAAGTCGAGAATGCGGTGGCGACCCTGGTCGGCCAGGCGCTGGCGGACTCGACCGTGATCAAGGGCGACGTCATCGACACGATCGAGGAGATGATCGCCAGGCTCGACGCCAAGCTCACCGAGCAGATCAACGCGGTGCTGCATGCGCCCGAGTACCAGAAGCTGGAGAGCGCCTGGCGCGGCCTCAACTACCTGGTCTTCAACTCCGAGACGGACTCGCAGCTGAAGATCAAGGTGATGAACGTCTCGAAGACTGAGCTCTACAGGAACCTCAAGACCTATCCTGGCGCGCGCTGGGACCAGAGCCCGCTGTTCAAGCAGGTCTATGAGCAGGAGTTTGGTCAGCTCGGAGGCCAGCCCTTCGGCTGCCTGGTCGGCGACTATCACTTCAGCCACACGGCGACGGACGTGCAGTTGCTGCGCGACCTCTCCAAGGTGGCCGCCGCCGCCCACGCACCCTTCTTCGCCGGTGCCGACCCCAATCTAATGGGGATGGACACTTGGACGGAACTCTCCAACCCGCGCGATCTCGGCAAGGTCTTCGACACGCCGGACTACGCGGCCTGGAAGGGCCTGCGCGACGCCGCCGACTCCCGCTATGTCGGCTTGTGCCTGCCGCGCGTTCTGTCTCGCGTGCCCTATGGCGCGAAGTCGGAGCCCGTCGAAGAGTTTGCCTTCGAGGAGGACACCGACGGCCACAAGGGCGAGAACTACGCCTGGATGAATGCGGCGTATGCGATGGCCGTCAACATCAACCGCGCCTTCAAGGAATATGGCTGGTGCACCCGTATCCGCGGCGTCCAGTCGGGTGGCGAGGTTTTGAACCTGCCGACACACACCTTCCCGACCGACGATGGCGGCATCGACCTGAAATGCCCGACGGAGATCGCGATCAGCGACCGGCGCGAGGCGGAACTGGCCAAATCCGGCTTGATCCCGCTCATCCACCGCAAGAACACCGACAAGGCCGCCTTCATAGGCGCCCAGTCGCTATACAAGCCCAAGGCCTTTTCGGGGCCGGACGGCGTGGCGGCGACCGCCTCCGACAACCTGTCGTCGCGGCTGCCCTACATGTTCGCGGTGTCGCGCTTCGCGCATTATCTGAAGTGCATGGTCCGCGATAAGGTCGGCTCCTACAAGGAAAAGGAGCCGCTGCGCCGCTGGCTGCAGGAGTGGATCACCGATTATGTTGACGGCGATCCGGTCAACTCCAGCGAGGAGACGAAGGCCCGTCGCCCGCTCTCGGATGCGCGCATCGACGTGTTCGAGGACGAGGAGAACCCCGGCTACTACTCGGCCAAGTTTTATCTGCGGCCGCACTTCCAGCTCGAAGGCATGGATATCGGCCTGAGCCTGGTTTCGCGTCTGCCCGCTCCCAAGCAGTAACCGCCGCCTGACCTTCATGTGATGGCGACGATCCAACGAGTGCGACACGCCGGCCAACCGAGCCGGCGTGACGGGACAATCGTGCCCACAACCCGCCTGCGACCGCGGGTTCATCCCTCTACCTGAAAACGGAGGCCATCATGGCTAGCGACTTCCTGCTCGAGATCGACGGCATCAAGGGCGAAAGCAAGGATTCCAAGCACCCCAGCACGATTGAGGTCGCGTCCTTTTCCTGGGGCCTGACGAACAGCGGCTCCCACGGCTCGAATATGGGCGGCGGCGCCGGCGTTGCGAGCTTTCAGGACATCCACTTCACCGCCTCGGTCAGCAAGGCCTCGGGAAATCTCGCCCAGTCCTGCGCGAGCGGCAAGCACATCACCAAGGCCACTCTCTATGTCCGCAAGCAGGGCGAAACCCAGCAGGACTTCTACGTGGTGACGCTGGAGGATCTGCTGGTCTCGAGCTACCAGTCGGGTGATGCGGCCGGTGGTTCCAGCATCCCGACCGACCAGTTTTCGCTGAACTTCGCCAAGATTAAATACGAGTACAAGTCGCAGAAGGCCGATGGTTCGCTCGAAGCTCCGGTGACGATGACCTGGGACCTCAAGGCCCGCAAGAAGTAAGCCCAAGCGGGACGGCGGCCGCGATCTCTTCTGAGGATCGGGCCGCCATCGCGATCTCTCGCTCCGGCGACGGTGTCCATGGCCGATCCGATTTCCAAGAAGCGGCTGCGACCTCCCTTGATGTTCGCGTTTCGGGAGGCGCATCTGCAAAAGGACTCCGCGACCGCCCTGGACCTCCGGGACGAGGGCGGCGAACGCATTATCGCGCAGCGGCGTGCGGCGCCCCGTTCCGCGATCACCGAGCCGAAGCTCAGGCGCGAGATCGCGATCGATCTCGACGCATTAGTGAACACGATCAATCTCGGCTCGACGCTGGATCTTTCGGGGCTGGATCAGGTGCGCCGCTCCATCCTCAATCACGGCTTCCCGGACATGACCCGTCTGTCGATCGACGAGCATCGCGTCGATCAGATCCGGGACGATCTGGCGGAGGTGCTCGTCGGCTACGAGCCGCGCCTGATCCGCAAGTCGATCGCGGTCGAACGAGACCAGAGCCTCGACCCGGCCGATCTGAAGGTGCGCTTCGTCGTCCGTGCCGAGCTCAATTGCGAGCCGCTGAACGTGCCCGTGCAGTTCATCGCCGATCTGGAACTCGACACCGGCAAGATCGCGATCAAGGGCTAGGGCGCACCACGATGAACCAGGAGTTTCTCGACCTCTACAACCAGGAACTTCGGCTCTTCACCGAGCACAGCAAGGAATTCGCCGAGGAGTATCCGGGCATCGCCGAACGGCTCGGCGGCTTGGTTGGCGAGCGCATGGACCCGATGGTCGGCGGCCTGTTGGAGGGCGCCGCATTCCTCGCCGCGCGGGTGCAGCTCAAGCTGAAGCACGAGTTTCCCGAATTCACGAACAATCTGCTCGAACAGCTGCTGCCGAACTATCTTGCGCCCACACCCTCGGCGCTGCTGGCCGGGTTCGCGCCGCCCTATTCCGATCCTGGCCTGCGGGAGGGGGTGATGATCCCGCGCGGATCCTATCTCGACGCGACCTATCTGGAACGTGAGCGCCGCGTCGCATGCCGGTACCGGCTGGTGGCCGACGTCACCCTGTGGCCGTTCGAGATCGTCGCGGCCGAGTATATTCCGGCGCCCGGACCGCTGCAGGCGCTCGGGCTCAAGACCGGTGCGCGGGCTCTGTCCGGACTAAAGCTCACCTTGACGCACCGGATGATGCCCGATGCAGAGCAGGAGCCGACCGGCGCGCTGGCCCTGAAGAACCCGGCAAGCTGGTTCGCCGGCTGCCGGGCGAAGTCGCTGTCGTTCCATCTGCTGGGTGCGGAGGCAGACTCTGTCGCGCTCTACGAGCAGCTCTTCGCGAACTGCATCGGCATCCATTTCCGTCATCTCGACGAGTTCGGCGACCCTGTGGTCATCCCAGCCGAGGGAGCTTCCCTCGAGCAGCTCGGGTTCGAGGAGGACGAGGCGCTGCTGCCGGCCGATACGCGCGTCTTCCGGGGCTTCGAACTTCTGCGCGAATTGTTCTGGTTTCCGCGCAAGTTTCTCGGCTTCCGGCTGAACGGGCTCGGCCGGATCATGCCGCGGCTCGATGCCAAGACCGTCGACATCATCTTCGTCTTCGACGAGGTCAACGCGCGTCTGCCGGGCGCGGTCCGCAAGGAGATGTTCGCGCTCTATGCCGCGCCTGCGGTCAATCTCTTCGAAAAGAGCGTCGACCGCATCCCGGTCAGGACGAACCAGCACGAGTTTCATGTGGTGCCGGACCGCAGCCGCGCGCTCGACTACGAGCCGCACAGCATCGTCTCGGTCTATGCGCATTACGCTGGGGGGCGCGAGAAGCAGCCCGTGCATCCGCTCTATTCGTCGCCCGAGGGCGCGTCTCCGGTGCATGGACTGCACTACACGCAACGGCGCCTGCCGCGGCGGCGCTCCTCGGCCGAGCGGCGCCAGGGGCGCTCGTCCGACTACACCGGCACCGAGATGTTCATCTCGCTAGTGGAGCCGGCCGGCATGGCCGACAGCACTTCGGTCGCGGAGCTGAGCGTCAAGGCGCTGTGTTCCAACCGGCATCTGACCGAGCATCTGCCGACGGGGGTGGGGGGCGCGGATTTCCGTCTGATCGACAACGTCTCGCTCGATGTTGCCTGTCTCGCCGGACCGACGCCGCCGCGGGAGCCGATCGTCTCGCAGCTCAGGCTGCGGGCCGAGACCGCCTCGACCGGCGTGGTGACGTGGCGGCTGATCAACCTCCTCAGCCTCAACCAGCTCGGGCTGGTTCAGCGCGGGGCCGGGCAGAACGGCGAGGCACTGCGGGAGCTGCTGTCGCTTTTTGCCGATCTTGCCGACAGCGCGACCGAGCGCCGCATTCGCGGCATCAAGAGTGTCGACAGCCGCGCCGTCGTACGCCGCTTTCCGCAGCGGGCGGGGACGGGTGCGGCACGCGGGCTCGAGATCACCGTGCTGCTCGACGAAAAGGCGTTCGAGGGCTCGGGCGTCTTCCTGCTCGGCGCCGTGCTGGACCGGTTCTTCGCCGAATATGCCGCGATGAACCATTTCACCCAGACCGTGATCCGCACCGTGGAACGAGGCGAGGTGATGCGCTTCCCGCCACGCGCCGGATCGAGGCGCATCCTGTGACGGACGACGCCCCCCTCGCGGCGGAGAAGGCGCCGAGCTATCAGGCGCGGCTGGAAGACGAGCCCTGGCGCTTCGATTTCTATGCGGTGCTGCGACGGCTCGAACGCAGCTTTCGCGACCGGCCGCGCATCGGCGAGGTCGCGACCAAGCGGGAGGACTATGTCGCGCTGGGCGAACAGGCCTTTCTTGACTTTCCCGCCTCGACGATCTCCGACGCGGATCGCGATCTGCAGGGGCGCCTGCGGCTGTTCGTCAAGTTCCTCGGCCTGCTGGGCCCGCAAGGCGCTTTGCCGCTGGCGACGACGGAAGAGAGCTATCACTGGCAACTGGCACGCGACGATGCCTTTCCGCGCTTCCTGGACATCCTGAACCATCGCTTCCTGCAGCTGTTCTATCGCGCATGGGCGGATGCACGGCCGGTCGCGCAGCATGACCGGCCCGATCTCGACCGCTTCGCCGCCTATATCGGCAGCATGATCGGAGTGGGCTCGAAGCCCTATCTCGACCGCGACAGCGTTCCCGATGCCGAGAAGCTCGCCCATGCCGGCCTGCTGGGAGCCCAGGCCAAGTCGGCGTCGCGTCTGCAGCGGTTCCTCGCGGGTCTGTTCAAGGCCGATGTGGAGATCGAACAGTTCCTCGGCATGCGCCTTGTCTTCGACGAGGCCGACCGGACACGGCTCGGAGGCGCCCATTGTACCCTCGGCGCGGACGCACTGCTGGGCGCCAGCGTCTACAGCGTCGAAGACAAGTTCCGGGTCAAGATCGTCGCGCGCGACCTGGAGCAGTTCGAGCGCTTCCTCCCGCAAGGCGATCGCTGCGAGAAGCTGGCGGACGCGGTGTTCCTGCATCTCGGCGAGCAGTTCGAATGGGATGTCGAGCTCGCCTTGCCGGTCGGCGAGGTGAAGCCGGTCCGGCTGGGCCAGAGCGGCCGCCTCGGCTGGACGAGCTGGATGGCGCCGAACTGGACGCAGGAAGAAGGCGCGTTGCGCCGCGATGCCCGTTTCCACCCCGCCGAGCGCATGCGCCTGAAGCGCAGCCGCGTCGGCTGAGATCGACATAGAGGGTACGACCATGGCCGATATCAGCCTCGAAGCCGTTACCGGCAAGCTCAACCGGGTGGGCTACGACACCTTCCTGCAAGCGTTGCGGCACGCCAAGGGCGCGGGCAACCGCAATGTCGAGCTCGCTCATTGGCTGGTCCAGATCTTCCAAGGCAGCGTCAACGACATGACGCTGACGGCGGACCACTACAAGCTCGATCGGGCCAGGTTGCTGATGGACCTCGGCGCCGTCGTCGAGGGCTTTCGCCGCAATGAAACGGAGATGCCCGGCATCGCCAACCACATCGTCGATATCCTCGACCGTGGCTGGCACTACGCGACGCTGTTCTTCGGCGAGACCCAGATCAGGACTGGCCATCTGCTCGTCGCGGCCTTGAAATCGACCGAGTTGCGTCGCGCGCTGACGGCCCTGTCGAAAGAGTTCGCAAAGATCCCGGTCGAGGAACTGGCGGCGGCCTACGGCAAGATCTGGGAGGCGTCGCAGGAGGAAAATCTTCGGCCGATGGATGGCTCAGGCCTGCGCGCCGCTGGTACGCCCGGCGCAGATCAGGCTGAGGGGGCAAAAGGCACGACAGCGCTCGACCGCTTCTCACAGGATCTCACCGCCAAAGCGCGCGAGGGCGGCATGGATCCGATCCTCGGCCGCGACGACGAGATCCGGCAGGTCATCGACGTGCTGATGCGCCGGCGCCAGAACAACCCGATCCTCACCGGCGAGGCCGGCGTCGGCAAGACCGCAATAGCGGAAGGGTTCGCCCAGCGCGTCGCATCCGGCGACGTGCCGCCGCCGCTCAGGGGCGTGCGCGTCTGCGCGCTCGACATCGGCCTGATGCAGGCCGGCGCCTCGATGAAGGGCGAGTTCGAGCAGCGGCTGCGCTCGGTCATCGACGAGGTGCAGTCCTCGCCAACGCCGGTGATCCTGTTCATCGACGAGGCGCATACGCTGATCGGCGCCGGCGGGCAGGCGGGCACGGGCGATGCTGCCAATCTGCTCAAGCCTGCGCTGGCGCGCGGCACTCTCAGGACCATCGCCGCGACGACATGGTCGGAATACCGGCAATATTTCGAGAAGGACCCGGCGCTAACCCGGCGCTTCCAGCCAGTGCAGGTTGACGAGCCCGACGTCGCGCGCTGCTGCACCATGCTGCGCGGCCTGATCGGCCCGATGGAGAAGCACCACAAGGTCCGCATCTCGGATGCGGCCATCGTCGCGGCGGTGCATCTTTCGCATCGCTATATCCCGGCGCGCCAACTGCCCGACAAGGCGGTGAGCCTGCTCGATACCGCATGCGCGCGGGTCGCGATCAGCCAGAGCGCGACCCCGGCCGCGATCGAGGACGCCCGCGTCGTGATCTCGTCGCTGGAGCAGGAACAGGCGGCGCTGACCTCGGACGCCGATCTCGGCACCGACAGCGCCAAGCGGCTCGCTGAGATCGCAGGCGAGGTCGCGGAGAAGCAGCAGAAGCTGGCGGCACTCGAAGCGGAATGGGCCAGCGAACTCGCCATTGTCGAGGAGATCAAGGCGCTGCGGGCCAAGCTCGGTGAAAAGGCGCCGGGTGCCGATCCGAAGGCGAGCGTCGCGCAACAGGCGGCAGGCGACGACAGCGGTGTGGAAGCAGCGCCGCCAGAGGAGGGCGTTCCTTTCGCTGGCGGGGCCCAGACCGACGCGGAGGAAGCCCGCGCGACGCTCAACGCCCGCTTCGCGGCACTCAGCGAGATCGATCCAGCCGCCCGCATGATCTACGCCCATGTCGACGAGCAGTCGGTGGCCTCGGTCGTATCGGACTGGACCGGCATCCCAGTCGGCCGGATGGTCAAGGACGAGATCGAGACCGTGCTCAACCTTGCCGAGACGCTGAACCGGCGCGTCGTTGGGCAGGGGCACGGCATCGGCATGATCGCCAAGCGCATCGAGACCAACCGCGCAAGGCTGGACAATCCCAACAAGCCGATCGGTGTGTTCATGCTCTGCGGCCCCTCGGGCGTCGGCAAGACCGAGACGGCGCTGGCGCTAGCCGAGGCGCTCTATGGCGGCGAGCAGAATGTCATCACCATCAATATGAGCGAGTTCCAGGAGGCGCACACCGTCTCCACGCTGAAGGGCGCGCCTCCCGGCTATGTCGGCTATGGCGAGGGCGGGCGATTGACGGAGGCTGTCAGGCGCAAGCCTTACTCGGTGGTGTTGCTCGACGAGGTCGAGAAGGCGCATCCCGACGTACACGAGCTGTTCTTCCAAGTGTTCGACAAGGGCACGATGGAAGACGGCACCGGCCGGCGCATCGACTTCAAGAACACGCTGATCATTCTGACTTCGAACGTCGGCACCGACGAGATCATGAGCCTGTCGGCCAACGGCACGGCCAAGCCCGATCCCGAGGTGATGGCCGTGAGCCTGAGGCCCGCGCTGCTCAAGGTCTTTCCGCCGGCGCTGATCGGGCGGCTCGTCACGATACCCTATTATCCCCTGTCGTCGGACATGCTGGCCGGGATCGTGCGGCTCCAGCTCGGGCGCATCGGCAAGCGCCTGGCCGAAAACCACAAGGCGAGCTTCGTCTTTGACGATGCGGTAGTCGAGCATATCGTCGGGCAGTGTAACGACCCGGATTCGGGCGGCCGCATGATCGACAACATCATCACCAATTCGATGCTTCCGTCGCTCTCCCGCGCGATCCTGAACCTGCAGCTGGAGAAGAAGCCGCTGACAGAGGCAACGGTCACGCTCGAAAGTAGACAGTTTAATTATCAAGTTAATTAATCATCGACAGTACGTCATTCTAGCACATAGGAAAATATCAAAGTATTCGAATAATGAAAACTGCGAAATGGTCGTCGTGGACGGCGCGTTTTTTGATCTATGAAGCTTTTTTCGATTCAGGTTTGGTGCGTTGATCCAGGGCCTTTGCGTCAGACGGCTCACGATGATCGACGGCAATGCTTTAGGTCGAGGCGGCTAGGTGAATTACAGTGGCGCGGATTTTTCTCCTTAATCGCGCGCGCTGAACCGAGACGCGGCACTCGTCCATCATTTGGATGATGCCATTTGTAGCTAAATTAGGCTTAATGGCTTTCAGCAACGGGGCCGAGATGGGCTTATTCGCTGATGGCAAATCGCTGGCGCAGAGGCAGGGCAGCGCTGCGCAGCAATGAGACGAGCTGGCTTTGCTGCCGCGTATCGGTCTTCTGAAAGATGCGCGCAAGGTGGGTCCGCGCCGTTGAGATTCTAACACCTTGGGCCACTGCAGCCTCGGCGAGCGATAAGCCGCCTGCGAGGGCAGAGGCAAATTTTGCCTCTGTATCGGTAAGGTCGAACATTTGGCGGGCACATGCGGTCATGTCGGTCGATAGGTCGAGCCGCCGCAGAGCGAGCATGATCTTGCGATGGATTCCCGCAGAGGACGGAGCTGCAGGCATGATGCAGGCGGAGACTGAATGAGATCGCTCGCTACCGCGCAGGATCAGGCTAGTCGGGAAGGGCGCCAGCGGATCGCCGATGCTTTGCAACGCCTCGTCAACACGGCGCTTCAGCAGCCGCTGATCGGCACTGTGGCGCGCGCAGAGACGGCCCTGTCGCAAAGTGATCGCTCCATCCGGCTCGGCCAGGATCTCGTCGGCGCCGACATTGGCATGAATGATCCGCAGATCCTGGTCCACAATGGCAATACCGGGCTCCAGTGCATCAAGCGCGTCGCGTGCCTCGTCTCGCTGGATCGCGATCTTGCCGAGCTGACGCCTGATATCGACGACGCGGCGGAGAACGGGGGCGAGCTTCCGCAGCAGGGAGGCTTCCGCAGCATCGAAGCTTTCTCGATCGGATTCTCTTCCCGCGACAGAAAGACCGATCGGCTCGCCTTGCTCCGCAAGGCGGTGTTCCGTCCCGGGATAGAAGGTCTGAGGCTGCGTCTTATCCAGCAACGGTCGCGACGTGTTCGCATAACTGCGGAGCTCGACGCTGCGGCCGGTTGTGCCGGGCGACAGGCTGCGAAGCGCTTCGCCCATGGCGACAAAATCCGCTGCAAGACCGTCGGAAATAGCCAAACGATAATTGCCCTCATCGGAAGCGCGGCTGTTTCGATCTTGCTCACAGGGATCGAGCATGCACAGGCCGACTTTGGATCCATCAAACAGCTGACTCAGTGCCGCCGCTGCGGCCGGCATTTGAGCATCGTCCAGCGCGCCAGAAAGGAGCTGAGCAATGGCCGTCATGACCGTCTCGAAAGAGGGTTCCGCCATGGCGGTTCTCCTGCCGCGCTGATGTGCGGCCGGCAGCCGCACCGTCAGGACGCTAGCAGTTTGGATCGTTTTCGGAAAGTCCAAAATCGATCCAAAAAGAACCGGGGCCTTACTGCTGTTTCAGACGCCCCGCGCCGTCATTTTCTTGATCTCATCCGTACTCGGCAAAGCGTCGAAAACGCCGTGATGCCTGGTCGTGAGCGCTCCTGCCGCTGCGGCATCTCGCATCGCTTGGTCGAACGAAACCTGCTGGGCCAGCCGGACGGCGAGCGTTCCGGCAAAGGCATCCCCTGCTCCAAGTGTATCGACGACATCGACGGAGAAACCCGGTTGTACGAAGGTGGCGTCTCGAAACGAGGCGATCGCACCGGCGGGTCCGCGAGTCAAAATGATCCCCTCCGGTCCCAATGCGCGAACCGCTGGCGACAGCTCGCTCAAGAATCGGTCGGGGAAATCGACAGCCGACGGATCGGCATTGATCATTCTGGCCAGCTCCCTTGCCTCCGTCTCGTTGATGATGAGCATGCTGGTGTCGCGCATCAGCTTGGGCGTCAGCTCCCTGAACGGAGAGGGATTGAGCAGGGTCGGGACACCGGCGCGGCGTGCCAACGCAAAGCTTTCCTCGACCGCAGGCGCGGACGCTTCGAACTGCGCCAACACGATGGCTGCGCCTCGAATCGCGTTGGCGCGGGAACGTACATCGGCGGCCGACAGAGCAAGGTTTGCGCCGCCGGCGACGGCCAGCGAGGTTTCACCCTGGGCATCTGTAAAGCCGATGCCCGCACCGGTCGGCCCAGACAGTCGGACCAGCATGCTTTGCGGCAAATCGGCACGCGCAAGCGCTGGGCCGGCAAATTGCGCGGCGAGATCGTCGCCGGTGGCCAACAATCCCGTGACTTCCATGCCCAGCCGTCGCGCCATCACCGCGAGGTTGAAGCCTTTGCCGCCAGCTTCGATCGTAACGCTGGTGGCCGCGAGCGACTCTCCTGGCAGGGGAAAGCGGGAGACCTTCGCCGAGCAAGAGACGACGAAGCTGCCCAGTACGAAAATGGATTGCCCGGCCATCAGGTTTGATTTCCCCGTTCAACTACTGCTACCCGGTTTGTGTCACATCCATGCAACCACAGACAGAGCTGCAATTGCGTACTCTCAAGCCGTTGTTTCAGGATCTGCTGGAGCTGCGGAATGATACGGCCAAGCCCCTTTATCAGCAGCTCGAAGATCAGCTGGTGGCGCTCATCGGCGACGGGACCTTGTCCGCGGGAACGACCTTGCCTGCTGAGCGCCAGCTGGCAGAGCGTCTCGACGTCAGTCGTGGCACCGTGCAGCGCGCTTACAACGCGCTTCGTCGGCAGCGGCTACTGAGCGCGCAGGGCAGGCTTGGCTCCATCGTTCAGGGCCCGGGGCGGCGGGTCCATTCCGGCATGGACCGGCTCAAGGGTTTCACCGAAGAGATGCGCGAGCTTGGCCGAATGCCCAGCTCGCGGATTCTCGAGCGGTCGGTCGTACGCAGCCGATCGATAGCCTCCATCTTCGGCCGCTCTTCGCATAACGATTTTCTGAAACTGGTCCGCGTCCGCTCTGGCGATGGTATCCCCATGTCGCGTGAGATTGCCTGGTATAATCTCGACCGCGTACCCGAACTGGCCGAAAGCGATCTCTCGGGCTCGGTCTACGCGGCCCTGGCCGCCCTTGGAGCCCCTCTCGTGCGTTGCGATCAGACGATCGAGGCCGCTTCTCCGACAGCGGAGGAGGCCGCCATCTTCGGCTTCGAGCAGCCCGTCCCTTGTCTTCTGATCAAGCGGCGCAGCTACGACGCGGACGGCGACATGCTGGAATATGTCGAGGGTCTTTTCCGGGGCGACACCTACACCTACCGGCTGTCCCTGCGAATATGACGAGGTCCAATTCAGGTCCAAAAAATCCAAGCCGGTTGGCAGGTTCCGATGCGATCGTAACCAATGCAATGTGACGAAGCGCGCGTCGCAGCCATCGGATCTCTGAAGGGGCCGGTTGTCGGCACGTCGATCGGCAATGCAGGGCGCGGTCGTCGATATCGTTTCACATGCCATTGCCCGGTCGCGAACTGGCTGTCCCTAATGGTCGTCAGCGGCGCCACTCTCTGGGCACTTGGCCGCGCGCGCCGGCCTTGAGACACAAACCCCTCGTCGTATGTACCAGTGGAATTATGCGCCGCTAGCGCAGTTTCGCCGTCTGCTGGGATGCAGACATTTAGCATTGATGCGTCAAATCCATCGCTTGCCGCTATTGCAAATGCGCTTCGAGTGGACGAACAACTGCTGCGACGCCTTGGATGAGTTCAACAATGCAGCAGACTGCCAGCCGGTTTGAAATAGGCCTGCTCTACGTAATTGGCGTCGTGCAAGGTCTCGCCCTAGTAACGTTTCCGGCCGCCAGTGCGATCTTCACCAATCCTGGCGGCTTTGCCCTGTCAGGCACGCAGTATGGCGCGATGTTCATTCCGCAGGTCGTGCTGGCGATCTTGACTGCGGCGCTTGGCGGCTCGCTGGCCAGGCGGCTTGGCTTGCGAGCGGTGTTACAGCTCGGGCTCTGTGCCAACCTTCTCTCGATGATGCTCCTCGCAGCAGCCCCGCTCCTGAAGGGCTCCCCAGCGGCTTATGTCGTCCTTTGCCTTGCTACCGGGGCGCTCGGCTTCGGCTTCGGCACCACGACCATGGCATTGAACACGCTGGTACAGGGCTTCGCGGGACCGCGTCAGGATGTGGCAGTGCTGACGTTGAACGCGCTTCTTGGTCTCGGCACGGCACTTGCCCCGCTTCTCGTTACTCTTTTCAGCTGGCTCGGTGCTTGGTGGGGGCTGCCCATGATGGTCAGCCTGTCACTGGTCTTACTTATGGCCGCCGCGCGACGCGCGCCGTTCCAGATGACCTATGCTACAGCGGGCGCGGCGCAAAGCTTACCGACGCGCTTTTGGGTCTACGGCACTGCAGTGCTTCTCTACGGTATCGTTGAGACTCTCACAGGCAACTGGACGGCGCTCTATCTTACAATCGAGCGCCAGGTTTCTCCTGACAATGCGGCTTTCGCCCTAACCGCCTTCTGGATCATGCTGACGCTCGGCCGCATCCTCTTCGCGGTGCTAACACATTGGCTGCCGGTAAGGCTGGTCTATGTTGGGTTGCCGTTCCTACTCGCGCTCGCCTTCCAACTCGCAGCGCGGGTGAATGGAACGGCGTCGGGCATCGCTGCCTTTGCGCTTGTCGGCTTTGCCTGTTCGGCAATCTTGCCGCTTAGCCTGAGCTTCGCTGGCCAAGAGTTTTCCGCCCGGCCGGCCACGATACTTGGTGCTCTAATTGCCATCTATCAACTCGGCTATGGTGTCGCTGCATTTGGCGGAGGAGCATTGGTAGAAAGCGTCGACATTGCTTATTCAACCGTCTTCTCGCTTGGCGGCTGGGTCGCGCTGGCTCTGGGGATCATTGCGATACTCATTGTTTGTCGGAAAGCGAAATCGCTGCCGATCCCTTAAAGCGCTTAGGTTGCGTTAATAGCTGATTCTGCCGCATCGCCCGCAAGCAAACGCTAGCAGCTCTGGACGCAACCTCGGCTCCCGACCGAGCCAAGTCGCCAGTCACAGTTTGGCAAATATTGAAGCAGCGCGGGCGATACGGGTGGGCCGTCCTAAAATGAGGACGCGGCTATGGTCCGCCATGGGACATTTCCACCAATGCCAATATTGCGCGGTACGCCTATCTCGCATGATCTCAAGGAGTTTTCCCGCGTAATGTCTCTGCTGGCCCTGATCCCGGCCGAGCAGGGGATTGCCCCACTCATCGTCGATGAGACGGGCAGCCGGCCCTACGCCGAATTCGCCCATGCTAGCGACTGGCGCGTGATTACCCGCGAGGCCGGCATTCCCGATGCGGTCGGGAATGCCGATGCGCACGCCGGGGCCGAAGACGCCGGCGCGGATTTGGAAACGATTCGCGGGTCGGTTGGCCACACGCAGGCCCGTACCGTACATTATTCACGCAGTGCCGTTGGGAAGAGCTGCCGTATCGCGAAGGCGCGGGTTGCGCATCGTATAGCGGAGAACGAGGCCTGAACGAACGATGGGGAACATGTGAAACGTTAGATCAGCCGTAGACCGTCGTAATGGTCTGACGTTCAAAGGTTTTTTGGAGCGGGCGATCGGGATCGAACCGACGACATTCAGCTTGGGAATTGTAATGTATCGCCGTCAGGGACCCTTAGAAAGGCATTTTGCCTCATAATAGGCGGAGTTTTTGCGCAGAAGGCCCCCAGAGCCCTTGCATGTTCTCGGCATCGTTGTAGCCCTTATGTAGCCGGAGGAGGGTTTGCGTGCCTAAGAGAAGCTCGATCAAGATCACAAAGCGCATCGTTGACGCGATGAGCCCCGGAACCGACGTTTGGGATGCGGAGGTTCGAGGATTTGGAGTTCGGTGTAGGGCGAAGGGCAAAGCCTACATGCTTAAGACCATCGTCAACGGGCAGCAGCGATGGATCACAATTGGAACACACGGCTCGCCATGGACGGCTGATTTGGCTCGGGCCGAGGCGAAAAGGCTCCTCGGCGAAATCGCCGGCGGTGGCGATCCGTCTAAGAAGCAGACCGAAGCGCAAGTTTCGATTGAAAAGCTTTGCAGCCTATATCTGGAACGGCACGCCGCCGTGAAAAAGAAGGCTTCGAGCGCGAAGCTCGATAAGGCTAACATCGACAACCATGTGTTGCCGCTAATGGGCCGCCGCCTCGTAAGCGAAATTCAGTCTGGCGACGTAGAAGCGCTGAAGGCGGCCATTAGGGAGGGCAAGACCGCACCGGCAGATCCGAAAGAGCAAAGCAAGGCTCAGGGTGGCGGCATTGTGGTGCGGGGCGGCCCAGGCGCCGCCAATCGGACTTTGACCCTGCTCTCAACCATGATGAAGTTTGCAGAGCGGTGGGACTTTCGCCCTAAAGGTTCGAATCCGGTCATAGGGGTGACTCGGTTTGCGGAGGAGCCAAAAGAGCGCTTTCTCAATGCCGAGGAATTCAAAAGGCTGGGCGACATTTTGGAGGAACAGGAGCGAAACGGCCACGAGCTTCCCTCTGCAATCGCTGCCATCCGACTCTTAATTCTGACTGGCGCGCGCCTTTCCGAAGTTTTGACGCTGAAGTGGAGCCATGTGCAGCTCGAGCGAGCGCGATTGCGCTTGCCTGACTCCAAGACGGGCGCAAAAAATATCGCCCTGCCGAAGTCCGCGGTCGAGCTCCTAGCTTCGGTTCCCCGCTTAGAGGGAAACCCCTACGTGATTGTGGGAGGGCGGGATGGCAAACACCTCGTCGATCTTCAGCGGCCCTGGCAGCGCATCCGAGCAGCTGCCAAGCTTGACGATGTCCGTATTCACGATTTGCGGCATAGCTTCGCTTCGCTTGCGATCCAGAATGGCGTCTCGCTGAGTGTCATCGGGAGCTTGCTCGGCCATCGCAGCACCGAAACAACGAAGCGATATGCCCACTTTGCCGATGATTACCTTCAAGCTGAGAGCGAGAAGATCGGAAAGCTCCTCGTTGGGGCGTTGGGTCCTGGTGCCACGGGCGAAAAGGATGGGTCAGAATAGGACTGCGTCATTCTGCCGCAGTAAAAGGGGCGTTAGGCAGATGCTTTGGAATGGGTCCCAGAGCCTCTGACATAAATCGACATAAAGAATCTGGGGGAACCCGCTAGGTCGAGCTAGTCAGCCGCTCGAATCAAATAAAAGCTTATTAAACTCAATAGATTAGCCCGTAGACAGGTCCATTGGCCTCCGGCATATGGCTCTCACCGCGGCGGCAAACCGCGGTTTTTCAGCAAGCCATATGACAAGGAGTTATTTCGTGGATTACCTGCTGCCGGCGGCGCGCGCTGCCAAATTCCTGTGCATCAATGTGAAGACCCTTGAGGCCATGCGGCTGAGAGGTGATGGCCCGCCGTGGGCCAAGGTCTCAAAGCGACGTATCGCTTATCGGCGTGCCGACCTCGAAGCCTATGTCGAGAAGCGAATTTTCTCGTCAACCTCAGAGTACGGCAGGGACGATAGGCCTCAATAGGGCTGACGGGGGCAGAGGCAGCCAGAATAGCGCTAAAGTCTAAAATGCAACTTTATGTTGATTTTAGGGCTCGGACCCATAAAGAGGTTGGCACCGCTGGCTCTGTATGATTCACGGCTTCCCGGAGGAGGCCCGGATGAATCGGGATCGTTTCTGGCTCACGGATGCGCAATTCGCGCGGATCGCACCGCATTTGCCGACGGACACGCGTGGCAAACCGCGTGTTGATGACCGCCGGGTGATCAGCGGGATCGTCCATGTCCTCAAGTCAGGCGGGCGCTGGATCGATGCGCCGCCCGATTACGGGCCGCG
>NZ_JBFUKY010000013.1:0-97112 GCF_056400625.1 Allobosea sp. P5_A5
CCTATTACCCGACGGTGACGCGCGAGCCCTTCCGCAATCGCGGCCGCATCACCGATCTCATCACCTCGGGCCAGCTCTTCACTGATATCGGCCAACAGGGCTTCGACCCCGCGCAAGACCGCTTCATGCTCTGCGGCTCGCCGCAGATGCTGGCCGACCTCAAGACGATCTTCGTCGAGCGCGGCCTGACCGAAGGCAATCACGGCGAGCCCGGCGACTACGTCATCGAAAAGGCGTTTGTCGAGAAGTGACGGGAGGAAGACTGCGCCGCGGCCTTACCCTCATCAACGCAATTTTCTATCGCGAGTCATCCCGGACGCAGCGCAGCGGAGATCCGGGATCCATTCCAGAACCCCGCTCGGCAACGCTCCGGAATGGGTCCCGGGTCAAGCCCGGGACGACGGAGAGGCTTTGGGCTCCCTTCAGGCCATTCCCCCTACCCGCAGGATCTCCGGATCGGCCTCTTGATCGCTCTCATCCTTCAACCGCGTGCCGCTGAGCTTCAGCGCAAAAGCCTGTCGCATCAGCCAGGAGATCTTATAGGCGGCCGCCACGGTATCGAGCCCGCCCGCCCGGATGTTGGAGACGCAGTTGCGGTTCGCATCGCTCGTGCCGATGCGCGGAGCGAAGGTGATGTAGGCGCCGAGACTGTCGGGCGCCGACAGGCCCGGCCGCTCGCCGATCAGCATGATGCAGAGCCTGGCCCCGAGCCGCTCGCCGATCTCGTCGCCGAGCGCGACGCGAGCGCCCTCGGCCAGCACCACCGGAGCGAGGCTCAAGCCCCCATGCGCCGCATAAGCCCTGAGATGTGCAAGCAGCGGCACGGCTTGGCCGGCGACGGCCCGTGACGACAGCCCATCTCCGATGACGACGACGATGTCGCAGCCCCGCCCGCCAGCGGCATCGAGCGACGCCGCGCTCGCTGGTGACAGCCGCCGCCCCAGATCTGGCCGGCGCAGGTAAACCGAGCGCTCGGTCGCGTCGGAGCGGACGGGCACGCTGCGGCAACCCACCGCCGCGACCTCTGCCTCGAGGCTGGCGAGGTCGAGCGGGACATGGATCGCATCTCGCGCCGCCGCATGGGCGAGCTGGAAACGGAGAACCTCCCGCGTCGGCTGGCTCGCGCCGACCCGCCCGAGCCCGATCCGAGCCGGGGTCAGGTCGGCAAGCTCGAGCCAGAGCGCCTCTACCGTGCCAGAACGGCGATCCGGCGCGCTCACGCAGCCAGACCCAATGTGCGTGTCAGTTGCGGTAGCGCTGCGGCCCCAGCCCGCAGCTTTCCGTCGGGATCGATGATCCCAACCCGTTCGAGCCAGGCCTCAAACTCCGGCGCCCGCCGCAGGCCCAGCAGTTCGCGGATGTAGAGCTGATCATGGAAGGAGGTAGACTGGTAGTTGAGCATCACGTCGTCCGCGCCCGGCACGCCCATGATGAAGCTGACGCCGGCCGTTCCCAACAGGGTCAGCAGCGTGTCCATATCGTCCTGGTCGGCCTCGGCGTGGTTGGTATAGCAGATGTCACAGCCCATCGGCAGGCCGAGGAGCTTGCCGCAGAAATGATCCTCCAGCCCGGCCCGGATGATCTGCTTGCCGTCGTAGAGATATTCAGGGCCGATGAAGCCGACCACCGTGTTGACCAGCAGCGGCGCGAATTCCCGCGCCACGCCATAGGCGCGCGCCTCCAGCGTCTGCTGGTCGACACCGTGATGGGCGCCGGCCGAGAGCGCCGAGCCCTGCCCGGTCTCGAAATACATTACGTTGTTCCCGACCGTGCCGCGCTTCAACGAAAGTCCCGCCTCATAACCTTCCTTCAACACGGCGAGATCGATGCCGAAGGATCGGTTGGCGCCTTCCGTTCCCGCGATCGACTGGAAGACGAGGTCGATCGGCAGCCCCTGCTCGATCAGCCCGATCGTCGTCGTGACATGGGTCAGGATGCAGGATTGCGTCGGCATCTCGAGCTTGGCGATCATACCGTCGAAGAGACGCGCCAGATCAGCCATGACATCGACGGAGTCGGAAGCCGGATTGACGCCGATTACCGCATCCCCGCAGCCATACATCAGCCCGTCGACCACGGAGGCGGCAATGCCGGCCCGGTCGTCGGTGGGATGGTTGGGCTGGAGCCGCACCGAAAGCCGCCCGGCGAGCCCTATCGTATTGCGAAATCGCGTCACCACCCGCGCCTTGCGCGCGGCGAGAATAAGATCCTGATTGCGCATCAGCTTGGAGACGGCGGCCGCCATCTCCGGCGTGATGCCACGTGCCACCCGCGTCAGCACGGCCGCATCCACCGCGTCCGAAAGCAGGTAATCGCGGAAATCGCCGACCGTCAGATGCGCGATCGGGGCGAAGGCCTGGGCATCATGCCCGTCGATGATGAGCCGGCTGACTTCGTCGTCTTCGTAAGGCACGAAGGTCGCGCTCAGGAAAGCCTTGAGCGGAACATCGGCAAGACAGATCTTGGCCGCGACATGCTCCTGGGCCGAGCCGGCCGCGACGCCCGCCAGCATATCGCCGGAGCGCGGCGGCGTCGCCTTCGCCATCACCTCCTTGAGATCGGCGAAGTGCCAGCTCTGCTGCCCGATGGCGGTGCGGTAGGCCATTAGGGTATCCGTGCCTTCGTGTCGGCGATGCTAGAACCGAACGCAGTTTGGTTGAACCGTCATTGCGAGAAGCGAAGCGACGAAGCAATCCAGGGGGACCGGGTCGAACGGTGAAGCCCGGTCCCCTGGATTGCTTCGCTCCGCTCGCAATGACGGGAGGAGGGTAGCACGAACGATGCCAGTTACCCTCGACCAGCCGTCACATGCACCCGGGGACGGCGCCCTTCATTCCACTGGCTACCAAGCGCCCGTTCGATCTGCGCCGCAAGCTGGAGCAAAAGCCCGTCCTGTGCCTGGGCCGCTTGCGCCTGGATGCCGAAGGGCAGGCCGTTCTCCTGCCGCCCCATCGGCAGCGAGATCGCCGGGATGCCGCAGAGATTGGACAAGGGCGTATAGGCGAAGAATTTCCAGAGATGCGCGAACCAGTCGAGAACATCAGGATTGTCGCTCGTCGTCAGGTATTCCGTGGTGCCGATCTTCGGCGTCGGCAGCGCGGTGATCGGCGTCAGGATGATGTCCCAGTGCTGGAAGAAAGCGCCGAAACCGCGCGCCGTCGCGTTGAACACGCCTTGCATCTTGTGGCGTTCAGCATAGGCGATGTCCTTGCCCGCCTCCCAGATGCGGATGTTCATCGGTTCGATCAGATCGGCCGGGGGGCTTGAAAGCCCGCGCGCCTCCAGCAAGCCCGCGATGACCTGCGCGAAATTGCTGATGTAACAGGTCGTCTGTGCGGCAAAGGCAGCGCGCATATCGACAGCCGGCAGGACCCATTCGACATGATGGCCGAGGCTTTCGAGAAAGCGCCCGGCCTTTTCAAGCTGGGAGACAATGGCGGGCGTCGCGCGATAATCGCCCCATTCGTGCGAGAGCGCGATACGCAACCGGCCGGGATCCCGCTCGATCATCTGCGCATAAGGCTCAGGCGCGTTCCAATACGGCATGAACTCGCCCGGCGCACCGCCCCGGCAAGAATCGACGAAGGCGGCCGTGTCGCGCACGCTGCGGCTCTGGCAGCCCTGCGTCGAGACGAAGCCGGCGATGTCGGACAGGTTCGGCGCGATCGAGAAAACACCACGCGATGGCTTCAGGCCGATATTGCCGTTGAACCCGGCCGGAATCCGAATGGAGCCGCCGCCATCCGTGGCGTGGGACATCGGGACCACGCCGGCGGCCACGATCGCGGCCGTGCCGGCCGAGGAGCCGCAGGTGGTGTAGTCGGTGTTCCAGGGGTTGCGGGTGACATAGACCGCCGGGTTCTCGGCCGAGCTGCACACGCCGAATTCCGGCGTCGTCGTGCGGCCGATCAGGTTGAGGCCGGCTCCGCGCATCTGTTGGGTCAGGAAGGCGTCGGCGGCGGGCCGGTTGCCGCGCATGAACAGCGAGCCCTGCTCCTGCAGCCGGCCCGCCAGCGTCGGGCCGAGATCCTTCATCAGGAAGGGTACGCCTGCGAGCGGGCCGGAAGGGTCGAGCCCGTCCTTCAGCGGATCGGCGACGACGTCCTCGAACACTTCGACGACAGCGCTCAGCGTGGGATTCGTCCTGGCGATGCCGGCTGCTGCCTGCGCAGCCAGCTCGGCAGGCGTGACCTCCCCCTTGCGCACACGCCCGGCCAGGCCGACTGCGTCATGGGAGGTCCACTCCTCCCAGCTCATCGCCAAGGTCATCGGCTCGTCCTCACGCTGCCGCGCGCGTCTCGACGAGGCGCGCCAGCAGGCTCGCGCCGATCGGCAGAATGCCGTCGTCCAGCACGTAAGCTGGATTGTGTACCGGCACGTCGCCGGCATGGCCGACCCAGGCATAGGCGCCCGGCACAATGCGCAGCATGTCGGCGAAGTCCTCGCTACCCATCATCGCCCTCGGCTCGGTCAACACGTTGGAAGCGCCGACGATCTCGCCGGCGACCGCAGCCACGGCCTGCGCCGGCGCATCATGGTTCACCAGCACGTTGAAGATGTTGCGGATGTCGACATCGATCGTCACCCCGAAGGTTGCCGCCGTGCCGGCCGCGATCTCGCGCATGCGGCTGCGGATCAATTCGCCGGTCTCCTCCTTGAAGGTCCGGATGGTCCCGGCGAGCACCGCCTCTTCCGGGATAACGTTGTAGGCCGAGCCCGCATGGATCTGCGTGATCGAGAGCACTGCGGCCTCGCGCGGATCGGCATTGCGGCTGACGATCGTCTGGAGCGCGGCGGCAAGGCTCATCGCCACCACGATCGGGTCGCGCCCCATATGGGGCATGGCGCCGTGGCTGCCCTTGCCGGTGATCTTGATGTCGAAGAAGTCGGCACCCGCCATGGCCGGCCCGGGAAACACCGAAATCTGGCCGGATTTGAGCTGGGGCGCATTGTGCAGCCCGTAAATCTCGTCGCACGGGAAGCGCTCGAACAGCTTCTCCGCGATCATCCGGCGCGCGCCGCCGAGTCCCTCCTCCGCCGGCTGGAAGATGAAGATCGCCGTACCCTTGAAGTCGCGATTCTCGGAAAGGTAGCGGGCCGCGCCCAGCAGCATCGTCGTATGCCCGTCATGGCCGCAGGCATGCATCTTGCCCGCAACGGTCGAGCGCCAGGGCAGGTTCGTGGTCTCATGGATCGGCAGCGCGTCCATGTCGGCACGCAGGCCGATCCGCTTTCCAGGCCCGCCTGTTCCGTGCAGCACGCCGACGACTCCGGTCGTGCCGATGCCGCGATGAACCTCTATTCCCCATTCGCCGAGCTTGTCGGCAACGATGCCGGCTGTGCGAACCTCCTCGAAGCCGATTTCGGGATGAGCATGAAGATCGCGGCGGATCGCGGTCAGTTCGTCCTTGAAGGCCTCGATCTGCGACAGGGTGGGCATGGCGGCTCCGGACGGCGAGACATGGCTGGTGCGAAAGGTCGGGCTATGCCCGACGCTCCCACGAGGTAACCACGCGCCTTCCGGCCGTCCAAGCTCGAATTTTGCGCCCCCGTTGCGCCTCTGGCGGGCATCCGGCGCGGTTTGCCTCGCCTCAGCCGGGCTTGCGGGCCGAGACGATGAACCGGTCCTGACTCGCTCGATCGAGCCGCTGATGGAGCGGCATGAACCGCCCTTGCGCCCGATGGATCGCCGCGAGGTCGCGGTCGATGCGCGCATCGGTGAAGCCTGCCTCCCCCAGGAGCCTGACGATCTCCTCCGGCCGGCAACCCTTGGAAAAATACACCCGCGAGACGATGTCGTTGTGCACCGCGAGATGCGCCGCCGGCGGCGGCAGCCTGGCGAAACGCTTCGCCAGCTTTGCCGCGACCCGCAGCAGGGCGCCGTTGCCGGGCCGAGGGTTGACCATGTCGACATCGATGATCGCGACGCGCCCGCCGGGCTTCAGCACCCGGAACCACTCGCGCAACGCCGCCGGCGGGTCCGGCAGCGTCCAGACCAGATGGCGGGTCGCGACCGCATCGTAGGTGTCGGAAGGCTCCAGAGTGTCCTCGGCGTCCCCCGCATAGAGGCGGATCGGCTTGCCGACAGTCTTGGCGCGAGCCCGCGCCAGCATGGCATCCGACAGGTCGAGGCCTGTCACGCTGTAGCCGAGCTCCGCGAGCAGCAGGGAGATCACACCGGTGCCGCTGGCCAGATCGAGCGCCCGACCGCCTGCGGCATCGCCGAGATGGCGCCGCAACAGCGAAAGCCAGCCCCTCCGCTCGTCGTCGGAAAAAATCTCGTGACCGGGCATGGTGTCGAAGGTCTCGGACCGCGAGGACCAGTAGTCCCGGATCTCGTCTTTCAAACTGCTGTTATGGCGTAGCGTCGACATCGTCGTGCAGGTCCGCTTGGCTTAGCGCCCGTAACGAGCACTGTCGCGTCCGGATAAGCAAGATCCAGCTATGCGGCAAGCAAGAACTCGCTTTAGAAGAATTCAAAAACAACGACCTTGCTGCTTACAATACTTCTAAAAGATAGTTGTTGCCGGTTCCCACGCCGCGACCTAGAGCCGGGACGAGCGGCCATCATGCTGCGCTTTTGATCTCTTGTTTTGACTGGGTCGCTTCGCCGACTTTCCCTGAAAGGTCAGGAATCATGTCCCTGCGCGCCTTCGTCACAGCTCTTGCGCTCGGCTTTTCCGTCTTCGCCAGCACAAGCGCGTTGGCCGAAAAGGTGAAGGTCACCGATGTGCTGGGACGCACCGTCGAGGTCGAGGCACCGGTGCAGCGCGTGATCCTGGGCGAAGGCCGGCAGATGTACATCGTCGCCGCGCTCGACCGCGAGGACCCGTTCAAGCGCATCGTCGGCTGGCGCGACGACCTCTCCAAGGCTGATCCCGATACCTACAAGAACTACCTCGCCCGCTACCCGCAGATCGCCAGGATTCCGACTTTCGGGGGCATCAAGGATGGCGCGTTCGACGTCGAGCAGGCCATCGCGCTCAAGCCCGACGTTCTGCTGATGAACATCGAGTCCAAGGTCGCCAGCGACGAGGCACAGCTCGTCGATAAGCTGGCCTCTCTCGGCATCCCGGTGGTATATGTCGACTTCCGCGAGAAGCCCTTCCAGAACACCGAGCCGTCAATGCGGCTCTTCGGCAAGCTGTTCGGCAAGGAAAAGCTCGCCGAAGACTTCATTGCCTTCCGCGCCGCCGAAATCGCCCGCGTCGCCGACAAGCTAGCGCAGGTGAAGGACCTCAAGCGCCCGCTCGTGATGATGGAGCGCGCCGGCGGCTATTCCGACGATTGCTGCATGTCCTTCGGCAACGAGAATTTCGGCAAGATGGTCGATATCGCGGGCGGCAAGAATTTCGCCAGCGACCTCATCCCCGGTACCTTCGGCACGGTCAATCCCGAGGCGGTCGTCGCGTCGAATCCCGATGTCGTGATCATCACCGGCGGCAACTGGGGCGCCTATGTCCCCGGCGGAGCGTGGGTCGGGCTGGGTCCGGGCAGCAGCCTGACGGAAGCCCGGCGTAAGCTTGTAGGCCTCGCCCAGCGCCCCGCCTTCGCCCAGACCAAGGCTGTCAAAGAGGGCCGCGTCCATGCGATCTGGCACCAGTTCTACAACAGCCCCTATCAGTTCGTCGCGATCCAGGAGATGGCGAAGTGGATTCATCCCGAGCTGTTCAAGGACCTTGACGCCGATGCCACGCTAAAGGCGCTCCACGAGCGCTTCCTGCCTCTGCCCTACGAGCCCGGCTACTGGGTCTCGCTCGAGCGCAAGTGAGGCTGCCGTGAGCATCGCTTCGCAAGCGCCGGGCCTCGGCGCACGAACGGCCTACCGCGCCCTGTCATGGCGGCGCCGGCTGATCCTCGCCGGGCTTGCCTTGCTGCTGGTGGCGAGCTTCGTCGTCGACATGATGCTCGGCCCGGCCCGCTACACCGCAAGCCAGGTTCTGGAGGCACTGTTCGATCCCTCCGGCGTCGCACCGGCACTTCGGGTGGTCATCTGGGATATCCGCCTGCCGGTCGCGCTGATGGCGGTTGTCGCTGGCGCCTCGCTGGCGATCGCCGGCGCGCAGATGCAGACCATCCTCAACAATCCGCTCGCCAGCCCGTTCACGCTCGGCATTTCGGCGGCGGCAAGCTTCGGCGCTGCGCTGGCGCTGGTGTTCGGCGTCGGCATCCTGCCCATCGCGATCGACTACATCGTGCCTTTGAACGCCTTCGTCATGGCGATGGGCGCGGCGCTGCTGATCCATCTGCTGAGCCAACGGCGCGGCGTTACCACCGAGACGGTGGTGCTGCTCGGCATCGCGCTCGTCTTCACCTTCAACGCGCTGCTTTCGTTCCTTCAGTTCTTCGCCAGCGAACAGGCTCTCGGCGCCGTCGTCTTCTGGATGATGGGTTCGCTGACCAAAGCGAGCTGGCAGAAACTCGCCATCACCTCCACGGTCCTGTTCGCCACCCTGCCCTTCTTCGTCAGCCGCGCCTGGGCCATGACGACGCTGCGGCTGGGCGACGACAAGGCGGCGAGTTTCGGCATCAATGTCCGGCGGCTGCGCCTCGAGATCATGCTGCTCGTCAGCCTGCTGGCCGCCGTGCCGGTCTCCTTCGTCGGTACGATCGGCTTCATCGGTCTGGTCGGGCCGCATATCGCCCGCATGGTGATCGGCGAGGACCAGCGCTTCTTCCTGCCGGCTTCGGCATTGGCGGGGGCCGCGATCCTCTCGGCGTCCTCCGTCGTTTCGAAGTCGCTGATTCCAGGCCTGATCTTCCCGATCAGCATCGTCACGGCGCTGATCGGCGTGCCCTTCTTCTTCAGCCTCATCATGACCAGTCGCAAACGCTCATGGTAACGCTCTCCCTCGACAGCGTCGGTGTCGCCTACGGCCGCAATACCGTCCTTCGCGACATCACCACGCCTGAGCCGCTGAAGGGTGGCGAGATCGTCGCCGTCATCGGCCCCAACGCCGCGGGCAAGTCGAGCCTGTTCCGGCGCATCGCAGGCCTCGCTTCCGGCCCCGGCACGGTCGCCGTCACCGGCGAAAGCCGGATCGCCGGCCGGGCGAAGCCGCGTATCTGCTACCTGCCGCAGGACACGGCGGTGAACGCGGTGCTCAGCGTCTACGAATCGATCCTGCTCGCCTTCAAGCAGGGCGGATCATGGTCCGTCAGCGACGAGGAACTCGCGCGCATCGACAACGTCCTGCAGGCGCTCGATATCGAGCATCTCGCCTTTCGCGGCCTGGGTGAATTATCGGGTGGGCAGCGGCAGCTCGTCTCCATCGCCCAGACATTGGCGCGGGAGCCCGACATCGTCTTGCTCGACGAACCGACCAGCGCGCTCGACCTGCACCGGCAATTCGACGTGCTGACGCTGATGTCGCGGCTGACCCGCGAGCGCGGCATCCTGACCCTGGTCTCGATCCACGATATCAACCAGGCTCTGCGCTATGCCGACCGCGTCATGGTGCTCGCCGATTCGACGATGAAGGCCATCGGCACGCCGCGCGATGTGGTGACGGCAGCGCTTCTCGCCGACGTCTACCGGGTCAGCGCGCGGATCGAAGGGCAGCACGACGCGACCTATGTCGTGGTCGAAGGCGCGCTCTGACGATATCCATGCCCGCCTAGCCGACTAAGCCTTGCCCCGCCAGACGAAAACCGCCGCCCAAAGGCTCATCGCCGCGAGCGAAAACCAGGTCAGCGCGTAGACCAGATGGCTGTTGCGGAATGCCACGACCGTAAGCCCGCCCAGCGGAACCGGGCCGGGCTCGGACGCAGCATCGGCATCGACGAAATAGGGCGCCACCTCCCCCAGGCCCCGCGCCTGTGCGATCGCGACCACGTCCCGGGAATACCACCGATCGTTGGGCGGATCGTTGCTGCGCAGGAAGCCGCCGCCGGGTTCGCTGATGCGCAGAAGGCCCGTGAGACGCGTCTCGCCGGCGGCCCTGCCGCCACGCGACTCCGACGCGCTCCCTTCCCGCACGAAGCCCCGGTTGACCAGCACGACGAAGCCTCGATCGTCGCGGAACGGCGTCAGCATCCAGAAGCCCGGCCCCCGCTCGGTGACGGCCTTCGTCAAGGTCGCGGCCCCCTCATGGTAGCGGCCTTGCAGGGAAACCCGGAGATACTCCTGACCCGCCGCGTCCTCGCTGTTCCACTCCGCGGGCTTGGGCGCCGGTACAGCTGCGGCATGGACCCTCGCATCGACACGGGCGATCAGATCCAGCTTCCAGGCCCGTCGTTCGACCTGCCAGATGCCGAGCCCGGCGAAAACGAGCACCAGAACCGAGAGCAGGGCGAGCAGTGCTCCTCGCCCCCTGCCCTTCAGCCCCGGCCGCGTGGCCGCCTGATCGGCCACCATCCGCCTCACATCGGATGGTCGCCCGGCGCCATCGGCATCATGTTGGCGTTGAGGTGGTACATGACCCAGAGCGAACCGGAGAGCGCGATCGCCACGATGACGATGGTGAAGATCAGCGCCATCATCGACCAGCCACCTTCCGAGCGCGTATTCATGTGCAGGAAGTAGATCATGTGCACGACGATCTGCACCGCGGCAAAGATCATGATGACGACGGCCGTCATCGTCGCATTGCCGAGCACGTCGCCCATCACCAGCCAGAACGGGATGGCGGTCAGGACCACCGAAAGCAGGAAGCCGGTCACATAGCTGCGCATCGTGCCGTGAGAGGCGCCGCCATGCGCGTCGTGACCATGATCGGCATGGGCGTCGAGGTCGTGATGGCTCTGGGTCGTGCCGACGTCGTTGTGGGATCCGCTCATTTCAGCACGCCCATCAGGTAGACGAAGGTGAAGACGCCGATCCAGATGACGTCGAGAAAATGCCAGAACATCGACAGGCACATCAGCCGGCGTCGGTTTTCCGGGATCAGCCCGCGCTGGCCGACCTGCACCATCAGGACGGTCAGCCAGATCAGGCCGAAGGTCACGTGCAGGCCGTGCGTCCCGACCAGTGTGAAGAACGAGGACAGGAAGGCGCTGCGCATCGGCGTCGCGCCTTCATGGATGAGGTGCGCGAATTCGTAGAGTTCGATGCCGAGGAAGGCGAGGCCGAACAGCGCCGTCACCACGAGCCAACCCTGGACCGCCACCTGCCGCCCCTTCTCCATCGCCAGCATGGCGAAGCCATAGGTGATGGAGGAAAACAGCAGCATCGCGGTGTTGATCGCCACGAGCTTGAGATCGAAGAGATCGGCGCCGGAGGGGCCGGCCGCATAGTTGCGGCCGAGCACGCCGTAGGTCGCAAAGAGGACTGCGAAAATCAGGCAGTCGCTCATCAGGTACATCCAGAACCCGAGCATCGTCGAGTCGCCGGGGTGGTGCGCCTCCTTGTCCTCGAAGACGTGGAAGACCGGGACGCCGCCGTCGGCCTGCTGGGTCGTCGCGTTGCTCATCGTCAACCCCTCAGACCCGCACAGCGGCCAGCGCGTGGGAGCGCAGTTCTTCCTCGCGCACCACCTCTTCGGCAGGAATGTTGTAGTCCCGGTCGTAGTTGAAGCTGTGGGCGATGGCCGTGACGATGATCGCCAGGAAGCTCAGCGCCGCCAGCCACCAGACATACCAGACCATCGCCAGGCCGAAGACCGTCGCGAAGGCGGAGATGATGACGCCCGTACCGGTGTTCTTCGGCATGTGGATCGGCCTGAAGCCGGTCAGCGGACGCTCATAGCCGCGCTTCTTCATGTCCGCCCAGCTGTCATGGTCGTGCACCATCGGCGTGAAGGCGAAATTGTAGGCCGGCGGCGGCGATGAGGTCGCCCATTCCAGGGTACGCCCGTTCCAGGGGTCGCCGGTCACGTCGCGGAGCTGCTCGCGGCGCATGATGCTGACGGCGATCTGGATCAGGAAACACAGGATGCCAAGCGCGATCAGCACCGCACCGAAGGCCGCGATAACGAACCAGATCTGCAGCGAGGAATCGTCGAAATGGTTCATCCGGCGGGTCACGCCCATCAGGCCGAGCACATAGAGCGGCATGAAGGCGACGTAGAAGCCGACGACCCAGAACCAGAACGACATCTTGCCCCAGAAATCATCGAGCTTGAAGCCGAAGGCCTTCGGGAACCAGTAGTTGATGCCTGCAAAGGCGCCGAACACCACGCCGCCGATGATGACGTTATGGAAATGCGCGATCAGGAACAGGCTGTTGTGGAGGATGAAGTCCGCCGGCGGTACGGCGAGCATCACGCCTGTCATGCCGCCGATCACGAAGGTGATCATGAAGGCGAGCAGCCACATCATCGGCAGTTCGAACCGGATGCGCCCGCGATACATCGTGAACAGCCAGTTGAAGATCTTCGCTCCCGTCGGGATCGAGATGATCATCGTGGTGATGCCGAAGAACGAGTTCACGCTCGCGCCCGACCCCATCGTGAAGAAATGGTGCAGCCAGACGAGGTAGGACAGGATCGTGATGACGATCGTCGCGTAAACCATCGAGGCGTAGCCGAAGAGGCGCTTGCCGCAGAAGGTCGAGGCGATTTCCGAATAGACGCCAAAGGCCGGCAGGATCAGGATGTAGACCTCGGGGTGACCCCAGATCCAGATCAGGTTCACGTACATCATCGGGTTTCCGCCGAGATCGTTCGTGAAGAAGTTGGTCCCGACATAGCGGTCCAGAGTCAGCAGCGCGACCGTGCCGGCGAGCACCGGGAAGCTCGCCACGATCAGCACGTTGGTGCACAGCGCCGTCCAGGTGAAGATCGGCATCTTCATCAGGTCCATGCCGGGGGCGCGCATCTTCACGATCGTCGCGATCAAGTTGATGCCCGACAGCGTCGTGCCGACACCGGCGATCTGGAGAGCCCACAGATAGTAATCCATGCCCACCCCGGGCGAGTAGGCCTTGCCCGATAGCGGCGGATAGGCCAGCCAGCCGACCTTGGCGAACTCGCCGACGAAGAGCGATGCCATGACGAGGACCACGCCGCCGACGGTCATCCAGAACGAGAAATTGTTCAGGAAGGGGAAGGCCACGTCCCGCGCGCCGATTTGCAGCGGCACGACATAGTTCATCAGCCCCGTGACGAGCGGCATCGCCACGAAGAAGATCATGATCACGCCATGGGCGGTGAAGACCTGGTCGTAATGGTGCGGCGGCAGATAGCCCTCATTGGCACCGAAGGCGATCGCCTGCTGGCCCCGCATCATCAGCGCGTCGGCGAAACCCCGCAGCAGCATGACGATGCCGAGTATCATGTACATGATGCCGATCTTCTTGTGATCGACACTGCTGAACCACTCGCGCCAGAGATAGCCCCAGGCGCCCAGCTTTGTAATGAGGGCGACCAACCCGAGTCCGCCGAGCACCACGGCACCGAACGTCGCGATCAGGATCGGCTCATGATACGGGATCGCCTCGAAAGTGAAGCGCCCAAATACCAGAGGCCACCAGTCGGGATAGGAATTCATGCTGTCCTCGGGTCGCCAGGCTAAGGCCGGCCCGCCTCTCGGTTGCCGGTTCGTCAGTTCGCCAGACGGGCGGTGACGCCGTCTTTGCCGTAGACATCGGTCGGGGTGCAGATCGCGGTCACGAAGGGGCGCGGTGCCAGCGGCTCGCCGCCCCGGCGCGTCGATTTGTCGTATTCGAGCGCCATGACGGTATGAATGCCTTCCTTGCCGCCGCCGCCCTTGGCGTCCAACGCCATCATGTCACGCATGCACATCTTGGTGCGGTCGACGCACATGTTCAGGACAGCATCGAACAGGTCGGGCGCGACCGTGCCGAACTGGCGCGCCGGTTCACGCTCGCTCGGGCGCTCCAGCACGAGATAATCCTCGCGGTTGAGCTTGTCGCTCTTGCCGCGCGCCTGCTTTACCCACTCGTCGAAGGCACTGCCTTCCAGGCCCTTGAAGCGGAAACGCATGCCCGAAAAGCCTTCGCCGCTGTAATTGGCGGAGAAGCCGTCGAAATCACCGGGATGGTTGATCACCGCATTGAGCTTGGTCTGCATCCCAGGCATCGCGTAAATCTGGCCGGCCAGCGCCGGAATGAACAGCGAGTTCATGACCGAAGACGCGGTGATCCGGAACTCGATCGGCTGGTTGACCGGCGCAACCACCTCGTTGACCGAAGCGATGCCCTGCTCCGGATAGATGAAGAGCCACTTCCAATCGAGCGCGACGACCTGGATCACCAGCGGCTTGCGGGCCTGGCCCTGCGCCGCCTGTTGCGAACTGGTGATCGGCTGGCTGGCGCTGATGCGGTTCAGCGGCCGATAGGGGTCGAGAAGATGCGTGCCCATCCAGGTGACCGCGCCGAGCACGATGACGATCAGCAACGGGATCGCCCAGATCACCACCTCGAGCGGCAGCGAGTGATGCCAGTCTGGATCATAGTCGGCTTCGGCTGCGGCGCGATAACGCCAGGCGAAGTAAACCGTCAGCGCCATGACCGGGATGATGATCGACAGCATCAGCGCCGTCGAGATCAGCATGATGTTTCTTTGCTGCAACGCAACATCGCCGGATGGCGCGAGCAGCACGGCCTGGCAGCCGCCTAACAGGGCGAAAAGCGGCAAAACGGCGAGTATGCGACGGGTTCTCAAGAGGGCAGTCCCCCGCGTTCAGAACAATTCCGGTCGTTCTATCTCATTCTTCCGCACTGCACAGTGGACAGAATGTCCCATTGGCAGCGTTTGACGCTCCGGGCATATGCGCCGTATCCATAGAGCCGGTGAGCCGGAGACTAGAGCAGGATGCGAAAAAGTGGGAACCGGTTTTTCGCATAGATCCTGCTCTACCATTTTGACGAGAGACGGATTCAGAGATCGAATAGCATCGCAGTGTGATGTCATTCGAATTCATCCGGCTCCAGCCGGTTTCGGCGCGAACGAGGAAGCCCCCTGATGAGCGCGCAGGCAGCGAGTCCCTTGGCGACCCATAATACCGACGAGCAGGGGCGCGACCACGTCTCCCCGGGCGAGATCGCGATCGGCGTGATCATCGGCCGGACATCCGAATATTTCGACTTCTTCGTCTTCGGGCTCGGCTGCGTGCTGGTATTCCCGCAGCTCGTCTTTCCGATGGAAGACCGGCTGACCGGAACGCTCTACTCCTTCGGCATCTTCGCGCTCGCCTTCCTCACCCGCCCGATCGGCTCGGTGCTGTTCATGGCGATGGACCGTCGCTATGGCCGCGCGACGAAGCTGACGACGGCGCTGTTCCTGCTGGGCGGCTCCACTGCCGCCGTCGCGTTCCTGCCGGGCTACGAGACCATCGGCAGCTGGTCGGCGATCGTTCTCGCCGCCTTCCGCCTGCTGCAGGGCATCGCTCTCGGCGGCGCGTGGGACGGCATGTCGTCTTTGCTCGCGCTCAATGCGCCGCCGGACCGGCGCGGCTGGTATGCCATGCTGCCGCAGCTCGGCGCACCGATCGGGTTCATTCTCGCGGCGGGGCTCTTCGCCTTCTTCGAGGGCACGCTTTCGACCGAAGATTTTCTGGGCTGGGGCTGGCGCTATCCGTTTTTCGTAGCGCTGACCATCAACGTCGTGGCGCTCTTCGCCCGCCTGCGCATGGTGACCACCCATGAGTTCGCGCAGCTGATGCAGACCCGCGAGCTGGTGCCGAGCCCGGTGCTGGAACTGGTGCGAAAGCGCGGCAGCGCGCTCGTTCTCGGCGCCTTCGTGCCATTGGCGAGCTTCGCGCTCTTCCACCTCGTCACGATCTTCCCGGTCAGCTGGATCAATCTCTACACGAACCGCTCGGTCTCGGAGTTCATGATCGTGCAGATGGCGGGCGCCGTCATCTGCGCCGGCGCGATCATCACCTCCGGCCTGATCGCCGACCAGATCGGGCGCCGCAGGCAGCTCATCCTATCAGCCGCCCTCGTCGGCCTGTTCAGCGTGAGCAGCATCATCGCCCCGCTGCTGTTTGGCGACAGCCTCGCCGGGCAAACCGTTTACGTCATCATCGGGTTCGGCCTGCTGGGCCTGTCGTATGGACAGACAGCCGGCGCCGTGGCGTCCAGCTTCGGCGTTCAATACCGCTACACCGGCGCCGCGCTGACGCATGACTTCGCCTGGCTGATCGGCGCCGGTTTCGCGCCGCTGGTCGCGCTGACGCTGTCGAGCGAATTCGGGCTCGCCTGGGTCGGCCTTTACCTGCTGTCGGGCACGATCTGCACCCTGGTGGCGCTCTGGCTCGACCGCCGTATCGAGGCCCGCTACGGCTGATAAGGGCTGCGCTGCCGCGTCGTCTCTCGACCAGACCGCAATGTCAGCCGCCGACTCGCCTCGGCGGCTGCGCTCGTCCCAGCGCAGGCCTCATCACGCTTCGCGTTCAAAATCGACCTTGGCCTTCGCGTCGGACTTGCCTAATTCCGTTTCTGGTCATGGCGGGTCAGAGCGCTGAGCGGATATGGCTTATCTTGGCTCATGCTTGGCAGGCCATGCTTTCGTTGAATCTTCCGGCCGAATCCTCGTCGATCCTTCAGCGCCGGATCGTATCCGTCGAGCAAAGCGATTACGGCGGCGGAATGACACCGGGCCCATTGTGCATCGCAAAAACAAAGACGTTGCGGCCATGCATCATCAAGCGGTTTCGCGTGATGAATTAACGGGCACGCAATGTCGATGATCCTCGCGAAATCCCTTCTATGATTAAATAAAAGGCATAAAATTAGTCGCTTTTGAAACGAGCTAAGCGCTCAGCGCGTGACCAGATCAAATTTCTCACTGATTTCTTAATTTGCCATGCTTAGAACGCATAACGGAATTGAGGAGAAGCCTCTGTTTCAGGCAGTTCGCCCGGGTTATATGCAGTGCACAACGAAATTATCGCTGTGGGCGCCGCCCCGGTCCGGAATTCGCAAGGAATATCACCATGTTCGTCACCATGATTGCCGCCAAGATCCGCTCTTACCTGCGCTATCGCGAGACCGTTCGCGAGCTTTCCCGCCTGACCGACCGCGAGCTGGACGATCTCGGCCTGTCGCGTTCGGAGATCAACTTCATCGCCCGCAACCACGCTGCGGCCTGAACCATATCCGGACGGCTGCGCAGTGTAGCAGCTCCGAATAGTTTCTCCTGAGGCTCGTGATTCCCCTCCCCTCGAGCTTCGGTCGAAGAGCGAATGCCCGCCCCCCGGCGGGCATTTTGCATTCCGGGGTGGCTTTCACTTGACCTGACGGCTGGCTGCGGACACACCCCGGCCATGACAGCCCAGACTTTCAAGCCTATCCATGTCGTCGGCGGTGGCCTCGCCGGTTCGGAGGCCGCCTGGCAGATCGCCTCGGCCGGCGTGCCCGTCATTCTCCACGAGATGCGGCCCGATCGCGGCACGGACGCTCACAAGACGGAAGACCTCGCAGAGCTGGTCTGCTCCAACTCGTTTCGATCGGACGATGCGCAGAGCAATGCGGTCGGGCAGTTGCATTGGGAAATGCGTCGCCTGGATTCCCTGATCATGGCGCAGGCCGACGCGCATCAGGTGCCGGCGGGCGGGGCGCTCGCCGTCGACCGCGACGGGTTCTCGCAAGCCGTGACCGCCGCCCTCGAGGCGCATCCGCTGGTAACCGTCGAACGAGGCGAGATCGCCGGACTGCCGCCGTCGGAATGGGACAATGTCATCGTCGCCACCGGGCCGCTGACCTCGCCGGCCTTGGCGCAGGGCCTGCTATCGCTGACCGGCGAGGACGCTCTCGCTTTCTTCGATGCGATCGCGCCGATCGTCCATTTCGAGTCGGTCGATATGGACCAGGCCTGGTTCCAGTCGCGCTACGACAAGGCGGGGCCGGGCGGCACCGGTGCGGACTACATCAACTGCCCGCTCGACAAGGAACAGTACGAGGGCTTCATCGACGCGCTACTCGCCGCCGAGAAGACCGAGTTCAAGGAATGGGAGGGCACGCCCTATTTCGACGGTTGCCTGCCGATCGAGGTCATGGCCGAGCGCGGCCGCGAGACCCTGCGCTGGGGCCCGATGAAGCCGGTGGGCCTGACCAACAAGCATAACCCGACCGTAAAGGCCTATGCCGTGGTGCAGCTGCGGCAGGACAATGCGCTGGGCACGCTGTTCAACATGAGCGGTTTTCAGACCAAGCTTAAATACGGCGAGCAGGCCGCCATCTTCCGGATGATCCCCGGTCTGCAGAATGCCGAATTCGCAAGGCTCGGCGGCATTCACCGCAACACCTATCTGAACTCGCCGAAATTGCTCGACGAACGCCTCAGGCTCAAAGCCGATCCACGGCTGCGCTTCGCCGGCCAGATCACCGGCTGCGAGGGCTATGTCGAAAGCGCTGCCATCGGGCTTCTGGCGGGACGTATGGCGGCAGCAGAACGGCTTGGCCGGGAGCAGCCTCTGCCCCCCGAGACGACGGCGCTCGGCGCGCTGGTCAATCATATCACCGGCGGCCATATCGAGACGATCGACGAGGGCCCCCGCTCCTTCCAGCCGATGAACATCAATTTCGGCCTGTTCCCGCCGATCGAGGGCGTCGCCAAGACAGGACCGGACGGGAAACGCTTGAAAGGCCCGGCGAAGAGCGCCGCGCGCAAGCAGGCCCTGACCGCGCGGGCGAAGTTGGTGATGGAGGCGTGGGCCGGAGGCGTAAAGGCGGAGGCGGCGGAGTAAGCGGCTTTTCCGTCATCGCGAGCGAAGCGAAGCAATCCAGGAGGACTGGGTGGAGCGTCCCGCCCGGTCTCCCTGGATTGCTTCGCTTCGCTCGCAATGACGGCCTCGGCCGGCGCTACCCCCGCCTTGCCGCCCGCCAGATTACCCACTGCCGCCGCCAGGCCGGCAAGGCGATGATCGTCCGGTACGGATCGTATCCCGCCCGCTCCATCTGCCGGAGATAGGGCTCGACCAAGGCCACCGGCAGAAAGGCCGGCCGCACAGCCGGCGGGACGGTATCGGTGAGGCTCACCAGCCGCTTGAGATGGCTGCGCGCGATCTCGCGCAGCTCCTTCAGCGTATAGAGGACACCCGGCCCTCCCCGCCCGCGCACGATGTCGTCGCGCGTTACCCCGTTGCGCGAGAGGATGTCGGCGGGGAGATAAACCTGGCCTTCCGCCGCATGCCAGGGAAAGGCCCGCATCAGCCCGGCCAGCGCATAGGCGACGCCGGCATGCCCGCAGGCGGTCGCGCCGCCGGGGTCGCGTCCGCCGGCCAGCACGATGCAGGCGAGCCGGATCAAGGCTCCGGCCGTCTCACCGGCATAGCCTTCGAGATCGCGCAGCGAGGGCATCGGATCATCGTATAGATCGAACGTGCGGGCATCGATCAGGCTCGTGAGCGGCGCGATCGGAAGGCGATAGCGCTTCACCGTGTCGAGCAGCGCCGCCGCGACAGGGTGGCCCTGCGCTTCGCCCGCCGGCTGCCCTTCCAGCAGGTCGCGCCACCATTGCAGTCGCACCTCGCCCGGTAACGGCTCGCTGACGAGGGCTCTCACCCGCGCGATTTCGAGGCTGAAGGCGTAGAGCGCGAACAGACCGTGGCGTCGCGCCTCGGGCGCATAGAGACAGGCGATGTACCGGTCGTGGTCGTGCTCGCGCACAAGCGCCGCGCAGTGCGCGTAGGCATCGGGCAACCGCGCAGGCGCCGTCTGCTGGCGCTGGTCCGCCTGGATCCGGGGTGTGGTCTCGCCAGGGCCCGTCATATCGGCCTCGCTTTCATGGTCCCAGTCTAGGACAACGCCTCCCCGGCCGCTACAGCCGGGATGGATGGCAGGCAAAACGTCGCGGCAAGGCCATCGGCCTCAAGCGACGGCGATGAGCGCCGCCGCGACACGGCGATCCTCGGCCACAAGAACATTGTAGGTCCGTGCCGCCGCACCCGTCGCCATGCCCTCGACCGTGATGCCGGCCTCCTTGAGCGGCTCCCGCAACCGCGGCGGGATGAAGGCGATGTCCGCCCCCGTGCCGATGATCAGGAAATCGATCGTACCGGCCTCATCCAGAACCGGCTGGAGGCTCTCCAGCGTGATCTCGGAGAACTGCATCACCGGCCAGATCCGGATGCCGCCAGGCGTGACGAGGATCGAGCCGCAATGGCTCATTTCCGCGAAGCGAAAGCCGCCCCCGCCGATCCCGTCGAGAGGCCAGCGGCCGGGTACGAACCCTTCGAAGCGCGCCATGCCGGCGGCGCCTCAACTGGTCTTGGGCTTGGCGCTGGAAAGCGAGCGTTCGCGAGCCTCCTCGCGGTGCCCCTGGCTGCGAACATCCATATAGAGCAGCACGGGCGTCGAGACGAACATCGCCGAATAGGTACAGACGACGACGCCGAACAGCATGACGAGCGCGAAGCCCTCGATCGCCGTCCCGCCGAAGATCACGAGCGCCAGCAGCGACAAGAAGGTCGTGGTCGCCGTCATCGCAGTCCGCGACAGCGTCGAGTTCACGGAGAGGTCGAGCAATTCCGGGATCGGCATTGTCTTGTAGCGCCGCAGCAATTCGCGCGTCCGGTCGAACACCACGACGGTCTCGTTGAGCGAATAGCCGACGATGGTCAAAATCGCCGCAATCGAGGTCAGGTTGAACTCGAGCCGTGTGATCAGGAAGAAGCCGATGGTCAGAACGATATCGTGCAGCGTGCCGAGGATCGCGCCGATCGCCAGCGGCATCTCGAACCGGAACCAGAGATAGATCAGCACGCCCATGATCGCGAGCACGACGCCGAGCGCGCCCGCCTGAACCAGCTCACCCGAGACGCGCGGTCCCACCGTCTCGACGCGGCGGAAGTCGTAATCCGCCGAAAACGCATCGCGCGCCTTCTGCACGACCGTCTGCTGCGCAGTTTCACCGCCCGGCTGCAGCGCGAAGCGCATCGAAAGCTCGTTGCCTCCACCGAATTCCTGGACCTCGCTCTCGCCGAAGCCGAGACCGTTGGCGGTCTGGCGCACCTTGGCGATGTCGACCGCACCGGTCTTGGCCTGCATCTCGATCAGCGTGCCGCCCTTGAAATCGATGCCGAAATTCAGGCCGACGGTCAGGAAAAGCACAAGGACGAGGATCGAATAGGCAGCCGAGAGCGGATAGCTGAAGCGGCGGAACCAGACGAATTTGAAGCGGGTATTGTCGGGAACGATACGAAGCAGGCGCATGATGTGTTTTCCTCTCGAGCGCCAGCGTCAGAACGGCAGGTGCTTGGGCTTGGCCCAGCGATACCAGAGCGCGATCAGCATCCGCGTCAGCGTCACCGCCGTGATGACGGTGGTCAGGATGCCGAGGATGAAGACAACCGCGAAGCCGCGCACCGGGCCGGAGCCAAGCGAGAACAGCGCCACCGCCGCGATCAGCATGGTGACGTTCGAGTCGATGATGGTCGCGAAGGCGCGCTGGAAGCCCGCCTCAAGCGCCGAGACGAGGCTGCGGCCGGCGTGCTCTTCCTCGCGCATGCGCTCGTAGATCAGCACGTTGGAGTCCACCGCCGTGCCGATCGTCAGCACGATACCGGCGATGCCGGGCAGCGTCATCGTGGCGCCCAGCAGCGACATCAGCCCGAAGATCAGACAGACATGAACCAGCAGCGCGATGCTGGCGATCATCCCGAACACGCCATAGGTCGCCAGCATATAGATCACCACCAGCACGGTCGCGATCAGGGTGGCGAGCTTGCCCGCATGGATCGAGTCGGCGCCGAGGCCCGGACCGACGGTACGCTCCTCGACGATGGTCATCTTGGCCGGCAGTGCGCCGGCGCGCAGGAGGATCGACAGGTTGTTGACCTGCTGAACGGTGAAATTGCCCGAGATCTGGCCCGAGCCGCCGGTGATCGGCGACTGGATGACCGGCGACGAGATCACCTTGTTGTCGAGCACGATGGCGAGCGGGCGGCCGAGGTTTTCTGTCGTGATCTGGCCGAAGCGCTGGGCGCCGCGAATATTGAAGCGGAAATTCACGATCGGCTGGCCGCTGCGCGAATCGAAGGAGGGCTGCGCATCGACGAGGTCGGCGCCGTCCACCACAGGCTGGCGCAGCACCGGCACGGGCTGGCCGCCGGCATCCTGCGAGGGCAGCATGTCGACATCGGTGCTGTTCGCGTCGCCGACGAGGCGGAACTCAAGCTTGGCGGTATCGCCCAGGATTTCCTTCAGGCGCTGCGAATCCTGCAGGCCCGGCACCTGGACGAGAATGCGGTCGAGGCCCTGGCGCTGGATATTCGGCTCGGTGGTGCCGAGCGCGTCGACGCGGCGGCGCAGAACCTCCATCGCCTGCTCGACGGCGCGGCGGATGCGCTCGTTCGAACCGGCTTCCGTCACTGCAAGCTGCACGAGGCCATCGGGCTGCTCGGTGATCGCGATCGTCTGGTTGCCCGAGGGGCCGAAGGCACCGAGCGTCCCGACCGGCTGTGTCAGCTCGCGCAGCTTCGGCAGCACGCGGGCCCGCTCGGTCGCATCTGGAATGCGAACCTGCACGCCCCGCGTCGTGATCTGGATGCCGCCGGGAATGCTGACGCGCTCTTCGCGCAGGATGCGACGTGTGTCGTCGCGCAGCTGGGTCACTTGGCCGCGGACGAGGTCGGCGCGGTCGATCTCAAGCAGGACGTGCGAGCCGCCCTGCAGGTCGAGACCCAGCACCACCGCATGAACCGGCAGCAGGAAGCGCGGGATCCAGGACGGAGCGTTCTCCTCGATCGACTTGCGCGTTTCCGGCGAGAACAGATTCGGCAAGGCAAGGCCGCAGCCGAAGATCAGCACGAGCAGGACGAGGATGACCTTGCGGGCCTGAAGACGAAGCATCTGCGGATTTAGCCTTGTTGGGAGGCCGGCTCGTCAGGGAGCCGGCAGTCGTCTCTGGCGGTCGGCTCAGCTCTTGACCGGCTCGGTCTTGGAGCGGACGTCCTGGATCATCCCGCGAACGATGCGCACGCGCACATTGTCGGCGATCTCGGCCTCGATCTCGGCATCGTCGATGACCTTCGAAACCTTCGCGATCAGACCGCCGGAGGTCACGATCGTGTCGCCGCGACGCACGTTCTTGATCAGCTCCTGATGCGACTTGGCCCGACGCTGCTGCGGACGGATGATCAGGAACCACATGATGACGAAGATCAGCAGGAACGGCACCAGCTGGACCAGCATGTCGGTGCCGCCACCGAAACCGGGAACCTGAGCAAAAGCGGGAGTGATCACAAAAGGCTCCTTAAGGGTGCGGCGGTAGAAACCACCGGCCACGATGTCGTCAAATCGGTGAAGCGCGGAGCACAAGCCGGCTTCGGCCGCAAAATCGCGCGGACTATAGCCAGCAACGCCGTGAAATCAATCGGACATGCCCGGAACGGGCACGGCCTCTCACCTATGGCCTCGTCCCCATCCGCGCAATCCTCTTGCAACCCGCACCCCACGCAGATTATCTGCGTTGTAGCCGTACCGGACGTTACGGTACGGCTTTGCATGAACCCGGACGGCTGTCATGACTCAGACCCTCGCGATCGAGACCGACCCGACGCTCGCCGCCCTGCTCCGCATCGCTTCCGCGCTGGAGCGTCTGGCACCACCGTCGCGCAAGCCGCTCGACCTCGATGCCGCAGACGCCTTCGTCTGGCATGCCGCTGCGGCCGAACTCGTCCCGGTGCCGAAGGTCAACCGCGTTGAGCTGTCGCTGCTGCGCGGCGTCGACCGCGTGCGCGACACGCTCGCCGAAAACACGGAGCGCTTCGCGAGAGGCTTGCCAGCCAACAACGTCCTGCTCTGGGGCGCGCGCGGCATGGGTAAATCCTCGTTGGTCAAGGCCGTCCACGCCGACACCAACCAGCATCTCGCCGCTGGTGAACGGCCTCTCAAGCTGATCGAAATCCATCGCGAGGACATCGAGAGCCTGCCGGCGCTGATGGGGCAGCTTCGCAGCGATCCGCACCGCGCCATCGTCTTCTGCGACGATCTGTCCTTCGACGGCGACGACACCTCCTACAAGTCGCTGAAGGCGGCGCTCGACGGCGGCGTCGAGGGGCGCCCGGAAAACGTCGTGTTCTACGCCACCTCGAATCGGCGCCATCTGCTGCCGCGCGACATGATGGACAACGAGCGCGCCACCTCGATCAATCCCGGCGAGGCGATCGAGGAGAAGGTCTCGCTCTCCGACCGCTTCGGCCTCTGGCTCGGCTTCCACAAATGCAGCCAGGACGATTATCTGGCGATGATCGACGGCTACGCCGCCCATTTCGGGCTGGCTGTCGACCGTGAGCAGCTGCGCCGCGACGCGCTGGAATGGGCGACGACCCGCGGCTCCCGCTCGGGTCGCACAGCCTGGCAGTACATTCAGGACCTGGCGGGCCGCCTGGGCAAGCGGCTTGAGGGGTAAGACTCCCGCCGTTGCGGCGAAGCGAAGCAACCCAGGAGCGGCAAGGCGCCACGTCCCCTGGATTGCTTCGTCGCTTCGCTTCTCGCAATGACGGCTGGACGCAAAAGCAAAACGGGGCGAGCCATCCTTGGCTCGCCCCGTTTCGATTCGATCGGGAGGGTCTCGCGATACCGATCGAAGCTCTGATTCTCTGGTGGCTCCGCCGGCCTCAGTTGTTGAGGTACGGCGTCGGATCGACCGGGGTCGAGCCCTTGCGCAGTTCGAAGTGCAGCTGCGGCGAAGACACGTTGCCGGTCTGGCCGGAGCTGGCGACGACCTGTCCGCGCTTGACGGTATCGCCGCGCTTGACCTTGAGGTCGCCGTTATGGGCGTAAGCCGAGACGTAACCGTTCGGGTGCCGGATCAGCACGAGGTTGCCGTAGCCCTTCAATTCGCTGCCGGCATAGGCAACGGTTCCGGCCTCGGCGGCCTTCACCGGCGTGCCGTCCGGCACCGCGATGTTCAGGCCCTCATTGCCGCCCTTGCCGGCGAATCCGGTAATGACGCGGCCACGCACCGGCCAGCGGAAATCGGCCTTATCGCCGCTCGATGCAGCCGCCTCCTCCTGCTTGGGCAGGCTGGCGGTGGTCTTCGGCTCGGCAGCCGGAGCCGCGGCCTCGACCTTCGGCGCGGTCGCAACCGGCTTCGGCTCAACGACCGGGGCCACAGCGACAGGCCGGGCAGGCTTTTCCACGGGCAGCGAGGCAACCTTGGCCGGCTTGGCCTCCGGCGTAGCGGCGGCAGCAGCCTTTTTCGCTTCGGCCTTGGCCTTGCCTTCGGCTGCGAAGCGGGCCCGCGACTCCTTCATCGCCTGGGCGTCGCTGAGCGCTTCCTTCTTCGGCACAGCTTCGGCAGCGACCCTCGCCTCGGCAGCGGCCTTGGCTTCCTTCGCGGCGCGCATCTGGGCGGCGCGGTCGGCGATCGCCGGCCGCTCTGCCGGAGCCGGACCGCGTACGAATCCGCGAGGCTCGGCCGCTGCCGGCGCGTTGGCGATACGGCGCGGCTCGGCCGGGGCCGACGCCGCAGCACTGGAACCGCTTGCGTTATAGACCGGGATGATCAGGCGGGTGCCGGGCGTGACATTGCCGCTGGACAGGCCGTTGGCCGAAAGCAGCGCGGCGCGGGGCACGCCGTAACGCGAGGCGATCATGTCGGCCGTCTCGCCCTGGGCGATCACGACCGGCGTGCCACCCTGCGCGCTCCAGCCGGCGGCGCTGCCGCCGGAAGGCTGCGGCGCGGACATTGGCGCGGCGATCGGCGCCGAGATCGGGGCGCTGGCCACGGCTTGCGGCGGAGGCAAGGACTGCGACCGCACGACGGGCGAGGACGGCACACCCTGGATCGGCGCGGAGCCGATGGAGCCCGTCGTCACCGGGTCGCGGACAGGCTGGGAGACCTGCGCCGAGCGATAGGGGTTATCAAAAGGGGTATCGGTAAAGCGCACAGCATCCGACGAGCAGGCGCTGACGCCGATTGCAAGCAGGCACACCGTGGAAAGACGGCTGAGGATACGGAGATCGACCGATCCGGCTTGGTTGAGCATGGGCAGAGTACTCGCGAACGACGCAACTCGATGACCGTGATTAAAGCCTCGTTGAGGTTACGAAAGGGTTTCCGACCGGGAAGAGCGATTCACTTTTTCGGATATTTTCGATCGGCCACCCGGCCTGCCCGGCCACGCCCGGAACACCTCAAAGCGCCTGCGCGCGGCCCGGGATCAGCGGCGGCAGGCGGACCGGCGGGCCCATGGCGTGGTCGAAGGAATCGTCATCGGGCCGGGTCACCATCACCTGTCGCGCCGCGCCCTCGACGCGCAAGGCGCCGACCAGCCGCCCGCCCACGGCGAGTCGCGCCAGCAACGCATCCGGCAGCGAATTTGTGACGCCGTTGACGAGAATGCGGTCGAAACGGCCAAGCGCTCGGTCCGGCTGGAAACCATCGGCATGGCGCAGGTCGATCGCACCGCCAAGGCCGCTGCCAGACACCCGTTCATGCGCCGCCAGCGCCAGCGAGCGATAGCGCTCCAGCGAAACCACCTCCCCGCCCAGCGCTGCCAGCAGCGCCGAAACATATCCCGAGCCGGTCCCGACCTCGAGCACGCGCGCGCCCTGCTGCATATCGAGCGCGACCAGCAGGTTGGCGACGGTGAAAGGCGCGGTCATCGTCTGGCCGCAGGGCAGCGGCACCGAAACATCCTGCCGCGCCAGATCGGCAAAGCGCGACGGCGCGAATCGGTCGCGCGGCACCCGTTCCATCGCGCGCAGCAATGGCAGATCGCGAACGCCGCGCGCTCGCAGCGACAGCAGGAAGGCGACAGTGCGTTCGCCCTCGCTCGCCGGCAGGTCCTCGGTCATATCCAGCCGCTTCCTCAGTCCTCATCCTGAGGAGCCGCGAAGCGGCGTCTCGAAGGATGCTCCAGAGGGCACTGGAACATCCTTCGAAACGCGCCTGTGGCGCTCCTCAGGATGAGGGCTGAGGCTGCTGAAACTCGCATCACCCGAAAACGCGCGCGAATCGCGTCAGCGTCGGCTCATGCGTCAGGTCGAGTTCGAGCGGCGTGATCGAGATCCGGTTCTCCGACAGGGCGCGCAGATCGGTGCCGTTGCCAGGCTCCTTGCGGCTGCGCTGGAAGGCGATCCAGTAATACGGGTTGCCGCGCCCGTCCTGCCGGGGTTCCAGCTTGACGAGCTGCTGGTCACGCCGGCCTTGCACCGTCACCGCGACGCCCTGCACCGCTTCGGGCGAGACGTTGGGAAAGTTCAGGTTGAACAGGATATCCTCGGGGATACCCTCCGCGAGGAGCTTGCGCAGGATGCCTGGCGCATGCTGCTCGGCGCAGTCCCACCGAATGTTGGATCGGTCGCCCGGCGCATAGGCCTGGCTGATCGCGACCGAGGGGATACCGAGCAGGGTCCCTTCCATCGCGGCCGCGATGGTGCCGGAATAGGTCACGTCCTCCGCGACGTTCGAACCGCTGTTGACACCCGACAGCACGAGATCGGGCTTCGCGTCGGCCATCACCGAACGCACCGCCATGATCACGCAATCGGTCGGCGTGCCGGCGACGGCATAGCGCTTCTCGGCGATCCGCCGCAGCCGGAGCGGGTTCGACAGCGACAGTGAATGCGCGACGCCGGACTGGTCGGTCTCCGGCGCGAAAACCCAGACATCGTCGGAGAGCTGGCGCGCGATGCGCTCCAGCACCGCCAACCCTTCGGCGTGGATGCCGTCATCGTTGGTGACGAGGATACGCATCTCAGGCCGCCTTCTCGATCCGCGTCACGCCACGCATATAGGGCACCAGCACGTCCGGCACCGTGATCGAGCCGTCGGCGTTCTGGTAATTCTCCATCACCGCGATCAGAGCCCGGCCGACCGCCGTGCCCGAGCCGTTGAGGGTGTGCACGAAGAACGGTCCCTTGCCCTCCTTCGTCTTGTAGCGCGCGTTCATGCGCCGAGCCTGGAAATCGCCGCAGACGGAGCAGGACGAAATCTCGCGATAGGTCTTCTGACCGGGCAGCCAGGCCTCGATGTCCCAGGTCTTCTGCGAGGCGAAGCCCATATCGCCGGTGCAGAGGGTCATCACGCGATAATGCAGGTCGAGCTTCTTCAGCACCGCCTCGGCGCAGGCGAGCATGCGCTCATGCTCCTCGCGGGACTTCTCTGGCGTCGTGATCGAAACCAGCTCGACCTTCTCGAACTGATGCTGCCGCAACATGCCGCGCGTGTCGCGGCCGGCGGAGCCGGCTTCCGACCGGAAGCAAGGCGTCAGGGCGGTATAGCGGCGCGGGAGTTCTTCCTCGGAGAGGATCGATTCCCTTGCTAAATTCGTCAGCGGGACCTCGGCGGTCGGGATCAGCCAATGCTCCTCGCCGGCCCGGAATTGATCATCGCGAAACTTCGGCAACTGCGCCGTCCCGAACATCGCATCGTCGCGCACCAGCAGCGGCGGATTGACCTCGGTATAGCCGTGATCCTCGGTGTGCGTATCGAGCATGAACTGCCCGATCGCCCGGGAAAGCCGCGCGATTTGGCTTTGCAGCACGACAAAGCGCGAGCCGGAGAGCTTGGCCGCCGTCTCGAAATCCATCTGGCCGAGTGCTTCGCCCAGCTCGAAATGCTGCTTGGGGTCGTTGACGCCCCTGAGCAGCCCGCGCTCCTCCGGCTTCACCCCATGGGCATGCAGCACGACATTGTCGTGCTCGTCGGCCCCATCCGGCACGTCGTCGAAGGGGACGTTCGGGATCGCCGCCAGCGTTTCGTCGAGCTTGTCCTTGGCGGACTTCTCGGCGGCTTCCAGCGCCGGCTGCGCCTCCTTCAGCGCCGCGACCTCGGCCTTGAGCTTTTCGGCGAGCGCGACATCCTTGGCGCCCATCGCCTTGCCGATCTCCTTGGAGAGGGCGTTGCGGCGTTCCTGTGTGGCCTGGGCCTTCGCGATGGCCCCGCGCCGCTCGTCATCGAGCGAGAGCAGCGACGACGACAGCGGCTCAAGCCCCCGACGTTCGAGCCCTTTGTCGAACGCCTCGGCGTTCTCGCGAATCCAGCGAATGTCGTACATCGTCTCAGGCCATGCAGCGCTGCGGAATGCAGCGCAGATGCTCTAGACCGGGAGCGCGCGGGAGGGAACAGGGTTCACGCGTTGCGCGACTTCGTCATTGCGAGCGTAGCGAAGCAATCCAGGGCCTGTGGCCGAGCGCTCACCCAGTCTCCCTGGATTGCTTCGCTGCGCTCGCAATGACGGGAAAGCGCAGCGAAGCGCTTACTCCGTCGTCGTCTCGTCCTTCACCCGCTTCTTCTGCACGCGGCGCACCGAGAAGATCGACAGCTCGTAGAGCAGCAGCATCGGCACCGCGAGCATCAGCTGCGAGATCACGTCCGGCGGCGTCAGAACCGCCGCGATGACGAAAACGAAGACGATGGCGTAGCGGCGCTTATCCTTCAGAAAGGCCGCGTCGATGATGCCGGCCTGTCCAAGCAGCGTCAGGATGACGGGTAGCTGGAAGGCCACGCCGAAGGCGAAGATCAACGTCATGATCAGCGAGAGATATTCGCTGACGCGCGGCAGCAAGGCGATGCCGGCCTGCGTCTCGGTCGCGGCCTGCTGCATGCCGAGCGAGAACTTCATCAGCACCGGCATGGCGAAGAAGAACACCAGCATCGCGCCGGCCGTGAAAAACACCGGCGTCGCAACGAGATAGGGCGCGAAAGCCGATTTCTCGTTCTTGTAAAGGCCGGGCGCCACGAATCTGTAGATCTGCGTCGCGATCACTGGAAAAGCAAAAAAGCCGGCGCCGAAGGCCGCGACCTTGATGTGCGTGAAGAGCAGTTCCAGCGGCCCGGTGTAGATCAGTTGCGCGTTGGCCGCGCTGCCCGCGGCCCGGACATAGGGCCACACCAGGATGTTGTAGATCTGCGTCGAGAACGCGAAGCAGATGAAGAACATGATCAGGAATGCGATCAGCGACTTGATCAGCCGCGAGCGCAGCTCGATCAGATGCTCCAGCAAAGGTGCGCGGGAGGCCTCGATATCGTCCTCGCCGTCGCGGGGATTGGCGACGCTCATGCCGAGTTCTCCTCGTCCGAGCCCTGCGGCCTTTTGGCGTCAGCGGGTTTCGGCTTGCGCTTCCGGGCAGCGGGCTGCGCCGGCGTATCGGCGACAGGCTGAGCCACGGCGGTCATCTCCGGAAACGGCGTATCCGCCTCCTCGGGCGCATCGGCGATAACCTTGACCCGGCGCTGGCGGGCAGGTTTCGCGAGGGTGTCGCTGGTCGATGGCGGCGCCGCGGATTCGGCGACGGCCTCCAGGGTGGCCTCGCCGGTCCTGGGCTTGCGCACGCGCTTTGGCCTGGCGGCCGGCACGGCCTCGGCCTCCGGCGTCGGTGTGTCCGCCGCGATATCCAGCGGCGGCAGCTCCGGCATCGGCAGATCGGCTAGCTTCGCTTCGGCCTGCTTCAGCGCCGCCTCGTCCGGCGTCGCCGTCTCGGCGGTGCTCGGCGCAGCGAACTCCTTGGGCTGCTCGATCGGCTTGTAATCGCTGTTGAAATGGTTGGAGACCGACCCTCCGACATCCTCGACCTGTTTCTTCAGATCGGCGAGTTCGGCCTCGCGCATCGCTTCGTTGAACTGGCCCTGAAACTCGGTCGCCATGCGGCGCACCTTGCCGATCGTCTGACCGACGGTCCGCAGCACTTTCGGCAGGTCCTTGGGGCCGATCACGACGAGCGCGACGCCGCCGATCAGGACCATTTCGCTCCAGGCGATGTCGAACATCGACGGTTTTTCCTATCGGCGCGCTGGCCCTCCGGCCTTTCTTGGCCGGACGGTCAGCAGTTGCGCATCACCCAAAATCGCGGCCTGCAATGGCCGCGTCGGCGTCAAGCCTTGTGCTCGGCCTTGGCCTGGGCCTCGGCCGTCGCATTGCTGGCCTTGACGTTGTCGATCACCTTGGGATCGACCGTGCCGGCGGTCGGCGTCGGCTCGTCATCCTCGGCCATGCCCTTCTTGAAGGATTTGATGCCCTTGGCGACGTCGCCCATGAGCTCGGAAACCTTGCCGCGACCAAACAGCAGCATCACGATGACGCCGACGACGATCCAGTGCCAAATGCTAACGCCACCCATGGGGGACTCCTCCGAAATTGCGCTCACGAGGGCTGCTGGCAATCCGATCACCGCCCTCGGTCGATCGTTCGGCGGCGGAACCTATTGATGCGCCGCGGGAAACACAAGGGCTTCCGCGGGCATAATCGGGACACAGACCGCGTCCCTGCCAGACATGCTTTCCGGCCCTGTCGGCGGCGCGAAGATACCTGGACCTGAAAAGGGCAGCGTTTCGCCTCCGGGACGATCAAGGCTCCTGCGGCGAACCGCCCTCCCCGTCATCGAGTGGCGAGAACAGGTCGCCGAGCGGGTCCTCGTCGTCTCGCAGATGCGGATCGTCGTCTGGGACCGGCATGCCGAGATCGCGGGTCAGGCGGCCTTCGACCAGCCCGGCGCCCTTGAGCTCCTCGAGCCCCGGTAGGTCCTCGATACGATCGAGATCGAAATGGTCGAGGAAGCCCGGCGTCGTGCCATAGGTCACCGGCCGGCCGGGCGAGCGCCGCCGGCCACGCAGGCGCACCCATCCGGCCTCCAGCAGGCTGTCGAGCGTGCCCTTGGCGGTTGCGACGCCACGAATGTCCTCGATTTCCGCGCGCGTCACCGGCTGGTGATAGGCGATGATGGAGAGCACCTCGAGCGCGGCCCGCGACAATTTGCGCGGCGGCTCGGCATCCGCAGCGAGCAGATAGCCGAGGTCGGGCGCAGTGCGGAAGGCCCACCCGCCCGCGACCTGCCGCAGGTTGACGCCGCGGGGCTCGTAAAGCGCGACGAGATGGTGCAGCACCGATTCGATCGCGATGCCGCCTGGCACCGAGCGCATCAGCTGATCGGCTGAGATCGGCGTGGCCGACGCGAAAAGCAGGGCTTCGACAATGCGCGACGCGCGCCCGAAGATCTCTTCATCCGTTTGGTCGGGCGGCGCCAGCGGCTCGGCCGCAGGACCGCTCATGCCGCCCCGCTGGAAGAAAAGGGAAGATGCGGCGGCCGCGCTGAGCGTCGCCGGATCTGGAGCGGTGCGAATTCGCGCTCCTGCCTAAGATCGAGAACGCCCTCCCGCACCATCTCCAGCATGGCCGACAGCGCCGAGGCGCGAACCGTCGGTGCCATCTCGTCTGTCGAAAGGCCGTGACGGTCCATATACCGTACCAGATAGGGATCGATTTCGGTCCACTCCCCGGCTTCCCCGACAAGCCGTTGCAACGCCTCGCGCGCCTCGACCAGCGACCACACCACGCGGTGCCCGACTGAAATATGGGCCTGGGCCCGCTTCGTCCGCTGCTGGGCATAAGCCGCCAGCAGATCGTAGAGCTCGGCTTGCCAGACCGGGCGCGCCCCGGCGACGATGTCCTCCGGCGCACCGCGTGCGAACACGTCCTGCCCCAGGCGCTCGCGGGCCGAGAGCTTGTTCGCCGCCGCCCGGATCGCTCCAAGCCGCTGCAACCGGAGCGCCAGCGCGGTCGCGAGATCGGCCGCGCTCGGCTCGTCGGGCTTCGGCGGCTCGGGCAGGAGCAGGCGTGATTTCAGATAGGCGAGCCAGGCCGCCATCACCAGATAGTCGGCTGCGAGTTCGAGCCTGAGAGCCCGCGCCTCCTCGACAAAGACGAGGTATTGTTCGGCAAGCGCCAGGATCGAAATGCGCTGCAGGTCGACCTTCTGCCGTCGGGCCAGATCGAGCAGCAGGTCGAGCGGGCCTTCATAGCCATCGACATCGACGAACAACGCCGGCTCGCCCTCGTGGCGAGCGCGATCCTCCTCGAATGGCAGCTCGCGCTTCATGCCGGCTTTCGTCCTTGCCTCGTCGGCAGGTTCGGCGGTTCAGGCCACCGATGCAAGCGCGCGGGATATGATGTCTCGCGCCTCGCCGAGATCAACCGGTTCCGGCTCATGGCGGATCCGCCCGAGCGCGGCTGTGGCACGGCGCCCGCGCGCGCGGGACATCTCCGGCACCGCACCGGCGACGGCGACCATCTCCTCCATGATGCCGTGGCAATGCAGCACGACATCGACGCCGGCCCGGATGGCGGCGCGCGCCTTCGCCTCGAACGAGCCAGACAGCGCCTTCATCGAGATGTCGTCGGTCATGATCAACCCGTCGAAGCCGATCTCGGAGCGCATGATGTCGCGCACGATCCTCTTCGACACCGTGGCCGGATTCTTAGGGTCCAGCGCGCTGAAGACAACATGTGCCGTCATGGCGAGCGGCATGTCGGCAAGATGCCGGAACGGCCGGAAATCCTGCGCGCGCAGCTCCTCCAGCGTGGCATCGACAACCGGCAGATCGTGGTGACTATCGGCCCGTGCCCGCCCGTGACCGGGCATGTGCTTGATCACCGGCAGAACGCCCCCCGCGATCAGGCCCTCGGCGGCTGCCCGGCCGAGCCGCGCCACCTCATCCGGTTCATAGGCGTAGGCCCGATCACCGACGATGTCGTGGCTGCCGGCCACTGGTACGTCGAGCACAGGCAGGCAATCGACATCGATCCCGACGTTTCTGAGGTCATGCGCCATCAGCCGCGCCGACAACCTGACGAGTTCGCGCCGCTGAACGGGATCGTTGATGCCGAGAAAAGCGCGCGCCGGCGGATATTTCGGCCAGTGCGGCGGCCCCATGCGCTGCACGCGACCGCCCTCCTGGTCGATCAGGATCGGCGCGTGCCACCCGACAGTCTCGCGCATCTCGGCGGTGAGCGCAGCGACCTGCTCAGGCGTCTGCGTATTGCGCCGGAACAGGATGAAGCCCCAGGGCCGAGCATCGCGAAAAAACGCGCGCTCGTCGTCGGTGAGGCTCGTGCCGAGGCAGCCGGCGATGAAGGCGCGCGAGGTCATTCCACCGGGTTAGAAACGGATGCGGACGCGGTCAAGCGACACCGTCATTGCGAGGAGCGAAGCGACGAAGCAATCCAGGAGAGGCAGGGCAAGGGCTCGACCCAGACCTCTGGATTGCTTCGCTTCGCTCGCAATGACGGAGGCTCACTTCACCTGCGAATAGTTCTGCGCGTTGAAGGCGTCGAAGGGCAGCTCTGCGATGCGGAACCAGACCTGCTCCTTTTTCCAGTACGGCAGGAAGGAATCGTAGAAGCGCTTGAAGTTCGGATTGCTCGCGGCGAGTTCGGCATACATCGCGAAGGCTTCCTTGAAGGCTGAGGCCATCACCTCCTGCGGGAAGGGCCGCAGCTCCGCTCCGGCGCCGACCAGCCGCAGCAGGCCGTCCGGATTGTTATGGTCGTATTTCGCGACGCAGATCGCATTGGCCTCGGCACAGGCCATCTCGACGATCGCCTTGTAGGTCGGGGGAAGCGCGTTCCACTTGTCCATGTTGACGATGAAGCTGACGTTGGCGTTCCCCTCCCAGAAGCCGGGGTAGTAATAATATTTCGCCACCCGCACGAAGCCGAGCTTCTCGTCATCATAGGGGCCGGAGAACTCGACGGCATCGAGCGTACCGCGCTCCAGCGCGGGATAGATGTCGCCGCCGCCGATCGTCTGCGGCACGACGCCGAGCCGCGCCATGATGCGCCCGCCAAGGCCCGCGATGCGGAATTTCAGGCCCTTCAGATCCTCGAGCGTCTTGATTTCCTTGCGGAACCAGCCGCCCATCTGCGCGCCGGTGTTGCCCGACGGGATGGTGTAGCAGTTGTAGGTCTTCATGAAGGCCCGGCACAGCTCCAGCCCGCCGCCCTGATAGAGCCAGGCATTCTGCTGACGCGTGTTGAAGCCGAAGGGCAGCGAGGTCTCGAAGGCGAAGGCGGTATCCTTGCCAATGTAGAAGCTCGCCAGCGTATGGCTGCATTCGACCGTGCCGTTCTGCACCGCGTCGAGCGCCTGCAGGGCAGGCACGATTTCGCCGGGCGCAAAGACCTGGATCTGGAACTGGTTGTCCGTCGCCTCGGCGACGCGCTTCGCGACATGGGTCGAGATGCCGTAGAGCGTGTCGAGGCTCTTGGGATAGCTCGAGGTCAGGCGCCATGTCACCTTGGGTTGCGTCTGCGCGATGGCGGGGGCGGCAATAGCCGCGCTGCCGGCAGCCCCTGCCCCGGTGACCTTGACGAATGTGCGGCGATCCATGGCTTCCTCCGAATGGCGCGCGCTCTGGTTGTGGCAGCGCTGTTGCCGAACCGTCGCATGGGCGCGGTCGACGCGGCAAGAGGTGGCTTATTCGTGGTCGCAGGCCCCGCCCCACCGATCGCAAGCAACCAAAGAAAAAGGCGGCTCCGGAGCGCCGCCTTTTTCAATTCCGGCGAAACCGGTCAGTTCTTGGCGATGAAGCACTGCCCGCCGGCGGCCTGGAGCTGCGTGCACATCGAGGTCGCATCGTCGCGCGAATACGGGCCGATGCGCAGGCGATAGACGGTCTTGCCGCCGGCGAGGTCAGTCTTGCGTACGATCGGCGAGGCGCCGTTCAGCACGCTGCCATACTTGCGCTGCAGCGCGGCAAAGGTGGCGCGCGCTTCTGATTCGCTGCCCGGCGCCGCGAGTTGGACGACGAAGTCGCCCGTCCCGGTACGGACGGCGGCAGTCGCAGGCGTCGCGCTGGCCGGAGCCTGTGCCGGCGGCGCACTGGCGAGGCGCAAGGGGGCGGTCGAAGCGGGCGCGGCCGGCGTGGTGGCGGCTGCCGGCGTGGTCGCCCGCTCAGGCCTCGGCGCAGGAGCCGTGGCAGCGGTATTGGGCAGCGTTGGGAGGTTGCGCTGGCCAGTCGAGCCTGTCGCAAGCGGCTGGCCTGCGCCCGATGCGAGTGCTGGGGTGCCGTCCGGTCGGATCGCGACCGTGCGAACCTTGCGCGGCTCACCCAGACCAGGCACCGGCGGCATCGGGGTCAATGCGGGCTCCGGCTGGACGATGCTGCGCTCGGGCGTAGCCGGCGCCGCGGCGAGAGCGCTGCCGCCCGTCCCCGGTCCCGGCATCACCACGCGCGGCGGCAGCGAACGCGCCGCCTGCTGCACGTCGACCGGCTGCTCCTCATTGGTAACGAGCTTGGTCTGGCCCTGCGGCTGCTCGACGTTGCGCTCGTAGATCTGCTTGTTCTGATTCGGAATTTCGGTGCCGCCCGGATTGACCGGCTCGACCTTCACAGGGCTCTTGTCCGCAGCAATGACAGGCGGAGCGCCATCCCGGGTCGCGGACCCGCCGCGCATCGTCATCCAGCCACCGACGCCGATGACACCGACCGCAATGAGCGCCGCAGCAGCCCAAAGCCCCTTGCGGGAGCGACGCGGCTCGAGTTCCGGCAGTTCATCGTCGGCATAAGCGGCCTGGCCGGCATGCTGGTAGTCGTCATGCTCCGACTCTTGCTGCTGCTGCGGCGAGCGGTAGAAGCCCTGACCCTGGTCCAGATCCTGACCCTGGTCCAAATCTTGGGGCTGGTAGCCCGACGGCTGCTGGGGGCTTGCGTAGGCGGCCGGCTGCGGCTCGGGATAATCGTAGGCCTCATCCTGCACCTGCGCGTGATCGTCGTGGCGACCGGCCTGCTCGTAAGCCGCCTGATCATAAGTCTGCTGCTGAACCGCGGGCTGCCGCTGGGGCTCGTTGCGGCGCAGCAGCGCCTCGAATTCATCGAGGGCGCCGCGCATTTCCGCCGGCGGCATGGCCGCAGAGGCAGGCATCGGCGCCGCCTGCTGTGGAACCACGGAGAAGTTCGGCTCCTGACGAGCCGGCTGCGGGGCGGCCCGCCGTTCTGAAAAAATGTCTTTCAAGGGATCGTCCTGCCCAACGATGCGCGTCAGCTCAGCGAGCGGATCGCTCTGCTGGCCGGGGCGTGGCGCCTGACCCGCGGAGCGGAGCTGACGCTCCAGATCCTCAAGGTCGAGCGCGAAACGGTTTCTTGCTGGCTCACTCATGGCACGATCCACTCCAGCACCGGCCGCCTCTCCTGATGAGAAAAGCGAAACCCGCGCGGTCAACCCGACCTTGTGCGCGCCAGCGGGAACCGCCCGTCAGCGCATCTCTTCCGGCGCCGCAACTCCGGCGACAGCCAGACCGGAAGCGAGAACGCTGCGCACTGCATGCACGAACGCCAACCTCGCCAAAGTTGACTTTCGATCAGTTTGATTAACGAACCGTAATTGCGGCGAGTCTTTGCCCTTGTTCCAAAGCGAGTGGAATGCCGCGGCCAGCTCATGCACGAAAAAGGCGAGCCGATGCGGCTCATGCGCGGCCGCTGCACCTTCGATAGCCCTCGGATAGGACGCGATCAGCTTCACGATACCGACCTCCGCCTCGTCGGTGAGGATCGACAAATCCGCCTGCGCCAGCGCTTCGGGCGACACGTCGAGATCGGGAAACGTCTCGCGGGCCTGCCGGAAGATCGAAGCGCAGCGCGCATGCGCATACTGCACGTAGAACACCGGATTGTCCTTCGACTGCTCGACCACCTTGGCAAGGTCGAAGTCCAACGTCGCGTCGTTCTTGCGGAAAATCATCATGAAGCGCACCGCGTCGCGGCCGACCTCGTCGATCACTTCGCGCAGCGTGACGAAATCGCCGGAGCGCTTCGACATCTTCACCGGCTCGCCGTTGCGCAGCAGCCGGACGAGCTGGCACAGCTTCACATCGAGGGAGCCTTGCCCGCCGGTGACGGCCTCCACGGCCGCCTGCATCCGCTTGACGTAGCCGCCATGGTCCGCGCCCCAGACGTCGATCATCTCGGCATAGCCGCGTGTGAATTTCGAGCGGTGATAGGCGATGTCGTTGGCGAAATAGGTGTAGCTGCCGTCCGACTTCAGCAGCGGCCGGTCGACATCGTCCCCGAACTGAGTCGCGCGAAACAAAGTCTGCTCGCGGTCTTCCCAGTCCTCGTCCTTCTGCCCCTTGGGCGGCGCCAACCGGCCCTCATAGACGAGGTCGCGCGCGCGCAGATCCGCGATCGTCTCACCGACCGCGTCCTTGTTACCGTCGACGGCCTGCAGCGAGCGCTCCGAGAAAAACACGTCGTGGACGACACCCAGCGCGGCGAGATCGTCGCGGATCATCGCCATCATGCCGTCGATGGCCACTTGGCGCACAAGCGGCAGCCACTCGGCCTCCGCCTTGTCTTTCAGCGCCGGGCCATGCGCCGCTGCCAGCGCCTCGCCCACCGACTTCAGATAGTCGCCCGGATAGAGCCCTTCGGGGATCGACCCGATATCCTCGCCCAGCGCCTCGCGATAGCGCAGGAAAGCCGACCGGGCGAGGACATCGACCTGCGCACCGGCGTCGTTAATGTAATATTCGCGAGTGACGTCATGGCCCGCGAAGGCGAGCAGCCGGGCCAGCGCATCGCCGAAAACGGCGCCGCGTCCATGCCCGACATGCATCGGCCCCGTCGGGTTGGCGGAAACGTATTCGACATTGATCCTGGGCTGCGGTTTGGCGCTGCCGCGCCCGTACTCCGTGCCGGCCTCGATCGCCGACTTCAGGATGGCCGTGAACACCGTCGGCTGCAGTGTCAGATTGATGAAGCCGGGTCCTGCGATCTCCGCCTTGACGATCTCCGGATCCCTTAGAAGTTCCTCGATCAGCAGGCCCGCCAACGCGCGCGGATTGGTGCCAGCCTCTTTGGCGAGCACCATCGCGGCATTGGTCGCGAGGTCGCCATGGGCGGCGTCCTTGGTCGGCTCGACCACCACGCGCGCCACATTCAAGCCCGCGGGAAGCGAGCCTCGCCGGGCCAGCGCAGCGAGCGCTGCATGGATGCGGGCGGAATAGGTTTCGAACAGATTCATGGTTTGGATCGCTTTTGGGAGGCGCCCGGCCCTATCGCAGCGCGGGAGTGGCGTCAAACAAGCGCCGGTGCTCGTCGAGCGCGTACCAGTCGGTCATGCCGGCGATATAGTCGGCAATCCGCCGCATCCGGCGGGGTTCGTCGAGCCCGTCGCAGCCCGCCGCCCATTCGGCCGGCATCGTGGACGGATCGGCAGCGAAGCGCCCGAAGAGGTCGCGCACCACCTGCGACGCACGTTCGCGGATCGGCACGATCTGCGGGTGTCTGTACATGTTGGGATAAAGAAAGCCCTTGATGTCGCGATCGGCCGCATCGATCGCCGGCGAAAAGGCAACCACCGGCCCGCCCGCCCGCCGGATCGCATCAGCGTCGGCAGGCGCCAGCGCCGCCAGCCGGGCTTGGGCCTCGCCGATGACGTCCTCGACGAAGCGCGTGATCACCCGGCGGACCAGCTCGTTGGTCAGACGTGGCTTCTCAAGCGCGGGATGAAGCCGCTCGATCTCATCCAGCAGGTCGCGCAGAAACGGAACCGCGCGCAGTTCGCCATGGCCGAACAGACCAGCCCGCAGCCCGTCGTCAATGTCATGGGCATTGTAGGCGATATCGTCGGCCAGCGCCGCGACCTGCGCCTCGGCCGAGGCGTAGCTGTCGAGCCAGAGATCCTGTCGTTGCTGATACTCGACGATCGCAGCCGCAATGCCGGCCTTTGCATAGCGCGCCGTCGGTCTGCCCTGGTCGTCCAGCAGCGGGCCATTATGCTTGACGAGGCCTTCCAGTGTTTCCCAGCTCAGATTCAGCCCATCGAAATCGGCATAGCGTCGCTCCAGCCGCGTCACGATCCGAAGCGTCTGGGCGTTGTGATCGAAGCCGCCGAACCCGGCCATGCATTCGTCCAGCGCGTCCTCGCCGGTGTGGCCGAAGGGCGTGTGGCCGAGATCGTGAGCCAGGGCCAGCGCCTCCGCCAGATCCTCGTCGAGGCCGAGCGCGCGGGCCAGCGCCCGCGCGATCTGCGCCACCTCGATCGTGTGCGTCAGCCGCGTGCGGTAGTGATCCCCCTCATGCGAGACGAAAACCTGCGTCTTGTGCTTCAGGCGCCTGAAAGCAGTGGAGTGGATGATGCGGTCCCGGTCGCGCTGAAACTCACCGCGCGTGGCGGAGGCCGGCTCACCGATCAGTCGCCCGCGGCTTTGGCTGGAGCGGCACGCATAGGGCGCGCGCCAGCGTTCTCCGGGCTCGAGGCCGGGCGGCGGTAAGGGGCCATCGGATAGAGGCTGGCTCTGAGAATGCGACATGGCAGCCCCGTCATGCCCCCCTGCTTGTGGCGGCGCTGACGCGGCATTACCTTCGAGCTTGACCCGGGTGCAAGGAGCATCCGAGCGAGGAGCAGAGAATGTCGACCGATCTCGCGATCAATCCGCGCGGCATCGCAGTGACCGACAACGCGGCGAAACGCATCGTGTCCGTCATGGCGAGCGAGCCGTCCGGCTCGATGCTGCGTGTCAGCGTCGCCGGAGGCGGTTGCTCCGGCTTTCAATATATCTTCGACATTGATCGCGAGAAAACACCGGACGATCTCGTCATCGAGCGCGATGGCGCGACGGTCCTGATCGACGAAACCTCCCTCGATCTGCTGGAAGGCTGCATCATCGACTTCGTCGATGATCTGATCGGTCAGTCCTTCCGCATCACCAATCCGAACGCCTCGAGTTCCTGCGGCTGCGGGACGTCCTTCGCGATCTAGGCCGCCTTGCCGGAACGGCGGCCCGAATTGGGCCGTGCCGACTCGGTTCCGAGCACGAGCTCGCGGAAGGCCCGCAGCAGGTCGGCGTCCAGCTTGCCGCCCATGTCGGCAAGCATCCCGAAAGCCTGCTCCGGCGGCAGCGCCGGCTTGTAAGGCCGGCGCTCGATCAGCGCCGCGTAGATGTCGCAGATCGTGATCATCCGGACCACATCCGGCAGATGGTCCGCACCGAGGCCTGCCGGATAGCCCGAGCCATCTAGATACTCATGGTGCGACAGCACGGCTTCCAACGTCAGTGCTGAGAAGCCGCCCTGCCTTGCCAGCATGCCATGGCCGATCTCGGGGTGCCGACGCATCACCGCCTGCTCTTCGGCGGCGAGAGGCCCTTCCTTGCGCAGGATGTCGAGCGGTATCAACGCCTTGCCGACATCGTGCAGGACCGCCGCGCCCGTCAATTGCTCGCGGTCGGCCGCGCGGAACCCGAGATGCCGCGCGAAGGCCGCCGCCAGCCCGGACACCAGCAGGCAATGCTGGTAGGTGGCGTCGTCGTGTTGCCAGACCATGTCCAGCCAAGCCGCGAGGTCACCGCCATCGGCGGCGCGGTTGATCGCTTCGACACTGCGGTTGATGGCGCTCCGAGGCAGCGGCGCACCGGCACTTGCCGCTTCGAGAAGCTCGGCTGTGGCCGCCGAGGCAGCGATGAAGCGGCGCTGGAGGGTAGCACCAGGCTCGCCGATCGTCAGTCGGCCCAACAGGGCGCCGACCTTTTCGAGCAGCAGCGGCTGCGGCGTGTCGAAGGGCATGATAAGCTGTGCGCCAAGCGCATTGGCCTGGACCTGCGCCCGGGGGGACATATCCCTCAGCAGGAACAGGCAAGGACGGCCAGAGCGACGGTGCGGCGCGAGTGCCAGATGGGCCGCGACGATCGTCTTGCGGTTCGAAAGATCGAGATCGGCGATCAGAAGAGAACCGGCGGCCGCGCCGATCGCATCTGTCTCGGCCGGCTCGAAGGCTTGGCACGTCCCCCAGACCGACAGCGTGCGCTGCAACGACCGGCGATGCTGATCATGATCGCTGACAAGGACGACGATGGGACTTCGAGCTCCGGCAAGACACGTCAGTTCAGACGCAGCCGGATTGACGAAGAGTAAAAAGCCCAGCGCGGCGGCTGCGACAAAACGGTGCAGAGGGCGCAAAAATGCCGGCCGATGCTGAACGCCGGCCGGCGTGCTGAAACAACCCTGAGCCTGCTAGTGGGCGACCGTCGCCCCGCCCTGCTCGATATGGATCTCGGCCGCCATCAGCCCCTTGGGGCCAGGTCCGTAGCGAACCAGAACCGTTTGCCCCGGCACCAGCTCGACGAGCCCGTAACGGCGCATCGTCTCCATATGCACGAAGATGTCCGGCGCGCCTTCGCCCTTGGACACGAAGCCGAAGCCGCGAAGGCGGTTGAACCACTTCACGACCATTCGCTCGAGGCCGCTTGTCGGCGTGACCGCGACATTGGTCCGTGCCATCGGCATTTCCGCCGGATGCCGCCCGACCGACGTATCGATCGAGAGAACCCGCACCGCCTGCCGGCCGCGCGGCTTCTCGACAGCTTCGAGCACGATGCGAGCGCCTTCGGCTATCGCGTTGAATCCATCGCGCTTCAGGGTCGTGACATGGACCAATACATCGGCCCCGCCGGTCTCCGGCACGACAAAGCCGTAGCCTTTCGAGACGTCGAACCATTTGACGTATCCGGTGACCTCGACCACCACCTCGGACGCAAAATCTCCGGGTGCGACGAGACGCAGCACGCGATTGAGTGACTGGATGGGACCCATCGGTGGCCGCCCGCTCTCACCGAACTCGTCGGACATGCGCCCCTCACCCCCAACGCAGACATGCTGATTCGTCACCCAACGATATCATCAGCACGATCGGGTGATACAGCCCCGACCTCCCCGTCCACATCATCGCAGGGCCAAACCCCGCCCCGACGTCATTCGGACAGGCAATTCGTGGCAGCGTGGCGCTTTTGCAACGCCGGCTACTCTATCTGGAACTCAATTCAGCAGTGGGGCCAAGGCCGGTCCGATCTCGGCCCGAATGACGAGATCGGCGATCGCGTCGAGTTCGGTCGGCTCGCGGTTCAGGATCACGAGCTTGGCCCCCTGCCGCCGCGCGATCACCGGCAAGGTCGCCGCCGGAAACACCACGAGCGAGGAGCCGACGACGAGGAAGAGATCGCACTCCAGCGCCAACGCCTGAGCCTGCATCATGGCTTGCTGAGGCATCGCCTGCCCAAACGAAATCGTCGCCGATTTCACCGGGCCCGTGCACATCACGCAGGATGGCGGCTCCCCGCTGGCTTCGAAGTCCGGCCTGATCGCCGCCAGTTCGTGCCGCCAGCCACATTGGAGGCACGTCGCATAGGTGCCGTTGCCGTGCAGCTCGATGATCTTGTCATCCGGGACACCCGATGCCTGATGCAATCCGTCGATGTTCTGCGTCACGATCGCGGGCGAACGGCCTTCCGCGACCAGTCTCGCCAGCGCCCGATGCCCGACATTGGGCCGAGCGTCCCGGTAATGATCGTCCATCGTGAACTTACGGCGCCACGCTTCGACCCGCGCCTCGCGACTTCTCACGAAAGCGTCGAACGGGACCGGCTTATTGACCATCCAGGGCGACCCAGGAGTGCGGAAGTCGGGCACGCCCGATTCGGTCGAAATGCCAGCTCCGGTGAAGCTGACGATCCGCTCCGCCCTGCCGAGCAGCGCGTGCAGCTCGGCGATGGCATCCTCTGTCTCGTCCTGCATCGGCCCGTCCAAGCGTTTGACTGGAAGCTTTCGAGATATGGGGGCCGGCGCCAAGGCTTCCAAGCGCGAAGGCTTCCAAGGAAGCTGGAGCAGCCGACGTGCAACGCGATTGACGCCAGGCCGGCCCCGCCGCAAACCAGAGCGCCATGCAGAGCGCCTCGCCTCCCCGCCTGAACCCTGACCTGCTCGATACCGGCACGCCGCCGATCCCGGAGGCGCAAAGCTGGGCGAGAGCGTATGACGGCAGTCGTGGGGCTCTGATCGATCTCTCGCAGGCCGTGCCCGGCACGCCGCCCCCCGACGAACTTCTGCGGAAACTGGCGGATGCCGCCGCGGACGCCGCGAGCACGCGCTACGGCGCGATCGTCGGCGACCAGACCCTTCGCGAGACCTATGCCGAAGAAATCGGCCGGGTTTATGGGGCTGCCTTCAGCTCCGCCGAGGTGGCCATCACCTCCGGCTGCAACCAAGCTTATGTCGTGACGATGATGGCGCTGGCCCGTGCCGGTGACAATGTGCTGCTGCCCACCCCCTGGTATTTCAACCACGAGATGACGTTGACGATGCTCGGCATCGAGGCGCGCCCGTTGCCCTGTGCACCGGCGAGCGGCTTCGTTCCCGATGTCGCCACGGCAGAGGCGCTGATCGACGCGCGGACACGCGCGATCGTCCTGGTGACGCCGAACAATCCCACCGGCGCCGTCTATCCGCCTGCGACGATCGCAGCCTTCGCCGAACTCTGCGCTCGGCGCGGCCTCTGGCTGGTGCTGGATGAAACTTATCGCGATTTCTTGCCGCCGGGCGTTGCCACGCCCCATCAAGTCTTTTCGACAAGCGGCTGGCAGGATTCCGTGATCGGGCTTTACAGCTTCTCCAAAGCCTATGCCGTGCCGGGCTGGCGGCTCGGTGCGATTACGGCCGGCGAGGCCGTTCTGGCGCAGATCGGCAAAGTCCTGGACTGCGTGCAGATCAGCCCGGTGCGCGCCGGGCAAGCCGCGATCGCATGGGGGGTGGAGGGTATTCGCGGCTGGCGCGAGCACAACCGCGCGGAGATCAATGCGCGCGCCGTTCTGTTCCGGCAGACGATGGCGCCGCTGGAGGGCTGGCGCGTGCTCTCGGCGGGCGCCTATTTCGCCTATGTCGCCCATCCTTTCGCGGGAACGGACGCTGCCGACGTGTCGCGCGCTCTGGCCCGGCGCTGTGGCGTTCTGGCTTTGCCGGGCCCTTATTTCGGGCCTGGGCAGGAAGGCCATCTCCGTATCGCCATCGCCAATGTCACCGCAGACAAGATCGGCCTGCTCGGCGAAAGACTCGACGGCTTCTCACTCTGACCGCTCGGCCGGACCGCCAAAGCAACGTCAGGCATCCGATCGGGCGAAACCGCTCGAGCCGACCTCACATCGTCGCGCCGATCTGCCAGGGCACGTATTCCGCGTCGCCATAGCCAAGCTGCTCGGACTTGCTGCGTTCGCCCGAGGCGACTTTCAGCAGCTTGTCGAAAATCTCGCGGCCCTTCTGCTCCAGCGACACGCCGTCGAGCACGTCGCCGCAATTGATGTCCATGTCGTCGATCATGCGCTCATAGATCGGCGTGTTGGTCGCGAGCTTCACCGACGGTGTCGGCTTGCAGCCATAGGCGGAGCCGCGGCCGGTGGTGAAGGCCAGGATGTTGGCGCCACCCGCTACCTGCCCGGTCGCCGCGACCGGGTCGTAGCCGGGGGTGTCCATATAGACGAAGCCCTTCGACTTCACCGGCTCGGCATAGTGGTAGACCGCCGCAAGCGTCTTGGTGCCGCCCTTGGCGGCCGCGCCGAGCGATTTCTCGAGAATGGTCGTCAACCCGCCAGCCTTGTTGCCGGGCGACGGATTGTTGTTCATGTCCATCCGGGCGCGGGCGGTATAATCCTCCCACCACTTGATGATGCCGACGAGCTTTTCGCCGACCTCCCGTGTTGCAGCCCGGCGCGTCAGCAGATGCTCGGCGCCGTAAATCTCGGGCGTTTCGGAAAGGATCGCGGTGCCGCCCTGCTCGACGAGAATGTCGACGGCCGCGCCCAGCGCGGGATTGGCGGTGATGCCGGAATAACCGTCAGAGCCGCCGCATTGCAGCGCCAGCATCAGTTCAGAAGCCGGCACCGTCTCGCGCACCGCGCGGTTGGCGATCGGCAGCATCACCTTCAGCGCCTCGATCCCGGCGGCGACGGCCTTGCGCGTGCCGCCCGTCTCCTGGATGGTCAGCGTGCGGAAGACGTCGGTTTCCGTAACGCCATAGGCTTCCTTCATCCGGCTGATCTGGAAACCTTCGCATCCGAGCCCGACGACCAGCACGGCAGCCATGTTCGGGTTGCAGGCGTAACCCCAGGTCGTGCGCTTCAGAACCTCGAAGCTCTCGCCATTGTAGTCGATGCCACAGCCCGTGCCGTGCGTCAGCGCGATGACCCCATCGACATTGGGATAATCGGCAAGCAGGCCTGAACGCTTGACCTCCTCGGCCATGAATCGCGCGGCCGATGCCGAGCAGTTCACCGAGGTCAGGATGCCGACATAGTTGCGTGTGCCGGCCTTGCCGTTCGCACGGCGGAAGCCCTCGAACGTCGCCTGCTGCTCGACGGGAAGCACAAATTCCGGCTTGGCCTCGGCGGCATAGGCATAATCGCGCTCGAACGCGTGGAAGCCGGTATTGTGTTCGTGGACCCAATCGCCGGGCAGGATGTCGAGGGTGGCGAAGCCGATGATCTGGCCGAACTTGCGGATCGGCTGGTCCTTGGCGATCGGCAGGATCGCCATCTTGTGCCCGCGAGGGATGCGCTTCAGCGCCTCGACGCCGGCGGCCGTGACGCCGAGATCGACCGGATCGACCGCGACGACGACATTGTCGGCGGCGTTGAGCCTGAGCGTGCGAGGCGGAACGGACTTGTCGAGCATGGAAACGAACCTTCATGCGCCTGACGGCGGCGCGCATCCCTAGAGATGCGCCTATCCGGCACCATTTTCAATCGGTTCAAAGAGGGCAGCGGCCATGTCCGCGACCGAAAAGGGCGGATCGATAGGAGGCGAAACGATGCGACCGCCTGAACGCCACCAGCGCTCGCAGCGATGCCGGCCGCGCCTCATCTGGACCACAGGATGGAAGGCACGGGCGGTTCGAACAGCGCAACCGCCTTCCGATCGCACTGCAGGGCGGCGGTGAGATCTGAGCCGAAGGGCATAGTGGCAACGACCATAACGAGAAAAGCCCCGGCCTTGGGGCCGGGGCTTCGATACGCAACTGAACTCTCGAGCCTGCGGCCTCGGCCGCCGGCCCAAATCAGACCTTCGACGCGGCCGGGACGGCCTTGGCGACGATGCCCTCGAACGGCTTGTAGGCATCCTTGGCCAGGCTCTGATAGAGCTCGCCCATCTTGGTCATCTGGGCGATGGCGCCCTCGAAAGCGGTCTTGACGTAGTCGGCCTGGATCTCGAGGACCTTGTCGAAGGTCTTCACGCCGGCAAGCTTCTCGATGGTCGCGGTGGACGCCTCGAAGGACTTCTTAGCATAGTCGGAAGCCTCGACGGCCATCGTCTGCACACCCTTGGAGGTGACGCCGAAAGCCTTCAGAGCGGCGTCGACATTGTCTTTGGAGGCCTTCTGGATGGTCTCGAACTGCTGGATCATGATCGTCTCCTTGGAACGTTCGGGTCGTCGTTGAACCGGGCCGCGGCCATTTCGCCGAACCCTGTTGCCCCAAGCCGGATCACGTTCACCACTGGGGGACAGTCGCGATATTGTGCAGCGCAACATAAAAGTCAAGTATGTGCCGCATTGCACCAAACGCAGATCGTTCCGACCGCAACGGTTCAAGTTTTAACGGCTCCGTAACCGCACCGCCCTAACCTCCTCAACTGTGTCCTTCCCGCCACGCCACCACGGCGGAAGGTCGGACGTGAGAGCGTGAGTTCGGGGCGTATCATGGTGTTGGGTTGCGTTGTGTCGCGGAGGCCGCGTCTGCGGGTCGCCGTTGGGTTGATTGGTCTAGTCGCCATCGCGGCAACGATAGCGACCTCCCCCGCCGAGGCGCGCAAGCGCCGGCACCATGCCGGCGGCGGCGGCTACACGCCTCCTTACGCGGCGATGGTCGTCGATGCCCGCACGGGGCGCACGCTCCATGCCGTCAACGAGGACGCGCCCCGCATCCCGGCGTCGCTCACCAAAGTGATGACGCTCTACATGCTCTTCGAGCAGATGGAGCGCGGCCGCTTCGATATGGATTCGGAGCTCAAGGTTTCCTCCTATGCCGCCTCGCAGCCACCGACCAAGATCGGCCTGCGTCCCGGCTCGACCATCGCCGTCAGCGATGCCATCAAGAGCATGGTCACGCTCTCGGCCAACGACGCTTCGGTTGTCGTCGCGGAAAACATCGCCGGCTCGGAGGACGCCTTCGCCGAACAGATGACGCGCAAAGCCCGCTCGCTCGGCATGAGCGCGACCCGCTTCTCCAACGCCAACGGCCTGCCGGCCTCGCCGCCGAACATCACCACGGCGCGCGATCTCACGGTGCTGGCCCGCGCGATCCAGGAGCGCTTCCCGAAATATTACCCGCTGTTCTCGATCCGGGCTTTCCAATACGGCAGCCGCACGATCCGCGGCCATAACCGCCTGCTCGGCAAGGTCGCGGGCGTCGATGGCATCAAGACCGGCTACACCCGCGCCTCCGGCTTCAACCTGATGACCTCGGCGAAGTCCGAAGGCCGCCACATCGTCTCCGTCGTGCTCGGGGGGCGTTCCGGCGCCTCGCGCGACAAGATCATGACGGATCTCGTCCTCGCCAGCCTGCCCCGCGCCGCGACATCCGGCCGTGCGATGGTGGCCGAGGCCTCCGAGCGTGAAGCGCCCGAGGAGCGGGTCAAGCCGATCGAGCGCCCTCGTGTCGCCGCCGCCGAGCCCGCCCCGATCCCCGTCCCGCGGCCCGAACCGGTGTCGCAGCCGATCCCGGCCGCCGCCCGCTCCTACGCACCGATGCCGACTCAGACCCCGATGGCGCCGCCGCGCCCCGTCGCGGCTGTCGGCCAGCCGCTCCAGCTGTCCGGCATGCGCCCGGTGACCGCAACGACTACCCCTTCCGCGATGCGCTGGTCGATCGGCGCCCAGCCGGCCGATGCCAAGATCCTGCGCCCGCCGGCGAATGTCGACACCACCTCCTCGATCGCCAAGGTGGCCGAGCCCGCGCCGCAGCCGGTCCAGGTGGCGGAGGCCAAGCCGGCTCCCGAGAAGCCTGAAACCACGTCCAGCATCGTTCGCAAGAACGACGCCGCCTCAGTGAAGACCGCCACGCCCGAGCCGGCTCAGGCCGTCTCGCATCAGGCCGCGATCGTCGCCTCCGGGAAGTGGGTGATCCAGCTCGGCGCAACCGACGACGAGGCGAAGGCCAAGGAAATCCTGGCCCGCGCCAAGGCAACGGCTTCCCTCAGCGGCGTCGCCGGCTTCACCGAGAAGGTCGCCAAGGGTGGCTCCACCCTGTTCCGCGCCCGCTTCGCCGGCTTCGATGACTCGAAGGACGCGCAGAGCGCCTGCGCCAAGCTGAAACGAGGCGGCTTCTCCTGCTTCGCCACCAAGAGCTGACCCGAGCACGGACAGGGAGAGGAGTTTACGCCATGTCGCAGACGCACTCCGGAAACCCCACGCTATCGCCCCTTCAGCAGGATATCCTTGGCCTCGTTGACGCGAGCGGCAAGGCCGCTCGTGCCCCCCGCATCCGGGTGGATGCGCTTCATCAGGGCCCGGTGAGCCTCGCGGACCGCCTCCTGGCCCGCCCCCGGCTGAAGCCCCAGGATCTCGTAAGCCTCCTGCTGCGCCATCGAGCCCGGGCGCGCCGCGCCGCCTTGCCCCGCGTCACGGTGACCTTGTCCGTCTTCACGCCAGCCGGGCGATCGGCGGTCGAGATATGCCTCTAGCAGGCGCGCGCCGTCGGGGTCCTGCGACAGGCATTCCCGCATCAGGGCAGGCAGCTCCGTTGCGCTGAGGCTATCCAGATCCCGGCCGGCAAAACCGCCGTTTTTCACCTTGCCGCGCATGGCGCCGCTGTCATGGTCGAGTTCCATCGCGAGCAGGATCGACTCGACTTTGGAGGTCGCGCCCGGAGCGGACTTGGCGCGATCGGCCCACGGAAAGCGCAGGCCGCCCGGCCCCGTCGCGCTCCAGCCCAGAAGCCAGGCGCCGACGCCGCCGAGAAAGACGGCCATGTCGAGGCGGCCGCGGAGCATGAGCAGGGCCGCAACCCCGAGCGCCGCCACGCCGCCACCCGTCTTGGCCACCTTCGCGAGCACTCTCGGATTGGTTCCGGCGAAGAACTTCAGCACCCACCAGATCAGGATCAGGACGGCAACGCCGTAGAGCAGGCCCATCAGCGCCCTCCCTCCATGGAGGCGATCAGCGCTTTGACAGCACCGCTGCCCTCCGCGAGCTTCAGCATGGCGTTGCGCCCGCCAGCGGCATAGGCCGCCGCGCCGCGCAGCAACTCCAGCAGCGAATCCGGCGCCGTGACGTCGAACCGGGCATGGGCGCCGCCCGTCAGCCGCGCGATCGTCGCGAAGGCCGCGCTCGCCGCCGGATCATGCCCTTCCTGGAACAGGAAGCCGCGAATGCCGCGCAGGCCGAGTTCGCCCGCCAGCGCGGCAACGGCATCTACCCCCTCTTCCATCGCATCGCCGACGAACACGAAAGCGCGCACCGGTACGGCCTTGGCCTCGTCGCGGACATGGCGCAGCACGCGAGCGATCTGCGTCTGCCCGCCTTCGCAGGCGATGCGCCCCATCAGCGATGTCAGCCGTTCGGGCTCCCCCACCCAACCGGACGCGCGGCATTCGCCGATCCCGCGGAAATAGACGAGCTGCACCGCGAGGCCGCCGCTCTCGGCGGCGACCTCGAACATCCGGCCCTGCAAGGAGCAGGCGAGGTCCCAGCTCGGCTGTCGGCTCATGGTCGCGTCGAGCGCGAAGACGAGCCGGCCGGCCTGCCCGGTCGCAAGCGGCGCCAGCCTCTGCGCGGCATTCAGGAAGCGGTCGAGTTCGCCCGGCCGAGAGCGCGCATCCGGGGCGGTTGCGGCGGGCTTTTGGGGCACACGCCCCGCTTTGTCGCCCATCACCCTGACTGGACCTGTCTGAATCGCATCATGACGGAGATATTGGCCATCGCCCGTACATTTGCTACCCGTCCGCTAGACAGCGAGGGCGCGCATGCCGGACATCACGATCTTCGAGACCGTCGCGGCCATGCGAGCCGCCGTGGCGGACTGGCATGCCGCAGGCGAAAAAGTCGCGCTGGTTCCGACCATGGGTGCTCTTCACGAGGGCCATATCGCCCTGGTGAAGGAGGGGCAGCGCCATGCCCGGCGCGTCATTGTCTCGATCTTCGTCAATCCAACGCAGTTCGCGCCGCATGAGGATTTCCAGAAATATCCGCGCACTTTCGAGGATGACTGCGCCAAGCTGACGGCGGCCGGCACTGATGCGGTGTTCTTTCCGTCCGTCGCGGAGATGTACCCTGCCGGCTTCGCCACGCGCGTGCTGTTGCTGGGGCCGGCCGCCGTCGGGCTCGAGGATCGCTTTCGCCCGACGCATTTCGAAGGGGTCGCCACGGTCTGCTGTAAACTGGTCACCCAGTCCGGCGCCGACTACGCGATCTTCGGCGAAAAGGACTATCAGCAGCTCAAGGTCGTCACCCGCATGGCGGGGGACCTCGATCTCGGCATCCGCATTGTGCCGCTAGAAACATTGCGCGAGACGGACGGCCTCGCGATGTCCTCGCGCAACCGCTACCTCTCAGCCGAGCACCGCGCCCTGGCGCCGATGCTCCATCGGACCTTGCAGGAGCTTGCGGCGCGCATTCGCAACCGCGATGACCTGTTCGCGGCGACGACCGAAGCACAAAGCGCGATCATCGCCGCCGGCTTCGAGCTCGAATATCTGGAAGCCCGCCATGCCGAAACGCTGGCGACTGTCACCTCGGCGGCGGATGGCCCGATGCGGCTGCTCCTCGCGGCCCGCATCGGCAGCACGCGGCTTATCGACAATATCGCGGTGTGAGGCTGGCGGTCACGGCCTGAGTCAGAGCAGTCCAAGCACCGCCAGTTCACGGCGCAACGCCTCGGGCATTTCGCCGAGATCGGTGCCCCCTTCGGACAGGTCGCGCGGCGCGTCCGCCTCCAGCAGGTAACGCCAGCCCTGGAAGGGCCGGAACGGTCTTGGCGTCACCGGCACCACGACCGGCTCGAGCACCAGATGGCAGCGGCCGATGCCGTCGGTGTCCTTGAAGGGGCGGATGTCGGTCAGCCGTTGCCGGGCGGCGATCTGACCCTTGATCACCCAATAGAGCGACCCGCCTCCCACAATCTCCTCGACGCGCTTCGGCACCATGCGGGTGGTGTGGAACTGCTCGATCGGTTCGCCCCGCGCCCGGCGAAGCGCCATACGCTCGTCGATCCAGCCTTCGAGATCGCCGATCGATTCGGCGCCGACGCAAAGCTTGAGCATGTGAAGGGGCATCGCCGGAAACTAGCGCCGCTCACGGTGGCGGGCCAGAGCCGGCGGCGATTCTCCACAACGGCGAGCGCAATGAGCGTCCAAAACCTCTCCGCCAGCGTGCCGCAGCGACCGTGGTTCAACCCTGAGGAAACCGCGCGCGCAAAATATTAGCCGAAAGGATGAGCCTGGAACCCGGCAACGACGACAATCGAAGTTGAACGCGGCTTGCGAGAGGCAGAATGTCCGGCTGTTTTCCTCCGGCGAGCCGTCCCATGAAATACATTCTGCTGTTGATCCCATGCCTCCTCGCGGTCTGGGTCCCGCTTTATAACTCGGTGGAACCGCGCCTCGCCGGGATCCCCCTCTTCTACTGGTTCCTGATGGTGATGATCCCCGTTTCCTCGCTGTTCATCTGGCTCGCCGCCAAGGCAGAGGGAAGCGACCTGTGATCGACCATCTCAACTGGACGGCGACTATCGTCTTCGTGCTGTTCTTCGTGCTCGTCACGGTGATCGGCTTCTTCGCCGCGAACTGGAAGTCCGGAAACCTGGACGAACTGCATGAATGGGGCCTCGGCGGCCGGCGCTTCGGCGCCTGGATCACCTGGTTCCTGCTCGGCGGCGACCTCTACACCGCCTACACCGTGATCGCGGTGCCGGCCGTGGTCTACGCCATCGGCGCCTATGGCTTCTTCGCTGTGCCGTACACGATCCTGATCTACCCCTTCATCTTCCTGACGATGCCGCGGCTCTGGAACGTGGCGCACCGGAAGAACTACATCACCGGTTCGGACTTCATCTACGGACGCTACGGCAACAAGGGTCTGGAACTGGCGGTCGCCTTCACCGGCATCCTCGCCACCATGCCCTATATCGCGCTCCAGCTCGTGGGCATGGAGAAGGTCATCCAGGCGCTCGGCTTCCAGGGCGAGGGCCTCTGGTCGCATCTGCCGCTGACGATCGCCTTCGTTATCCTCGCGCTCTACACCTACAAGAGCGGCCTGCGGGCACCGGCCATGATCGCCTTCGTCAAGGACATCATGATCTACATCTTCGTCATCGCGGCGGTGGTGATCATCCCGGCCAAGCTCGGCGGCTACGGCGCCGTGTTCGATGCGGCCGCCAAGGTCTATGAGGGCAAGCCCAATCAGGGCCTGACGCTCTCGGCCGCGCAGATGGCGCCCTTCATCACGCTGGCGATCGGCTCGGCGATGGCGCTGTTCATGTACCCGCATTCGATGACCGGCGTGCTTTCGGCGTCCGGTCCGCGAGCGCTGCGCCGCAACGCGATGACCCTGCCGGCCTATTCGCTGGTGCTGGCCCTGATCGCGCTGATGGGCTTCATGGCCCATGCGGCAGGCATCAAGGTCGCCAATCCGCAGGACGCTGTGCCGCAGCTCTTCCTGAAGATGTTCCCGGACTGGTTCACGGGCTTCTGCTTCGCGGCCATCGCCATCGGCGCGCTGGTGCCGGCGGCGGTGATGTCGATCGGCGCGGCGAACACTTTCACCCGCAATGTCTGGCGCCCCTTCGTCGAACCGAACATGTCCCCCAAGCGCGAGGCGACGCTCGCCAAGCTGATGTCGCTGATCGTCAAGGTGGGCGCGCTCGTGGTGATCGTGTTCATGCCGACGAAGTTCGCGCTCGACCTGCAGCTGCTGGGCGGCGTCTGGATGATCCAGATCTTCCCGGCGATCGTCTTCGGGCTCTACACGACCTTCTTCAGCGGTGAGGCGCTCCTGATCGGCTGGGTGGTCGGCTTCGGCATGGGGACCTGGCTTTCCTGGGGCGCGACGGCCTGGGTGCCGACCTCCGTGGTCGGGGGCTACGGCGCCTATAACGGCATTATCGCCCTGGTGGCGAACGTCGTCGTGGCGCTCGTCCTATCCTTCGTCTTCAAGGGGCGGCCAAGCGAGATCACCGAGGCCGATTTCCGCGACGCGCCACGCTCCGCCTGACGGTTTCATCCCGACACCACTGCAAAAGGCCGGCCTCGTGCCGGCCTTTTCAGTTTAGCGCAGGCCGCGTCACGATTGCCGGGCTCGGCCGCAAGGTTGCGAGCCTGAAACGGCTTCGCCGCCCGCGCGATCGCCGATACCATCCTTTGTGCGACGGCGATGGCCTTCGCTTCCTGACGCCAACGACGGACACCGATCATGCGCGGACTTGCAGGCAAGGCCATCCTCGTCACCGGCTCGTCCAGTGGCATCGGCTATGCGATGGCGGAACGCCTCGTGGCGGAAGGCGCGCGTGTGCTGGTTCATGGCCGCGAAGAGGCAGACGTGGAGGCCGCGGTCGCACGGCTCGGCAGCTCCACGGCGGGCTTCACCGCCGACCTCGCCGAACCCGCAACGGCGCAGGAACTGGCCGACGCCACCATTGCCGCCTTCGGCCGCATCGACGGTCTCGTCAACAATGCCGGCATCTACCCGCGCGGCGTGCTCGGCGAAACGACCGCTGCCTTCTTCGACCACGTCTTCGCCATCAACACGCGTGCCCCGCTGCTCTGCGCCGAGGCCGCGATCCGCGCCTTTCGGGCGCAAGGCTCGGGCGGCGCCATCGTCACCGTCGGCTCGATCAACGCCTGGTGCGGGCTATCGACCCTGACGATCTATTCGATGTCGAAGGGCGCGTTGATGACGATGACGCGCAACATCGCCGATGCCGTCGGCCCCGAGCGCATCCGCGCGAACCAGCTCAATGTCGGCTGGACCTGGACCGCCAACGAGGACGCCACCCAGCAGAAGGAAGGCAAGCCGCCCGGCTGGGAGAAGGATGTCCCGAAGCGCAACGCCCCGACCGGCCGGATCATGCAGCCGGAGGAGATCGCCGCCCATACGGCATTCTGGCTCTCCGATGACAGCGCCCCGGTCTCCGGCCAGATCTATGAGGCTGAGCAGTTCCCGATGATCGGGCGGAGCTGACCCGAGTTCGCTACGCATCGTCATTGCGAGCGAAGCGAAGCAATCCAGGGGACTGGCTCGCACCGTTCACCCCGTCCCCCTGGATTGCTTCGTCGCTACGCTCCTCGCAATGACGTGCGCGGGCACGACCAAGCATGAGTGGGCCGATGCAGCTTGAATCGGATTCTGAGCGATGGCCCGCAACCGACTCCAGCGACGAGCTTAATCCCCGATCACCACCACCTTCGCCCCCTCGGCCACCTGCGCTCCCGGCTCGCCCGCGACCTCGCTCACAGTCCCGTCGCGCGGCGCCGTCAGCACATGCTCCATCTTCATCGCCTCGACAATGGCGAGCCTCTGCCCCTTCACCACCGCATCGCCGTCTTTCACGAAAAGCGCGACGAGCTTGCCGTGCATCGGGGCCTTGACCACGCCGCCGGAGCCGGCCGCGGCGTCGAGATCGACGGAGAACGGATCGAACAGCGAAACTGTCGTCTGACGGTTGCGATGCAACGCATACCAGGTCCCGGCCTCGCCTTCCGCCAGCGCGACCTCGTGCTCGCCCTCGCCGATCTCGTGGCCCCGCACGGTGACGCGAGCACTCTCGCCATGCCACTCGATGCCGGCCTCGACCCGCTCGCCATCGACAAGCAGAGGCAGGCCCAGAGGCAGGCGCGGCATCAGCGAAAAGGCATCCGGCTCCAGCCAGGGCGAGCGTGCCTCGCCACCGGCCCGCTCGGCGGCAGCGATCATTCCAGCGGCCTGTCGTTCCTCTTCCAACTGCAAGGCTGCGGCAGCGACCGATGCTGCATCGAGCGGCTGCGGCTCGGCTCCGAGCGCGCTCATGTTGCGCTCGATGAACCCGGTGTCGAACGGCCCCGTCCGAAAGCCTTCGGCCTCGGTCAGCTTCTTCAGGAAGGCGAGGTTGGTGCGAGGCCCGGCCACCACTGTCGCCCCCAGCGCTGCGCCGAGCCGGTCCAGCGCTTCGTCGCGCGTCGCGCCATGGGCGATGACCTTGGCGATCATCGGATCGTAGAACGGCGTCACGGTATCGCCGGCCTCGACGCCGGTATCGATCCGGATGCCCTCGCCCGCGGGAAACTGCAGCGCCCAGAGCTTGCCGGTGGAGGGCAGGAAGCCCTTCTCGGGGTCTTCCGCATAAAGCCGCGCCTCGACGGCGTGGCCCTTGGCTTGCACATCCGCCTGCGAGAAGCCCAGCGGCTCGCCGGCCGCCACCCGCAACTGCAGCTCCACGAGATCGAGCCCCGTGATCGCTTCCGTCACCGGATGCTCGACCTGCAGCCGCGTGTTCATCTCCATGAAGTAGAAGCGGTCGGCCCGCAGTCCTTCGCGTCCGTCCGCGATGAATTCGACCGTGCCGGCACCGACATAGCCCACCGCCCTCGCCGCTTCCGTCGCGGCCTTGCCCATGGCGGCGCGCACCTCGTCCGTCATGCCGGGCGCCGGCGCCTCTTCGATCACCTTTTGGTGGCGACGCTGCAGCGAACAGTCGCGCTCGTAGAGATGGACGACGTTGCCGTGGCTGTCGCCGAAGACCTGGATTTCGACATGGCGGGGGCTGAGCACGTATTTCTCGACCAGCACGCGGGCATCGCCAAATGCGCTCGAGGCCTCGCGCTGGGCGCTGGTGAGCGCATCCACGAACTCCTCGGGCTTCTCGACCTTCTTCATGCCCTTGCCGCCACCGCCGGCGACAGCCTTGATCAGGACGGGGTAGCCGATGCGCCCAGCCTCCTGCGCCAGAAAGTCCGCCTCCTGCGCGGCGCCGTGATAACCGGGCACGACGGGCACGCCAGCCTTTTCGGCCAACGCTTTGGCCGCATCCTTCAAACCCATCGCGCGGATTGCCGAAGCCGGCGGGCCAACGAAGACGATGCCGGCGGCCGCACAGGCCTCAGCGAAATCGGCGTTCTCCGACAGGAAGCCGTAGCCTGGATGGATGCAGGCCGCGCCCGCCTGCTTCGCCACAGCCAGAATCTTCTCGGCATCGAGATAGCTTTCGCGCGCCGGCGCGGGGCCGATGTGCCAGGCTTCGTCCGCCATCTGCACGAAAAGCGCTTCGGCGTCGGCATCCGAATAGACGGCGATGGTGCGCAGGCCGAGGCGCCTGGCCGTACGGATGACCCGGCAGGCAATCTCGCCGCGATTGGCGATCAGGATGGAAGGCAGCTTGGCGGCGATCGTCATGGGCGGCGGCATCCCTCGAAGCGTTAGCCCTTTATAACCCGCCGGCATCGCCTGTCTGCGCCGTGTTATCGCAGATCGGGTTGGGGCGCTTGCGCATCCACACTGTGTCGCAGCGAACGCCAGATCGCCCATGTCGCCTGGAAGCAGATTCCGGCAACGATCAGGTCGAACAGATATTCCGGCCAACGCACCGGTGCCGCCCGTGCGGCTAGCCCGATAAGCGCGAAACCCGTGGTCGAGATCGCGTCGTTGCGGCTCGACAGCCAGGTCGCGCGAATGACCGGGTTCTCTTCCGCGCGAAAACGCCAGAGCGCGGCGATGACCAGCAGCGCGATGACGATGGCGCTCGCGGCCGCGAACCCGAGAGCGCCCATCTCGATCGGGCGCGGCGCGACGATCTTGTCCCAGAGGTCGTAGAGGCTGTGCAATCCGGCGACCGCCATGACGGCACCGATGCCCAGCGCAGCCAGACGCTCCGCCCGCGCGTCGCGTCCAAAGACGACAGCGGCGATGCCGTAGAGCGCGACATCGTAGACCCAGTCGACGCCATCCTTGAAGAGCTGCGCATTGCCGACGGCGTGCGCCCAGGCGACGGTCGCGGCGGCTTGGACCGCGATACTCAGCGCAATCGCCCAGATCGTGCGGGTGTAGGCAAGGGCGACAGCGGGGCGGGGCGTTGCAGCTCCGGCTCTCGCGTCAAGTTCGGGCTGGTCCCGATCATTCACGTCTTGTGCCTCTCCGGCCACCCTCACCCCCGTCATCCCGGACAAGCCGCGTCAGCGGCGCTGATCCGGGATCCATGCCGGAACGCAATCGGCGAGGTTCAGGCATGGATCCCGGGTCTATGCGGAGTTTATCCTTGGGCCGATCAAAGATCGAACCCGAGGGCTGCGCCCGGGATGAATGGCAAGGGGCAACGCGAACGATCGGTTCGCTCGTCACCCGCGCCCGACGAACGGCGCCTTCGTCGCCATCACCGTGACGAAGAGCACGTTCGCCTCCGGCGGCAGCGAGGCCATGTGCAGAACGGTCGTCGCGACATTGTCGACATCCATCACCGCCTCGACCTTGTTCGAGCCATCCGCCTGCGGCACGCCGGTGGTCATCTTGCGGGCCATCTCGGTCAGCGCGTTGCCGATGTCGACCTGGCCGACGGCGATGTCGTATTTGCGCCCGTCAAGCGCCGCTGTCTTGGTCAGGCCGGTGATGGCGTGCTTGGTCGCGGTGTAGGCGACTGAATTCGGACGCGGCGCGTGGGCCGAGATCGAGCCGTTGTTGATGATGCGCCCGCCCTGTGGCGACTGCGCCTTCATCGCCGTGAAGGCGGCCTGCGTGCACAGGAACGGACCGGTCAGGTTCGTATCGACGACCTTTCGCCAGTCTTCCAGCGAGAGGTCCTCCAGCAGCACGCCGCCCGGCGCGTTCACGCCGGCGTTGTTGAACAGCACATCGACCCGGCCGAAGGCTTCCGTCGTCTTGGCGAAGAGGTTTTCCACCGAGGTCTTGTCGGTCACGTCGGTCGGCACTGCCAGTGCCTGCCCCGCGCCAGCGCCCGAAAGCGCGATCGTCTCCTGCAGCGCGTCCGCGCGCCGGCCGGCGAGGACCACGCGGTAACCGTCCTTGAGGAAAGCCGTCGCGACAGCCCGCCCGACGCCTGATCCGGCGCCGGTGATAATCGCGACCTTGTTGTGTCCTGACATGCGTTTCCCCGCGTTCCGGTGACTTCAATCGTTTCAGCCGGGCGTTGCCGGCCTGTCACCATAGCAGCGAAGGCATGGGAAGAAAGAGCGGCGGCCGCAATGGCCCGCCGCGCTTGTCCGGGAGATGTGCGCCGGGTTCAGATGACGCCGTAGCGCTTGAACCAGGCCAGCATCCGCACCCAGCCATCCTCGGCCTGCGCCTTGCGATAGCTCGGCCGGTAGTCGGCATGAAAACCGTGCGGCGTGTCGGGGAAGATCACGATCTCGACCGTCTTGCCGGCGGCTTTGGCGGCATCGCGCTGCTTCTCGACATCGGCGACCGGAATGCCGGTATCCGCGGCGCCATAAAGCCCCAGCACGGGTGCCTTGAGGTCTCCGACGACTTCGGCCGCGGTCTTCGGCTGGATATCGCTGCGGGCGCCGCCGAGCGGGCCGTACCAGGCGACGGCCGCCTTCAGCTGCGGGTTATGAGCGGCGAACAGCCAGATCGCCCGGCCGCCACGGCAAAAGCCTGTCGCGCCAAGTCGGGTCGAATCGCCCTTCGAGGCGCTTGCCGCCCACTTCGCGGTCGAATCGAGGTCGGAGAGCAGCGTGGCGTCCGGCGCCTTCGAGATCACGTCGCGCACGATTGCCTGCGCGTCGGTCATCTTCGAGAGGTCGCCGAGCCGTGCATAGAGTTCGGGCGCGACCGCGCAATAGCCCTGCTTGGCCAAGCGGCGACAGGTGTCCTTGATGTATTCGTGGACGCCGAAAATCTCCTCGATGACGATCACGATCGGGAACGGGCCGGCCCCTTCCGGCATGGCCCGGTAGCCCGGCAGATCGCCGTCGGCGGTCGGGATCTTGACCTCGCCGGCGACGAGGCCGGCGCTGTCGGTCGAGATCGTCTGCGCGTGCACCACGGTTGTCGCCAGCGTGAAGCCGGTCATCAACCCGGTCATGACGAAGCCGCGGCGCGAAAACGGCTCGGTGACCAACCCGTCCAGCCCTTCGAGAGCCGCCTTGCCCGGAGTTTTTTCGTCGACGACGGTCTTGATCGCGGCGGTCATGAAGGCTCTCCTGCGGAATGAGCGCGGAGACTGCTGCGTCGGAGAGCCGCTGCCAAGCCACCGCGTCACGGCGCTGGTCACAGTGGCGTGAACGATGTGCTGCCGAAACGGCCCGTGGCCTCCCTCGATGACACTGCGCGATAGGACCGATGCCGCGAATAACGACTGGGGGAGGTTCGGATGAACGATGATCTGCTATCGGCTGCCGCTTCGATCGACGAGCGGATCGTCAGCCTTGGCGACTGGCGCGGCGAAGTCCTCGCGAGAATGCGGGGCCTTATCAAAGAGGCCGTTCCGGATGTCGTCGAGACCTGGAAGTGGCGCGGCGTGCCGGTCTGGGAGCATCACGGCATCATCTGCACCGGTGAGACCTACAAGGCGGTGGTCAAGTTGACCTTCGCCAACGGCGCCTCGCTGGACGATCCCGTCGGACTGTTCAATTCCAGCCTCGACGGCAACACCCGGCGCGCTATCGATATCAAGCAAGGCGATGCGATCAGCGTGGACGCCTTCAAGGCATTGATCCGGGCCGCCGCGAGCCTCAACGCTTCACGCAAGCATTGAGCCGCCTTCGCATTGGCAGCGGAGACACCTCACATCCGGAACACGCCGAACTTCGTTTCCGGAATAGGCGCGTTGAGCGTGGCCGAAAATGCAAGCGCCAGTACGCGCCGGGTCTCGGAGGGCAGGATGATGCCGTCGTCCCACAGCCGGGCGGTCGCGAAATAGGGCGACCCCTCCTCCTCATAATTGCGGCGGATCGGCGCCTTGAACGCCTCTTCCTCCTCAGGCGTCCAGCTCTTGCCGTCAGCCTCGATGTTGTCGCGCCGCACGGTGGCGAGCACGCTCGCCGCCTGCTCGCCGCCCATCACAGAGATGCGCGAGTTCGGCCAGCTGAACAGGAAGCGCGGCGAATAGGCCCGCCCGCACATGCCGTAATTGCCGGCGCCGAACGATCCGCCGACGAGCACCGTCACCTTTGGCACCCGCGCCGAGGCGACCGCCGTCACCAGCTTGGCGCCGTCCTTGGCGATGCCGCGCGTCTCGAAATCGCGTCCCACCATGAAGCCTGTGATATTCTGCAGGAACAGCAGCGGAATGCGCCGCTGGCAGCACAATTCGATGAAATGCGCCCCCTTGAGCGCGCTTTCCGAAAAAAGAATGCCGTTATTGGCGATGATCCCGACTGGAATGCCATGGATACGGGCGAAGCCCGTCACCAGCGTCGTGCCGTAGAGCTTCTTGAATTCGTCGAACTCCGAGCCGTCGACCAGCCGCGCGATCACCTCGCGGATGTCGTACTGCTTCTTGAGGTCGGTCGGCACCACCGCCTCCAGCTCTGCCGGATCGTAGAGCGGCTCGACCGGCTCGGCGATGTCGATATCCGGGCGTTTGACGCTGTTCAGGTTGCCGGCGATGCGCCGCGCGATGGCGAGCGCATGGGTGTCGTCGCCGGCATAATGGTCGGCCACGCCCGAGAGCCTAGCATGGACATCGGCCCCGCCGAGATCCTCGGCCGAGACAACCTCGCCGGTCGCCGCCTTCACCAATGGCGGGCCGCCCAAAAAGATCGTGCCCTGCTTCCGGACGATGATGGTCTCGTCCGACATCGCCGGGACATAGGCGCCCCCGGCGGTGCAGGAGCCCATCACCACCGCGATCTGCGGAATGCCTTCGGCCGAAAGATTGGCCTGGTTGAAGAAGATGCGGCCGAAATGCTCGCGGTCAGGGAAGACCTCGGTCTGGTGCGGCAGGTTCGCCCCGCCCGAATCGACCAGATAGATGCAGGGCAGCCGGTTCTCGCGCGCGATCTCCTGCGCGCGCAGATGCTTCTTCACCGTCATCGGGTAATAGGTGCCGCCTTTGATCGTCGCGTCGTTGCAGACGATCATGCACTCGCGGCCCGCCACGCGGCCGATGCCGGCGATCATGCCTGCGGCGTGAACGTCGCCCTCATACATCCCGAAAGCGGCGAGCGAGCCGATCTCGAGAAAGGGCGAGCCGGGGTCGGTCAGCCGCAGCACGCGCTCACGCGGAAGCAGCTTGCCACGGGCCGTATGCCGCTCGCGGGACTTGGATGTGCCGCCCAGCGCAGCCGCAGCACGGTGCTCCTGCAACGCATCGCGCAGGCCGGCCCAGGCGTCCGCATTGGCGCGCGTCTCGGCAGAGTTGAGATCGACCTTGCTCTCGATGATCGGCACGTCGCACTCCCTCGTCGGTTCTTGGAGAGCCGTCCTGCCCGCTCAGCCCTCATCCTGAGGAGTGCCGCAGGCGCGTCTCGAAGGATGCTCCAGGAAGCTCGGAACCATCTGGAGCATCCTTCGAGACGCCGCTTCGCGGCTCCTCAGGATGAGGGCTGAGGGCCGGAAGGGACTCTCAAGATCAGCTTTATGACCCGGCGTAGCGACGCTGCCAACCGGCGCTCATACCAAGATGGTTGGCCCAAATACGCGCTCGAAGGCCTTGCGCAAGACCATATCCGCCTCCGGCATCGTCACGGGCAGTCCGAGATCGACCAGCGATGTCACGCCGTGCCGGCTGACGCCGCAGGGCACGATGCCGTCGAAATGCGAAAGCTCGGGATCGACATTGAACGAGATGCCATGGAACGAGACCCAGCGCCGCACACGAATGCCGATCGCCGCGATCTTGTCCTCGACCTCGGCGCCCTTCTCGGGCCGCCGCACCCAGACGCCGACGCGATCCTCGCGCCGCTCGCCGCGAATGTTGAAATCGTCGAGCGCACCGATGAGCCAGCCTTCCAGCGCGGCAACGAAACGACGCAGATCCGGCTCACGCCGCTTCAAATCCAGCATGACATAAGCCACGCGCTGGCCGGGACCATGATAGGTGTACTGCCCGCCCCGCCCCGACCGATGCACCGGAAAGCGCTCCGGCGCGATTAGATCGGCATCCTTGGCTGAAGTGCCGGCGGTGTAAAGCGGCGGGTGCTCGACCAGCCAGACCCGCTCGCGCGCCTGCCCGTTCGCGATCAGGCCGGCGCGCATCTCCATCTCGGCCACGGCATCGTCGTAACCGGTCAAGCCTTCGCTCACGAACCATTCGACAGGTTCGGAGCCCGGCTCCGACAGAAAGGAAACCGCAAGCGCCTCGCGCAGATTCACCATGGCTTAACCATGTTCCGTTCAAAGTTCCCCGGCTGGTAAGAAGCCGGCCGATCCTTGCGACGCCTCTTGCGCCCAAATCCAGCCGACAGGCAAGTTTCGTTGGTCGAATTCGAAAATAGGGTTCCGGAGGCAGGGTTTGAAGGCCGATCTCGATCTCGTTCCTGTCGAATTGACCGTCGTGCTGGGGCAGACGGAAATGCCGATCTACAAGCTGCTGCGACTCGGGCGCGGCGCCATCATCGAGCTCAATGCGAGCGAAACCGACGAAGTCCAGATCCTCGCCAACAATCATCCCTTCGCCAAGGGAATCGTTGTCGTCAGCGGCTCGAAAATCTCTGTCGAGATCACCCAGATGCTGAAGCGGCCGACCGTGTACACGCTCCAGACCGTCGCAGAGGCGGCCTGAACCGTCGATTGTCTCGCCTACCCGGCTAAAGTGAGCAAGCCGGCTCTTTTCCTTGCTGATGCCCTTGTGGACCCGGATTCGATTTGCTAGATCGGCGCCGCTCCCGGTGGCTCTGCCCGCGATCGGAACCGAGCTGCGGTCGTGGCGGAACTGGTAGACGCACTACCTTGAGGTGGTAGCGGGGAAACCCGTGGAGGTTCGAGTCCTCTCGACCGCACCAAATTCGGACGCAAGTCCCTGAAACGGCGACCTTTACGGGTCGCCGTTTTCGTTTCCGGCTCTGCCGTGCGCCCTGAAAAAGTCATCCGTGCCTGTCAAAGGCGCATCGGGCGATGGGACTACCGTCATCATCGCCTCGGCCTTGCGGCAAGCCGGATCGCGCCGGCTGACAGATGTCAGAACTTTGGTAACGTAAATCGTCCATTTCATAACCTCGACGAACCCGAGACGATCGCCCGCCGCATGTCCCGTTTCCGCGCCCTGCCCTTTCTGGCCGCCGCCGCCTTCGCGCTGCTGGGCGGTTGCACGGCCATCGATACGCTCGGTGATGCCCGGCCGCATTCGGGCGTTGCGGAGGCGCATAGCTATGCGATCCATGGCGTCGACATCTCGCGCTGGCAGGGCGACATCGACTGGGCCTCGGTCAAGGCATCGGGTATCCGCTTCGTCTACATGAAGGCGACGGAGGGCGGCGACCATGTCGACCCCGCCTTCCAGCGCAACTGGGAAGGCGCGCGCCGCGCCGGCATCGCGCGCGGCGCCTATCATTTCGTCTATTGGTGCCGCCCGGCGCATGAGCAGGCGGTCTGGTTCAAGCAGCAGATCCCCAACGACCCCGATGCGCTGCCGCCGGTCCTCGACGTCGAATGGAACGGCCACTCCAAAACCTGTCCGAACAAGATCGACCGCAATCTCGCGCTGGAAAAGATCCAGCTGATGCTGACCGAGCTGGAGCAGCTCACCGGCAAGAAGCCGGTGATCTACACGGACATCACCTTCCATCGCGAAGTGCTGGAAGGCCAGTTCAACGACTATCCGTACTGGATTCGCTCCACCGCCGCGAAGCCGGAGACGCGCTACAACAACCGCCCCTGGTCGTTCTGGCAGTTCACCACCACCGGCCGCGTGCCGGGCATCCGGGGCGATGTCGACCGCAACGCCTTCTTCGGCAGCGAGAGCCAGTTCCATGGCTGGCGCCGGGGCGAGTTCGACATCGCGACCCGCCGCTGGGAGAAGCGCCAGCCCGAGCAGCCGGCTCCGGTGCAGCCCGCCATGCCGGCGCCCTCGCCCTTCACCCCACCGGCCTCGCCGCCGCCCGGCAATCTCGACGAGGTTCCGGTCGCAAGGATGCCGGGCAGCGTACCGGCAGTGGCCTCCGGCTTCCAGACGGCGGGCCCCGACGTCACGGACTGAGCCTGCTGTCCCGGCCGCGCCGGTTAACCAAGCCTGACGAACATCGTTAGACTGCCGCGCAGTTCTAACGACCGCTTAACCCGCTTCTCCGCATCTGGACCCGTGATGCAGGAGAACACCATGCCAGCGCGCGAGCTGACCACGCAGCAGAACCGAGGGAAACGCCTCCTCGACGTCTTGATCGTCCTCGCCACCTTCAGCTGCCTGGCCGAGCCCGCGCTGGCCTACTATCCAAAGAAGGGGGACAGCGCGCCCCATCACGGAGTTCGCGCCGCCCGCAGCAAGGTCATCCAGGGCATCGACGTCTCGCGCTGGCAGGGCGAGATCGACTGGCAGAAGGTCAAGGATGCCGGCACCCGCTTCGCCTTCATCAAGGCGACCGAGGGCGGCGACCATCTCGACCCGAATTTCAAGCGGAACTGGGCCGAGGCGAAGCGCCACGGCATTCCTCGCAGCGCCTATCATTTCGTCTGGTGGTGCCGCTCCGCCAAGGACCAGGTCCGCTGGATCAAGAAGCACATTCCGCGCGATCCCGACGCCCTGCCGCCCGTGCTCGATGTTGAGTGGCAGAACGGCTCGCAATGCGCCAAGCGCATTTCCCGCGAGGAGGCGCTCGAGAAGATCGAGGTCATGCTCAAAGGCCTGCGCGAGCACACCGGCAAGAAGCCGGTAATCTACACCGACATCAACTTTCACGAGGACGTGCTGGAGGGGCAGTATAACGACCACCCCTATTGGCTGCGCTCCACCGCCGCCCCCCTCGCCAAGCGCTACGCCCGCGACCGCTGGGAATTCTGGCAGTTCACCACGACGGGCCGTGTGCCCGGCATCACCGGCGATGTCGACCGCAACGCCTTCTTCGGGACCGAGCGCGAATTCGACGCCTGGCGCCAGGGCCGCTTCGACATCGGCTCGCGCATCTGGCACGGCGGCGAGCCGAAGACGAAGATCGCCGGCCGCATGGCAGCGCCGACCCCGGCGGGAGCGCGCGCGCCTGCGGCCGCAGGCGGGACCAAGCTGCGTTTCGCCCCGCCCGGCCGGATTCCCGCCCGCACCGCCGACAACCGCGACGTCGACCGGACCGGGGCCGTCCGGCGCAACTAGGCATCGGCCGCCGTCATGCCTCTGTCATATCGGCACCCCTTTGTCCCGGCGTTTGGGGCGAGTGCGATGCCGGGCGATCATCAGGGCGATCTTCAATCACGCTTCGGGATCATCTGGGCCTATCGCTTCGACAGCAACGGGCGCCCCGCCCTCGTCGCACGCGACGAGCTGCCCGAGCTGACGCCGAGCACCGGCTTTGTCTGGCTGCATCTCGATCTCGTCCACACCCGCGCCCGGAGCTGGATCGCCGAGCAGGACCTGCCGGACCCAGCGCAGGAGGTCTTCCTCTCGCAGGAGGCTCATCAGCGGCTGGATCACTCCGCCAGCCTCGCCTGGGGCGTTTCGCACGACCTGACGCGGGGCATGGCCGACAAGTCCGACAGCGTCGGCGCGCTGCGCTGGATCGTCGGCGAGCGCTTCCTGCTCACCGGCCGGCGTGAGGCGCTGCAGGCCATTCGCATGACGGCGGAGGCGCTCGATCGCGGGGACGCCGTCGATAGCCCGGCCACCCTGTTCGAACAGATCATCGAATACATCATCGACGACGTCACCGACAGCGTCGTGCGCCTCGTCGAGGAGACCGACACGGTCGAGGACCATATCCTCCTCGACAAGCTTTACGACGGCCCCAAGCGCGTCGGCTCGGTCAGGCGCACGGCCGTCCGGCTGCATCGCCAGCTCAGCGGCCTGCATGTCCTGTTCCGGCGCTTCGCGGAAACCCATTCCGGCCGCAGCGCGCCGGACGCGGTCAAGGCGACGGCGCTGCGCCTGCTTCAGCGGGTCGACACCCTGCACCACGACGTCCAGTCGGTTCAGGACCGCGCCCGGCTCCTGCAGGACGAAATCGCCGCACGCTCGGCCAGCCGGACCAACCGCCAGCTCTATGTGCTCTCGATCCTGACGGCGCTGTTCATGCCCGCGACCTTCATCACCGGCCTGTTCGGCATCAACGTCAAAGGGTTGCCTTGGGTCGAATCCGAGATCGGCGCCGTCAACGTGACGCTGGCCTGTATCGCGGCTGCCGTGCTGACGCTGGTTCTCCTGCGGCGCCGTGGCGTGATCGGCGACTAGCAGCAAGCGCCTTTGCCCGTTCGGACGACTCGATTATTGCACGCGCCGAAGCCAGCGAAATCTGGGCTATAACCTGGGAAGAACGGCGCTTGCCGCCGCAAATCCGGGAGGTCTCAAATGCTCGCCAATGCACCCCGCCCCTTCGATTTCGACCTTGGCGAGACCGCCGACGCCATCCGCGACACCGTCCACGCCTTCGCGCAGGAGAAGATCGCCCCGCGTGCCGACGAGATCGATCGGAGCAACCAGTTCCCGCGCGATCTCTGGCCTGAGATGGGCGCGCTCGGCCTGCACGGAATCACGGTCGAGGAAGAGCATGGCGGCGCCGGCCTCGGTTATCTCGAGCACTGCATCGCAGTGGAGGAGATCAGCCGCGCCTCGGCCTCCGTCGGCCTCTCCTACGGCGCTCACTCCAATCTCTGCATCAACCAGATCCGCCGTAATGGCAGCGAGGCGCAAAGGCGCCGATACCTGCCCAAACTGATCTCCGGCGAACATGTCGGGGCGCTCGCCATGTCCGAGCCCGGTGCCGGCTCCGACGTGGTCTCGATGAAGACGCGCGCCGAGAAGCGTGGCGACCGCTACGTCCTGAACGGCAACAAGATGTGGATCACCAACGGGCCGATCGCCGAGACGCTGGTGGTCTATGCCAAGACGGACCCGGAGGCCGGCTCGCGCGGCATCACCGCCTTCCTGATCGAGAAGGGCATGGCTGGTTTCTCGACCCATCAGAAGCTCGACAAGCTCGGCATGCGCGGTTCCGACACCTGCGAACTCGTCTTCCAGGACTGCGAGGTTCCGGAGGAGAACGTGCTCGGCCAGGTCGGGCGCGGCGTCAACGTTCTGATGAGCGGGCTCGACTACGAGCGCGCCGTGCTCGCCGCCGGCCCGCTGGGGATCATGCAGGCGGCGCTGGACGTGGTGATGCCTTATGTTCACGAGCGCCAACAGTTCGGCCGCAGCATCGGCGAATTCCAGCTGGTGCAAGGCAAGGTCGCCGACATGTATGTCGCGCTGAATTCCTGCCGGGCCTATGTCTACGCCGTCGCCAAGGCCTGCGATCGCGGCCAGACCACGCGTGAGGACGCGGCCGGCGCGATCCTGCTCGCTGCGGAGAAGGCGACCCAGGTCGCCCTCGATGCGATCCAGCTCCTCGGCGGCAACGGCTACATCAACGACTATCCGACAGGGCGCCTGCTTCGCGACGCCAAGCTCTATGAGATCGGCGCCGGCACCAGCGAAATCCGGCGGATGCTGATCGGCCGGGAGCTGTTCGAGAAGACGAAGTAGACGATTCTGCGTCGCGGTCCCGGAGCGCCTCGAATGCCCCTCTACTTCGCCTACGGCCTGAACATGGACCCTGCCGGCATGGCGAAGCGCTGTCCGCAGGCGCGCGCCTTGGGGCCCGCCCGGTTGCCCCGCCACCGCTTCATCGTCACGCGTGACGGCTACGCCTCGGCCATCCGCGATCCGCACGAGGAGGTCCACGGCGTGCTGTGGGACTGTTCACTCAGCGATATCCGCGCCCTCGACAAGTTCGAGGACATCGCCAGCGGGCTTTACGTCAAGATCAGCCAGCCGGTCATCGTACTCGGCGGAGCCAAGCGCGCGCTGATCTATATCGGCCGCACCTCGGAGCCCGGCAGGCCGAAGCCGGGCTATATCGAAACCGTCATCGCGGGGGCCGAACATTTCGGTTTGCCAACGAGTTACGTCGCCGGCTTGAATCAATTTTCGAAGAGCGGCCCGGCCTCGCTGAAGCTGCCTGCATCGGGCGATGTGTTGCCGCCGGGCCCGGTCAAAGGCGTGCGGCCCAGGGCGCTCGCGCCGAAGTAGCGGCTTCTCCCCTCGCCCTGGACGACGGCTTGGCAGCGGACGGCGCGGACGGACCTGGGAAGCGGGTTTACCAGAACAGCGCGAGCAGCCGCACCGCAATCACCAGCACGAAAGCCGCGATGATCGTCGCCAACACCTGCTGACGTTTGGCCCGGTGGGGAAACTGCCGGGCCAGCAACCGGCCGAGCGGCTTGCGGAAGATGAAGGCCGCGACGAGCAGGACGATGACGATATGGGACAAGGCAAGGTACCGCTGGGTGCGCTCTTGCCTCTCTTGCTGCGCTGCGCGCCTCAGCGCAAGCTGTTGCGTCGGTGGAGTCGGGATGGCAGAGCGGCAGCATGATCGGATTCAGCAATCTCGACCTGATCGCGCTGGCTTTCTTCGCGGCGTCCTGGTTCGGCTACCACTTCGCGGTGGAGCTGGGACCGCATGCCGACAAAAGCCTGAACATGCGGATGAATCTACGCCGCGCCCGGTGGATCCGGGAATCGCTGACGCGCGACAACCGCATCGTCGATACCCAGGTGATGAACGGCCTTCAGAACGGCACCGCCTTCTTTGCCTCGACATCGATGATCGCGATCGGCGGCACGCTGGCCCTGCTGCAATCGGCCGAGCGCATCGTGGCGATCTTCGCCGATCTGCCGCTGAACAGTGCGCCGACCCGCGCCGTCTGGGAGCTCAAGGTGATCGGGCTGGCGATCATCTTCGGCTATGCATTCTTCAAGTTCGCCTGGGCCTACCGGCTGTTCAACTACTGCGTGATTCTGATCGGCGCCCTGCCCCCGGCGCGCGAGCATGATGCGGACGAGGCGCGGCGCGCGGTTCACGAGACGATCGAGATGAACATCGCCGCCGGGCGGCACTTCAACCGCGGCCAGCGCGCCTTCTTCTTCGCGCTTGCCTATATGGGCTGGTTCCTGGGGCCGGTCAGTTTCATGCTGTTTACCGGCGCGGTGCTGGTCGCAATGTATCGCCGCCAGTTCGCCTCCGACGCCGCGCGCGTCTTTCGCTACCCGGAGAGTTCATGAGCGATCGAGACACCGAGCTCGAGGAGACGATGCTGCGCCTCGTGAGGGAACGCGGATCGGACAAGACCATCTGCCCTTCGGAGGCCGCGCGCGCCGTCGGCGGTGGCCATCCCGACGGGTGGGGCCCGCTGATGCAGCCGGCGCGCCGGATCGCCGTGCAGCTGATGAAGGAGGGTCGCATCGTCATCACCCGCAAGGGCCGGCCGGTCGACCCCGACGACTTTCGCGGCGTCTATCGCCTGCGACTGCCCGAAAGCCCGCCGGAGGAGTGAGTCTCAGGGCCCCGGGAAGAGCGAATCGCTATAGCCGGCCAGACGGTAGGCCAGCAGACCTACCCACTCCTTGAAGCCGTTATCGGCGATTTCCAGCGCGCGCGGCGCGCGGCTATAGGGGCGGATGAAGTCACTCGCCTTTCCGCCCGACCAGTAATCGACCGGAAAGGCCTCGACAGCGAAGCCAACCTTGCGGAACACGCCCATCGACCGCGGCATATGCCAGGCCGACGTCACCAGCAGCCAGCGCTCGCCGGGTTGCGGCTGAACGAGGCGGCGGGTGAAGACCGCGTTTTCCCAGGTATTGCGGGACTGGTCCTCCATCGCGAGCCGCGCCGGGTCCAGCCCCAGCCCTTCGAACAGTCGCCGCGCCCCGTCCGCTTCCGTCACCTTCGAACGTGAGACGAGGTTGGCCGAGCCTCCGGTGAAGACGATCTTCGCCTGCGGATGCAGCCGGGCCAGCTCCACAGCCTTCGTCATGCGCGCGGCCGCCGAATTGAGCACGACATCGCCCCGCGCCAGGCCGATCGCTCCACCGAGCACGATGATGCCCGCGACCGGCCCCTTCGTGGCGTCCTGCTGAGGAAAGCGATCCTCCAGCGGCCTGATGACCGCGCGCGGCAGCGGGCTGAACGCCAGCAAGCCCAGCATCACCATGGCGCCGATGCCGAGCCAGCGAGCCGGGCGGGCAAACCGCGTGAAAGCCAGCAAAGCGGCGAGCCCCGCCGCAAGGATCGCGCAATTGACGGGCGAGCCCACGAACCAGACGATCTTGGACAGGATGAAGAACATCGCGGCTCCGGGCGCGGCCTTACGTCCAAAGCCGCATCAGGCCTCATAACCGCCGAATGCTGACAGCCTGCTAACGGTGACTGCGAAGGAACCTGCGCGGCCACAGAGGAGCGTCAGCGAAAAATCTCGGGACGCTGCGACGGCGTTCGCTCCGCAGGCCGCGGCAGAGCCCGCACCACTTCGATCGCACGCTCGGCAACCTCGCGCAGCTGACAACCGGCCTGCCGCCCGGCCTGAAGCGGCTCGCGCTGACCAGTGGCATAGAAGGCGCATTTCTGCGCGACATAACTTTCCCAGCTCATCTGCAATGCGGCAAGACGGCTACGCTGTCCGGGATCGAGCGGCCGAGCCGCCACCTGCAAGGCCAGATTGAGACGCTCGCGCCAAAGCCCTTCCTCGCGCCGGGCGCAGCCTGCCTCGGCGCCACGCGGGTCGCTGCGGGCGGCCCGCACACAGGAGATCGCAACAGTCCCGATGCACGCCGACGGCGCGCTTCTCTGCTCGTTCAGGCAGCCGGTAAGCTGCACCATGTCGGGGCTGGGCGCTGGCGACGTCTGCGCCGAGAGGGGCGCAGCCGCAAAGGCGGAAAGGCAAAGCGTCGCGAGCCAAAGTTTCATCGCGCCATCATGTCAGGCCGCTGCGCTCGGGCAAGAGGCTTGGCGGCCGGCTCACGCAATCGGGAGCGGCAACGCAGCATGTGCCGCAGGCCGAGCCCGCAGCGCGGCATACCAACGCTCCACCGCCGGGCGCGCGACCCGCTCGACCGGCATGTTGAACCAGCGATGCGCTCCGCATCCGACAGTGATGTCCGCGATACCGAAATGCTCGCCGGCCAGAAAAGGACGATCGGCCAGCTGGCCTTCGAGAATAGCCATCTTCGCCTCAGCGCCTTCAATGGCGGCGGCGATCCGGGCCGGGTCGACATGCCCCGGCAGCTTCCTCACGACTCCGAACAGCACCGGTGCCAGTGCCGGCTGCAGCTCCGACAGCATCCAGTCCATCCACCGCTCAGTGCCTGCCCGGCGCGCCGCATCCGCTTCCCAGAGCCTGTCGGCTCCGTAACGCGCCGCGAGATAGCGCACGATGGTGTTGGATTCCCACAGGTGGACATCGCCATCCTCAAGCACGGGAATTTGCCGATTCGGGTTCAGCGCCCCGTATTCGGGCGTATCGAGGCCCCCGAAAGGCCCGCCGACATCGACACGCTCGAAAGGCTGGCCGACTTCGCCGGCCGCCCAGACGACCTTCTGCACATTGACGGAGCTGAGCCGCCCCCAGATTTTCAGCATGGCGCCCTCTCCAGGCTCAAGCGAATTCCATGATGACGGCGTCGACCGCCAGCGAATCGCCTTCCTTCGCCAGAATCTTGGCGATGGTGACGTCCTTCTCGGCCCGCAGCACGTTCTCCATCTTCATCGCTTCGACCATCGCGAGCGGCTCGCCGGCCTTGACCTCCTGCCCAACCGCGACCGCGATCGACTTCACCAGGCCGGGCATCGGGCAAAGCAGGAACCTGCCGGTATCGGCCGCGACCTTTTCCGGCATCAGCGCGGCCAGCTCGGCTTCGCGCGGCGTATAGACTCGCGCCTGCGCATAGGCTCCCGCATGGCCAAGCGCGATCCCGTTCAGGACCGGCCGGATCTGCGCCGCGACCTTCACGCCGTCGAGCGTGCCATGCCAGACCGGCTGGCCCGGCACCCAGTCGCTGACGACGGAAACGCTGCGCTCGGGAAATGCGACGATAACGGCCCCGCCCTGTTCCGCAACGACGCTATCGAAGAGCTGTTCGCCGAGTTGCACGACACGTTGACGGTCGAACGCCACTGTCCGCCAGCCCTCCATCTGCGCCGAGACACCGCGTTTACGCTGGTTCATGCGGTGGTCGCAGGCGATCGCGATCGCCGCCATGCGCAACGCGGTTTCCCCTGTGGGAACGGGCGGCGAGAAACCCTCGGGAAATTCCTCAGTGATGAAGCCGGTCGAAAGGTTGCCGGCGATCCAGCGGGGATGCTGCATCACCGCCGCAACGAACGGGATGTTGTGGCGGATGCCTTCGATTGCGAAGGCATCGAGCGCACGCGACTGCGCCTTGATCGCCGCCTCGCGCGTCGGCGCATGCGTGACCAGCTTGGCGATCATCGGATCGTAATAGATCGAAATCTCGCCGCCTTCGAAAACTCCGGTGTCGTTGCGGACCGTCGCCTCGCCATCCGGCCCCTCGCTCGGCGGCCGATAGGTCACCAGCCGGCCGGTCGAGGGCAGGAAGTTGCGTGTCGGATCCTCGGCGTAGACCCGGCTCTCCACCGCCCAGCCGTCGAGCTTCACATCCTCCTGCCGGATCGCGAGCGCCTCGCCATAGGCCACGCGGATCATCTGCTCGACGAGGTCGATGCCGGTGATCATCTCCGTGACCGGATGCTCGACTTGCAGCCGGGTGTTCATCTCGAGGAAGTAGAACGACTTGTCCTGCGCGGCGACAAATTCGACCGTGCCAGCCGAATCGTAATTCACGGCCTTGGCGAGAGCGACCGCCTGCTCGCCCATCGTGCGGCGCGTCGCCTCGTCGAGAAGCGGCGACGGCGCCTCCTCCAGGACTTTCTGGTTGCGGCGCTGGATCGAGCATTCGCGCTCGCCGAGATAGATGACGTTGCCGTGCTTATCGCCCAGCACCTGAATTTCAATGTGGCGGGGGTCGACGATGAACTTTTCGACGAAGACCCGGTCGTCGCCGAAGGAGGATGCGGCCTCGGACTTGGCGCGTGCGAAACCCTCCGCCACCTCGGCCGAGGAATGGGCGATGCGCATGCCCTTGCCGCCGCCGCCGGCCGAGGCCTTGATCATCACCGGGTAGCCGATCTCGTCGGCGATCGTCACGGCATGGTCAGGGTTTTCGATGATGCCGAGAAAACCCGGGACCGTGGAGACGTTCGCCGCCGCGGCCGCTTTCTTCGATTCGATCTTGTCGCCCATCGCAGCGATCGCGCCTGGATTGGGGCCAATGAAGACGATGCCGTTGTCCTTCAGCGCGTTTGCGAAGGCCTCGCGCTCGGAGAGGAAGCCGTAACCGGGATGCACGGCCTCGGCGCCGGTCTGCTTGCAGGCTGCGATGATCTTGTCGATCAGCAGATAGGATTCGGCCGCCGGCGCGGCGCCGATATGCACCGCTTCATCCGCCATCTCGACATGCAGCGCGTCGCGGTCGGCATCCGAATAGACCGCCACGGTCTTGATGCCCATCCGCCGCGCCGTCTTGATGACCCGGCAGGCGATTTCGCCACGGTTCGCAATCAGGATCTTCGAGAACATGGGCGGCGGACCCCGGCTGCGATCATCGTCAATAGCCGGGGTGTACGAGACGCCGCAACCGGCGTCCACCAATGCGAAAGTCGCGCAGCGCAACTTGGCTGTGCGCCGATGCGCAGAGGATAGCCGCTCAGCTTGCGAGCAGCATCCTGTGGGCCGACGCCATCACCGTCTTGGCGGCCCCCTTGGCGAAGGCGAAAGCCAGCACCGCCTCGTCGCAATGCTCGGCCTCGCGGGCGATCTCGAAGGCGATGCGCTGGGCCGTCGACGTGGGGCCTTCGCCGACCGAGAGCGTCGCCACCAGCCAATGCGCCTTGTCGCGATCGATCACGCCGGTCGGTCGGTTTTCCCACACGGCGAAATCGACGACGAGAGCCACCAGATAATCACCGAAGGCGCTGCATGCCTTCGGCACGGCCCGGTCGAGCGCGATCAAGACATCGACGATATCGCGGGTGACGACGATGTCGACCAAGATCTCGCGCTGAAGAACCTTGACGTCCTGCTCGTCGATGACATGACGATCCATGACACGATCCACGAATTCCCGAAGCTCATGCGTCATCATCTTTGCACCTCTGGCCGGCTTTGTTTTGCGCCGGTATGTCCCTGTTGTGGGAACACCATGGGGCCCGCGCAGACAGCAGGTGGTTAACGCGCAAATCTGAACGGTTATTCAGGTTAAACGGTGCTGAGTCGATGTGGTTGCGAGGTTGTTACCAGGCGAGCCCTACGGCCCCGCAAAGCTCGCGGCCGTTAAGTCGGCCCAAGGCTTCTCAAGCAAGCGTGCAGACCGCAGAAAACGGGTGGATGGCCGGGCTCGATACCGGTCTGGATCGGCGACCCGCCGAAGCACAGAGCCCACCATGACAGCGTCTACTCCATCCCGCCTGCCGTCCGCCTTTTGGCGCATCGGCTGGTCCAATCTCGCCGCGCAATTCTCAGAGCAGATCGCGCTTGCGGCAGCGCCGCTGGCCGCCGTGCTTCTGCTCGCCGCCGGCGCCACCGAGACCGCCTGGCTGCAGACGGTGCAGACCCTGCCCTTTCTCCTCTTTTCCATTCCCGCCGGCGTCGCAGTCGACAGGGCGTCGCGGCGCGGGCTGATGGTCGGAGCAGAAACGATCCGGGCCTTGTCGCTGCTGGCGATTCTGGCACTGCTCGGCTTCAGCGGCCTGACCATGACCTCGCTGGCTGTGCTCGGCTTTTGCGGCGCGATCGGCACTCTCGTCTACAGCGTCGCAGCTCCGGCGCTCCTGCCGACGATCGTGCCCCGCGCCGAGCTTTCCGCAGCCAATCGGTGGCTCGAACTCGCCCGGAGCACCGCCTATGCCGGCGGGCCGGTGCTGGGCGGCGCACTTGTCGGCTGGACCGGTGCGTCGGCCGCCTACGTGCTGGCGACGGCGCTTTCGGTTCTTGCCGTCCTGCTTCTGGCCGGCTTGCCGAGCGAAGGCTCGATGCCGCAGGCCGGGCGAAACCTCCTGCACGACGTCAAGGAGGGCGCCTCTTTCGTCTGGCAACACGCCCTGTTGAGGCCGATTTTGCTGACGGCCATCATCTTCAACACGGGCTGGTTCGTGTTGCAGTCGGTCTATGTCGCCTATGCCGTACACGATCTGCACATGAGCGCAACGGAAGTCGGTTTCTCCCTGGGGATCTACGGCGCGGGCATGGTGATCGGCGCGTGGGGCATGCCATGGATCGCAAGCCGTATCTCGTTTGGCGCGACTATTCTCGTCGGCCCGCTCGCAGCCCTCTGTGCGGCAGCGGTGATGGCGCTGACCATCCATTGGCCACACCCGGCGCTGGCCCTCCTGAGCTTCTTCCTCTTCGGAGCCGGCCCCGTCCTGTGGTCGATCACGACGATGACGCTTCGCCAGGCCGTGACGCCGGCCGGAATGCTTGGACGCGTCTCGGCCCTGATCATGACCGCAACGTTCGGCGCCCGCCCGATCGGAGCAGCCATCGGTGCCCTGATAGCCCAGCGCTTCGGCGCACCGACCTGCCTGCTGGTGGCGCTTGCGGCGTTTGCGCTGCAGTTTGTGGTCATCGCCTCATCCGCGATACCGCGCCTGCACGAGGTGCCGGAGCCCGCCTGACGGACATCCGCCGTGCGGCCCGACCTTGCGGCAATGATCAGGCCAGAGGCGTCAATTCGAGAGCCGCCGGCAAATCCTCCATCCGGGACAGAACATGCCGCGCGCCGAGCGCCACCAAAGTCTCGACGGGCTGGAAACCCCAAGAAACCGCGACCGGTATCACACCGGCGCGAACCGCCATCTCGATGTCGAAGGAGCTGTCGCCGACCATCGCGGTCTGATCCGGCGTCGCGCCGACCGCCGCCATCGCATTCGAGATCATGCCCGGATGCGGTTTCGAGGGAGCATCGTCGGCCGATTGCACGACATCGAAGAGATTCTGCCAGCCATGCCGCTCGACGATGAACTCGGCACCCTTGCGCGACTTCCCGGTCGCGATACCCAGCTTCAGCCCGGCGATGGTTTTCAGCCGACGCAGCGTCTCCGCAACGCCGGGATAAAGCGGCTCGTCCAATGACGGATCCGACTGCGCCCGTAGCCGCATCTCGCCGAAGACCTCGCGGTAACTCTCGGTCAGCGCATCATCGGGGGTCTCCAACCCGGCCAACCGCGCAAGCGCGATGTCGAGCGTCAGTCCGACGATGCCTAGGCCGGCCTCGCGCCCGGGATGCACCCGTCCGCAGCGCGCGAACGCTTCATATTGTGCGCCGAGGATGATCGCTTCCGAATCGATCAGCGTGCCGTCGAGATCAAAGATGATGAGCTGCATGGGAGGGCTTTAGCTGTAACTGCACGCCCCGGCCACTGCCGGAGCGCCCCACCCTCATGCCAGCCCGTCAGCCCTGCCCTCGGTCCCGTCAGCCTTTGCCTTCGCGAGCGCAGGAATCGATCGCCTTGCGCAGATCCGCACCGTCGAGCCCCTTGGCGCGCGCATCCTTGCGACATTCAGCGCGCTGGGCGAGATCGGGGCGTTTCCCGTTGAAGCAAGCAGTGAGTGCCGCGACCCGCTCCGAACCTTGGAGACCGCGGCTATCGATCTCGTCTTTGCAGGCCTTGCGAGCCGCAACAGCGGTCGGCTTGCCATCCCGCGTCAGACCATCCTTGGCGTAAAGCTGAACGCCGGGAAACTTGCCTTCCATGCACAGCCGCATGGCGGCCCGCAGATCGTCGCCGGAGAGCGCGACGCTTTCCGACAGGCAGTCCTGCCGGGCCTTGGCCCGCTCGGCGCGGGGGACAGGCCCGTCGCTGGCTCCGGCGGCCGCAGCCGGTACGGCCGGTGAAGTGCTTGTCGTCTGCGCTTGCGTCGCGCCCGAAAGAGCGAGAACAGCAACGGACGCGATGATGAACGAACGCATGAAGGCCTCCCGCCAAAATGAGAACATAGCTAGAACACACTCGCGTTTGTTCTGCAACTGTTCTAGCGGCAAAAAGGCTAGTCGCTCATCACTCGTCGGGGGCCTCGACGATGGGATCATAGGGAGCGTCGTCGAAGCCGAGCAGGTTCCAGCTCTGGCGCATATGCGGTGGCAGCGGAGCGCTGACGTCAATGGTGCCCCTGCCGCGCGGGTGCGGCACGACGATGCGGCGCGCCAGCAGATGCAGCTTGTTCTGGATGCCGCCAGGCAGTTCCCAGTTCTGGATATTGAAGTATTTCGGGTCGCCGACGATCGGGTGGCCCATATGCGCGGCGTGCGCGCGCAACTGGTGCGTCCGGCCGGTGACGGGCTTCAGCGAAAGCCAGCCCAGCTTTTGGGCGGCCGTCTCGACCACGGCATAATAGGTCACGGCATGCATTGCGCCGTCCTCGCCATGCTGGGCCACCGCCATACGCTGGTCGCCATCATAGGCCTCCTCGCGCGCCAGATAGGTCGAGATGCGCCCCTGCTTGACGCGCGGGACGCCCGCGACGAGCGCCCAATAGACCTTGCGTGCCGAGCGCGAGCGGAAGGTCTTGGCTAGCGTTGCCGCAGCAAAGCGCGATTTCGCGATGACGAGGCAGCCCGCCGTATCCTTGTCCAGCCGGTGGACGAGGCGCGGCTTCTGCCCGTCCTTGTCGGTCAGCGCCGCCAGCAGGCCGTCGACATGCCGCGTCGTTCCGGATCCGCCCTGAACGGCCAGCCCCGCCGGCTTGTTGAGGACCATCACGTCCTCGTCCTCATACAGAGTGATCGAGCGCAGGAAACCGACGGTATCGGCATCCGCCTTGCTCGAACGCGGCCTCTCGGCCTGCGGCTCAAGCTTCAGCGGCGGGATGCGGACGGTCTGCCCGGCTGTGAGCCGGTCCTTGCTGTCGGCACGCTTGCTGTCGACCCTGAGTTCGCCCTTCCGAACGATGCGCTGGATATGGCTGAAGGAAAGCTGAGGGAAGCGCGCCTCGAGAAAGCGGTCGATCCGCATCTCGTTCTCGTCTTCCGTGACCACAAGCTGCTGGACGCCCGTGGCGAGCACTTGCGAAGCTTCGGCCTTGACCTCGGCGCGCGTGCGCTTCGGCGCCTCGGCGATCTTTGTGGGACGCTGCGCCTGGATCGGTCGCTCGCCGACAGCCGCCTTAGAGCCGCCGGACTTCACGCGCGCCGCAGCCTGGCGACGGAGGTCATGGCTCGGTCGCTTGCCGCGTGGTCCGTCGGCCGCTGGCGCCCTGCCCTTGCGCGGCCCGGCGCCGCCGCCTTTGCCTGTCCGATTGCTGGTCATGGCGTCGGCATAGAATGGCGACGCGCCGCGCACAAACAAAATCCGCGAGCGCAGGTCGGGCAAGCCTAACCGCCGCGTTCCTCACGCAGCTTGGTCCAGTAGTCGAGCCGCTTCCTGATCTCGCGCTCGAACCCGCGCTCGGGCGGGTCGTAGAAGGTTTGGCGGCCTAGAAGATCCGGCCAGTAATTCTGTCCGGAGAAGCCTTCCGGCTGGTCGTGATCATAGGCGTAATCGGCGCCGTAACCTTCCTCGCGCATCAGCCGCGTCGGCGCGTTCAGGATCGTTTTCGGCGGCATCAGCGAGCCATGCTCCTTCGCCACCCGCACCGCCGCCTTGTAGGCGGTATAGGCAGCGTTCGATTTCGGCGCCGTCGCGAGATAGATGACGCAGTTCGCCAAGGCCAGCTCGCCTTCCGGCGTGCCGAGCTGCTCGTAGGTTTCGGTCGCGGCCCGCGCATGGACGAGCGCCTGCGGGTCTGCAAGGCCGATATCCTCGACCGCCATCCGCACCAGCCTGCGCGCCAGGAAGCGTGGATCCTCTCCGGCATCGAGCATGCGAGCGAAATAATACAGCGCCGCATCGGGATCAGAGCCACGGATCGTTTTGTGCAAGGCCGAGATCAGGTTGTAGTGCCCGTCCTGTGCCTTGTCGTAGATCGGCGCCCGGCGCTGAATCACCTCCGACAGGCCCTGCTCGTCCAGTATCTCGCCAGACTTTGCGGCCCGCCAGAGTTCCTCGGCCAGCGTCAGCACGGCGCGTCCGTCGCCATCGGCGAACCGGGCCAGCGCCAGCCGAGCCTCCGGCGTCACCGGCAATTCCCGGCCCTCCAGAACTTCCGCCCGACCGAGCAGGAACAGCAGCGAGCCTTCGTCGAGCGCCTTGAAGGTCATCACCCGCGCCCGCGACAGCAGAGCAGCGTTCAGCGCGAAGGACGGGTTTTCCGTCGTGGCCCCGATGAGCGTGATCGTCCCGTCTTCCATCACCGGCAGGAAAGCGTCGAGCTGAGCCCTGTTGAAGCGATGGATCTCGTCGACGAAGAGCAAGGTGCCCTTGCCGCCGAGCCTCCTCCCGCGCGCTGCCTCGAACACCTTTCGGAGATCGGCGACGCCCGAAAAGATCGCGCTGATCTGCTCGAAACCGAGATCGACTAGGCCGGCCAGCAGCCGCGCCACCGTCGTCTTGCCGGTCCCCGGAGGCCCCCAGAAGATCAGGCTGCCGACCGTCCCAGAGGAGACGAGCCGCGTCAGCGCGCCATCCGGGCCGGTGAGATGCTCCTGGCCGGCGACCTCGCCAAGCGTCGTCGGCCGCAGCCGGTCCGCGAGCGGACGCGGGCCGGATTTGTCGAGGCCGGACGCGGAAAAAAGGTCGCTCACCCCGGGAAGACCGAGGTGATCGTCTGGCCTCCGCGCGAGATCGTCACCTCCCAGGCCCGCCGGCGCTCCTTTAGCGCGGTCTCGACATCGCGCGAGTTCTGCATCTTGTCGCCGTTGAGTGCCATGATCAGGTCGCCCTTCTGGAAGCCGACCTGGGCGGCGGTGCTGCCCTCCTCGATTTCCGCGACGATCACCCCCTCATTGCCGGTTTCGACCGAGAGTTCTTCCGCCAGGGCCGGCGAGAGATTGGCCACGGTCAGCCCCGCGAGCGGCGAGCGGCCGGTGAGCTTCACCACATCGCGCGGGCGCGTCTCGGGCGCCGGGATCAGCTTGATCGGCACCGAAATGCGCTTGCCGCCGCGCAGCACGGCAAGCATCGTTGTGCCGCCGATCGGGCGGGTGGCGAATCGATAGCCGAACGCTTCCGGATCATCGACCGGAATACCGTCGACCGCGAGAATCACGTCGGAGCGCTTCAGGCCCGCCTGATCGGCCGGTCCGTTTTCGACCACGCTCGCGACGACCGAGCCTGCCGGGCGGTCGAGCCCCAGACCCTCGGCAACGTCGGCCGTCAGAGTCTGCAGCCGCGCACCGAACCATGGCCTGCGGACGGTCTTGACGCCGGCCTTGGCGCTCTCGACGACGAGGCGGACCATGGCTGAGGGAATCGCAAAGCCGATGCCGACGCTTCCGCCGGAGCGGGAATAGATCGCGGTGTTGATGCCCACCACCCGGCCCTTCATGTCGATCAGCGCGCCGCCGGAATTGCCGGGATTGATCGCGGCGTCGGTCTGGATGAAGGACTGCGCATCGCCGACGCCGATCTGGGTGCGTGCCAGCGCCGAGACGATGCCTTGGGTTACCGTCTGACCGACGCCGAACGGATTGCCCATCGCCAGCACGATGTCGCCGACCTCGAGCTCGTCGGTTTCGGCGAGTTCGATGGCCGCCAGGTTTTTCGTGTCAGCCACTTTGAGCACGGCCAGATCGCTGCGCGGGTCCCGCAGCAGGATCGTCGCCTCGACCTCGCGCTTGTCCGCGAAAGCGACCTTCACCTCGCTCATGTTCTCGATGACGTGATTATTGGTGACGACAAGCCCTGCCGCGGCATCGACCACGACGCCGGAACCGAGAGAGCGCTGGACCCGCTCGCGCGGAACACCCAGGCCGCCATCTCCGAAAAACCGACGGAAGAACGGATCGTCCATGAACGGGTTCTGCTGACGCTTCTCGACGCGCGCGCCATAGACGTTCACGACCGAAGGTGCTGTCCGCTTGACCAGCGGCGCGAAGGACAGCGTCACCTGCTCGCGGCTATCGGGCGTTTGCCGCGCCTGCGTCTGGGCCATCGCCGGCGCTGTCCAAGCCACGGCCGCGAGCAGCGCGGCGGCAAAGGGGCGGCTGAGTGCCATCATGTTTCTCCGGGCGATGGGTTTTCGCAGAGATAGGCGAGCATCCTGGCTTTGGCCAGCCGTTCAGGCCTTGGCCTGACGGCTTCTCGCAAAATCCAGCGCGATATCGATCAGCCCCGGGCAGTCGAGATTTCGTTGCCAACCCTTGGCATCGAGGCCATGCCGAAGCAGAATCTCGCGGTCGGCAAGCGAGTCGATCGTCGCTCCCCCCATGGTCCAGCCTTCGAACTGTCTCGTCCGCCGTTCGCGGCTGCCGAGCAGCGTCACGTCACGATGGCGCGGATCTACCCTGATGCGGGCCAGTGCGGCCTCGACAGCAGCAGCTTCGCCTTCGAGAACCTGAGCGAAATAGTCCTTGTCGAACAGCAGATAACCGCTCAAGCCCTGAGCTTTGTTATTCCGCTGCGAGACCTTCAGGACGTCGCGGAAGATCGTCAGGACGCGCCCGTCTTCGCCGGGCTGACAGCGGCTATGGTAGCAAGTCTGCTTGATCATCTGCGGTCAGTGTCCATGAGCAGATGAACACCCGCATGACACGCAAAGTTCCCCCATAAGGGAACCGCGATGCCCCGAAAAGGCAGCTCGACAGCCGCACTCCGGCTGAAACGAAAAAAGCGGCCCGGAGGCCGCCTTTTGAAATCGAAACCCGAGCGGCTTAGGCCGCTTCATCTTCCGCCGTGAAGACCGGGCCGGAATCGAGGCCCTTGGCGTCAACGTCGCGGTCGACGAATTCGATGATCGCCATCGGAGCGTTGTCGCCGAAACGGAAACCAGCCTTCATGATGCGCAGGTAGCCGCCATTGCGCTCCTTGTAGCGCGGGCCGAGCACGGCGAAGAGCTTGGCGACGAGAGCGACATCCTTGATCTGCGAAATTGCCTGACGGCGGGCGTGAAGATCGCCACGCTTGGCGAGTGTGATCAGCTTCTCGACGACCGGGCGAAGGTCCTTCGCCTTCGGCAGCGTCGTGGTGATCTGCTCGTGCTTGATCAGGGCCTGGGACATGTTGGCGAACATCGCCTTGCGATGCTCGACCGAGCGGTTGAAACGCCGACCGCGAAAACCGTGACGCATTGTTTGGCTCCTTCGTTGATTACGGCCGCCGTGCCACGGAACGGCCGTCCATTATGCTCCGGCCTGGATCGGCCGGGCGGGATCGGCGCGGAATGCCTCCGCGCCGTGAAACTCAGTAATGCTCTTCGAAGCGCTTCGCGAGTTCTTCGATATTCTCCGGCGGCCAGCCCTGGACGTCCATGCCGAGATGCAGGCCCATGGTGGCGAGCACTTCCTTGATCTCGTTCAGCGACTTGCGGCCGAAGTTCGGAGTGCGCAGCATCTCGCCCTCGGACTTCTGGATCAGGTCGCCAATATAGACGATGTTGTCGTTCTTCAGGCAGTTCGCCGAACGCACAGAAAGCTCGAGCTCGTCGACCTTCTTGAGCAGCGCCGGGTTGAAGGGCAGCTGCGGCGCGGTCGAGACAGCCTCTTCCTTGCGCGGCTCCTCGAAGGTGATGAACACCGCGAGTTGGTCCTGCAGGATGCGGGCGGCGAGCGCTAGCGAATCCTCGGGGGTCAGCGACCCATTGGTCTCGATCTGCAGCGTCAGCGAATCCTTGTCGAGGTTCTGGCCCTCGCGGGTGTTCTCGACGCGGTAGGAGACCTTCTTCACCGGCGAATACAGGCTGTCGACCGGTATCAGGCCGATCGGCGCATCCTCGGGCCGGTTCTGCTCGGAGGGCACATAGCCCTTGCCGGTGTTGACCGTGAATTCCATGCGGATCTCGGCCCCGTCATCGAGCGTGCAGAGCACGAGCTCGGGGTTCAGGATCGAGACATCGCCGACAGTGTTGATATCGCCCGCGGTGACGACGCCCGGACCGGACTTGCGAAGCGTCATGCGCTTCGGGCCATCGCCCTGCATCTTGACCGCAATGGCCTTGATGTTGAGCACGATATCCGTGACGTCCTCGCGAACGCCGGGAATCGAGGAAAACTCGTGCAGGACGCCGTCGATCTGGACGGCGGTCACGGCCGCGCCCTGCAGCGAGGACAACAGCACGCGCCGCAGCGCGTTGCCGAGCGTCATGCCGAAGCCGCGCTCGAGCGGACGGGCGATAACGGTCGCCTGACGCTTCGAGTCGTCGCCGACCTTCACCTCAAGCTTGTTCGGCTTGGAAAGATCCTGCCAATTTTTGCTGATCACGACCGCACTCCTGGTGCTGAATTCATCTGGCGGCCACCGCCGCCCCGGACAGGCGCCCGCCCCTGCGGGCGCCTCGCACAACGCTCAGACGTCAGACGCGACGACGCTTGCGCGGACGGCAGCCATTGTGCGGGATCGGCGTGACGTCGCGGATCGAGGTCACGGTGAAGCCCGCGGCCTGCAGCGCGCGCAGCGCCGATTCACGGCCGGAGCCCGGCCCCGTGACTTCGACCTCGAGAGTGCGCATGCCATGCTCGGCAGCCTTGCGGGCAGCGTCTTCGGCTGCGACCTGCGCGGCATAGGGGGTCGACTTACGCGAACCCTTGAAGCCCATCGTGCCGGCCGAGGACCACGAGATCGTGTTGCCCTGCGCGTCGGTGATGGTGATCATGGTGTTGTTGAACGAGGCGTTCACATGCGCGACGCCGGAGACGATGTTCTTGCGTTCGCGGCGGCGTACGCGCTGGGCTTCCTTGGCCATGGTCTTCTTTCATCCTTCAGGCGCGCCCGTCATTCCAGGCGCTGGGGAGATATTCCGCCTTCATGATCGAGCTTGCCTCGATCACCTCAGGCAGGAGAAGGCGCTTGCAGCACCCTCTCGTCAGAAAATCCTCGGGCGAAGCCCGAGGATAACGCTCGCCTCGGGCGAGCCTTACTTCTTCTTGCCGGCGATCGGCTTCGCCTTGCCCTTGCGGGTACGGGCGTTGGTATGCGTGCGCTGGCCGCGAACCGGCAGCGAACGGCGATGGCGCAGGCCCCGATAGCAGCCAAGGTCCATCAGGCGCTTGATGTTCATCGAGACTTCGCGACGCAGATCGCCCTCGACGAGGTAATCGCGGTCGATCGCCTCGCGGATCTGGAGAACTTCGGCATCCGTCAGCTGATTGACGCGGCGCTCGGCGGCGATGCCGACCTTCTGACAGATCTCCTGAGCCTTGGCCGAGCCAATGCCGTGGATGTACTGCAGGCCGATGACGACGCGCTTGCCGGTCGGAATGTTAACGCCCGCGATACGAGCCATGATCTCTTCTCCATGTCGGCCGCGTCGCCCGATAGCCGCGCGGCAAGTGAAAGAAACCCTGCGCCGGTGGAGGCCGGCCCTTGCAGAGCGTTGACGGTACCCACGCGTTAAAGCGACGTCGTTCCTTCTTGCGAAGGAAACGGCATCGCTTCCATGGAAACCGGATGGCGGGTCGTTAACCTCTCGTCAGCCGAGAGTCAACACCTGCCTCGACCCCAGCAACATCGGAGGCCGGACGGTGAGCACACGACGTGCGCGACACACGTCGCCACGCAGGGCCTACCGAGCCTCGGCAGCTTCCGTCAACGCGGACTCGATCGCGCTGGTCACGGCATCGATCGGCTGCATGCCGTCAACCCGCGTGAGCTGACCGCGCTTCTCGTAATAGGGCGCCACGATCGCCGTATCGCGGTTATAGGCCTCGAGCCGCGTCGTGAAGACCTCTGGGTCGTCGTCCTTGCGCACGGGCTGTCCAGCCGCCCTCGCCTCTTCGGCCCGCTTGACGATGCGATCGACCAGCTTGGTCTGATCGACAACCAGCTCGAGCACGGAATCGAGCTTCAGCCCCTTTCCGTCGAGCATGCTGTCGAGCGCCTCGGCCTGCGCCAGCGTGCGCGGGAAGCCGTCGAGTATGAAGCCCCTCTTGGCATCCTGCTCTTCGATCCGGTCGGCGACGATGCCGATGACGATCTCATCCGAAACCAGGCCACCGGCGTCCATCACGGCCTTGGCTTTCTGGCCGACAGGCGTCCCGGCCGCGACCGCAGCCCGAAGCATGTCACCCGTCGAGAGCTGCGGAATACCGTGCTTCGCGACGATGCGCGTCGCCTGAGTGCCTTTACCCGCCCCCGGCGGCCCCAGGAAAATCAATCGCATCTTACCTTCGCGCTCCCCGCAGCTTGGCCTTTTTGACAAGACCTTCATATTGGTGGGCCAGCAGATGTCCATGCACCTGGGCCACGGTATCCATCGTCGTCGTCACCACGATCAGCAGCGACGTACCACCCAGCAGGATGATCGGAATCTGAGCATAGGAGATCATGATCTCCGGGATAAGGCAGACGATGGTCAGATAGCCTGCGCCCAAAACCGTGATCCGCGTCAGCACCCGGTCGATATGCTCGGCGGTGCGTTCGCCGGGCCGGATGCCCGGCATGAAGCCGCCATGCTTCTTGAGGTTGTCAGCCGTCTCGACCGGATTGAACACGATCGCGGTGTAGAAGAAGCAGAAGAAGATGATCAGCGCGACATAGAGCACCATGAACAGCGGCCGGCCATGGGCGAGATAGGTCGCGATCGTGGAAAGGAACCCGGTGCCCCCTTGCGCCTGCGAGAAGCTCGCGATCGTGGTCGGCAACAGCAGCAGCGAAGAGGCGAAGATCGGCGGAATCACGCCCGAGGTGTTGAGCTTCAACGGCAGGAACGAGGTCTGGCCCTCATACATGCGGTTGCCGACCTGGCGCTTGGGATAGTTGATCAGCAGGCGGCGCTGGGCGCGTTCCATGAAGACGCAGAAAGCGATGACGCAGATCGCCATGACGAGGATGCCGAGGAGAAGGCCGGTCGAGATCGCGCCCTGGCGGCCGAGCTCAAGCGTCTGCGCGAGCTGCGCCGGGAACTCCGCGATGATACCCGAGAAGATGATCATCGAGGTGCCGTTGCCGATGCCGCGGCTGGTAATCTGCTCGCCAAGCCAGAGCAGGAACATCGTCCCGCCGACGAGCGTGAGCGTGGTCGAAACAAGGAAGAACGGACCCGGCTCCAGCACGAGATTGCCCGAACCCTGCAGGCCGACACCGATCGCATAGGCCTGGAACACTGCCAACACGAGGGTCAGGTAGCGCGTGTACTGGTTCAGGATCTTGCGGCCCTGCTCGCCTTCCTTCTTGAGCGCCTCGAAAGTCGGAATCACGCTGGACAGCAGCTGGACGATGATCGAGGCCGAGATATACGGCATGATCGCCAGCGCGAAGATCGCCAGGCGACCGACGGCACCGCCTGAAAACATGTTGAACAGGCCGAGCACGCCGGCCTGGCCCTGCTGCCGGAAAAGGTCGGCCACGGCGTCGGGATTCATGCCCGGCAGTGGGACGTAGGTGCCCAGGCGATAGACGACCAGCGCGCCCAGCGTGAACCAGATTCGCTTCTTGAGTTCGTCAGCCTTGGCGAGCGCCCCGAAGTTGAGGTTCGCCGCGAGCTGTTCAGCCGCCGATGCCATGCGTCCGATCCCTGGATCTTGATCGTCAGTGAAGCACGCCGCCGACCTGATCCGCTGCGCGAATCGGAGAGGCATGCCTTGCGTCAAACAGTCGAACGGCGGCTCAGGCGCAAGGCCTGGCCGCCGTTCGCTGACATCATTTAAGCGCGAGAGCCGGATGGTTCCAGAACCAAATGCAGAGCATGTCGGTTCGGAAGCTGAATCCGCCTCTCATGAAAAGCCTCACGCCTGTGAAGCGGCAGCCAGAATCTTGACCGAACCGCCGGCCTTTTCGATCGCTTCGACCGCCGACTTGGAGGCGCCGGCGACTTCGAAGGCGAGCTTCGTCGTCAGTTCGCCTTGGCCGAGGATCTTCACGCCGTCCTTGGCCTGGCGCGTGATGACGCCCGCGGCGACGAGCGCCTCGATCGTCACGGCACCCTTGGCGTCGAGCTTGCCGGCTTCAACCGCCTGCTGGATGCGACCGAGGTTGACCTCGTTCAGATCCTTCGAGAACAGGTTGTGGAAGCCGCGCTTCGGCAGGCGACGATAGAGCGGCATCTGGCCGCCTTCGAAGCCCTTGACGGCGACGCCGGAGCGGGCCTTCTGGCCCTTGACGCCACGACCGCCGGTCTTGCCGGAGCCCGAGCCGATGCCACGGCCGACACGCATACGCGGCTTCGCCGCGCCTTCGTTGTCACGAATCTCGTTGAGTTTCATGTGCCTGCCTCCTCAATTCGCGTCGACGACGCGCACGAGGTGCTTAACCTTCTCGACCATGCCACGCACCGCGGGGGTGTCCTGGAGGGTCGAACGGCGCCGAATCTTGTTCAGGCCAAGACCAATCAGGGTCTGGCGCTGGGTGGCGTCGCGGCGGATCGGAGAGCCGATCTGCTCGACGGTGAGGGTGGTGTTATCAGCCTTTGCCATCGATCCCTCCTCACGCTTCCGCGGCCGCTGCATCCGTGCCGGCATCGCGGCGACGGGTCTGCAGGGACGACACCTTGAGCGAACGACGCGCCGCGACCGAACGCGGGCTGTCTTCGTTCTTCAGCGCGTCGAACGTGGCGCGCACCAGGTTGTACGGGTTCGACGAGCCCAGCGACTTCGACACGACATCCTGCATGCCGACCGCCTCGAACACGGCGCGCATCGGGCCACCGGCAATGATGCCGGTACCGGCAGGCGCCGCACGCAGCACGACCTTGCCGGCGCCGTGGCGTCCCTGCACGTCGTGGTGGAGGGTGCGGCCCTCACGAAGCGGAACACGGACCAGGCCGCGCTTGGCGGCTTCCGTGGCCTTGCGGATCGCCTCGGGAACTTCACGGGCCTTGCCGTGGCCAAAGCCAACGCGGCCCTTCTGGTCGCCGACGACGACGAGTGCGGCGAAGCCGAAGCGACGGCCACCCTTCACCACCTTGGCAACGCGGTTGATGTGGACGAGTTTGTCCACGAACTCGGAAACTTCCTGTTCCCGGTCCCTACGCTCACGCGGCTCTCTAGCCATGTTATCCTCTTACTTGCGCGGACGAAGCCTGTGCTGCGCCGCTCGCTCGAGCCCACCCTTCGCATGATTGCGCAGGGCAGCTTATCAAATGGATGCCACCCGCCCGGCATATGACATGCCGACCGGGTGGCAACCAGAAACCTCAGAAGTCGAGGCCGCCCTCGCGGGCCGCATCGGCCAGCGCCTTGACGCGACCGTGATACATATACTGTCCGCGGTCGAAGACCACTTCCTTTACGCCGGCCTTGACCGCGCGCTCGGCGACGATCTTGCCGATCACGGCGGCGGACTCGACGTTCGCGCCGGATTTGATATCGCCGCGAAGATCCTTGTCCAGCGACGAAGCCGAAGCGAGGGTGACCCCGTTCACATCGTCGATGATCTGGGCATAGATCTGCTTGCCGGTGCGGTGAACCGACAAACGCGGACGACCGTTGGCAACCTTCTTGATGGCGCGGCGGACGCGAGCCTTGCGGCGCGCAGTCATATCGTTCTGCTTGCTCATGGCTGGCGTCCTTACTTCTTCTTGCCTTCCTTGCGGAAGATGAACTCGCCAGCGTACTTGACGCCCTTGCCCTTGTAGGGCTCGGGGCCACGATAGTCGCGGATTTCCGCGGCGATCTGCCCGACGACCTGCTTGTCGATGCCGGCGATAATGATCTCGGTCGGCTTCGGCACCGTGATCGAGATTCCATCCGGAATCGCATAGTCGATGTCGTGGCTGTAACCCAGCGACAGTTTCAGCACCTTGCCGGCGAGAGCGGCGCGATAGCCAACGCCGTTGATCTCGAGGCGCTTCTCGTAGCCGGCAGTCGTGCCGATCACGAGGTTGTTGATGCGGGCACGCGAGGTGCCCCAGAGCGAACGGGCGCGCTTCGACTGCGAACGCGGCTGAACCGCGATCGAGCCGTCCTCCATGGCAACCGACACATCGTCGGGAACCAGGAAGGAGAGCTCGCCCTTCGAGCCCTTGACCTTGACCAGCTGGCCCTCGACATTGGCGGTGACGCCAGCGGGGACCGAAACCGGCCGTTTACCGATACGAGACATTGGATCTCTCCTGAAAATGAGCGGCGTCTGTAAGGTCAGAAGACCTTGCAGAGCACTTCGCCACCCACGTTCTGCTCGCGGGCCACATGATCGGCCATGACGCCCTTCGGAGTCGAGACAATCGTCACGCCCAGGCCATCGGCCACGCGCGGCATGGTCTCGACCGACGAATAGACGCGGCGGCCGGGCTTCGACACACGAGCGATAGACCGGATGACCGGCTGACCCTCGTGGTATTTGAGCTCGATATCGAACTCGGTGCGGCCATTGCCGAACTCGGTCGTCGAGTAGCCACGGATGTAGCCCTCGGACTGGAGAACGTCGAGCACGCGGCCCCGCAGCTTGGAGCCGGGAGTGGACACGCGCGACTTGCGGCGCATCTGCGCATTGCGGATACGGGTCAGCAGATCGCCGAGCGGATCAATGATGGTCATTGTCCTATCTCCTCACCAGCTCGATTTCACGAGGCCGGGAACCAGCCCCTTGTTGCCGAGTTCACGCAGCGCAATACGCGACATCTTGAGCTTGCGATAGAAAGCGCGCGGACGGCCCGTGACTTCGCACCGATTGCGGATGCGGGTCTTGGCCGAGTTGCGCGGCAGTTCGGCGAGCTTCAGGCGAGCAAGGAAGCGCTCGTCCATAGGCTGGCTTTCGTCATTGGCGATCGCGAGAAGACGGGCGCGGCGGCTGGCGAACTTCTTCACCAGCTCCCTGCGACGCTCGTTTGTCTCGACGGAGCTTTTTTTAGCCATCGATCTCTCCTGGTTTCCGCGTTTGAACGGTCAGTTCACTGCCGGAACGGGAAGTTGAAGTGCTTGAGCAGAGCGCGTGCCTCGTCGTCCGACTTCGCAGTCGTGCAGACGATCACGTCCATACCCCAGACCTGGTCGACCTTGTCGTAGTTGATCTCCGGAAACACGATGTGCTCCTTGATCCCGAGCGCGAAATTGCCGCGCCCGTCGAACGACTTCGGGTTGAGACCACGAAAGTCGCGTACGCGTGGCAAGGCGATGGTGACGAGCCGGTCGACGAACTCGAACATCTTGGTCTTGCGCAGCGTGACCTTACAACCGACCGCCATGTTCTCGCGCAGCTTGAAGCCGGCGATGGCGAGACGGGACTTGGTGATGACCGGCCTCTGACCGGCAATCATGGCCAGGTCGCCAGCAGCGTTGTCGACCTTCTTACGGTCGGCAGTCGCTTCGCCAACGCCCATGTTGATGACGACCTTCTCGATCGTCGGCACTTCCATGACGTTCTTGTAGCCAAATTCTTCGATCATCGCGGGACGGACGACGTCCACGTAATGCTGCTTCATGCGCGGCGTAAGCGCGCTGGTTTGAGCCTCAGCCATCGATCAGATCTCCCGAACGCTTGGCGAAACGAACCTTGCGGCCATCGTCGAGCACCTTGAATCCCACGCGTGTCGCCTTGCCGTCCTTCGGATCGGCGACAGCGATATTCGACAGATTGATGGTGGCCTCTTTCGAGATGATGCCACCCTCGGAGGTCTGCGACTGCTTGGTATGCTTCTTGACCATATTGACCCCACGCACGACGGCGCGGGCATCCTTCGGCATCACCTGAAGCACTTCGCCGGTCTTGCCCTTGTCACGGCCGGCAAGCACGACGACCTTGTCGCCCTTCTTGATTTTCGCAGCCATCAAAGCACCTCCGGCGCCAGCGAGATGATCTTCATGTGATTCTTGGCGCGCAGCTCGCGCGGAACCGGTCCGAAGATACGCGTGCCGACAGGCTCTTTCTGGTTGTTGATCAGCACGGCCGCATTGCGGTCGAACCGGATCACCGAACCATCGGCGCGCTTGACGTCCTTGGCGGTGCGAACGACGACCGCCTTCATGACGTCGCCCTTCTTCACGCGGCCGCGGGGAATGGCTTCCTTGATCGAGACGACGATGATGTCGCCGATGCGGGCGTAACGCCGCTTCGATCCGCCGAGAACCTTGATGCACATCACACGCCGCGCGCCCGAATTATCGGCGACGTCGAGATTCGTCTGCACCTGGATCATGGCCTTGATCCTTCCAATTGGTATCAGGCGGTTTCCTGCGCGGCATCAGTGCCGGCGGGACTACGACTGACGGGGGTCGCTCGCCCCCTGGCCTCAAACAAAACATGATCCGCAAAAGTGGAGTCCACTTTTGCGGAGAGACATGCCCGGCTTATTCCTGCTCGCCCGGCCCCGCATGACGCGGCCGGTCGAAGCCGTCCCGAATCACGCCTTGGGGGCGTCCTCGAGCACAACCCAGCTTTTCAGCTTGGAAATCGGCTTGGATTCCTCGATCCACACCGTGTCACCGATCTTGAACGTCCCCACCTCGTCATGGGCGTGGTAGTTCTTCGTGCGGCGAACCGTCTTCTTGAGGAGCGGGTGCGTATAGCGCCGCTCGACCTTTACCACAACAGTTTTGTTCTGCTTGTCGCTGACGACGACGCCCTGCAGTACGCGCTTCGGCATAATTCTCTCCTTACGCGCTTGCGGCGACGGTCTTGGACCGCTGCAGCGTCCGGATGCGGGCGATCTCTTTGCGCACCTCAGTGACGCGCGCGGTGTTCTCCAGCTGGCCGGTGGCCCGCTGGAAGCGCAGGTTGAACTGCTCCTTCTTGAGCTTCAGAAGCTCGTCCTGGAGCTGGTCCGTGCTCATGCCCTTCATGTCGGACAGACGCTGTGTGCTTTTCATCATGCCCTCCCTTACTCGGCGATGCGCTGGATGAAGCGGGTCTTGATCGGCAGCTTGGCAGCGCCGAGACGGAGCGCCTCGCGGGCGATCTCCTCGGACACGCCGTCGAGCTCGAACATGATCCGGCCCGGCTTGACCTTGGCCGCCCAGAACTCGGGCGAACCCTTGCCCTTACCCATGCGGACTTCGGTCGGCTTCTTCGAAACCGGCACGTCAGGGAACACGCGGATCCAGACGCGGCCGACGCGCTTCATGGCGCGGGTGATCGCGCGGCGGGCCGCCTCGATCTGCCGAGCGGTAACCCGCTCGGGCGCCTGCGCCTTCAAGCCGAACTGGCCGAAGTTGAGGTCGGTGCCGCCCTTCGCGACGCCGGAAATGCGTCCCTTGAACTGCTTGCGGAACTTGGTGCGTTTTGGTTGCAGCATGGCTCTTCTCGATCAGCCTTACGCAGCCTGTTCGCGACGATCGCGATCGCGGTGGTCGCGATCACGGCCGCCGGAGCGGCTGCCTTCGTCGGAAAGGCGCTTGTCCTGGGCCATCGGGTCATGTTCGAGGATCTCGCCCTTGAAGACCCAGACCTTGATGCCGCACGTCCCGTAGGTCGTGAAGGCAGTGGCAACCCCGTAGTCGACGTCTGCGCGCAGCGTATGCAGCGGAACCCGACCCTCGCGGTACCATTCGAGGCGCGCGATCTCGGCGCCGCCGAGACGGCCCGAGCAGTTGATGCGGATGCCTTCGGCACCCAGGCGCATCGCCGACTGCACCGCACGCTTCATGGCTCGACGGAAAGCCACGCGGCGCTCGAGCTGCTGGGCGATCGAGTCGGCGACCAGCGTCGCATCGATTTCCGGCTTGCGGACCTCGACGATGTTGATCGTCACGTCAGCCTTCGTCAGCTTCGAGACTTCCTTGCGGAGCTTCTCGATGTCGGCGCCCTTCTTGCCGATCACCACGCCCGGCCGAGCCGAGTGGATGGTGACGCGGGCCTTGCGGTGCGGACGCTCGATGATGATCTTCGAGACGGCGGCCTGCTTCAGCAGCTTCATGAGGGCGGCGCGGATGGCCATGTCCTCGTGGAGCAACTTGCCGTACTCGCCCTTGGCCGCGAACCAACGCGAATCCCAGGTGCGGTTGATGCCGAGGCGAAAGCCGATCGGATTGATTTTCTGACCCATCGTTCTCTCCTCAGGCCTGCGCCGCAGCCTGCTCGCGCACCACGATCGTGATGTTCGAGAACGGCTTCATGATCCGGGCGCCACGACCGCGAGCGCGGGCATGGAAGCGCTTCATCACGAGCGCCTTGCCGACGAAGGCCTGCACGATGACGAGATCATCGACGTCGAGGTCATGATTGTTCTCGGCATTGGCGATGGCGCTCTGCAGGCATTTGCGAACGTCGGTGGCAATGCGCTTCCGCGAGAACTCGAGATCGGCGAGCGCCGTCCCGACCTTCTTGCCGCGGATGAGCTGAGCGACGAGGTTCAGCTTCTGCGGCGAGACACGAAGATTGCGGGCGACCGCTTTGGCTTCGTTCTCAGGCAGCGCACGGGGGGCTGATGCTTTACCCATGGCTTACTTCCTCTTCGCCTTCTTGTCGGCGGCATGGCCGTGGAAGGTGCGCGTCGGCGAGAACTCGCCGAACTTGTGGCCCACCATCTCCTCGGACACGGCCACCGGCACATGTTTATGTCCATTGTAAACGCCGAACGTCAGACCGACGAACTGCGGCAGGATCGTGGAGCGACGGCTCCAGATCTTGATCACTTCATTACGGCCAGAGGTCCTGGCGACCTCGGCCTTCTTCAGGAGGTATCCGTCGACGAACGGACCTTTCCAAAGCGAACGCGCCATGACGGACCTCAGTTCTTCTTCTTGCGGGCGTGACGGCTCGACACGATGAACGTATCGGTCCGCTTGTTCGAGCGGGTCTTCTTACCCTTGGTCGGCTTGCCCCAAGGCGTAACCGGATGACGGCCACCGGAGGTACGGCCTTCACCGCCGCCATGGGGATGGTCGACCGGGTTCATCGAGACACCGCGGTTGTGCGGACGGCGGCCGAGCCAGCGAGAACGACCCGCCTTGCCATCGTTGCGGTTCATATGATCCGGGTTCGAAACCGCGCCGACCGTGGCGTAGCACAGACCCGAGATCAGGCGCTGCTCGCCCGAGTTCAGGCGGACGATGACGTAGCCCTGGTCGCGACCGACGATCTGAGCGTAATTGCCCGCTGACCGCGCGATCGCGCCGCCCTTGCCGATCTTCAGCTCGACATTGTGAACGATCGTGCCGATCGGCAGCGTGCCCATGGGGGCGGCGTTGCCGGGCTTCACGTCCACGCTGTCACCCGAGACGACGGTGTCGCCGACGCCCAGACGCTGCGGAGCAAGGATGTAGGCCTGCTCGCCGTCCTGATACGTGATCAGGGCGATGAACGCGGAGCGGTTCGGGTCGTACTCAAGCCGCTCGACGGTGGCCGGAATACCGGCCTTGCCGCGACGCTTGAAGTCCACCAGGCGCAGCGTGCGCTTGTGTCCACCGCCGCGGAAGCGGACAGTGATGCGACCGAGATTGTTGCGGCCGCCCGAAGAGCTTTTGCCCTCGGTCAGCACCTTGAGCGGCTTGCCCTTGTAGAGCTCGCTGCGGTCGACGATCACGAGCTGGCGAAGGCTCGGCGTGATCGGCTTGAAATGCTTCAAAGCCATTGTGCTTCCCTCACAGGCCCGTGGTCACGTCGATCGAATGGCCCTCTTCGAGGGTCACCACGGCTTTCTTGACGTCCGAGCGCTGGCCGAGCCGGCCCCGGAACACCTTGATCTTGCCCTCGGTGACGATCGTGTTGACGCTCTTGACCTTGACGTCGAACAGCTTCTCGACCGCAGCCTTGATCTGCGGCTTTGTCGCGGTTTTGGCCACCCTGAAAACGACCTTGTTATGCTCCGAAAGCATGGTCGCCTTCTCGGTGATAACCGGCGCCAAGATCACATCGTAGTGGCGCGGGTCCAGGTTCTTTGCTGACTGGCTCATTTGAAGCGCGCCTCCAGCGCATCGACGGCGGCGCGCGTCAGGACAAGCTTGTCGCGACGCATGATGTCGTAGACGTTGATGCCCTGAACCGGCAGCACGTCGACATTGGGGATCGAGCGAGCGGCCAGGCCGAAATTGGTATCGATCTCGGCACCGCCGATGATCAGCGCGCTCGACAGGTCGAGCTTGCCAAAATGACCGAGCAGCATCTTCGTCTTCGGCTCGGAAAGCGTGACGTCATCGATCACGATGATGCCGGCATCCTTGGCCTTGGCCGAGAGCGCATGACGCAGGGCCAGCGCACGGACCTTCTTGGGCAGATCATGCGTATGGTCACGCACGACCGGACCGAAGGCCTTGCCGCCGCCGCGGAACTGCGGAGCCGAAGCTGCGCCGTGGCGAGCGCCGCCGGTGCCCTTCTGCTTGTAGATCTTCTTGCGGGTGCGGTCGACTTCCGAACGGCCCTTGGACTTGTGAGTGCCGGCGCGACGCTTGGCGAGCTGGTAGCGCACCATGCGGGCGAGCAGGTCGGCGCGCGGCTCGAGGCCGAACACCGAATCCGACAGCTCGACCGAGCCGGCGTTGCCGCCTTCGAGAGTGACGATATCGAGTTTCATCACACGTTCTCCTCAGCCGCGGCCGCAGGAGCCTCAACGGTCTCGGCCTTGCTCTCGCCGGCCGACTTGAACTTGCCCGGAAGCGGCGCATCCTTGGGCAGCGCGCGCTTGATGGCGTCGCGAACATGGATCCAGCCGCCAGCGACGCCAGGAACGGCGCCCTCGACCAGGATCAGGCCGCGCTCGACATCCGTCTGCACGACGCGCAGGTTCTGCGTCGTCACGCGCTCGGCGCCGAGATGACCAGCCATCTTCTTGTTCTTGAAGGTCTTGCCGGGGTCCTGACGGCCACCGGTCGAGCCGATCGAGCGGTGCGAGACCGACACGCCGTGAGTGGCGCGAAGACCGCCGAAGTTCCAGCGCTTCATGCCACCGGCGAAACCCTTACCGGTCGTAATGCCGGAGACGTCGACGAATTGACCGACCACGAAATGATCCGCCGTAAGTTCGGCACCGACCGGGATCAGCGCGTCGTCAGACACGCGGAACTCGACGATCTTCTGCTTCGGCTCGACATTGGCAACGGCGAAATGACCGCGCTGCGCCTTCGAGACGTTCTTGACCTTGGCCAAGCCCGACCCGAGCTGCACGGCGGCATAGCCGTTCTTCTCGACCGTGCGATGTGCAACGACCTGGCAGTTATCGAGTTTCAGCACGGTAACCGGGATATGTTCGCCGGCATCCGTGAAGATGCGGGTCATCCCGACTTTCTGTGCAATCACACCGGAACGCATCGGTGCATACCTTCCCTTGGGGTCATGTCCATCCGGGGTGAGCCGGAAACAGAGGACCCGTTAAATTGGATCAGAGCTTGATTTCGACGTCGACGCCGGCGGCGAGATCGAGCTTCATGAGGGCGTCGACCGTCTGCGGGGTCGGATCGACGATATCGAGAACCCGCTTGTGGGTCCGCATTTCAAACTGCTCGCGCGACTTCTTGTCGATGTGGGGCGAGCGGTTGACCGTGAACTTCTCGATGAGCGTCGGCAGCGGAATCGGTCCGCGGACCTGGGCGCCCGTCCGCTTCGCGGTCGACACGATTTCACGGGTCGATGCGTCGAGGATGCGGTGATCGAACGCCTTGAGGCGGATCCGAATGTTCTGACCGTTCATGGTCTCATGTTCTCCGTGACGTGAAAAGCGAAGGCTCTAAGGGCCTTCGCCCTCACGAAAACGCGTTACGCGATGATGCTTGCGACGACGCCGGCGCCGACGGTGCGGCCGCCTTCGCGGATGGCGAAGCGCAGCTTCTCTTCCATCGCGATCGGGGCGATCAGCGTCACCTCCATCGAGATGTTGTCGCCCGGCATCACCATCTCCGTGCCTTCCGGCAGCGAGACAACGCCGGTCACGTCCGTCGTGCGGAAGTAGAACTGCGGGCGGTAGTTGGTGAAGAACGGCGTATGGCGACCGCCCTCCTCCTTCGT
>NZ_JBFUKY010000014.1:0-92490 GCF_056400625.1 Allobosea sp. P5_A5
GCCCGCCCGTAATCGGGCGGCGCATCGATCCAGCGCCCGCCTGACTTGAGGACATGGACGATCCCGCTGATCACCCGGCGGTCATCAACACGCGGTTTGCCACGCGTGTCCGTCGGCAAATGCGGTGCGATCCGCGCGAATTGCGCATCCGTGAGCCAGAAACGATCCCGATTCATCCGGGCCTCCTCCGGGAAGCCGTGAATCATACAGAGCCAGCGGTGCCAACCTCTTTATGGGTCCGAGCCCTAAGTGGTCGGACTCGCGCGATGGCAACACCATCAGCGTGACGGTCGCGTCGGGCTGCAATTGCGAACCGCAGCACGGCATTGGGAACGATCGAGGAGCTCAGCGCCGACAGCGTGGCCACGCGAAGCTGGCCGGCGCCATAGTCGCGAATCCGCGCTGCACTGGCACGCAGGCGGTCCATTCCCCGAAAGTCGGCCTCGACCTCGGCGAAGAACGTCCGCCCTTCAAGCGTCGGAACGATGCGATTGCGAACCCGATCGAACAAGGCAAAACCGAGGGATCGTTCGAGCTCGGCGATAAGGCGACTGACGCCAGGCTGGGTCACCCCGAGAATTTCAGCGGCGCGCGAAACCGTGCCCGCCTTCATGACTGCCGCGAAAACCTCGATTTGACGGTTGTTCAACTTCGGTCCAATCGCCGTGCAATCGCAAGTGGATGCTACTGCATTTTTCGCTCGAACTAACCTCTCACCAGAATGCTTTTGAAACGGTTTTCGTCGGTGCGGGCGAGATGCGTCATAAGCGGTCTCTCGGGCATTGCCCGAAAGCGGACCTTGCTTCATTTGTTAGTCGTCGTCGCGCTTGGACGCCCTGCGGTCAGTTTCTCGATTGCTCCTCAACCCGAGGTATTCCAGCGGTGGGCTGCCGAAAGCACTCTTGAAAGTCGAGGTAAACGCGGCCGGGTTCTCGTATCCGAGATCGATGGCCACCGCGGTGACAGTCTCACCAGCAGCTAAGCGCGGGATGGCCGTTAAAAGGCACGCCTGCTGGCACCAGCTGCGGAAGCTCAGACCGGTTTCCCGTCGGAAAACGCGAGTGAATGTCCGTCGGCTCACGCCCAACGCCTTAGCCCAAGGATCGATCGTATTGTGGATGTTCGGCTTGAGAACAAAGGCGCGACATCGATCAGCCAATTCGCCGGCGGCGGGATATTGTAGGGAAAGCGGGAGCGAGGGAAGTTCGCCGACTTCATGCTCGATCAGGTGCATCAGAGCGCCGCCGCGGCCGGTACGATCGTATTCGAGGGGGAGATCGACTGCCTCGGCCAATAGGCTGCGCACGAATGGCGAGATACCAAGAACCTGGAGGCGAACCGGCATGCCGGGCACGGCGTCGGGTTCGAGATAGAGGCTCTGCATCTCGACCTCGCCGACCATGCGGACGGTGTGGACGGTTCCAGGAGGAATCCACATGGCCCGCTGCGGCGGCATAACCCATGTGCCCGTCGTGGTCGTCAGAACGACCAGCCCTGAGGCGGCCGACAGCAGCTGCCCTCGGCGGTGTTTGTGAGGTTCGATCAGGAAGCCGTCCCGGTAAAGCCGTCCCAACGCAACGATAGGCCGAGGCGTATGATCGACCATCGCGATCGGCACGTCGCGCACGATGGCCCACTCCCGTAGCTGAGTGGCCCGCCATTGGTGGCAGGCCCTAGGATTCGGATGTATCAGCGGAGCTTCAAGTCATCAACTTGCTCGAGTGAAGCCCGTGTCCAATCCGACGACGATCGGCAATCTGCCGAAAGCAGCAGGTTCATTCCCTATCCTCTTCGGCGCTAGCCTTGGACATCTGCTCAACGACTTGCTCCAGGCGTTGCTTCCGGCGATGTACCCGGTCCTGCAGTCGGGCTTCTCGCTGACCTTCGCCCAAATCGGCATCCTCAGCTTCGTCTACCAGATCACGGCCTCGCTTTTTTAGCCCGTCATCGGGCACTACACGGACCGGCGGCCCATGCCATATTCGCTGCCTTTCGGCATGGCATCGTCGATGGCCGGGGTGCTCTTCCTGGCATATGCGCCGAGCTATGGATGGCTGCTCGTCGGCGCCACACTGCTCGGTTTGGGCTCGTCAATCTTCCATCCGGAATCGTCCCGCATTGCTCGATTAACGTCCGGCGGTTCACACGGTTTCGCCCAGTCCCTTTTCCAGGTTGGCGGCAACTTCGGCTCGGCTCTCGGACCGCTTGCGGCCGCTTTCGTGATCTTGCCGCAGGGTCAGCGGGGATTGGCCTGGTTCGCGCTCGTCGCGCTTGTTGGAGTCTTCCTGCTGACGGCGCTCGGCCATTGGTACAACGCGAACGGTCACGCGAAGCGCAAGACAGGCACGATGCCAGAGCGGCACGCCTTCCTCTCGAAGCGCCAGGTTGGCATCGCGATGGGCGTCCTGATCGCGTTGCTGTTTTCAAAGTACGTCTACCTCGCGGCCTTCACGAGCTTCTACACGTTCTATTTGATCGATCAGTTTGGCGTGTCGGTGAAGAACGCCCAGATCCTCCAGTTCGTCTTCTTCGCCGCCGTGGCAGCCGGGACGATCGCGGGCGGCCCCATCGGCGACCGCTTGGGCCGCAAACCGGTCATCTGGTGTCGATCCTGGGCGTGCTGCCGCTGACACTGCTGCTGCCGCACGTCGGGTTGACCCCTACGGTTATGTTGACCGTGGTTATCGGCTTCGTCATCTCGTCGGCCTTCCCGGCCATCGTGGTCTATGGGCAGGAGCTGATGCCCGGGCGGGTCGGTATGGTTTCGGGCCTGTTCTTCGGCTTCATCTTCGGCATCGGCGGCATCGCCGCTGCGACGCTCGGGGCGCTCGCGGACTGGATAGGCATCCACTTCGTATTCGTGCTGTGCTCATTCCTGCCAGCGATCGGCATTCTTACGGTGCTTCTTCCGAACATCCGCGAGCAGGCGCGCAAGTCTGCCTGACAAGGAACCGCATGCGCCACTTCCCGACACTAATCTAATGCCAGGAAGCGGACATTGCGCCTACGTCGCTTCGCCGATCCAGTGAACTCAGATCAATCTTTTCGCCGTGGTGCTAAGCTACGTGCCAGCAGACAGAAGCTTGATTCATCGCCGGAGTGGCGGCACCTAATCTCGCTCTCAGTTCCAGAATGCACTCTGCCACAGGCTCAGCTTCTCGCCGACGCCGTTCTGGAGAGCGTTCTCGTAAACGCGATAGCCGCACATCACGTCATAGATCGCCATACCGCGGGCAAAGTAGACGATCACATCGTCGTCGTCGCGGCGTCCGCCGGTTTCGCCGGCGATGACCTTGCCGAGGTCGATGATTTGCTCCTCCCTGGCTAGGCCTCGGTCGACCATGACGCTTGGCGTCATCGTCTTGCGCTCCATGCTGATCGCGGAGTTCATGACATAGCCGTCAGCGCGAGCGAGCGTCTCGAAGGTTGCGTCCCAGATCGAGAGATCGACCAACAGGCTGCCCTTCTTCATCCAATCCGGCGTGATGTAGGCATCGTCGATCGTCTGAACGTTGGTCGCTGGTATAACAACATCGGCATCGGAGATCGCAGCACGCGCGGAGTCGACCGCACGGACATCGATGTTCAGCTTGCCGGAGAACTCGGCGGCGAAGGCTTTGGCGCGCTCTGTATTCAGATCATAGACATAGGCGACCTCGAGCTCCGGCATCACCTCGGCCGTGCAGGCGATCGCGGCTTGGTTGATGGGGCCGACACCGATCAGGCCGAGGCTACGCGAGCCCGGCCGCCGTAGGTGTTTGACGCCGATGGCGCCAAGCGCGCCCGTGCGCATGCAGCTGATCACCATCGCGTCCATCAAGGCGAGTGGATAGCCCGTCTCGGGATCGAGGATCGTCAGCAGGCCAGAGGCGCGCGGCCCCTTACCGTTGATCGGATTGTCCGGGTTGCTCGGGATGTTCTTCAGCGCAACCTTCATGACGCCATTGTCGTCGAGATAGCCGGCATGGATGTTTGCGCGCTTCTTGCTGGGGTAGCCCACGAAGTTCTTGAGCTTCTCGGGCGGGACGCCCCAGAACAGGGTCGCGGTGGGCGCCTCGATCGCCTTGCCCTGATAGGCCAGCAGCGTGGTGCGCTCGGTATCGGCGACCGTCGCGGAAACGTCGGCCGCGCCGCAGCGCACCGCGTCCTCCTGGCTGAGATAGATGAAATTCGCTTCGCTCATAAAAGACTCCATAGGTCGTCAATTGCCGCTGACGGCTGTCAGTCACGTTGCCGCAGCTTGGGGTCGTTCGCGTCGCGCAGTCCGTCTCCGAGGAGGTTCAGCGCAAGCACAGTCAGGAAGACGAAGACGCTCGGAAAAACGGCCAGCCACCAAGCGTCGATGATGTTCTCGAAGCCTTCCCGGATCATGCCGCCCCAGGTCGCCGTGGGCGGTTTGACGCCGAGGCCGATGAAGCTCAGCGAGGCTTCCGTGCGGATGGCCGTCGCCATCCAGAGCGAACCCATCACCAGGATGTCGGAAATCAGATTCGGAAGGATGTGGACGCGCATGATCCGTCCATGGCCACAGCCAACGGAGCGGGCCGCCTGGACGAAATCCTGCTCCTTGAGCACCAGCGTCGGAGCTCGTGCGAGCCTGACAAAGGGCGCAATCTCGGTGACGGCGATCGCGATGATCAGGTTCTCGAGACTGGCGCCCAGGACCGCGGCGACGAGCATGCCGAGCAGCAGGCTCGGAAAGGACAGCATGAGATCGACGACCGCCATGACGAACGCGTCGAAGCGCCCGCCAATATAGCCGGACAGCACTCCGAGAATGGTGCCGACGGTCATCGCGATCAGGATCGAAAGCAGACCCACGATCAGCGAAATCCTGGCCCCGTAAATGATCCGGGACAGCACATCGCGACCGTAGGAGTCTGTGCCCAACCAGAATTCTGATGAGGGCGGCAAGAACTGGTTGACGATGTCCTGCGTGAGCGGGTCATGCGGGGCGATGACAGGCGCGAAGCTCGCGACGAGCGCGATCAATGATAGCAGGGCCAGCCCGGCCCAGGCGAAGGCGCCGCCACGTGACACGAAGCGACCGGACGCGGAAAGGCGCAGAAGAATCCAGCTCATCGTCAGGCCGTCCGGATGCGCGGATCGACCGCCGCATAGGCGAGATCGGTCAGAATGTTCGCCAGCACTACGAAGGAGGCGAAGATGATCATCAGCCCCTGCAGCATCGTGTAGTCGCGGGTGTTGAGAGCACCGAGGATCAGGCGCCCGAGCCCAGGCCGGTTAAAGACGATCTCGGTCAGAACCGCGTTTCCGATTAGGGTGCCGAAATACAGGCCCACAACGGTGATGATCGGCAGCAACGAGTTCGACAGGACATGCCGCAAGGCCAGCGTCGTCGGCGCAACGCCCTTTGCCTTAGCCGTGCGAACGTAATCCTCGCCCAAAGTCGAGAGCATGGATGCCCGCGTCACGCGCGCTACATAAGCGCTCATGATGACGCCGAGATTGAGCGCCGGCAGGGCCACTGCGATAAGACGGTCCCAGGGGCCGGCGTTCTGCGTAGTGCCGATGACGGGAAACCATCGCAGCTGGATCGCGAAGGCGAGGAGCAGCAGGATGCCCGATACGAAGGCCGGCAGCGACAGTCCAACGAGCGAGAACAATCGCCCGACATAGTCGGGCCAGGCATTACGGTTGGTTGCTGCGTAGACGCCGAGCGGCAGGCCCAGCACGAGCCCGACGAGGATCGAAGCGAACGCAAGCTCGATCGTATTGGGAAGAACCCGCAGGGCTTCGTCGAGCACCGGCCGCTGAGTGACGAGCGATGTTCCGAGATCACCTTTTAATAAGCCAGCCAGAAAGCCGAGATACTGGTGCGAAAACGGCTCATTAAGGCCAAGTTGCTGACGAAGAGCTTCCAAAGCACTCGCGCTGGCTTGATCACCGAGGATCACGGCCGCAGCATCGCCGGGAACAATCCGGATGATCACGAAAATGGCCGTGAACATCGCCAAGAGCGTCGGCAAGCCGAGCGATATGCGTTTCAGTGCGTATTTCATGAATATTCCGGGCGCTGGTAGCGGCCTGTCGATGGCAACTATTCACGGGCCATGCTAAAACGTCGATTGATAAATTCAGCCAAGGGTATTCCAAACCCTCATGCCTCGTTCAATCAATCTCCGCCAGGTCGAAGCCTTCCGAGCCGTTATGGAAAACGGCACGGTGAGTGCGGCGGCAGCGGCTCTGAATGTCACACAGCCGGCGGTGAGCAAGCTGGTATCCAATCTCGAACTGGATACGGGACTGAGGCTCTTTGACCGGCTGAAGGGCAAATTGACGCCGACCGCTCAGGGCGCCCATCTCTATGAAGAGGTAGACCGGGTTTTTTCCGGGCTCCACCAAATCGAGCGCGCTATCGAGACGGTTCGTCGCGAGCAAAAAGGCCGGCTCCTTGTCGGCGTCCTGCCCGCTCTATCTGGCCATTTCATCCAACACGTCACGATGCGCTTTCTGGAAAGCGAGGCGCATGTCTTCGTGTCGCTGATCGTGCGTGGTTCACCGGGCCTGGCGGACTGGCTGGTGACACGGCAAGTTGACGTCGGGATTCTGAATGCCCGTGTAGAACATCCCGATCTCGAGACCGAGCCGTTCCTGACCCACCCATTGGTCTGCATCATGCCGATCGGACATCCGCTGTCTCGCAAGGCGGTGATCCGCCCCGAAGACCTTCATGATCAACCCTTCGTCGGCTTCGACGAAGGGGTCGAGATCCGGCGCAGGGTCGACGAGGTGATGGCGAGCCATGGCTGCGAGCCGCGGCTCGTTCTCAAGGCGACCACAGCTCCGACGCTCTGCGAATTCGTCGCGTATGGCCTGGGGCTTTCGCTTGTCCATCCACTGATGGCGGGCCCCGTCAAAGGGCGCGTAGCGATCCGGCGCTTCGAGCCGGCGATCGACAACCATTTCCTCCTGGCCAAAGCAACCAAGGCCCGCAATGCGGGCCTTGTGGATCTCTTCATTCAGCACGCCCGGGAATGCGGCGATCAGCTGATGCGCGAGGCGCTCATCGCGTGACGCTCGTCTTCTCCGTGATCTGCGGCGCGATGTTGATCGCGCCCTTCAGCTCGTAGCCGTAGTCGACCTTCTTGCTGCGCGCCCAGACCTGCTGGAGCTCGAACAGCGGCACCGCGCAGACATCCTTGTGGATCTTGTCCTGCGCGAGCTTCCAATCCACCATCTGCTTGGCCGGATCGGCTTCCTTTCGGGCCTGCTCGATCTCGGCATCCGCCACGTCGCAATGCGAGAAATTGGTGATCGCGGTGGGTTTTCCCACCGTTGCTGCGGAATGGTAGAACTCGGTGAGATAGGTATCGGCGACCGGAAACCTCGCTGCGCCGTAGAATACCAGGGCGCTGGCATTCTGCCGGATCTGTTGCTGGTAGGTCGGGTGATCGACGACTTTCATATCGAGCTTGATGCCAGCTTTGCCGAGCTGGTTCTGGATCACCTCCATGATCGGCAATTGCGAAGAAATGTTCGAGACAACGACGCTTAGCGTGATGCCGTCCGGATGCCCGGCCTCGGCGAGCAGGGCCTTCGCCTTGGCGATGTCGGGCTTGACGGTCCAGGAGCAGTCCTCGCCGCGATAGCCAGGCGGCACCACAGAGCAGCCTTTCTGGGCGACGTCGGGACCCACGAAGCGAACGATCTGATCGAGATCGATTGCAAGCGCAATCGCCTGACGCACACGCAGATCATCGAGCGGCTTGATGCTCTTGTTGATGTGCAGAGTGCGGAACTCGCCTTGGCCGAAGATGTCCACGACCGCATCCGGCCGCGTCTTCACCTGTGTTACCCAACGCTGGTCCCGCCGACCATAGATCAGGTCGAGCTGCCCGGATTGAAATGCCAAATCGCGGCTGCTGTCGGAAAGGACGAAGCGCCAAAGGACCTCGTCGATCTTGGGGGCTCCGCGAAAATAACTCTTATTGGCGACGAGTTTGACGTGCTGCTGCAAGACATGTTCGGCGATCTCATAGGGGCCGGTCCCGATAGGCTTGGCCGCAAACTCGCGCCCCAACTGCTCGACCGCTTTCTTGCTGACGATCATACCGCCATGAAAATTGGAGAGCAGCCCGAGCAGGTTGGCATCAGGATATTTCAGGTCGATCCTGACCGTCAGGTCGTCGAGCTTCACCACGTCCGCAATACCCCCGAAGTTCGCGGCGAATGACGAGGTGCTTGGGGCAGCCGCCCGCTTCAGCGAAAAAACGACGTCATCGGCGGTAAGCTCGCCGAAGTCGCCGTGAAATTTGACGCCTTTGCGCAGGTGAAAGGTCCAAGACTTGCCGTCGAACGAAGTCTCCCATCGCGTAGCGAGATCGGGCTCGATCTTGGCAGGATCGACACTGCCTGGCGGAAAACGGACCAGCCCGTCAAACACGTTTGCGATCAGCATCGAGTCGAAACCGTTCGCGCGATGCGGATCGATGTTTGTGATGTCCGACGTGCCTACGGCCACCTGCAGCGTCTCGGCCTTAAGCGGCGACAGCGTAGCTGACGCGGCCGCGAGGCTGGCTAAGAATGCCAACGTGGTTTTCTTCATCTGAGTTCTCCCTGATGGACTATCAGGCCGTTCAGCATCAATGCCGTCAATTGACATTTATGGGCTCACCTATAAGCAAAAGGCATAGGTAAAGCCGCGGACAAATCCTTGGCGTCTAGCAGACCCCCCACCTTTGATTCCTGGCTCTGCTTGCATGCGATTTGCGCCAGCAGCGGACGTTGGTCTAGCGCCTAGGACGTTCACCGGTTTACCAGCCTGCACCATCGAGATGTCCCGCCCTTTCGCCGAGGGAGCGGCGCTTCCGGCATGACGACACCCCAAAGGAAAGGGGCCTGCTCAACTGGAAATCGCTAACGCTCGTAACGGGTTCAGCGCTGGAACGTCCGATTGTCGTCGGATGGATTTCGGCGATGGCGCATCGTCCGCGCCGTATCTGCCCTCTCAGCGCACCCTGCTTATCAGCAACTATAATTGCCTCTCCGGGAGGCGGTAGTGCCCATCGAGAAACGGTCGAACTGCAACGTCCTACTCTGCAATTTGTCGGACAACGCCGAAATTCCACTCATTTTGCAGGTTTGGGCCGGCTCGCCCAAAGGTCACTTTCCGTCTGTTGAAGCATCAGCTGGACGACGGATCGCGGTTCATTTCGACATGGGCGTTTCTCACGAAGTCATCCTAATCACAGGCGCCGCCTCCGGCATCGGCGCGGCCTTGGCACGACGTGTCGCGGCGCCCGGTCTTTCGATGACATTGCATGGAGGGGGAAGCACGCCCGAGAGTGGCGCGCGCCTCGAAAGCGTCGTTGCCGACTGTACGGGGGCTGGAGCTCGATGCCTCGTGACGCGAGGCGACCTTTCGGAGCCCGGGCACGGCGCGCCCATGGTTGCGCAGGCGCTGGAGGTATTCGGGAGGCTGGATAAAATCGTCCACTGCGCCGGCCATGTCGACAAGACCCCGATCGGCGAACTCAGCCGCGCCGGCCTCGACCGCAGCATTTCGCTGATGCCGGGTGCGTTGCTAGAGATTGCGACGGCGGCGCTTCCCGCGCTCGCCACGAGCGGCGCCGGCCGGATCGTCGCAGTCAGTTCGTTTATCGCCCACAAGATCGAGCCAAAGACCCTGGCGCCAGCATCGGCCATCGCCAAGGCCGCGATGGAAACGCTGGTTCGCTGCCTTGCGCTGTCCTTCGCAGGACAGAACATCACCGTGAATGCTGTCGTCCCGGGCTTCACCCGCAAGGACGCAGGCAAAATGGGCACCCTCTCCGCCCAGGGCTGGATCGAGGCAGCGGCCCGGACACCGACGGGCCGTCTCAACGAAGCCGACGACGTCGCCGCCGCGATCGAATTCCTGCTTTCGGCCCAAGCCCGGCAGATCACCGGCGCGCTGCTTCCTGTCGATGGCGGCCTGACGCTTGGCTGATCTGCTCGATCCGCTCGAAATCCGAACCCTCGGAGGACACTCAATGCGCGCCAAATATATCGATTGCGGACCTAACCAGCTTCCCCTGTGGCGCGCGGCGCTTGCCGACTTCGATATCGAGGTCGACGTCGTCACCGAGCCCTTCTCGCTCGAGTACCTGCCTTCCATTCTGGAAGGCTACGACATCTGCATCGACGACCACACCCGTATCCCGCCGGAGATCCTGGCGCGCTGCACCAGCCTGCGCCACTTCGTCTATTTCGGCACCGGTGCGGCCAGCATCCTGGACCTCGCCCTAGCTGCGAAAATGGGCATCGAGGTCCATACGATCCGGAACTACGGCGACACCACCGTCGCCGAACTGGCGGCCGGGCTCGTGCTCGCGGCAGCCCGCCAGATCGCGCCGCAGCACCACGTCATCCGCAATGGTGGCTGGAAGAAGATGCAGGGCATCGAACTGCGCGGACGCCGGATCGGGCTGATCGGGCTCGGCGGCATCGGCCGCGAGATGGCCCGCATCTGCGCCGGGATCGGGCTCGAGGTCGTCGCCTGGAACCGCTCGCCCGTCGCCGATCCGCATGCGGCCGGCGTAGGCCTCGAAGATCTGTTGGCGACCTCCGACGTGGTCAGCCTGCATCTGGCTCTCAACGACGAGACGCGCGGCTTCCTGGATGCGCGAAAGATCGCCGCGATGAAGCGCGGCGCGCTGTTGGTCAACACCGCGCGGGGCGCGCTGATCGATGAAGTGGCGCTGGTCCAGGCCCTCGAAAGCGGCCAGATTGGCCATGCCGCGCTCGACGTCTTCGAGACCGAGCCCCTGCCCGAACAGCATCCCCTGCGCACGGCGCCCAATGTCACGCTGACGGCGCATTGCGGCTTCTGGACGGAAGCGTCGACCATCAACCAGGTGAGGCTGGTGATGGGCATCGTCGAAGGCATTCAGTCGCCTCTGCGACGCTCGGCATGAGCGGGCCGGAGCGCGGCGAGACCATCGTCGCGATCATCGGCGCCGGCATCGTCGGTGTCACCACGGCGATAACGCTCCGGCAGGCGGGCTTCGCGGTGTGCCTGATCGAGCCGGGCGAGCCGGGCGGCGAGCAGGCGGCGAGCTATGGCAATGCTGGCTGGTTCAGCCCCGCATCCGTCGTGCCGATGTCGATGCCGGGGCTGTGGCGCAAGGTGCCGGCGATGCTGCGCGATCCGCTAGGTCCCCTGACCATCCGCTGGACGGCGCTGCCGCGCTTGCTGCCCTGGCTGCTGCGCTTTCTGTATGCCGGCGCGACTGTCCGGCGTGTCGAGGCGACGGCGCGCGCCTTGCGTCCGCTCATCGAACCCGGGCCTGAGCTACAGGCCGAGCTCGCAGCGGCTGCCGGCGTGCCGGACTTCGTCCGCCGCGATGGCGCGCTCTACGCCTACCCGACACGCGCCGATTTCGAGGCGGAGGGGCTGGCGTGGCACCTGCGCCGCAACAATGGCGTGGCCTGGACGGAGCTGGAGGGCGAGGCCTTGCGGCACGCCGTCCCGGCGCTCTCGCCGCGCTACGCCTTCGGTGCACTGGTCGGCGCGACCGGACATTGCCGGGATCCGGGCGGCTATGTCCGGGCACTGGCCGACTATGCGGAAGGGCTCGGCGTCACCCGAAAGCAGGCGTGGGCGAGCAGGTTCGACCTCAGGCAGGGTCGCCTTACTGCCGTCGTCACCGACGGCGGGACTGTGCCGGCCGACAGAGCGGTGATTTGTGCCGGCATCCATTCGAAGCGTCTAGCCCGCGCCGCCGGCGACAAGGTCTCGCTGGAGAGCGAGCGAGGATACCATGTCGTGCTCTCCGAGCCCGAGGCGGTTCCGGCCATGCCGGTCCAGACCAGCGACAGCCGGATAGGCACGACGCCGATGGAAGCCGGCCTGCGCGGTGCCGGACAGGTCGAGCTGTGCAGCGTCGACAACCCGCCGGACTGGCGCCGGGCCGGTATCGTCGAGGCCCATCTGAAGCGCTGCTGCCCTGAACTCGCAGACTCGGTTCCAGAGAGCCGTGTCAAACGCTGGATGGGGCATCGCCCATCGACACCGGATGGACTGCCGGTCATCGGCCTGTCCAGCGCCAGCGCGGATATCGTCCATGCCTATGGCCACGGCCATGTCGGCATGGCGAGCGCGCCGATGACGGCGCGGATCGTCCGTGACCTGCTGCTCGGCGCGCCGCCAGTCTGTCCACTCGCTCCTTACTCGCCGCATCGGTTCAACGGCTTCTGGCCGCGGACGGCGGCAAGCCTCGAACAGCGATGAGGGACTGATGCGGATCGGAATTCTCGGCATTGCCGGCCGGATGGGCGGCGAGCTTGTCGCCGAAGCGCGCGGCGCGGGCCATGACGTCATTGGTGGGACGCTGAACCCCGCCTCGTCCAGCGCTTATACGGGCGATCTCCCGATCTTGGCCCTTCCCGACCTGACGGCGCGGGCCGATGTCGTGATCGACTTCACCCATGCCGATGCCGCCGCAGGCCATGCGGAAGCCTTGTCGGCAGGCCAGGCGGCCTGGGTTCTCGGCACGACGGGCCTCTCGGCCGACCAGCAGGAAGCCGTCGTCGCCGCTTCGCGCCATGTTGCGGTCCTGCAAGCCGCGCATTTTGGGCTCGGGATCAATCTCCTCGCGAATCTCGCCCGCCAGCTCGCCGCGCTTCTGCCGGCCGAAAGCTACGATGCCGAGATCGTCGAGATGCATCATCGCCAGAAGGTCGATGCGCCCTCTGGCAGCGCGCTCCTGCTCGGCGAGGCCGTCGCCGAAGGGCGCGGCACGGCGCTTGCCGCCGTCATGAAGAGCGGCCGCGACGGCCATTGCGGCGCGCGCGCGACCGGCGCGATCGGCTTCGCCTCCCTGCGCGGCGGCCAGATCGTCGGCGAGCATGCCCTGAGCTTCACGGCTGCCGGCGAGCAGATCACGCTCTCGCATCGTGCCTTCGACCGCAAGATATTCGCCGCGGGAGCCGTCAGAGCCGCTTCCTGGCTGGCGGGGAGACCGCCGGGCCTTTACGGCATCGACGAGATGCTGGGCTTCCGGCCCGCGCGGGATCAGGACGAACAATGACCGAGATCCTCTTCGGCTCCGACAATCAGGCCGGCGTCAGTCCGGAGATCATGGCGGCAATGCAGCGTGCCGACGAAGGCATCGCCATCGCCTATGGCGACGATGTCTACAGCGCGCGGCTCGACGAGGCCTTTTCCAAAATCTTCGAGCACGAGGCATTCGTCTTTCCCGTCGCGACCGGCACCGCAGCCAACGCGCTCGGCCTCGCGGCGATCACGCCGCCTTATGGCGAGACAATCTGCCATGAGGCCGCCCATATCCTGACAACGGAGGGCGGCGCGCCGGAATTCTATGCCGGCGGCTCCCGCCTCGTAGGAATGGCTGGCCGCGACGGCAAGATCGCGGTGGACGATCTCCGCGCCTTGCTGGAGGAGCGGACGCGCCCAAGCCGCCACCATTATGCCTGCGCCTGCCTCTCGCTGACGCAGGCGACGGAGTTCGGCACGCTCTATACGCTTGCCGAACTCGCAGCCCTGGCGGAGACCGCTCATGCGAAAGGCCTGCGCGTGCATATGGACGGCGCGCGCTTCACCAATGCGCTCGTCGCGCTGGAAGCGAGCCCGGCTGCGATGAGCTGGCGCGCCGGCATCGACGTGCTGAGCCTGGGCACCACCAAGAACGGCACGATGAACGCCGAAGCCGTGATCGTCTTCGACAAGGCCCTCGCGCGTGATCTCGCCTACCGACAGAAGCGCGCCGGACTGCTGACATCGAAGATGCGCTATGTCTCGGCCCAGTTGCTCGCCTTTCTCGACGGCGACCTCTGGCTCCGGAATGCGCGGCACGCCAACGAGATGGCGAAGGCCGTCGCCGGCATCCTCACGAAGGTGCCCGGCATTCGTCTGACACATCCGGTCGAGACCAATCAGATCTTCGCGGATATCGACCCCGACGTGACGAACCTGCTGGTGAAGTCGGGCTTCCACTTCCGTGCCTGGGATCACCGCTACCCGACCCGGCACCGGCTCGTGATGTCCTTCCGAGATGACGCGGGCAAGGTGGAGCGGGTCAGGGCGGCACTGGCGTCGGCCTTCGCCCGCTCACCGGCATAGCGGAATACGACAGCTCCGCTGACCTATCGCGCTCGCCCGGCGACGATCTCGCCGATCCGGTGGGCGGCCGTTTCGATATCGGCACGGCCGACATCGCAATGCGTCACCGCCCGGATCACCGTTTCGCGCCAGCGCGCGCCGACCCGCGTGCCGCGCTGACGCAGCGCATCCGCCAGTTCCTGGCCGGACAGGCCGGTCCCGGCCACGTCGAAGAGGACGATATTGGTCTCGATCCCAGCCGGGTCGACGGCGATACCGGGTATCTCGGCCAGCAGTATCGCCAGCAGCCGGGCGTTCTCGTGATCCTCGGCCAGCCGCTCGATATTGTTGTCGAGCGCGTAAAGGCCGGCGCCCGCGATCACGCCGGCCTGGCGCATGGCCCCGCCGAAGAGGTGCTTGTAGCGGCGCGCTTCCTGGACGAAGCTTTCGCTGCCCGCGAGCAGCGCACCGACCGGGCAGGCCAGGCCCTTGCTCAAGCAAAGGGTGACGGAGTCGAAGCTGCTCGCGTGGAGATGCGCCGGGACGCCGGAGGCAACCACGGCGTTCATCAAGCGGGCGCCATCCATATGCGTCGCCAGCCCATATTGCCGGGCGATCGCGACGACCTCGCGCAGCCGGCCCTGCGGCCAGACGGCGCCGCCGCCGAGATTGGTCGTCTGCTCGACACAGACGAGGCTCGTCGGCGGATAATGCGGCCCGTCCGGCCGGATGGCGCGCTCGACCTGGCCGGCGTCGAATATGCCACGCTTTCCATCCAGCCGGCTCGTCATCACGCCGGAGAGGAAAGCCGGCCCGCCCGCCTCCGCGGTGACGAGATGGGAGCCCGCCTCGACGATGACCTCGTCGCCCGGCCGGGTATGGACCTTCAGCGCGATTTCGTTGGCCATTGTCGCCGAGGGCAGGAACAAGGCCGCCTCCAGGCCGAGCAAAGCGGCGACCTGCTCCTGAAGCCGGTTGACCGTGGGGTCTTCCTGCTTCTGATCGTCCCCGACGGGACAACCCAGCATGAAGGCGAGCATCGCCTGGCTCGGCCGGGTCGCCGTATCGCTGCCGAGATCGATCCGGACCTCCATCGGCATCACCCCGCGAGACGCGCCTCCGCGGCCTCGGCTCGCATGGCGGCGTAGATCCGTCCGATCCGCTTCACGCCCTCGGTGATCTTGCTCGGCGTGCTGAAGCTGTAGGCCAGCCGCAGGAACTGGCCCGGAGGCTCTTCGGCGAAGCAGAGCTTGCCCGTGAAGATCGCGACGCCTTCCTTGCCCGCGCGGCGGACGAGTTCGTCGGCGTCGATCCCCTCCGGCAGCTCGACCCAGAGGAAATAGCCGCCATTCGGCTTGCGGATCTTGGCGCCCGGGAGGTTGCGCTCGATCGCCTCGACCATCGCGTCGCGATGCTCGCGCAGGACATGCGACAGCGACTCGATGTGGTGAGCGACCTTTCCATTCTGGAAGAGCTGCGCGACGATCCGCTGCAGCAGCGGGCTCGTGCCGTGGTCGGATTTATGCGCGGCCATGCGGCGGACGATGGCCGGATCGGCATTAACCCAGCCGATGCGCAACCCCGGCGCCAGGATCTTCGAGACGGTGCCCAATCCGATGACGCGGCCGGTCTTGTCGAAGGTCTTGATCGGGGGGATCGATTCCCCCTCGAAGCGGATGCGGCGATAGGGGTCGTCCTCGATGATGAGGAAGTCGAACGCCTCGGCGAGCTCCACCAGCTTCTCGCGGCGCGCCGCGGACATGGTGATGCCGCTGGGATTGTGAAAATCGGGGATGTCGAACAGGAATTTCGGCATTGGCAGGCCGCTCTCGCGGCGCGCCAGCAGGGTCTGCTCCAGGATCTCGGTCTGCATGCCCTCCTCGTCCTGTGGAATCGAGATGAAGCTGGCTTCGGCCGCCTTCAGGATCGAGATCGCCGTGAGATAGCTGGGGGCGGCGACGATCACCGCATCGCCCTGCTCGAGAAAGACCCGGCAGGCGAGATCGAGCCCGTGCTTGGCGCCGTTGACGATCAGGATGTTCTCACGCGTGGCGGTGATGCCGTCGTCGCAGAGATAGGCGACGATCGCATCTCGCAGGTCGTCCAGGCCGTAAAGCGGGCCGTACTGGAGCGTCTCCTCGCGCGCATTGCCGGCCTCGATCGCCTCGGTCACGATATCGGGCAACTCGTCCGGAAAGCCGTAGCCGCCGCCGAGCTGAATCAGGTTCCCATGCGCCGTCGCGGGCGATGCCGAAGCGACGGTGTTCTGGGCTCTTTCGGCCCAGCGATAGGCTGGCATCTGCGTCATGACCTTCATTCCTCGTGACTTATCGGCTTGTCGGGTTTTCGATCCGCATTGGCGGAGGGTTTCTGCTTTCGGGCAGCTCGCGGGCGCTTTGCGGGAGCGGCGATCTGGGTGCTTAGCCAGCGCAAACCGGCAGTCTCGTCGCGATCGGCCAGAGCTTCGGCATCGGCTTCGAGGGCCAGATGCATCAGGCAGTCGCCGCGTGCCGCATGCCCTCGGCCGCGCGTGCAGACCACGATGCCCGCTGCAGCGAAGGTGACGGGCACCGGCGTCGCGAAAGGACGCGTAAGGTCGTGGATATGCCCGGCGAGATCGCCTGCCGCCACCACCTCGCCGAGTTGCACTACGGGCTCGAAGACGCCATCGGTCAGGGCATAGACGAAATCCTCCTCGCGCTGGTTCAGGATCATGCGCCTCGCGCCGGCCGCCGGAGCCGGCCCTGCGACCATGCCCGCCCAGACGAGCAGGCGCATGATGCCCGCTATGATGCTCTCGACAGGGGTCGGGCCGCCGATCTCCGTGCCGATCCGCGTCGCACCCGCCCGGCGCGCGGCGCCGGAGGTACTGCGGTCCTCGAAGCTGCGGAAACGCAACAGGTTCTCGGCGCCGAAGGCCTGCGCCATGGCGAGCCGCCGCGCGCGCACCTCCGGATCGGGATGATCGACCAGGGTGGCGCTGGGCAGGTAGCGGAGCGACTGACCGTCGCTGTGCAGGTCGAGCACGAGATCCGACAGCGGCATCAGGTGACGCTCGATATAATCGGCGATCATGCTGGTCGGCGTGCCGAAGACATCGCCGGGGAACGACTTGTTCAGGTTGCGGCCGTCGATCGGCGAATGCCGCGTGCCGGCCATCGCCGCCGGCAGGTTCGCCATGGTCATGGCGATGACGCGCCCGTTCATGGCGTCGGGATCCAGCGACCTCAGCAGCCGTGCCACGGCGATCTGCGTGTCGATCTCGTCGCCGAAGACACCGGCCAACAGCAGCAGCGTCGGCCCCGGCCGGCCGCCGACCACCGCCAGCGGCACCGGCACGAAGCCATAGGCCGAGCGATCGGACGAGTGCGGGATCTTCACGAAGCCTGCATGCCGGCCAGTGGTCGGAAGGTCTTCGGTCAGCCCGAAAATGCGATCGGCGACGACGTCTGTCACGGCAGTCGAACCACCCCTGTGCGATGCGGGAAATCCACCATGCGTCCGTTTCATGCGACAGGCTCCAATTCGCCAATTCAAGCAGACATTCCGTCGATATGACGGAGTTTTTCGGCACATTTTACAGGGCGGCTTTTGCATCGCCCAGTTGCACGTTACCTTGAGCCATCGGGTTCGCGAGAAACTCATGGCACGGGATAACGATGCGACCGACCGGCGCCTGCTGGCGCTGCTCCAGACCAATGCACGCGCTACCGTCGCCACGCTGGCGCGCAAGCTCGGTATCGCACGTACGACCGTGCAGGAGCGCATCTCTCGCATGGAGCGTAATGGCACCATCGCTGGATATTCGGTGGTCCTGCGGCGCGATCCGTTCAACCAATATGTCGAGGCCGTCGTGCTTATCGCCACGGCCCATCGCAAGGCCAGGGCGGTCATCGATCAGTTGCGGGAATTTCCAGAGATAGTCCTCTGCCAGGGCGCGAGCGGCGATTTCGAGCTGATCTGCCGCATCCGTGTGGCCCATATGGAGGACGTCCAGCCTGTCCTCGACAGCATTGGCGAGATCGCCGGCATCGAGCGACTCCGCTCAATCATGGTGCTCTCGACAGCCTTCGACCACAGCCATTCCGAACCGTCATCGCAGGCGACGAAGCAGGCCACGGCGCTCGGACGCGGCGAGTTCGGCTGAGGGACATCTCCTGACGCCGATACCTATTCGCCCTTGCAGATGCGGCAGGCCGAACTGGTGGATTTACGTTATCGGTCGTCGATGAGGTATGCGGAACCCGCGTTGGCCTCGCCAGCCGGCCGTCGATCCGACGATTAGTCCCGGCGAAATGTCGGATATCCCTTCAGGAACCATCATTCGGCCCATGGATTTCGATGCTGCGGCGCGAGATCCTGCGGCATCAACAAAAACAGGGGATCGTCAAATGCCGGACCTGCAGCCGCCTTCCCGCCGTTCCGTGATCGGCGGCGTTACTGCGACCGCCATCGCCAGTCCGGCCTATATCCGCCCGGGCTGGGCGCAGGGCAAACGCATCGTCATAGTGAATTCCGGCGGCGCCATGGGCGATGCCAAGCGCAGGGCGCTCTACGACCCCTTCACCAAGGCGACCGGCATCGAGATCGTGACCGCCTCGGGTCCTGATCTCGCGAGGATGAAGGCGCAGGTCGAGCACAAGGATGTCGAATGGGACATCACCGACCTCAACGATGCCTGGGTGCCGGCAGCTGCGCGACTGGGCCTGCTGGAGAAGATCGACGAGAGCATCGTCGACCGTGCCGGTGCCATTCCGCAGTCCAAGCACGACTATGCTGTGGGAGGCACCGTCTATGCCGCCGGCATCGCCTTTCCGACCAACCGGCTGGGCGGCAAGGCGCCGAAGACCTGGACCGAATTCTGGGACGCGAAGGGATTTCCCGGCCGGCGCGGCCTGCGCAACCGGGTGACGGACACGCTGGAGATCGCCCTGATGGGTGACGGGGTGCCGGCTTCCCAAGTCTATCCCTGCGACGTCGAGCGGGCCTTCAAGGCGCTGGAGCGCATCAAGCCTGCGGTCTCCCACTGGATCGCCCAGACGGCGCAGACCGTCTCGCTCATCCAGGGCAACGAGACGGATTTCACTTACACCTACACGACGCGCGTGAAGGATCTGCAGGCGGCCAACGTGCCGATCGACTATTCCTTCAAGCAGAACATCCTCGGCATCGGTTGGATCGGTGCGCTGAAGGGCACCAGGAACCGCGACGCGGCGATGCGCTTCCTCGCCTTCACCATGGACAAGGACCGGCAGGTCGAGCTGTCCAACCTGTCGGGCGACGCACCAACCTATGCCGATGCCTTGGCGAAAGTCGATCCGGCGACGCGGAAATGGCTCCCGAACATCGCGGACCCCGATAATCTCTTCGTCAATGCGGTCTGGTGGGACAGCCGGATCGAGGAGCTCAACACCCGCTTCAAGGAATGGCTGCTGACCTGACCCACTGAGGGTCGAAGTCCTTGAGATGACCGCACGGCGCGTGGCGAACTCCTTTGCGGAGCGCTTGCGCCGCCGGCGCGGCAGGTGATCGGTCGAGGTCCTCAAATGCAGTTGCGCACAATCAGGGCGCATTTCCGCGAAGCGGCCTATGCGATGCCGGCGGCGCTGTTTATGGCGCTGATCTTCGCCCTCCCGCTGTTCAGCGTCCTGCAGCAGAGCCTGCAGCAGGAGAACGGCGGCGGGCTGACATTCCAGGCCTATGCCAAGATCTTCACGACGCCGCTGTTCCTGCGCGTCGCCTATACGACGCTCGAGGTCAGCGTCAGCGCGACCGTCTTCTCGCTGCTGCTGGCTTACCCGATCGCCTATTTCTTGGCGAAGCAGTCGCCACGGCGGCGCGCGCTATACATGATCCTCGTGCTGGTGCCGTTCTGGACGAGCTCGCTGGTCAAGAGCTTCTCCTTCATGGTGCTGCTCGGCCAGGCGGGGATCATCAACCAGATGCTCGGCGCCTTCGGCATCGCGCCGGTGAAGATGCTGTTCAACCGCTTCGGTGTGTTGGTCGGCATGAGCCATTTCCTCATTCCGTTCTTCGTCTTCCCGATCCTGACCAGCCTGCGCAGCCAGCCGCCGCAGCTCGCCAAGGCGGCCGCAATCATGGGGGCGGGAAAGCTCAGGATCTTTCTGCGTGTCACGCTGCCGCTGAGCCTGCCCGGCGTCATGGCCGGGGCCCTTCTGGTCTTCATCCTGAGCCTCGGCTTCTACATCATTCCGGCTCTTCTCGGCGGGCGGCAGGACATGATGTTCGCCAATCTCGTCGATTTCTACACCCGCGAGGCCCTGAACTGGCCGATGGCCTCGGCGGTCGCGGTGCTACTGGTCGCCGCCGCGGCGCTGGCCGCCATGCTGCTGTCGAAGGTCAGGGGCGGTTCCTCGATCCTCTCCGAGGAGGGCCACTGATGGAAACGCGCATCAGCGGCTGGCGCATCGCCTTGGGTGCCGTGGTCGCGGTCATCCTGGCCTTCCTGCTCCTGCCCAGCCTCATCACCGCCGTGATCTCCTTCGGCTCCTCCAATCAGATCGTTTTTCCGCCGACGGGGTTCTCACTGAGCCTGTTCAGGCGCTTCTTTGCCGAAGAGGGTTGGGTCGCGTCGACATGGCTGAGCTTCCGCGTCGCGATCTGGTCGACGCTGCTCTCACTGTTCCTGGGCATCCCCGCCGCCTATGCCCTGACGCGCGGCCACTTCCCCGGCCGGAAACTCCTCGCGCTTTTCCTGCTCAGCCCGGTGATGGTCCCACATGTCGCGGTCGCGCTAGCGCTCTACATCTATTTCACCGAGATCAGGCTGACGAACGGCGAACTGCGCCTCGTCTTCGCCCATGCCATCGCGACCTTGCCGTTCGTCGTTGTCACGGCGAGCGCCGGCTTGCGCCATATCGACCCGGCGCTCGAACGCGCGGCGACCGTCATGGGTGCCTCGCGCCTGACCGTGCTGTGGCGCGTGACGCTGCCGCTGCTTACCCCCTCGATCATAGCGAGCGGCCTCTTCGCCTTCCTGATCTCGTTCGACGAGGTGGTGATCTCCTGGTTCGTCGCCAGGGCCGGCGACACCACGCTGCCGATCAAGATGTTCTCCTCGATCCAGTTCGAGGTCTCTCCGGTCCTGGCCGCGATCTCGACGATGCTGACGGCGCTCTCGATCGTCGTCTGCGTCATCGTCGCCACCGTTCAGAAGGAAGCGCGCAGTGGTTGACAAAAGCGGAGCCAAAGCCGCGATGATCGAGATCGGCGGCCTGCGCAAGGATTACGGTTCCGTCGTCGCCCTGCACGACACCGAGCTGTCCGTCCCGACGGGCGAGTTCCTGACCCTGCTCGGCCCCTCGGGCTCAGGCAAGACCACACTGCTCAACCTGATCGCGGGAATGGCCGCACCGACGCGCGGCCGCATCGTCATCAACGGCCGCGACGTTACCGACGTGCCGGCTGAGAAGCGCGGCCTCGGCATGGTCTTCCAGAACTACGCGCTGATGCCGCATATGACGGTGTCTGAGAACATCGCGTTCCCGCTGGAGATCAGGAAGGTACCGCGCGCGAGATTCGCCGGCGGGTCGCCGAGGTGCTGGAGCTCGTGCGTCTGCCGCATGTCGGGCATCGCAAGCCGAAAGAGCTCTCGGGCGGTCAACAGCAGCGCATCTCGATCGCCCGCTGCATCGTCTACAAGCCGGATCTCATCCTGATGGACGAGCCGCTCGGTGCCCTCGACAAAAAGTTGCGCGAGCAGATGCAGCTTGAGATCCGGCGCATCCACACCGAGCTTGGCATCACCATGCTCTATGTGACGCACGATCAGGAGGAGGCGCTCAACATGTCCGACCGGATCATGCTGATGAACGCCGGCCGGGTCGAGCAGATCGGCACGCCCGACCAGCTCTACTTCGAGCCGCGCACGCAGTTCGCCGCCGACTTCATCGGCGCCTCGACGCTCCTCGACGCCACCGTCGCCGAGATCGGCGACCCTGCCGTCCTGCGGCTGTCCGCGAGCGAGAGCTGCCGCGTCAGGCTCCACAGCCCCGCTCCGGCCGGAACGACGGGCAAGCTGCTGCTCAGGCCCGAAGCGTTGCGTCTCGTCCAGAACGGGCAAGTGGGGCAGGGGCACAACGTCCTCCAAGGCCATCTCGACAATACCCTCGTCACCGGCGCGACCTCGAAGCATTTCGTCACCCTGGACAACGGCGCGACCCTCGCCGTCCAGGAACTCACCGACCCCTCGACCACCCGCCTGGAACCCGGCCTGCGGGTCCAGGTCTCCTGGCCCCCCGGGGCGGGGCGCTTCCTCGAAAACTGATCGTCGAACGCCTAGTCCAAACCGGCGTTCTTCAGCGATGCGCTGCTTCGAGGTGCAGGCGGCTGTTCGAGGCGGCTATTCGAGCTGTTCGCCGGGCCGCACTGGACGCTGCTCGGCATCGAGGCTGCAGCCGATCTCGTGCCGGACCGGTGCAGGTTGCGCATCCACCATGTTGGTCGAGACCGCGAGCTGATCGACGAGGCCGGCCATCTGCGGGACGCCTATGGGGCGGCTCCTGGCGATTGGGTGCTGATCCGTCCGGACGGGTATGTCGGCGCGATCGTGTCCTCTGATCAGATCGCGCTACTCGCTGAGTATCTTGCTCGGTTTGGGCTCGTGTGCGGCAAGGAGTCCCGATATTGCTTGCAAATAGCACGATCGGTCGTAATATTTTTGCATGAAGGGCAGCGAAACCAAGGAGCGATTGTTGCGCATCGGGCTGGACCAGACGAGTGTCCACGGACTCGCGGGCGTGACGATCGGCCAGCTTGCCAGCGCATCGGGCCTGTCCAAAAGCGGGCTGTTCGCGCATTTCCGATCGAAAGAGCAGCTCCAGATCGATCTTCTCGACGTGATGGCTCAGCTCGGCGATCGCGTCATCGTGGAGCCGGCCATGCTGGCAGCGGAAGGCCTGCCCCGTCTCGAGGCGGTGGTGGACCTGTGGTTCGGATGGGCAAGTCGAGCCGGCCTCAGCGGCGGTTGCCCGGTGGCAGGTGCCATGTTCGAGCTGGACGACATCGACAGCGATGTTCGCGATCATGCCGCCACGATCGAAGCGCACTGGCGCGAACAACTCAGCATGTTCGTTCGGGAGGCGAGATTCCTGGGGCACCTCGCCGCCGACACGGACATCAACCAGTTCGTCTGGGAACTCTACGGGATCTATCTCAGCCATCACGTATCGAGCCGCTTCCTTCGGGATGCGGGCGCGGGTGTCCGGGCCAAGGCCGCATTCAGTGGCCTCGTCCAAAGGCATCGGCCCCCGTGCGCGTCCGCGCATCCGTCGGCGTAGCGACAGCAGATGCTTTCGACCCTCTTTGCGGGCGCGCGGGCCCGCATCCTTGCGCGATCGACATGCCAAACGCGCCGCGTCGATGCTGCCGACCTCTAACGGACGGAACTGACCCATGGAGACGTCCATCGAGGCTGATGAAGACCTTACGCTGCTCCGCAGGCTGCGCTTTGTCGCCTTCATAGAGGCGACGACGCTCCTGACGCTTTTGCTTGTCGCGGTGCCGCTCAAGCACGCCATGGGCTGCGAGATCGCGACGCGGCTCATGGGTCCGGTGCATGGGGCGGCGTTCGTCGCTTATGCGTGGTGCGTGATCGCCACGGCGAGCGGCGGCGGAGATTGGACGCGGCGCGAGCTGACGCGGTTGATCGCCGGCGCCTTCATCCCCTTTGGCGGCTTCGCAAATGCTGGCCTCCTGCGGCGCAAAGAGGCAGCCGCCGCTGCCCGCACCAGACGGAATTGATGGATTATCTCTGGCTCAAGGCGCTGCATGTCTGCGCCGCCCTGATCTTCATCGGGGGGCTCTTCGTGCAGGCGATTGGCGTCACTGCCGGCGCACGCGGGGCATCGGGGACGGTCGACCTCGTGTCCCGCTGGGATCAGCGCATCACCTTGCCGGCGATGCTCGCTGTGTGGCTTACCGGCGCCCTGGTGGCGGCTGGCGGCGCGTGGTTCTCCGATCATTGGCTATGGGCAAAGCTCGCCTTCGTGGTGGCTCTCAGCGGACTCCACGGCATCCAATCGGGGCGTCTAAGGCGATTGCGGCGAGGCGATCAGATAGATGCCAGCGGCAGCCCGTTCTTCATCCCGGGCCTTATCGCCATCTCGGTTGCCGCCATCGCGTTGCTCGCGACCGCCAAACCGTTCTAGCCACTGCAACAATCGTACGTCGCTGAGACATGTTGACAAAATTCGTAACTTTTGTCACTATGGCAATATGGTGCCCCCGATTCATGATGAGGAAATTGCTGCTCGGCGCGCGAAGATCGTCGCGTCAGCACGCTGGTGCTTTTTGAATTTCGGCTTCGCCAAGACGACATTCAACGACATCGCAAAGCGAGCTCACCTCTCGCGAACGCTCCTGTATCGCGCGTTTCGCGACAAGGAGGAGATCTTCCAGGCCGTTTTCATGGACTGGCTGCTGTCGCGGCGCGATTCCGCGCAGCACGCGGCAGTCGGCACCGGCAGCGCCTATGACCGCTTGATCGACGTGTGCCGGATGCTGGTCATCGAACCTTGGTCTGAGATGGCCGGCACGGCGATGGGCCACGATTTCCTGGATACGTGTGGGCGGATCGACCCCGACAGCGAGGCGCTCTACCGCACCGTCATCCATACATGTCTCGTCGCGATCCTGGGCGACGACGCAAGCGCCGAAGTCTTCCTGTTGGCGCTGGATGGGCTTCTTTCAGACCAACCCAAACCCGAGGTTCTCGAGCAACGGACGCGCCTGCTCGCTTCCCGCTTCGCCTCCGGATCGTTCGAAGGAGCGCCGTCATGACAGAATCGACGAATACACAGGAGCTGGTCGTCATCACCGGGGCCTCCAGTGGGATCGGAGCGGCCACGGCTCGCGAAATGGCCCGGCTTGGATATCACGTCCTCGCAGGCGTTCGCCGCGAAGATGACGCCGACGCCATCCGAAGCGCGGGGATCGAGCCGCTGATCCTCGACATAACCGATCCGGATCACGTTCGCGCGCTTGCGGATCGAGTTCATAACGACCCTCGGGGCCGGAGCATAAGGGCGCTGGTGAACAACGCCGGCATCGGGGTCAACGCGCCGGTTGAGGTCTTCGCACTCGACGCCTGGCGACGCCTGTTCGAGGTCAACTTCTTCGGACATGTCGCCGTCACCCAGGCGCTCTTGCCGGCGCTGATCCGCAGCAAAGGTCGTGTCATCAACGTCAGCTCGGTGGGCGGCCGGTTCGCTATGGCCACATATGGTCCTTATGCCGGCACGAAATTCGCCCTCGAAGCGCTCAGCGATGCACTTCGCCGGGAAGTCGCACCTTTGGGTGTCCACGTTGTCGTCATCGAGCCGGGGGCGGTAAAAACGAAGATCGCCGGTCGGGCGATCGCGACGGCCCATGACGTGGCATCGACGATGACCGCCGAACAACGCCAGCGATACGGCGAGCTGGTGCAAGCCGTCACCGCTCAGACCGAATTCGAAACCGATCGGGGCCTTTCCGCCGAGACTGCCGCGCGAACGCTCGCGACGGCGATCACCACCGCAAAGCCCCGCACGCGATACGCAATCGGCCGACAGGCCGGGTTGCTGCCTCTGTTATTGCTCCTGCCCGATCGCCTGCTCGACCGCATCTTCGCAGCCGCCTTGCGGCCCTATGCGACGGGCGGCAGCCGATCAGGCCTGGCGATGCCTGACGCCGTGCCCCCGCGCCATAGCCATATGGGGCCCAGTCAAAGCAAGCCCTCAGCGATTTGATCCGTCGGTCGCGGTGTACAGTGCGCCTGCCGGCGTAACCCCGCAATTCGAGGTCGCGGGACATCTGACGAACTTTATCGGAGGTGACCAGCATGTGCCGCCACGACGTCTCAAGTCGGCGACCGCCGAAGCCTCATGGAGAGGGTGAAACGATCCGCAGGATGCACCGAGAACGACGCTTCAAAACAAGCTCCGGCACCATCGAAATATTTGCGCATTATGCGACGCCGGCTGAACCCTGGTTTAAGCCAAGCCTGTCGGCCATCATTCGATCCATAACGATACCCTCGACCTCCTGACGGACCTCAGCGAGGGCTCGTGACTGCTTCGTTCGGCAAGATCGCGACCGACATGATGATCATGGCCTCGACCGAATTCGGAGAGGTCTACGAGCCGTTCGTGAAGGGATGAGGCGCGTCGTCGACCATGCCGCAGAAGCGCAATCCGATCTCGTCGGAGCTGATGCTTTCCGCGGCAAAAGGCGTCCGCCAGCAGGCGGGCCTTATACTGGACGCCATGATCCAGAATTTCGAGCGGGCGACCGGCCCGTGGCATGCCGAATAGCTCGCCATCCCGGAGAGCTTCGTGCTGGCCGCCGGCGACTTTCACCAAGCCAAATTTGCACTCGGTGGCCTTGTCGTCGACGAGGATCGGATGTCCCGAAACCTCGACATGACCGGCGGCCTCATCGTTGCCGAGGCCGTGATGATGGAGCTTCCACCCTATGTCGGCCGATAGGAAGCTCACGACATCGTCTACGACGCGTGCCGGGTAGCGAACGAACAAGGCGGTTCCCTGGCGGATGCACTAGCCGCCGATCCCCATCTCGCGGGAAGGATCGACCGCGCTACCATTGAGCGCCTGACATAGCCTGCCAACTATCGCGGCCTCGCCCCGCAAATGGTAGACCGGGTGCTTGCGCGCTCGGCCCGGATGGAACCGGCCAACGACTGAGCCGTGCCGCCCATCCCTGGGAATCCTTTCCGCCTGAAAGCTGCTGACAATGGCCAGAATCGACGCCGTCAAGGATTACCTGTGCTTCATCGGTCGCTGGCTCCCGCCCGGGTCCGGCGCCTATCTCGATTTGGTAGACCCGTTCCTGGCCAAGCCGCGGGTTCGCATCCCTCGCTGCGATGAGCGCGACGTCGACACTGCCGTGAGTGCGGCTCGCAGAGCGCTGGACAGCGGTGAGTGGGGACGCATGCATCCGACGCAGCGCGGCGCCATCCGGGGCCGCTTCGGCGACCTGATTGCGCGCGACGCCGATCACCTGGCAGCGATTGAGATCCAGGATAACGGCAAGCTCTATGCAGAGATGCGCGGACAGCTCGGCTGCATCCCGCAGTGGTTCCACTATTTCGGCGGCCTGGCCGACAAGATCGAGGGGACGGTTCTGCCCATCGATAACCCCGACATGTTCACTTACACGACACACGAGCCCGTTGGAGTAGTCGCGGCGATCACCCCTTGGAACTCGCCGTTGATGCTCGCGACCTGGAAGTTGGCCCAAGCCGTATCCAGTGCCGCCTGGGCTCGATCAAGATCAGCGGGTTCAGCGAGCGAACTCGTTCGCATCGTGCTTCCCTCCATGCTGGGATGCATTTTCCCTCGGCTGAGCTTGGCGCCCTAAACAAAGGTTAAGTCGGCGCCCTCATTCGGTAAAACGGCCAGAGTAAGCGGCATAGAACAATGCCGGATCGGCGCGTCACGGTAGGCTGGGACGTCGTCGCCAAACGATGCAGGAGGCTTAACGGGCCACGTGAGGCGCAATGGTTTGTCTTGTGTGCATTTCCTAAGTTCTGCTATCGGCATTCAAACAGACGTTTCAGCGCAGTGCCACTCAACACACGCACTCGCCTCCTGCTTGATATTTTTTCAATATTCTTAAACGCCGATCCGACAGGGCCAGATCACATGTCAGACGAAAACGAAGCAGTCGTCGATCTCGTGGCCGGGATTGTCTCAGCCTATGTTGCTCACAACCGGGTTCCGACTGCCGAGCTGGCGGGTTTGATCGCGAGCACTCACGCCGCGCTGACCAGTCTCGGCAAGCAGCCCGAGCCGATTGTCGAGGACAAGGCGCCGGCGGTCTCGGTCAGGAAGTCGATTACGCCTGATTTCCTGATCTGCCTGGAGGACGGCAAGAAGTTTAAATCGCTGAAGCGACATCTGCGCACGGCCTACGACATGAGCCCGGAGGCCTACCGCTCGAAGTGGGGCCTGCCTGCCGATTACCCGATGGTCGCACCGGCATACGCCGAAGCCCGCTCGCAACTCGCCAAGAAGATGGGCCTAGGCAATCAGCGTAGGAAGCCTGCAACGGTCACACAGGCTAAGCGGGCTCCTCGGGCTACGAAGTCAAGCTGACGGGTTAAGGCGATGCTTCAGCGCAGGAAGCCTTCGGCCTCGAACGCTTCCCAGCCCTCCAGGGCATCGCTTTTCGCCGCTGCATCATCCGATGCAGCCTTCCGTGCAGCGGCGCGCTGGATTGCAGCCTTTCCGGCTGCCCGCTTACGATTTTCCGCTGCAGTCTGCGCATCCTCTTCCCGCCACAACTCTGGGAAGTCGGAATCCAATAGGTCCTCGACGTGCCGGGGATCAAAGACGTGGAAGGTGACCTTTTTGGCGCGGCCACGCAGCTTGACGGTTCGAGTGCCCGCGCTCTGCAATCGCCCGTCAGCAAGCCATTTGTGACGCTCTCGCGCAGAGATCGAGAGAATATCTTCGATCTCGCTCGGCAGAAGGGGCAGCTCTGATAGGCTGGCCAGTAGCTGCTCCACGCGCGTGCAATTTGCGTCAAATGCATCTGCATCGGCCTCCGGCATCGAGAGAACGATACGGCCAGCCTCGACAGTGATTTGCTTGCGATGCGCCCAAACGAGCTTTCTGCGAAGCTCTCGCTCGATGCCCTTCGCTCTGACGGCAGAACCCAGCGTCACCGATGATGGCAGCGGCCATTCGTGTCGGAGGTAAACGATTGCTGTCGCAATATCCTTCTTGGGCATAGCTGGGCTTCGCAGGGCGGATTCATGACGGCAACGTCGCTAGACCGCCGCCGTTCCAAAGACAGTTTCATTGGATTAGCCAACGACGAGATACCCTCGGCCCCGATCGAGAAGATGAGGAATGCGTTTGAACTGCTCTTTCACGCTGGCCGGAACCTTCATGCTCTTGGTAGTCATGCTGTGCTGCGGGTGGAATCAGATGCCTGGCGATAGGCCGGGCAGTTGGTCGAGATTGCGCGAGCAGCTTCGGTCTGATGACTTTAACGACGTGAGCAGTTCGCTTCCGGTTCACTAGCGCAGATTGCCGCCTCGTATAGGGTTACCTAGCGCCAACTCGGCTCCGAGCCGTTAGCGCTCGATTCACGATCCAACCGTTATATGGACCGTCAGGGTATGACGGCCCCTTCGTCGCCAGCTCTGTCCTGTACGTGGCGAGGACTTCGCGATGTTCCTTCGATCAAGACGCGTTCCCGTCGTTCTACAGATGGAGATCACCGAATGCGGTGTGGCGTGCCTCGCCATGGTCATGGCCTCCTTTGGGCGCCATGAGAAGCTCGATACGGTGAGAGACTCGTGCGGTACTTCGCGAGATGGCACATCGGCGGCGGCTCTGCTGGAGGCGGGGAAAGTCTTTGGATTAGTCGGCGATGCATTTAGACGCGAGCCTGAGAGCCTTGGTGACCTGCCTCTCCCGCAGGTTCTGTTTTGGAATTTCGACCATTTCGTCGTCCTGGAAAAGATCGACCGCGACGGTTTCGTCATCGTCGATCCCGCGATCGGCAGACGCCGCCTGACATCGACAGAATTCGACAGGGGCTTCACGGGCATCACGCTCTCCTTCGCCCCAGGCAGCGGCTTCGCGCGAACGCGACCGCCGCTCGGCTTCGCCAAGCGCCTGCCCGGCATGTTGAGGGGATCGTTCGCGGGCTTGGCCGCCATCCTGGTTACGAGCGTCGTCACGGTCATGCTCGGGGTGCAGATCCCAGGGCTCACTCGCATTTTCGTCGACGACTACCTCGTCCAGGGCTATGGCGACTGGCTTGTCCCGCTGCTCGGCGGCATGCTGATCATCGGCATGATGCGCACCTTGCTCGGCGCACTCTACATGCAGGGTCTGCTTCGCCTTCAAACCAAGCTGACCGGCGTGCTGTCGGCGCAGTTTGTCTGGCGGCTGCTGCACACGCCGACAGAATTCTTTGCCGTCCGAAGCGCCGCCGAAGTCGCCGCTCGCGCAGGCCTGCCGGCCCAGCTCTCAGGCATCATCTCGGGACCGATGGCCAACGCCGCGGTCAACCTCGTGGCATTGGTCACCTATTCGGCCGTCATGATCGTCTACAGCCCTCTTCTGGCCAGCGTCGTGCTCGCCTGTTCGGCGCTCAATCTCGTCCTTTTCGCGGCGAGCCAGCGCCGCATCCGGGAGGGCGCAAACCTGACGCAGATGACCGGCAGCGAGGCGCATGCCGTCACGATCAAGAGCGTCGCGCTGCTCGAGCAGGCGCGCGCAACGGGATCGGAGGCGATTTTGTTCGGCCGCATCATGAATGCACATATCCGCCACCTCAACGCCGAGCAGCAAGCCGGTGGGCTGCTCCGCATCGTCGGCGCGTTCACGCATGCGAACACGCAATTCGTTTCGCTGGCTGTTCTCGGCGTCGGCGCCCTCCAGGTTATCATGACGGACATGACGCTGGGCGTCCTCATGGCGATGCTCATGCTGGCCGAGCTTTTCGCCGGAGCGCTCGGCGTGCTGGCTGGCGCCGGAAATGCGCTCGGACAAGCCAACAGCGCGCTGGACCGGCTTGGAGACCTGCTCGACAGGCAGGCGCCGGACGAGCCGAACGAAGCGGTGCGACCGCTTAGTGACGGACGGCTCGCCTGCCGCGAGCTCTCCTTCGAGCACTCTGCCTCCTGCCGCCTGTTCGACACCGTCAGTCTCTCGATCGCTGCTCATGAGTGCGTCGCGATCTCCGGCCCATCCGGCTCCGGCAAGAGCACGATGGCGCGGCTGCTGGCGGGACTGACAACACCGTCGAGCGGCGCCGTCTCTGCCGGAACCACCGCAGGAGATAGGCCGCCGGAAGCGGTCTGCGGCATCGCGCTGATCGATCAGGATCCTTTTTTTCCCGGCGGCACGCTGAAGGCGGCCCTGACGGTTTGGGATCACCAGGTTCAGCCTGGCGCCATCGCGGCGGCGCTTCGGGATGCCGAGATCGCGGATGTCGTCGGGGCCCGTCCCGGCGGCCTGGAAGGCCGCATCGCTGAAGGAGGCCAGGATTTCTCTGGCGGAGAGCGGCAGCGTCTGGCCATCGCGCGTGCGCTCATCCAGAATCCCCGGATCATGGTTCTCGACGACGCCACGAGCGGGATCGACGAGGCGACTGAAGCCCGGCTTCTCGACAATCTCAGGCGGCGCGGCGTCACGCTCGTCCTGATCACGAACCGGGCCAGCGTCCTCAACCACGTCGATCGCATCTGGGCGATCCACGACCACAGCCTGATCCCGCTGGCCAGGGAGGACCTGGCTCAGGTTCGCACCGCACGGCTCGGCGACCGCATGAAGTTGGCGAAGGCGTCATGACCATGAATCGCGATGTTTCGGAATGGGCTCTCGCCGCCGGCGAGCTGAGGGCCCTGCCGGATTGCTACACGACGCTCGCCGACGCCGAAGCCGACATCTACCTGTGGCTGGACGAGGCGACGCCGCCACGCTTCCTGACCGCAATCCCCGTCGGAACCTGCCTGCCGCCGGCATCGCAGACCACGACCCCGCTACTGGTGAAGACGAGAGATTCAGCCAGGCTGATCGCATCCGCCTCCCCGGAGGGCGCGCGGGCCTGGCTGACGGCGCTCGCGGGACGATCGCGCATGCCAATCCCGGAGGCCGAAGAGCTGTCGCCCGATGCGTTCATCCGCCTTTCCGAGACCTTGCTCGATCGGATTACGGTCGAAATCGTCGAAGCCAACGAACGGTATGACAAGAGCGGGCAGGCCCAGGACAACGCCCATCGTGCGCGCTTCTCCGAGACTCTCGCCGATTTCGGCCGCCTCCTTGAGGGGCGTTTCCGCCGTAACCCGGACGGCGTCGCGCCCACGGGGCTGGTCAAGGCAGCCCAAGCGTTCGGCATCAGGGCCGGCATCGCCAATCCGGTCGTCCCCGAGCTCGGCGAGGACACCGCCGCAGACTACGTCGACCGCTTGTGTTCGGCGAACCGGTTACGGCTTCGCCAGATCGACAAGCGGCACGGTGTTCCCAACGGTGAAGATGTCATCCTCGGCTTCAAGAGTGATGGCGCGCCTGTCCTGCTGACCCGCAGCAGCTTCGGCCGCATGGATATTGAGGAATTCGCAAGCAGGCCGAACCGCCGCCAGCTGCGGAGCGAGGACTGGGACGCGCTGCAGCAGCAGCTCTTCACGGCGCACAGAACGCTGACCGAGGACAAGCCCTCGATGTCCTCGCTGATCCGGTTCGGCCTCGCCGATTTGCGCGGGGACATGGCGGTCATGGCGGTCTGCGGCCTCCTCGGCAGTGGCCTGGGCATGCTCCAGCCGCTGCTCTCGGCCCAGATCGCGAATATCGGCGTGCATAGCGGCGACCTCGTCTTTCTCGGCGAGATCATGGCCGTGCTCCTGACCGTGCTGGCGGCGATACTCGTTTTCACTATCATCCAGCAGTTGCTGGAGTTGAGGTTTCAAGGCCGCGCCAGCCTGATGCTGCACGCCGCCATGGTCGACCGCCTGCTGCGCCTGCCGCCCGACACGCTCAGGGCTTCCACCAGCCTGATCCTCGCGACGCAGATGGAAACGGTCGACAAGCTGCGCCGATCGGTCCTCTCCTTTGGGGCGGCCGCCTTTCTGGCGTTGGCGAACGGGCTCACCGCGGCCATCCTCGTTGCCGGCATCTCGCCGATGGCCGGGCTGGTCGGCATCGGTCTGGTTCTCGCGCTGGTCGTCGGCACGGCGCTCATCGGCTGGATGCAGTTCAAGGCGATCTATGAAGGCGAGCGGATGGACGTGGTCGTCCTGGCGTTTTCCTACGACCTGATTCGCCTCGTCCCAGTGATCCGCAACCTGCGGCTGGAGCGCGCGGCCTTCACGCAATGGGGGCAGAATTTTCTCGCCTTCCAGAGTCGGATCATGCGCTCGACCCGCATCGGCAACCGCCTTGCTATCTACGAGGGCGGCTGGGAGATCTTGACGCTTGCCGCCTGCTTTACCGCCATCGCTTTCGCGAGTGCCTCCGGACGTCTCGAAGCGGGCCAGGCGATCGTCTTCGTGCTGGCGCTTTCGCGCATGCTCCACGCTGGCAAGACACTGTCGCATGCCGTCCTGGGCGCGGCGAAGCTGCTGCCGATGACAAAGCTCGCAAAGCCCTTCCTTGACCAGAATGTAGAGCCAGCCAATCTAAACAAGCCTGTGCCGCGGCTGAGCGGTGACATCCAAATGTCCGGCATCCATTTCGGCTATAACGGGCGCACGATCCTCAACGACATCGGCCTGGCAATCGCAGACGGCGAATTCGTGGGCATCACGGGCCCGTCCGGATCGGGCAAATCGACGCTGCTTCGAATGCTGGTCGGGCTGGATAAGCCGCATAGCGGGCATGTCCTGCTGGACGGACACGATCTAGCGACGCTTGATCGCCGGCAGGTCGCCAAGCATATCGCGCTTGTCATGCAGGGCGCGCAGCTCTTTCCCGGCACGATTCAGGACAATATCCGCGGCGTCACCGATATCGATATCGACCAGACTTTGCATTTCGCCGAGCTCGCTGGGCTGGCCGCCGAACTGCGCGCGATGCCGATGGGCCTGAACACGCCGGTTGGCGAAAGCGGCGTCACTCTGGCCAAGGGCCAGATCCAGCGGATCATGATCGCACGCGCACTCGCCCAGCGGCCGCGCATTATTGTCCTCGACGAAACCTTGAGCACGCTCGATGCTGCAACGCAGGATCGGATCCTGGATGTCCTCGCCGGGCTCGGCATCACCCGCATTCTCGTGTCGCATCGCCCATCCGTCCTGCTGAAAAGCGAACGCGTGGTCGTGATGCACCAGGGACGCATCACCGATGACGGCCGAGCGGCCGAGGTGATGCTGCGCCAGACCTTCCTTTCCTCGGTGGCTTGAGGCCAATCGCCATGACGACAACTTCGCTCTTTCGGCCGGAGGCGGAGCTCGCCTACAGGAACCCGACGCAGCTTGCCGCGGGGCTGCGCCTGGTTTCGCCAGGCTATGCCCTCGGCATCGCCACGGCGGCGCTGCTGACCTTTGCCGGTATTGGCGCGGCAGCCTTCGTGCAGGTGCCCGTTCATGTGAAGGGCAGCGGCGTCATTCTCAGCTCCAAGGGCGTTCTGGAGATCGCCGTGAGTGCCGCGCACGACGGACGCGTCGTCGACATTATGGTCGATGTCGGCGACAAGGTGGCGCCGGGCCAGGAGATCGCGAAGGTCACGCAACCGGGCCTTGAAAACGAGCGCAAGCTTGCGGAGTCCGAGCGGGATGCCGCCGTGCAAGATATCGCCCGCATTCGGGAGCTGCAGGACCGCGTATCGGGTCTGACGGAGAATGTCCGGCAGCAGCAGGAGAGCGGTGCACGGGAGGCAATCCGGCTGCTCGAACAACGCGCAGCGCTTCTCGAGCCGCTGGCCGAGAAGCTGGAGACGATGCGCCAGCAAGGCGCGACAACGATCGAGCGCTATCTGCAGGTGCGGGCGGAACTTGCCGAAGCCCGTGAGAGGCTCGTCAGCAAGCGCAGCGAACTGCTGGCCCTCATCGCCGATCGCAGCGAAAAGCAATCGCAATACGAGCGCGAGGTCCAGGCGATGGAATCACGCCGTGCCCAAGCCCAGCGGCAGATCGAGCGGGTCGAGGAGCGCCTTCGCAACGAGACGGTCGTGTACAGCTCGCAATTCGGCCTCGTCTCGGAGCTGAAGATGATGCCGGGCGACCTCGTCCGCTACGATACACCGATCATCAGCTTGTTGCCGGTCGACGAGAGCTACGGACGCCTGCGACCTGGGCTCGCGCGCCTGGTCGCAGCAGTCCTCGTCCCGGCACAGGACGGCAAGAAGGTTCGGCCGGGCATGCGCGTTCTCGTCGATCCGACCTCCGTACGCCGGGACGTTTATGGCGCGATCGAAGCGACCGTCATCAAGGTTTCGGATGTGGCCGCCAGCCCCGAACAGCTCCGACACATGCTGCGTAATGACAGTCTCGTTCAGAAGCTGACGGCCGACGGCCCTCCTTTTCTCGTTACCGTTGAGCTGAGCCGCACGGCTATGACGAAGACAGGGTTCGTCTGGACGACCTCGGATGGCCCCGACACGCGCATCACCTCGGGCACCCTGCTTCAGGCTGAGATTGAGACCGAGCGGGTCCCGGTCCTGCAGTTGCTTATGCCTGCGCTCAAAGAGATGCTCAGGGGGCCTCATAAGCAAGAGCGCGCTGTCTGAGGCTCGAACGGAGGGGCTCGCAGGCGATCGCAGGTGTAGAGACATCTCGATGAGGCCATCGGACTCCATCTCGATCAGCCCGAGGATGAGGCGCCTCGCAAGCTGCCGTGACCAAGCGATCCACCGCACCATTCGCGCGTGATCGGCACGGTCTTCAACGCTGCGAGACCGGCTTCTCGACGGCGACCGCACCAATTCGATAACAACGTATAACCAGCGAAACTCAGTTGTCGCAAATTAATAACAAATAATTCATACAATCTATATTGAATAAACTCTTATCGTCATAAAATATTTCGATTAACTACGTAGCTTAAACGACGATAAATAGCCGACCCGCTAAGCATCTCGTGTCTCCCACGGATGAGAACAGCGAAAGCGGCCCGCCATGCCTTCAACCAAACCCTCGGCGTCCTCTCGTTTGGACAAGGACCCCCTCCCGATAGAAGTCCTCAACGCCGTCATCGGTGGCGCCGGTGTCGCCAAGAAGAACGATATCGACGCCGAAAAGGCGGCTGCGATGACCGCCGGTGAAGAAGCCCCCATGACGAAGGCCGATTTTGCTGCCGCGGGAGGCAAGGATTTCCGGACGCTGACACCGGACGACATCAAGCAACTCAAGCTGACCGATTTTGCCATCACCGCTGCGGCGAGCATCGCCGATGGTCCGGCTTTTGCGACAACCAAGGGCGGCGAGGCCAAAAGCGAGGCAAAGATCGAGGCAGACCTCAACAAGGAGCTTCGTTCCCACACTGGCGACGTCGTGACTGGCGCCAACGCCGGCGGAATCACGGCCTCCGCCGAAAAGTCCGGTATGCTGACGAAGCCGGGTGCTGACCAGACCGCTTTCAAGGATGCAGAGTGGGACAAGACGAAGCTAGGCAGTGCCGCCGATCATCAAAACGATGCGGCCACGAAAGCCCGCGGCGCCGCTGATGGCGAGCACGGCAAGCTCAAGGACGTGGAAGGCAAGGTCAAACAGGCTTCCGAATCCCTGACGAGCGCTTCCGAGAAGGTAAGCCAGGCCAAAGACGCCGAGAAGGCCGCCAAGGATAAGGACTCTGCGGCTCGCCTGGTCGTACACGAGGCGCTTAAGAAGAATGGCTTTGAACTCAACGAGACCGAGGCGGGCAAAGCTGCAAGGAACGCCGCCGACGCTGCGCCGGGGAAGATCAAGGCGGCCGAACTTAAGCTGAGCGAAGCTAATAAGGCTGCCAAGGCCTTCAATGAAAAGGCCGATGGCAAGATTGAAGGGTTGAAGAAAGAGCAAAAGTCCGAGACCAACGGCGCCGAGCACAGAGCCAATATCCCCGGCGCGATCGCTTATCTGGAAGCCCAGAAGGAGCAGATGCAGGGGAAGGTCCAGTCCGCCGAGAAGAACCTCGTGGCTGCCAAGGCGGCTTCCGACAAGGCGGACGCAGAATACAAAGTGTTCCAGAATTCGACGGCAGCCAAGGCCGAGCACGATGCGGCGTCGAGGTCGGTAAAGTCCGCGACCTCCGACGAAACCAAGGCGAAGAAAGACCTTTCGGAGGCCGAGACCGCCAAGAACGCTCAGGCCAAGACGGCCGCCGATGCCGAGGCCCATGCCAAGGCCAAGGAGGACGAGGCCAGGAAGGGCGCCAAAGGCGCCGCAGAGAAGTCCGCCCAGAACGATCGCGAGCAGGTCAACAACCTGTTCAAGGATCAGTGGAAGGATCTTGGCGGAAAGCTGCTTCGCGATGTCGGCATCGACGTCGCGAAGAATGCAGCGAAGGCCAACAACTCCTATGTCGAAGGCCCTCCGCTCAAATCGGTTCTGGCCGGCTCCGGTCCCAAGACCGTGGATATCGACGCCTCCACCAAGGAAACGCGCGTCGGACAGGTCGTCGCGGAGGGGCAGACGGCCTACTATTCGGGCTTGGCCGGCGCCGGAGCCGAGGCGCAGATCCAGATTACGGCCGAAGCCGGAAAAATCACCGAGACCAAGAACGACGACGGCTCGGGCCAGGTGACGAAGACCTATGCCGGCGCGTCGGCCGAAGCTCATGCCTCCGCCCATGTCAGCTGGACCGGCGTTGCCGCGGAAGCCGGCGTCAAGGTCGCAGCCCATGCCGAAGCCAGCCACACCTTCAAGTCGGCCGGCGATTCCGAACTGAAGTTCTACGTGCAAGGGGACGCATCGGCCGGCGCCAAGGCCGGCGCGACGCTGGGCTTTGACGGTATCAAGCTCCAGGCTAGCGCCAAGGCAGAGGCGACTGCGAGCGCCGGTGCTACCGCGGCCACCAAGGTGATCGGCAATGTCGACGCCCAGATCGATGCCAAGGTTTATGCGACGGCCAAAGCCGAAGCGACGGCCTCTGCAGTGGTCAACTTCGATCCGAGCAAGGGCGCCGTTGGCGGTGGGATGAAAATGGGCGCGGTGCTGTCAGCCGGCGTCGGGGCGGAAACGTCGGGTAAGCTGAAGGGCGAGAGCGGCGGTTATGCCGAGGCCGGCGTGGGCGTCCATATCGGCAAGCTTGGCGTCAAGGCCGAGGTCGATGTCGGCTACAAGGACGGAGCACTCGAATTGAAGGTCGATATGGGTGCCTATCTCGGCGTCGGAACCGACATCAAGTTCAACTGCAAGGCGAACTTCGCCGACGCGGCCAAGAACGCATCCGCTGACATCAAGAGCGACAACTGGTTTACGAAGGCGAAGGGCATCATGAGCTATACCCCAGGCGGGTTTCTCGCTCGCAGCATCTTCGGTTGAACCTTCTGGACTGGTGAAAAGGCAAGCACATGGCAAACCGTTCCGATACCCCTAATACGGCCGAAATGGAGCAGCTGAAGACGAAGCTCCGGTCGGCGATCGAGCCTGCCGCCAAAGAGCTCGACGACACCTCGCGCGAGCAGATCCTGGCGCGCGCCGAGATCGAAGGCTGGTCGAAGTCGCAGGCCGACTGGCTGAACAAGTTGGCCAAGGAGCCGCTGTTCCAGGCCGTCGCCGATGGTCTGCCTGGGGCAGAGGCTCTCGAACAGGCCTATCAGCTGGCAAAGCGGCAGCTGACGGTCGGCTACTTCGACAATGCGCTGGCTGAAGGCAAGAATCGCTACACGGCTTTCCTGACGGTCATCGATTTGGAAAAACAGATCGCCGAGCGGCGCGGAGAGGAAGCGCCGAGCTACCCCGACGAGATCCTGATGGCGGCCTGCCGCTCCGTTGAACAGGCGGCCTCGGGTGGCGCTTCGAGCGAAGAGCAGATCGAGGCCGGCTATGCGACGATCCGGGGGCTCTCTTCGCCCGCGGTCAACTGAAACCACTTCGCCTGGGAGGTGCCCAGCCTCCCAGGCTCTACGAGAATGATGATGCCCATCTACGATGCACCGCCGGCCCTCGAACCTCCATCGCTTATCTTGCGCGTTCAGGCCGTGGCCCAGTCTCTCGAAAGTCTTCTCGCCGCAAAAGCACGCCAGGAAGGTTGGTCGGACTCCCAGGCGGAATGGGTCGGCAAGCTCGGAGCGGCGGAATACGCCGCCAGCGGCGGCCAGCAGCGGCCCTCTCCGGAGCTTTTCGAACAGCTCTTTAAAGTCGGTACCCGCAAGCTGACCATCGGCTACTTCAACGACGCACTGAGCCGCGGCAAGACCCGCCTGGTGGCTTTCCTCACCGTTCTTGACCTCGAGCGTCAGGTGAAGGCACGCCGCGGTGAGCAGGTGGCGGATTATCCAGACGACTGGGCGAAGTCCGCTTACGTGAAGGTCGAGGAGGCCGCCGCGCGTGGAGCCGATAGCGCCGAGCAGATCGAGGCGGGCCTCGCCGAGATCAGGAGGCAGGAGGCATCGACCGGCGCAGCCACGCGTTAGGCGCTCGCATCCTGCCCGACCTCGGGGGCGCTGCCTTGTCGGCGGCGGCCTAGCAAAGCTCGCCGCGATCGACCCCGCCGGCCTGCCGCTGGTCGCGGGCTCGCCGCGGTACGGAGTCCCGGTCGCGGGCACGTCGAAATTCATCTGCATCGGCCCGAACTATTCCGAGCACGCGGCTGAATCGAACCTGCCGACGCCGCCCGAGCCGATCGTCTTCCTCAAGGCTAATTCGGCGATCTGCGGGCCGGACGAAGACACGGTCGTGCCGCTGAATTCGACGAAGCTGGACTGGGAGATCGCGACGTCGACTTACGCTTCAGCGCCGAGAGCGAGTTGGCGTGACGCGGGGAAGCGCAAGAACTCGCGCCGAAGCTGGCGTCGCAGCCGCGACTTTTCTGACGCTCTCGGACGACGTCTGGCCGCAGGCTCAGACCACACCCCACTTCGCCGCCCGGATCAGCGTCAGCGTGTCATTGCTGGCCTCGGGGAAATCCACGGCGGTCGAGACGTTGCATGCCGACCCTTGCTCAGCCGACACCAGGGCCAGCGTGATCAGCTTCCGAGGAAACTCGAAGATGATGCAGCGACGGCAAGCGGCATGACAGCTCGCGCGTCGGCGCCGAGCGCTCGGTTGTAGGTTGCCCTCGGCTTGCAAGACATCAGACCCCATGATAAACCCATCGGTATATATACCGATGGGTTTATCATGTATGACACCTTAAGCGCGAAATTCGCCGCGCTTGCCGACCCGACGCGGCGCGCGATGCTGGCTCGCCTTTCATTAGGCGATCACACTCTTTCGGAACTTGCGAAGCCGTTCGAGATGACGGTTCCTGCAGTTGCGAAGCATCTGGCTATATTGGAGCGCGCTGGTTTGGTCAGCCGAAGCAAGGTCAGCAAGACGGCAGCAAGGCCTGCGAAGCTTCAGGTGGCCGCGTTCTCGGAAGTCGAGGACTGGATCGAAAAATGCCGGATCCATTGGGAAGGAAGCTTCGACCGCTTGGCCCAATATCTCGAAACGCCGGATGCCGAGGGCTCCAACGATGCTTGAAGGCAAATCCCGATCCAACGAGGGGCGTCTCGGCATCGAAAACGCCAACGAATTGGGGCGTTTGGTGATCGTTCGCGACTTTCAAGCGCCGCGCGAGCGTGTCTGGCGCGCTTGGACGCGACAGGGCGCTATAATCCAATGGCATGGCCCTGAGTTCTATCGGGCGAGCGAGGTCAGTGCCGATGTTCGCGTCGGTGGTTCCTGGCGTGCTTGTCTCCGGTCGGACAATGTCGAAGACGTCGATCTGTGGCAGTCAGGGCAATATCTTGTCGTAGAACCGCCTGAAAGGCTCGAGTTTACATTCGCGTGGGAGACGCCGGGTCACGAAGATGGCCCTGGTGTAGAGACGCATGTCGTCGTCCGCCTGGAAGAATTGGCGAGCGGAAATACCAGGATGCATTTCAGTCAACGTGGATTTCTGTCGAGCAAAAGCTTCGGAAGCCACGCCTCGGGTTGGAACAGCACATTTGACAGACTTCAAAATTTCCTCGGATGAGATCGCCATTCAGCTCGAACATCCTTTGTCCGAGAGATCATCTGATTTTTTAGTACTGGAGAGTTTAATGGGGAAGGTTTGCGTAAGAGGCTTTGCCGTCTCGGCCGATGGCTTCGGTGCCGGCCCTGACCAGAGCCTAGAGCACCCGCTCGGCAAACGGGGGGCGGAGTTGATGCAGTGGTTCTTCCCCACAAGGGCATTCCGTTCGATGACGGGGCAGGCGGGCGGAACCGACGACCGCTTCGCCGACGCGGGTATGGAAGGCTTCGGCGCCTTCATCTTAGGCCGTAATATGTTTGGCCCCGCCGGAGATGATTGGGGCGGCCCCGAATGGAAGGGCTGGTGGGGCGAGAATCCCCCTTATCACGCACCGACCTTCGTCCTCACCCACCATGCTCGTGACCCCATCCCAATGGAAGGTGGGACAACCTTCTACTTCGTCACCGATGGGATCGAGTCTGCGCTAGCGCAGGCAACAGCCGCTGCCGGCGATCTGGACGTCAAGATCGGTGGAGGCGTTTCGACGGTTCGCCAATATCTCCTTGCGGGGGCGATTGACGAAATGCATCTAGCGCTATCGCCAACCTTCCTCGGAAGCGGCGAGCCCCTATTCGCAGGCATCGACCTACCGGGTCTTGGCTACCGCATCACGGAAGTCATTCCGACCGAGCTTGCAACCCACTTGGTGCTTAGACGCTGAGCCGTAGCCCCATAGTTGCGATGAAATCTCCGGATTGTTCGTCGCCGTGCACTCCAGTGCGATGTGGCGGTCCGCATTCACAGCTGCATGCGCAACCATCAAACCAACGGAGAGCGTCGTGATCATGATCTACAATTTCCGACAAGGTATCCGCGGGGTGCGCGTGGCATGGCAATGCGAGGAGATGGGCCTGGCCTACCAGCCCGTAGGCTTCGACTTTCCTGCACCGTCCGAGTTCCGCGCCAAGTATCCGCCAGGATCCCTGCCGTTTCTGGAGGACGAAGGTGGTGTAGCAATCGGTGAGTCCGTGGCCCAAATGCTCTATCTGGTGGAGCGCTATGGGCCGACGCCATTATTGCCGACTGACCCCGCGACTATGGCAAAAGTGTTGCAGCTCACGGTCGCCAGCGAAGCGTCACTGGGTGGGCTGATGAACCCAATGATGGGGACGAAGTTTGTCGCGCCCGACCACCAGAGGTCGAATTGGACAGACGCGTTTTCAGCATCTCGCGTGACCGATGGCCTCGGCTATGCCAACAGCATTCTAGGCGATCGGAATTACCTCGTAGGCAATGAGCTGACTCTAGCCGACATAGCCATCTCCACGTCCTTGGGCATGTGGCAAGGCGCTTTGGGCAAAGACATCCCGACCGGCTTGGCTCATCACTTGGCGCGGATGCAGGACCGTCCCGCCTATCGAAAAGCAGTCAGGGCGTTTCACGACTCGTAGAAATTGGATCAAGAGCCGGCGGCAGGGCAAATGCGGCGGCTCTGGCGAGCGGGGTGTCCGTCTTCGGTTCATGCTGTGGCCTGCATGTGGCGACTGCAGCTTGCGTTGGCAATGTCGGACCGAGTGAGACCGGGGCAGAATATATCGGCGTATCGATCAAACAGAACCGCACCCGCTTCTTTAGGGTCGTGCAGCCAGTTGGGATGCACCTGCCATCCATGCACATCGGGCTCGTCGAGCTGCCTAGCTCGGCAGCTTGTAAACTGACACCTCGTCAGCATCGTCCCGCAGGCCTTTGTAGGACGCATGCCGTAGGTTGCCATCATCGGTCCAAGCGCGGAACGCGACCGCGGCTATAAGCGCCGGGGTGAGCCAGCGAAGCCCGCGCTTTCGCTCTGGTGTCGCGACTGCTGGCTTTTCGATAAGGAGGGCATCCATCTGCTTGCGAAGCGCGGCCGCGCTGGCCTGGGAGAAGCCGGTCCCGACACTACCGACATAGGCGAGCCCGTCGCCTTTCCGCGCGGCCAGCAGCAGCCGGCCAACACCGCCGAGCGCGGCGGCCGAGGGCTCATAGCCAATGATAGCGAAGCTCTCGGACTGGACGCATTTGACCTTGAGCAAGTCGCCGCCTCGGCCGGACTGGTACGGCGCGGATCTACGCTTTGCGATGATGCCCTCCAGACCCAATCCGCACGCCAGCTTGAGGAAGGGCGCCCGCTCGGTGTCGATCTCCTCGCTGAAGCTGATCGAGCCGTGCGGTTGCGAGGCGAGAGCATCAGCCAGCATCACGCGTCGATCGGTCAGCGGCATCGACCGCAGGTCGTGGCCATTGAAGTAGAGAAGATCGAAAGCATAGAGCCGGGCCTCCGAGGCGAAGCGCTTTCCGCCGCGCCCGCCCAGCGCTTTCTGAAGCGCCCCGAAGTCAGAGGCGCCGCGTTCGTCGAGCACCACCGCTTCGCCGTCTAGGATGGCGCTGTCGAGCCCGAGTTCGAGCACGTCGTGGGCAATGGTCGGAAACCGGCTCGTCCAATCGTGTCCGCCGCGCGTGAGAATGCGGACTTGCTTGCCGAGGATATGCACAGCCAAGCGATAGCCGTCCCATTTGACCTCGTACGCCCAGCCATCGCCGGTAGGGGGCTCACTGCGCAGCAGCGCAAGGCACGGTTCGACCCGCTCGGGCATCGGATCGGTGAAGAGATCCGCAACAAGCTTTTGCTTCCGCCGGGAGAGCAGCCCCTGAACGATATCACCGCCCAGCCCGGCTTTAAAAACTTGACGCGCACACATGAACGCAACCCACGCAACAAAACGAGTCGCAAACGGGTAGCAGATTGAATCGTTCCGTCGCGGTTCAAGAGGCGCGGTAGCCTGCCGAGATCGACCTCTGCCATGTTTGCGCGAACGGAGGAGACTGATTTGCCTAAGAAGAAGCTGGAAGTCATTGAGGTCAAGGCTTGGGAAGCTGGCCGCCATGAAGGCAACGGCAAGATCGTGGTAGTCTTTCGCTATTCGGACCGTGAGCCAGTTGCCTGGGGCTGCGACCCGGCGATAGCCGAAGAGATCGGGAAGGGTCTGCTCGCCTTGGCCGCCGAGGCTCGCAATTGGCAGCACTAAAACGCACAGAGCCCGGCCCCGCCGAAGCGAGGGCAGCCGCTAGGGCTAACGCTGTTTTTACTACGAGGTTGGCCTAACGTTTATGATCCACTACAGCGGTGAGCCCCTACGTCATAAGACATAGGTTTGGCGCCAGTGAGTGGCTATGAGGGCATCGTCTAGGAGTGACGCCGCCTTATGACTGCCGACACTGAGCATAGGCGTATCCACGCCGAGATCGAGAAGATCGCAAAATCCAATGATCCTTTCGCATCCGCGGTCCGCGCGACCCGTATGCCGATGCTGATCACAGATCCCAATCTGCCCGACAACCCCATCGTCTTCGTCAACGACGCGTTCCTGCGGCTGACCGGCTACTCCCGCGAGGAATGCATCGGCTTTAACTGCCGATTCCTTCAGGGCCCGGAGACCGATCCCGCCGACGTCGCGAAGCTGCGTGATGCGATCGGGCGTCAGTCCCAGATCGAGCTGGACATCATCAACCACCGGAAGGACGGCACCCGGTTCTTCAACCGCGTACTGATCGCGCCCGTGTTCAATGCCGATGGCCGCCTGATCTACTTCTTCGCTTCGCAGTACGACGTGACCTTGGAGAAGGATCAAATGGTCCGGCTCAAGCACGACCGCGACAAGCTCGAGAAAGAGGTCGAGCGCCGGACGAGCGACCTCCGGCTCTCCGAGGAGCGGCTGCGGTTCACGATGAACACCGCCCGGGTGGGGTCTTGGACGCTTGATCTGGTCGACATGCGCCTGACCTGTTCCGACATTTGCAAGCGGAACTTCGGACGGCGCCCGGACGATACCCTTACCTATGCTGACCTTCTCGAAGCGATCGTACCCGACGAGCGCGCCAAGATGCAGATGTCTGTGCGCGAGGCTGTCGAGGGTCACCACGACTACGAGCACGAATATCGGATCGTGACCCCAGGCGGGGAGTCTCGCTGGATCTTGGCGCGAGGGCGTCCGCATTACGACGCCGAGGGCAAGCCGATCAGCATGACGGGTGTGACGCTCGACATGACCGAGAGCCGCCGCAACGAAGAACAGCGCATCCTCCTCACCGCCGAGCTGAAGCACCGCGTCAAGAATTCGATGGCGACGGTGCAGTCGATCGCTATGCAGACACTTCGGAACGCCTCGTCGCTGCAGGAGGCGCAGGAGGTCCTGACGGCCCGTATGCAGTCCTTGGCCTCGGCGCACGACCTGCTGACCCGCGAGGGCTGGCAGAGCGCTACAATCGCCGAGAGCGTCGCCAGCGCGATCGAGCCCTTCAATGGCACCGGCAGCAAACGGTTTCGCGTGGGTGGCCCATACGTGAACCTCGGCCCACGCGCGGCGCTCGCGATGGTGCTTGCGATCCACGAGCTTTCGACCAACGCCGTGAAATACGGGGCGCTCTCGGTGCCGAACGGCTACGTCAACATCGACTGGCAGGTGGCCAAGCACGGCTCCTGCGACATGATCGAGTTCAAGTGGCAGGAGGTCGGAGGGCCAGCCGTCACGGGGCAGCCAGACCGCACGGGCTTCGGCACGCGCTTGATCGAGAGGGTTCTGACGGCCGAGCTGGAGGGCAAGGGAAAGATCGAGTATCGCCCTGCCGGTGTTTTCCTTGAGATTGTCGCGCCGCTACCTGACCAGGACAAGATCAGCGGCAAGCCGGACGATGAGGAGATGTTCCGGCGCAACATCGGCACCCACGTCGACTAACGCAGCAGCGCAAGTGCCTGGTGGATCTGGTGATCGGCATACGGTTTGCTGATGAAGGCGACATCATCGGGAAGGTCTCCAGGCTTTATCTTGTAATGGCCTGAGACCACGAGGATTAGGATGGGCGGCCAGCGGTCACGCACCGCGCGCCATCCTCACCCCGTCCATGGAGCCCGGCATGTGGACGTCGGTGATCACGACGCCGATATCATCGCGGACTTCTAAAAAAACGAGGCTTGGGCAGCGTTTGCAGCCCCAAGCGCCTCGAGCCCGGCATCCGTCACCACGTCGACCGCGTGCATCAGTAGGAAGGGTTCGTCCCCGACAATCAGGCAAACGGGCTTTGCCATCACTCACGTGGGCCGCTAGGCAGTTGGGAGGCAACATCGGGGGTGGCGTCGGGATCGTCGTGCCGGCTACTGAAATGGAGGTCGGCACGGTAAACGGTGGCCCCGTCCTCGTCGTCGATTGCGACGGCGACATGGGCCGCCTTCTCCCCTGGTATCTTGTCGCGCGCGACCTCGGTCATTGCGACCTGAGCGTCATGACAAGCCGTATCCGCATCCGGGAAATCCATCGGCTCGCTGGAAAGCCTGCTCGAAAGACAGCTCTTCGAAAGGCGGCCGCAATCGCTGGTCCTGACGCCTTTCGGACGCGAATGGCTGCCCGTTCTGACGGACGCCTTCAACATCATCGAAAGCAGCGCCGCCCGCGTGCTCCAGCCGCGCGAAGCCGCATCGGTGACCCTCTCCGTGCAGGCGGCCTTCGCGGTAGGGTGGCTGCTGCCGCGCTGGGCCGATTTCCGCCGGGCCTTCCCGCACATCGCCCTGAAGATCTACACGCATACGGAGACGCCGGTCCTGTCCGCCGAGGGCCGGCACGACGCCATGATCGTCTCCGGCCGCGGCGATTGGCCTGACTGCGAGACCACCTTCCTGCTGCCGAACCGGATGCTGCCGGTCTGCTCTCCTGGCTACCTCGAAGGCCGCCCGCCGCCACGGCAGCCCAGCGACCTTTTCGCGGAGGCGTTGATCCTGTCCGAAGCCAACCCCGAGGACTGGCGCGACTGGTTCGCCAGCTTCGGCCTGAAACACGTCACGATCCCCAACCGCGTCGCCTTCCCCACCGGCTTCCTGCCGGTCCAGGCCGCCATTCAGGGACTGGGCATCTCTCTGGCCGACAGGTCGCTCATCGGCGCCGACCTCGCTCTGAGCAGGCTCGTCATCCCTCTCGACGTGCCCATGCTCAACCGCGGCACGGGCTGGTATCTCGTTGCGGTACCAGGACGGCGTACAGACCGCTCCTATCACCAGTTCGTCACATGGCTGCGCGGACAGGCCGAACAGGCGGCCTGACGGCAGGCGAAACGCGCGCCAGAGGCGGAACTTCACGGATTTCCCAAAAGCGGACGCTCATTCCCTCCGCCTCGAACGTACGACTCCGAATTCGACCAGTGGCTTAGAAAAGTGGTCATCGGAGCATCTCATTCACGAAGATCGCGCCTGTGCGGAGCAAACAGCTTTCCGAGATCGACCGCCTTGCGCGTATCGCGATCAAGATCGAGGCGATCCTCGACATTGCCGAGATGCTCGTCCATCAGCGCGGCAGCCTTTTCGGCATCTTTTGCTGACAGAGCCTCCAGGATGAGGCTGTGCTCGTGGTGCGAGCAACTGGGCTGGCCCGGCCGCTCGTAGACCAGAATCACCAAGGCTTCGCGGGTGATGAGTTCGCGCAGGAAGCGCAGCAGGATCGTGTTTCCGGCAATCTCGGCCATCAGCAGGTGAAACTCGCCCGATAGCCGGACCATCTCGTTCCAATTCCGGCCCGCCTCGGCCTGGACTTCCAGGTCGATATGGCGCTTGAGCGCGGCGATGTCCTGCTTCGAGAGCTTGCCGGCGAGCAGCCGCACGATGGTGGCTTCGATGCCGCGCCGTGCCGCGAAGATCTCGCGGGCCTCGCGCGGCGTCGGCTGGAAGACCGAGGCGCCCTTGTTCGGCTCGATCGTGACCAGGCCGGCATGGGCGAGCCGCGAGAACACCTTGCGGATGCGCGCCCGGCTGACGCCGAAGATCTGCCGCATCTCGTCCTCGCGCAGGCGCGTGCCCGGCGGCAGCTCCTGCGCGCCGATCGCGGCATGGATATTGTCGTAGACGAGGTCGTCCCCGGCCTCGTCCCTGTCGTCTTCGCGTTCGGCCATCGGTGTCCGGGCGTCCGAGCAATCGCGTGCTGCATATGAATCACGCTTGTCTAATGCTGAGAAGCGCAACTGTCGAGCTATCTGCCCATTTTTGTATCGCACGATGCAATTAATTGGTGCGTATACAGGATTGTTTTGTCGACAATCTATATTCTAATTATCGACATCAAGTGACGGCGCGGCCGTCCCTGTCTCTGCAGTCGAGGTGGCCGGTGACGCTCAGCACGCCCTCAGAGCCGATGACGCCAGTGCTGATGCAGGCACCCGCCGGAGCTGCGGGCAAGCGCGGCGCAACCCTGCTGCCGGCGCTGATGCTGCTGGGCCCTGTCGTGCTCTTCTTCCTGCTGGTCTTCGTCGCGCCCGTCGGGCTGATGGTGCGCTACAGCTTCCTGGAGCAGTTACCCGATGGCAACCTGACGACCCTGCCGACGCTCGCGAACTATATCCGCCTCGCCAGTGTCGACCTCTATCGCGGCGTGATGCTGACGACGCTGCGGATCAGCCTGTTCACCACCATCGGCGCGGTGCTGCTGGCCTATCCGCTGGCGCTGGTGATCGCACGTGGCCCGGTCTGGCTCGGCCGGATGATCACCGTGCTGGTGATCGCGCCCTTGCTCGTCAATGTGGTGGTGCGCGCCTATGGCTGGCGCATCATCCTGGCCAACGGCCCCAACGGCGTCCTCAACTGGTTCCTGTCGTTCCTCGGGCTGGGCCCGGTCGAACTGCTCTACAGCGACTGGGCCGTGGTGATCGGCTCGGTGCAGGTCTTCCTGCCGATGATGGTGCTGCCGCTGACCGCCGCGATCGGGCGCATCGACCCTGCCGTCGAGGATGCCGCCCGCACGCTCGGCGGCGACAGCCTCGCCGTGTTCCGCCGGGTGACGCTGCCGCTCAGCCTGCCAGGCCTCGGCGCCGGCTGCACGCTGGTGTTCTCGCTGACCGCCAGCTCCTTCATCCTGCCCTCGCTGCTGGGTGGCAGCTTCACCAAAATGCTGGGCACGCTGGTCGAGGAGCAGATCCTGACCGTGTTCGACTGGCCCTTCGGCGCGGCGATCGCGACCGTGATGGTGGTGATCGTGATGACGATCAACCTCGGCTACATGGCGTTGATCGAGCGCAGGACCCGCACCCATGCGACGGAGACTGCGTGATGTCGGAGATGGGCCTGGGGCGCTCTGCGCCGCTGATCTATGCGCTGACCGCGGTGATCATGGTCTTCCTGATGCTGCCGCTGATCCTGCCGATCGTGCTGTCGGTGTCAGACACGCCGTTCGTCACCTTCCCGCCCCAGGGCTTCACGTTCGCCTGGTACGCCAAGGTGCTGGACGAGCCAGATTTCACCTCGTCCTTCCGGTTCAGCGTGATGCTGAGCGCCTCGGCTGCGGTCGGTGCCATGCTACTGGGTACGCCGACCGCGATCGGCCTCGTGCGGCTGACCTTCCCCTGTAAGGCGATCGTCCAGGGCCTCGTGCTCTCGCCGCTGATCTTCCCGACGCTGGTGACCGGCATCGCGCTGCTGCGGCTGTTCTCCTCGCTGGGCTCGCAGGATGCCTATCTCAACCTCGTCATCGGGCATGTGCTGGTGACGACGCCTTATGTCGTGCGGACCGTCTCGGCGAGCCTCGTCACCGTCGATCCCGGCCTAGAGGAAGCCGCCCGGACACTGGGAGCCGACCGCTTCACCGCGTTCTGGCGCGTGACGCGGCCTCAGATCATGCCGGGGCTGATCGCCGGCGCGCTCTTCGCCTTCGTCACCTCCTTCGACAACTACGCCGTCTCGATGTGGCTGTTCGACGCCAGCCATGTGCCGCTGCCTATGATGATGATCTCGCTGATCAGCCGGATGTTCGATCCCGGCATCGCGGCCATCGCCTCGCTGATGATCTTCTTCTCCCTCTTTATGGTGCTGCTGCTGGAAAAGATCGCCGGACTGCGCCGCGCCATGAGTTTTTGAAGACGTCGCTTCTGACGACGTCGCTTCCCGACCACGCCTGCGCCTTCCCCTCATCGCTTGCGGCGCACGCCGCTGATTTCAGGAGCCGTGCCATGACCAAGACCACGATCAGCCGCCGCAGCATCCTTAAGACGGGGGCCGCTGCGGCCGCCGGCCTCGCCGCCCCGAGCTTCTTCGTCCGCAATGGCTGGTCCGCCGGCCAGACCATGCAGATCGGCATCTGGGGCGGGACGCAGGGCGAGTTCATCCGCCGCCAGGTGCTGCCGGCCTTCGAAAAGGAATTCGACTGCAAGGTCGATGCCCAGCAGGGCTCGACGCTTGGTCAGATCGGTCTGCTGCGGGCCGCCAAGGCCGCGCCGAAGTTCACGGTGATGTTCATCGACGATCTCGGCGTCGAGATCGCCAAGCGCGAGGACCTGATCGCGGCCCTGCCCAAGGACAAGATGCCGAACCTCGGCAAGGTCTATCCGCGCTTCATCTACAATGACGGTTATGGCGTCGCGCTGGCGGTCTCCTCGGCCGGCCTGTTCTACAATCCGCAGGCGACCAAGCCGCTGGAGAGCTATGCCGATCTCTGGAACCCGCGCTTCGCCCGCAAATTCTCGATGGTCGGGACCAAGACCACGCCGAGCGTCTTCATGATCATCGCGGCTGCGGCGATCGCCACCGGCAAGCCCTTCAAGGAGGCGCAGTATCTTGCCGACGCCGCCTGGCCCAAGCTGACCGAACTCAAGCCCAACGTGCTCAACCTCTACAGCACCGACGATGCCGCGCTGCTGGTCGCGCAAGGGCAGGGCTCGATCGGCGGGCCGGAATATTCGAAATACGTCTATCCCTACAAGATGAAGGGCGCTCCGATCGAGATGTGCTTCCCCAAGGAGGGCGCCTTCGCCGGGGTCAACTGCCAGGTGCTGGTCAAGAACGCGCCCGCCGCCGATCTCGGCGCCGCCTTCATGAACCGCATGCTGGAGCCCTCCGTGCAGCAGGGCCTCGCGGAGGCTGCGCTGGCGGCGCCTGCCATCGGCGGCCTGACCTTCAAGCCGCAGATCGCCGGCCTGCTCGCCTATCCCGACACCAAGATGGACGAGCTCGGGCTGTTCAGCCCGGATTGGGCCTATGTCAACTCGGTCCGCTCGGACTGGATCGAGAAGATCAGCCAGATCTTCACGGCCTGACGATCATGGCACAACCACGCGCGCAGGCGGCCGAGATCGCGGTCGAGGATGTCCAGAAAGCTTACGGCTCCATGCTCGCCATTCGCGGCGTGAGCTTCACCATCGAGCCGGGGCATGTCCTGTCCCTGCTCGGCCCATCGGGCTGCGGCAAGACCACGATCATGCGGATGATCGCAGGCTTGATCGACCCCAGCGCCGGCGACATCCGGATCGGCGGGCGCTCGGTGACGGCGACGCCCGTCCATCGCCGCAATATCGGCATGCTGTTCCAAAACTACGCGCTGTTTCCGCATCTGACGGTCGCACGAAACCTCGCCTTTGGTCTGGAGATGCGGAAGGTGCCGGCTGCCGACATCGCGAAGCGGGTGGCTGATGCGCTGGCACTGGTCCAGCTCTCGGCCTTCGCCGAGCGGCTGCCGCACCAGCTTTCCGGAGGCCAGCAGCAGCGCGTCGGGCTGGCGCGCGCCCTGATCGTCGAGCCCTCCGTGCTGCTGCTCGACGAGCCTTTCGGCGCGCTCGACAAGAAGCTGCGCGAGAGCATGCAGATTGAGATGCGCCAGCTTCAGCAGCGGCTCGGCATCACCACGCTGATGGTGACACATGACCAGGACGAGGCACTGACGCTGTCGGACCAGATCGCGGTGATGAACAATGGCCGCATCGAGCAGATCGGCTCGCCGAAGGATATCTATGAGCGACCGGCGACGCGTTTCGTCGCGAGCTTCATCGGCACCTCGAACTTCTTCGCCGGACAGGTGACGCGGCGTGAGTCCGGCAGCTACCACGTCACGGCGCAGGACGGTACGACGCTCGCGCTCGACGGAACGCCGCCGGATTCCGGCAAGGCCCTGATCGCGGTGCGGCCGGAGTCGGTTCGTATCGCGCTGGCGCCAGGCGAAGATGCCGGTCCGAACCAGAGCCGGATGACCGTCGAGCAGGTCGTCTATCACGGCGTCAACACGCATTTCTATCTGCGCCGCGCCAGTGGCGAGCCGCTGATCGCGGTGCGCCAGAACGATGTCGCCGACGACGCAGCCGCGCCGATCGCGGCCGGCAGCAAGGTGCTGGCGAGTTGGGCTGCAGATCGCAACCGCCTGCTTGTCGACGAGGCGGCGTGATGGAGGAGCTGACGCCGTCGCTCCGGCCCGATCATCGCCTGGCGATCGGCATGATCACGCCCTCGGCCAATCTTGTGGTCGAGCGCGTGACGACCGCGATCCTTGCGGAATTTCCGGATGTGTCGGGGCATTTCTCGCGCACGCCCGTTTTCGGCATTAAGGACCTCTATCCCGATGACTATGACTGGGACGGCATGATGGGTGCAGCACGGCTGCTGGCCCACGCCAAGCCGGACATCATCGTCTGGAACGGCAGCAAAGGCGCAAATCTCGGCTTCCCGGTGGACGATGCGCTCTGTCGCAGGATCACTGACGAGACCGGCATCCCCGCGACGACGTCGACCATCGCACTGCAAGCCGCCCTGACCGATTTTCAGGTGCAGCGCATCGCCGTCGTGTCGCCCTATGGTTCGACCTATCAGGACAAGCTGCTCGGCCGCTTCCGCGCGGAGGGGCTCGATGTCGTGGCCGAAGCCCATGCCGGTATCGCCGACAATCTCGATTTCGCCGCCATGCAAGACAACGCCATCGCCGGCCTAATCCGTCAGGTCGCCCCGGCGAGGCCCGATGCGATCCTGACCTGGTGCACCAATATGCCGGCCGCCTACGTTGTCGACGGGCTCGAGCGCGAGTTGGGCATCCCGATTCTGGACTCGACGACGCTGGCTGTCTGGCACGCGCTTTTACTGACCGGTGTGCTGAACGGCCGTGGCCGCCGCTGGGGCCGGCTGTTCGATATCCGGAGCGCGCCGCGATGATTACATTGTTTCGCGATGTGCATGTGCTCGACCTCGATGCTGCGAGCGGCATGACGCCTGCCACCGATCTGCTCGTCGAAGCCAACCGTGTCACCGCGATCGGGCCCGAGGCGGCCACTCTCGCGACGGCCGCGACGCGGGTGATCGACGGTCGCGGCAAGCTGCTCCTGCCTGGCCTGATCAACGCGCATTTCCACTCGCCCGTGAACCACATGAAGGGCCGCCTCGACAGCCTGCCGCTCGAAATCTTCATGCTGTATGAGAGCCCCGCACTTGAAGCGCTGCGGCCGACGCCACGCGAGGCTTATGTTCGTACCCAGCTCGCCTGCGCCGAGATGCTGAAGACGGGCGTCACCGCCGTGCAGGACGACGCCTTCTTCGTGCCGGAACCGACGACGGAGATCATCGACGCCGTGATGCAGGCCTATGCCGATAGCGGCATCCGCGCCACCGTCGCGCTCGACGAGCCCAACCTGCCCGAGATCGAAAAGCTGCCTTTTCTGGCCGAGCTGCTGCCGGGCGATTTGTGCGCCGAGCTGGAAAAGCCGCGCGCCTTCGCCACCGCCCATCTGCTGGCGATGTACGGCCATCTGATCTCGCGCTGGCATGGCGCAGAGGGCGGGCGCCTGCGTGCGGCGGTGTCCTGCTCGGCGCCGCAACGGGTCTCGCCCGACTATGCGCAGGCGCTCGCCGATCTGAGCCGAAAGCACGACCTGCCGTTCTATGCCCATATGCTGGAGACCAAGCTCCAGCGCGTGCTGAGCCAGGAACAGCCGCGTCTGCATGGCCGTTCGCTGGTCGGCCATGCCGCCGATCTCGGCATTCTCTCAGAGCGGCTCAACATCATCCACGCGATCTGGGTCGACGACGCCGATCTCGACCTGATCGCCGAGGCCGGAGCGGTCATCGCGCATAACCCGATCAGTAATCTCAGGCTCGGCAGCGGCGTGATGCCGTTCCGTCGGATCCGCGATCGCGGCATCCCGATCTGTCTGGGCACCGACGAGGCCATCGCCGACGACGCCGTCAATATGTGGGCCGTCGCCAAGATGGCGGGGCTGATTCACAACATCTCCGGTCCCGCCTATGAGAGCTGGCCGAATGCGGGCGAAGTCCTTGATTGCCTGTTTGCCGGCGGGGCGCGTGCGATGGGGCTGCAGGACGAGCTCGGCGCCCTTGCGCCCGGCCGGCTGGCCGATCTCGTCATGCTCGATCTCGACACGCTGCCTTTCACGCCGCTGAACGATCTGCGCCGGCAGCTCGTCTATTGCGAGAACGGCAGCTCGGTTCGTCTGACCATGGTCGAGGGCGCGATCGTCTATGAGGAAGGCCGGCTTGCGACCATGGACGAGGTGGCCCTGCGCGCTGAAGCCCGCGCGCTGTTCTCGCGGCGCAAGCCCGCGCTTGAACTGGCCGCGCAGGCAGCCGAGCGCTGGCTGCCGCATTACCGCGCCATGTATGCCAAGGCATGCGCCCGCGACATCGGCATGAACCGCTGGCTCGGCGATGCCGAACGCCGCCATTAGGACATCTGAGATGCTGCCCAGCCATGGACGCTACGGTTATTCCGCGATTAAAGAGCGGCCGACCTATCGCTGGCCCAATGGCGCCGGTCTTGCCGTCTATGTCGCTGTCGGCGTCGAGGAATATGCCTTCGGCGAGGGGCTGACCGAGGATTTGCTGCCCGGCGCCTCAAAGCCCGATCTCGTCAACACCTCCTGGCGCGATTATGGCAACCGCGTCGGCGCGTTTCGCCTGTTCGATCGCCTCAACAGCTTCGGCATCAGGCCGGCGGTCCTCTTGAACACCGCCATCTATGATCACGCACCGGCTGTCATCGTGGCAGCGCGAGAAGTCGGGGCCGAATTCGTCGCCCATGGCATCAGTAACTCGGACAGCCTCGCGACGATGAACCCGCAGGAGGAGGCGGCCTACATCCGCGCCGTCCATGAGCGCATCGCGAGCGAGGAAGGCCAGCCGCCCGCAGGCTGGTCGAGCCCATGGCTGGCGCACAGCCCCGTCACGCTCGATCTGTTGGCAGCTCAAGGGTTCAGCTATGTCGCCGATTTCAGGCTCGACGATCAGCCGGTCTGGCTCAACACTGAGAGCGGCAGGCTGATGGCGATGCCCTATGCGCTGGAGCTCAACGACAGCTCAACCATCATCGGCCGGCAGGCCACGGCACGGGAATTCGCCGAGATGATCATAGACGAGTTCGACGAGATGCTGGAAGCCGCACGCGACCAGCCTCTGGTCATGAGCGTGGTGGTCCACTCGTTCATATCTGGCCAGCCTTTCCGCCTGCGCGCCCTGACCCGCGCATTGGAGCATATCACGGCCCGCCGCGACGAGATCTGGCTGGCCCGCCCCGGAGACATCGCGTCATGGATCGGGACTAAGGGCTGATCTCCGGTCGGCCGTAGGTACCATCTTCCCACGAGAATGACCGGAGCTGAGCGCCACAACCTGACTTTGGCTCTTCGCCGGGAAGCAGACTTAGCTTTCGAAGCGCGCCGGGGCCAAAAATCGAATATCGGCTCTGCGGAACTGGCCCCGCGGCGGGCGGCGCCAGTTTGCTTCAGGCAGCAGGTCCGATCGAATCCAGACGTGCCAGTGCCGCGTCGTCGAGATCGACGTCGGCTGCAGCGAGGTTCTCGCGCAGGTGAGCGCGCGACGATGTGCCGGGGATCAACAGGATGTTGGGCGAACGGCGCATGAGCCAGGCCAACGCGGTCTGCAGGGGAGACATGCCCAATCCGGCGGCAACGTCCGACAACGTGGTCGACTGCAGCGGCGAGAAGCCGCCAAGCGGAAAGAACGGTACATAGGCGATGCCATCACGCGCTAGATCGTCGATCAGGTGGTCGTCATGCCGATGGGCGAGATTGTACTGGTTCTGGACGCAGGCGATCTCGACCACACCACGTGCCTCGGCGATCTGCGTCCGCGTCGCATTGCTGATGCCGACATGTCGAAGCAGTCCTTGATCCTTGAGTCGAGCGAGTGCCTCGATCTGAGGCGCAATGCTGCCCTCCGCGGGGCCATGGACGTCGATCATCACGCGGAAGTTCACGGCGTGAAGCTGTTCCACGCCCAGGTTACGCAGGTTATCGTGGACGGCGGCGACCAGCTCGGTCGGCGAACTGGCCTCGATCCAGGCCCCATCGTTACTCCGGCGAGCTCCGACCTTCGTGACCAACGCCAGATCATCCGCGTACGGATGCAGGGCTTCACGGATAATCTGATTGGTCACATGGGGTCCGTAGAAGTCGCTGGTGTCGATATGATCGACCCCGCTGGCGATGACCTCACGCAAGACTGCGATGGCCTCGCCTCGATCGCGGGGCGGGCCGAAGACGCCCTTTCCGGCAAGCTGCATGGCGCCATAGCCCATACGCTTCACCGTGCGGCTGCCAAAAGCGAAGGTGCGATTGTAGGCGGACATTGAAATCTCCTCGATCGAGTCAGGCCTGGAGATAAGGCGGTTGCGGCCGAGCGATAATCCTGCACAATCTGAACAGTCTGTGCGGATTAGCGAACAATGCGGCCCAGTCTGTCGGATCTAGATGTCTTCGTCGCGATCGCACGAGCGGGCGGATTTCGTGGTGCTTCCCGCGCAACCGGAGAAAGTCCTTCCGGGCTCAGCGAAAGGATGCGCCGGCTTGAAGAGAGGCTCGGTGTCCGACTGTTCAATCGCACCACCCGAAGTGTTGCGCTGACCGATGCGGGGCGAGACCTGCTGGGGAAGCTGGAGCCCGCGCTGCGCGAAGTCGCGGCGGCGCTCGATGTCGTGAACGGGTACAAGGAACGGCCGGCCGGTACACTAAGGCTCAATGTGCCGGTGAGCGCCGCACGTCTGGTCTTACCGGCCATCGTCCCGCCGTTTCTGGCGGCTTACCCGGACATTCGCCTGGAGGTCGTTGCCGAGGATGATTTCGTCGACCTGCTGGCTGCAGGTTGCGACGCCGGCATCCGCTACGATGAGCGCCTCGAGCCCGACATGATCGCGCTTCCGATCGGACCTCGCGTTCAGCGCTTCGCCACGGTGGCCTCAAAAGCTTACCTCGAGAGTCGCGGCACACCGCGCGAACCGCGCGACCTTCTGCAGCATAGCTGCATCCGCATCCGCTTTCCCCGCCGTGCCCTTGCCCCCTGGGAGTTCGAGCGCAACGGCCAGACCATACTTGTCGACCCGCCAGCGGTGCTGATCGTTCAACCTGGCGGCGTCGCCGACCTCGCGATTGAAGCCGCGATCGCAGGCAATGGCATTGTCACGATCTTCGAGGATTGGGTGCGGCCTCATGTGAATTCAGGCGCGCTCGTTCCGGTTCTCCCGGAATGGTGGCTGAGCTTCTCCGGGCCATTCCTCTATTATCCCGGGCGTCGCCTTGTGCCGGCGCCGCTGCGGGCCTTCATCGATTACACTAGAAAATTGCCATCGCCGACTTAGCGCGCGCTGTCAGCTTTCCGTCCAACCCAGCCATTGCAGTCGCCCTCCGACTACCTTCGGCCCTGCGCCACAAGCAGACGCTGGAGCGGCGCTCGCAAGCGGACGTTGCTCTCTATCTCCATCTCGCTCAGCTATATTTGTACAGCTGCAGGCAGTTGGCGTTACAACGCCTTGGCTTCTTCGGCTGTCAGCGAGACCCGAAGCGAGGAAACGTTCTCTTCCAGATGCGCGATGGACCGCGTTCCGGGAATAGGGATGATGACGGGGCTGAGGGCCAGCAGCCAGGCGAGCGCGAACTGCGATGGCGTGCAGCCACGCTTGCGCGCCTCGATCGACAGGGGTCCGTCCTGCTGCGAGAGTGGAGCACCGATCGCAGCCGGATTGCCGTCGAGAGGGCCATAGGGAAAAAATGTGATGTCCTCCGCGTCGCAGTAGCGGACGACCTCCATTTGAGACCGATCGGCAAAGCTGAAGCGGTTCTGCACGGACGCGATCGGAGCGACGCCTCGCGCCCGCTTGAGTTCGTCGAGCGTGACGTTCGAGATGCCGATATGCCCGACTTTGCCTTCCGTCACGAGTTCCGCAAGCGCCGCTATCGTGTCCTCGATAGGCGTGTCCTCGTCGACCCAATGCAACTGCATCAGGTCGATGCGCTCCAGTCGCAGATGGATCAGGCTCGCCTCGCAGCCGGCTCTGATCGCCTTTCGCCGCCCGTCCCGATAGGCGATTCCCGGTCCCATCTTGCTCAGACCGCATTTGGTGGTGATCAGAAGGTCGGAGCCATAGGGCTGCAGCGCTTCCGCGACCAAGCTCTCGTTGTATCCGGCTCCGTAGGCATGGGCCGTGTCGATGAGATTAACGCCGAGTTCGACCGCGCGACGCAGAACGGCCTTTGCTTCATCTGGATCCGGATATGGGCCCCAGTTGCCGGGCTGGCCGGTCAGGCGCATCGCTCCGTAGCCGAGACGCGACACCGGAATGTCGCCACCAATCTTGCGAACGGTCTCAAAGGCAGGGTTGGTCATGTCGTTTCGTCCTCGTCTCTGGTGTTGCCGCATTGGCGGTCGGTGCCTGCGGCCGGTCTGCTTATCCGAAGCGGGTCGGGCGGAAGGTTGCGAGGAGCGGGCTCTGCTCGCCGGTTATGATTTCCGCGGCGAGCAATTCGCCGGCGATCAACCCGAGCGTAGCCCCGCTATGGCTGAACGCCACGTGATAGCCCTCAATCTCGCCAAGTCGCCCGAAAACGGGCTCACCGCCTTCGGGAATGGGCTTTGGACCGAGGCCGATGGAGGCCAGCTCTAGCTTCGGGTTGCCTTCGAGAACCGCCGATGCCTCACGTAACAGGCCCTGGACCGTCGAGTCCTTCGCCTCATAGCTGTCGTCGGGATGGACAACGACCTCCCGCTCCGACCAGCCGGAGTCGATGACCAGCGTGCCCCCGAGAGCGGGGCGGATGGCTGCACGCGGTGTATTCAGGACGGCACGCAGAGAGACGTCGACCGGCTTCGTCCGCACGAGCAGGCCGATCGGCGTGGCGTCGGGAATGCGGACCCCGACCTGGGTGACGATCTTCGGCACCGCCGGGCCGGTGGCGAGCAGGACCGCGTCGGCAGCGAGAGTCGGGCCTTGCCGGGTGGCTACACCCGTCACGCGCGCGCCGCTCACAACGACCGACGCTTCGCCCGCATTCAGGACGAGATGGCCGCCGCGTTCCTTGAACTCGGCAAGAAGCACGTCGATCAAGGACGGCAGATCGACCCATCCCTCGTCCGGGTTGAAAATCGCTCCTTGGGGTGGCACCGCGCGCGTGTCGATGCCTGGTGTGGCGGCGGCGATCTGATCGGCGAAGAGAAACCGGGCCGGATAGCCGATGTTCTCTTCATGGGCGAAGACCTTGGCGATCCCATTCGCCTCGCTATCCGCATCCCAGGTCAGGCCACCATCGAACCGCAACCACGGCGCGCCGGGATGCCGCTTGGCCAAGGCACGGTAGCGTTCGAGCCCGATCATGCGCAGCTCGTGATATTCGGGCGACCGCAGACGGGCGGAGTTGAGCCAGGAGAGGGAACGCCCCGAGGCGCCGCTCGCCGGTCGGGCTTCGGTGACGAGCGTCACGCGCGTGCCGAGACGAGCGAGATGGAGCGCGGCCGAACTGCCGAAAATGCCGGCGCCGATGACGACAATCCTGGGGTGTTGCGAACCGGTTTCCATACGTCGTGACCTCTTTGATAGTGAAGGCTGTTGGCAGCACGAGCCGTCGCCGGGCAGCATGGTTGTTGGATGGCTTGAGCGCTTGAGGCGGGCCTGCGGCGAGCTCTACCTCGCGCCGTAGCTGTAGCGACGCTCGAGCCAGGCCACGAAGCGGGCGGAGATCCAGGTCAGGATGACGAAGACGATCGTAACGGCCAGCAGCGGCTCATAGACTTTGAACGTCTGCATCCGGATGTAGTTTGCCATCCCGAGTAGATCCATCACGGTGATCGTGGATGCGAGCACGGTCGATTTGAGGAGAATGATGTTCTGCCCGCCGAGCGCCGGCAGGCTGATGCGGAGTGCACGCGGCAGCACGATAAGAAGAGAGGTCATCCAGTTACGGAGCCCGAGCGAGCGCGCCGCCTCGATCTCGCCTTTCGGCACGCCGGCGATGCCGCCTCGCAGGATCTCGCCGCCATAGGCCGCGAAGCTGATCGTCAACGCCGCCCAGGCATACCAGTAGCCCTCGCGCAGGACCGGCCAGAACGGGCTGTAGCGGATCGACGGAACCTGCGCGAACAGGTTCCCGAAACCGTAATAGAGGATGTAGACTTGTATCAGCAGCGGCGTACCCCTGATCACCGTCAGGAACCCCTTTGCAGGCGCTCTCAGCCAGAGCGACGGCGACATCCGCAGCAGGGCAACGACGACGGCGCCGATCATTCCCGCGATGAGGGAGAACAGCCACAGGCTGAGCGTGGTCCAGAACCCGTCGACCAGTTGCGGCACCATCGCGACGAAGAAGGTCAGGTCCATCTCAGGCAAAACCCCGGTTCAGGCGCCGTTCCAGCTGCGCGATGAAAAGGTTCGAGATGAGCGAAATGACAAGGAACATCGCCGCGACGAGCAGGAAGAAGCTGAGATAGAATTTCGTCTGGCTTGCTGCGATCTTGCCGACGTTCAGCAATTCCTCGAACCCGACCACGCTGACGAGCGCCGAGTCCTTCAGCGCCGATTGCCAGAGGTTCCCCAGTCCGGGCAGCGCAATGCGCAGCATGAGGGGAAAGGTCACCAGGCGGAAGCGCGTCCAGGGCGGCACCGCCAGCGCCCGGCCGGCCTCGTGGATGCCCTTCGGGATCGCTACCATGGCTCCCCGGAAAACCTCGGTCATATAGGCGCCCTTGATGAAGCCGAGCGCGAAAACGACCGTGGCGAAGCCGCTGAGCGTGATGCGACCCTTGAGGCCGATGAGCCCCATCGCTGCATCGAACAGGGCTGTGCCCGAATAGTAGAGCAGGATGATCAGCAGCAGCGCGGGAATGGCCCGCACGAGCGTGGTGTAGAGTTCGGCCGCCTTTTCCGCGAGCAGGCTGCCCGAGAGCTTGGCCCAGCACCCGACCAGACCCAGCATCAGGCCGAGCACATAGGACGCGAGTGATATCTCGATCGTCGTCAGGGCGCCGCGCAGAAGCTGGCCGCCCCAGCCGGTCGGCCCGAACCCTATCAGGGGCAGAAATGTCGCGAGATCGAACTGCATGCCAGCCGCCATGTTGCGGGCGAGTCGGCGGGGCCGACTCGCCGCCGAGGGTCACTCGCCGTAGGGGTCGTGCTCAAAGTACTTTTTGGCGATCGTCTGGTATTCGCCGCTCTTGCGGATCGCGGTCAGCGCCCCGTTGAGACGGTCGCGAAGCACGGTGTCGCCTTTGCGGACGCCGGCGCCGGCGCCGCGCCCGAGGATGGGATCGACGGGGGTGATGCCCTTGATCTCGTAGGGCTGGCCGGGAACGTTCTTCATGAACAGCGTCAGCTGGAGGATATCGCCCATGACGACGTCGTTACGACCGGCAACGAGGTCGGCGGTGGCGTCGTCGAGGGTGTCGTAGAGCTTCACCTTAGCGGCGCTGCCGTAATAATGCTCCAGATAGCGCTGGAAATTGGTCGCCTTGGTCACGGCGACGATCTTGTCCTTGAGACCGGCGGCGGTGATCTCGACCTTCAGCGCCTTGGGCGCAATGAAGGCGGCAGGCCCGCGCCGGTAACGATCGGTGAAGTCGACCACCTTCTCGCGCTCTTCGGTCATCGACATGCCGGACCAGATGATGTCGATCTTGTTGGCCTGCAGAGCGGGGATGATGCCGTCCCAGGCGACGGGGACGATCTCGCACTTGGCCTTCATCTCGCGGCAGAGCGCGTTCATGATATCGATGTCGAAGCCGAACCAGTCGCCCGCCGGGCTCTTGTTGGTCCAGGGCGGGAACGGGGCTGCATTGTAGCCCCAGCGCAGCGTCTCCTGCGCGAACGCCGTCGGCGCTGCGGCCAGCAGCGCGAGAACCGCGAGTAATCTCGTCAGTGCTTTCACCACGTCATATTCCCCTCGTTTTTCACTGTGACGGAGGCCTGCCGTCGGCACCCGCTATTGCAGCGGGAGTCGTCGCAGGTCCTGTTTGAGCAGGGGCTTCGAGCCCTTGCGCAATCGATTGAAAGAGAAGGGCGCCGGATCGACGACGGGAGCAGCGCCCGTCACGAGGTCGGCAGTGAGGCGCCCGGCGCCTGGCCCGATGCCGAAGCCGTGGCCCGAATAGCCTGTGCTGAGAAAGAAGCCCGGCAGTTCATCGACGCCGGAGATGACCGGAACGGCATCTGGCGTGGCATCGATCAGCCCGCCCCAGGATTCCACGATCTCGGCCTTGTCGAAGACTGGGAAGGCCGCACGCAGATTGCGCAGGGCGGCGTCCATGTCCGATTGGATGACCTGTGGATCGAGGATGCGGGTGCGCTCGAACGGAGACACGCCATCCATCGACCAGCTGCGCGCGTCCAGCGCCTCCTGCAGGAACCACTTGCCGATGCGAAGCCTGACCGACTTCCGCTCAATCATCAGGCGCGGCAGAAAATCGAACAGATAGCGGAAGCTGTCCGGCACGATCTGGGCTTCGTTGGAAAGCCCGTACGCGATGTTGTAGCCGCCGTCGAGGCGCTTGCGCAGGCCAAAGCCCCGGCCGCGGACGGAGACTTCGGGGCCGCCCTCGATCGGGGCCGTACGCATGACATTGCCTTGCACATTGAGCTGCGGCAGGCGGATGCCCAAGCTGTGGCACATCAGCCGCGACCAGACGCCGCCGGCGAGCACGACCGATTTGCAGGCGATTGGACCTTTCTCGGTGACCACTCCGGAAACGGCGCCTGCTTTTGTCTCGACACCTCGCACCGCGCAATTTGTCAGGATGTGAGCGCCGAGGTCACGCGCGCCTTCCGCGATGGCAGGGGCCGCAAGGGCAGGCTCGGCGCGCCCATCGCTTGGGGCGAAATGAGCGCCGAGCCAAGGCTTCTCCGTTCCTGGGACCAGCCCGCGAAGCTCGTCGAGACCGATCATGCGAGCGTCGGACTGGTACAGCCTGCCTTCGTCATCCGCTCGCCGCGCGTCAGCCATCTCTGCCTCGGTGGCGCAGAGCGAAAGGATGCCGCATTGCCGGAAACCGGTTTCACGGCCGATTAGTTCGTTGATCTGGCGCCAGATCCGAAGACTCTCCATCGCCAGTGGCAACTCGCGCGGATCGCGGCTCAAGGTCCGGCACCAACCCCAATTCCGGCTCGACTGCTCGCCCCCGATTTCGCCCTTTTCGCAGAGCACGACCGAGATGCCCTTGCGAGCCAGGAAGAACGCAGTGCTGACGCCGACGATGCCACCACCAATGACGACAACGTCAGCGGTTTTGGGGATCTGCGAACTAGACGGAACTTTTTGGAGAGGAGGCGACATCGGACCGATTTCTGGGCTACTAGGCGACTAGTGGCCCAGTTGCGCATGATGACGTTTTCATGTCAACGAGGCGGTCAGGCGATTTCGCGAGACGAAAACGGGGACAATGCATGACGACGCTGCAGCAGCTTGCAGTCCGATTCCCACTGACCAATGGGGAAACCGCTGCCAGCCAGCTCCTTCGCGTCATCCGGGATGCTGTTGTCCGGCTTGACATCGCTCCCGGAGAGCGGCTCTCGGAACAAGACATCGCCAACGCCTTCGGCTTAAGCCGTCATCCGGTCCGCAACGCCTTGCTTCAATTGCGCGACACCGGACTGATCCGGTCGCTGCCACAGAAGGCGACACAGGTTCAGAAAATATCGACGGCGGCGGTCGAGGCCGCCTGCTTCGTCAGGGAGGCCCTGGAATGCGCGGCGGCGCGCCGCGCCAGCGCCCAGGCGCGGCCTGCAGCGCTCAAGGAGCTGCGTTATTGCGTCGCCCTGCAAAAGACGGCGGCGGAGAACAACGAGATCGACGGCTTCATGCGGCTGGACGACGAGTTCCATCATCTGGTCATGGCCGCTGCCGGATTCGAGTTGGCCTGGAAGATCGTCGACGACCACCGCGTTCAGATCGACAGGATCCGCTATCTTAAGCTACGCAGGGCGCATGCCCGGGACCCAAGCTACGCCAATCTCTACAGCGTCAACATCGGCGAGCACGAGGCGATCCTTGATGCCATCGCATCGGGCGATGCCGATCAAGCCGAGCGGCTGACACGGCATCACACGACGAAACTGCTCGATGCCATGCCCATCCTGGTCGCGCAGCATGCCGAGATGTTTGAGACAATTGTCTCCGATCAGGAAGCCTCTGGTTGAGCGTGAGACGCCGACATCTTGGTTAAACGCGCCGACGCCTGATGGGATCGATCGTAGCGAGCTCAGCTTTGACCGTCAGACAAGTGCGGAAATCGACGTAAGCTTAGCCTTTATGTCGGCGAGGGTGCCCTCGTACTCCCAAGTCTGCACGGTGTCGTGTGGGCACTCTATGAAGATGTAGTCCTCGGTGAACGACAGAATCCGGTCGATCTTGATCAGCTTCTCGACGAACCCAGCGGAGCTGACTGGCTCGACGATGAGTTTCCCCTCTTCGTCATAGCCGTGATAGACAGATTTCGCCTTGATTTTTAGCGCGATGAACATGTTGATCCTGCTTCGTGGGAAGGACTCGGAAGCTTTGACCGCTATCAGGTCAGCGCATATTCGCCCCAGATCGAGTTGTCGAGCGCAGCGCGGCGGAGGTTGACGCCGAAGCCCGGCGCGTCGCTGACCGGGATGACGCCGCCCCTGACCGAAGCCTCGATCGGATTTTCCAGCACCTCGACATGTCCGGGAATTCGCGCCCAGTAAGGGAAATGCTCCTGGATATAGAAATTCGGGATCGAGGCGCTGAAATGCATCCCGACCGCTGTCGAAAGCGCGCTGGCGCAGATATGGGGCTGCACCTTCATGCTGTAGGCCTCGGCCATCGCCGCGATCTTACGCGCCTCCAGCAGGCCGCCGGTGTTTCCGATGTCCGGCTGAAGAATATCGACGGCGCGGCTTTCGAGGATGTCGCGGAACCCGTAGCGCGAATAGACCCGCTCGCCGACGGCAATGCGCTGCGAGATGTTCTGCGAAATCTTGACCAGCGCGCCGACATCGCCGGGCACCGCGGGCTCCTCGACATAGGTGATGTCAAACTCCTCCACCTCGCGGCAGAAGCGGATCGTGTCGTCGACGGTCAGCCCGGCCGAGAGATCGAGCATGATCTCGACATCGGGGCCGACGGCGCGGCGGATTTGGCCCACGGTCTCGACCGCGCGCTTGACGACGCCGCGGTCGCTGGCGGCGCGCAAGGACGGGTGGCGCAGCCTGCCTTCAGGCAGGATCGAGACGAAGGGATAGAACTTCAGCGCGTCGTAGCCGTCTTTGACCGCCTTGGCCGCCGCATCCGGCAGCTGGCTGTCCTGCGTGCAACCGAAATACCAGCCATTGCAATAGGTCCGCAGGCTGTCCTGAACGCGCCCGCCGAGCAGCTCATAAACCGGGATGTTGAGGCTACGCGCCTTGATGTCGAGCATCGCCTGCTCGATTGCGCTCATCGCGGCATAGACGATCGGCCCGCCGCCCTTGGCCCAGAAGCCGTGATCGTAAATCTCCGTCCAGAGTTGCTCAATGCGAAACGGATCGATCCCGCCCATCATGTAGCGCTCGATGATGTCCTTCAGCATCCCGGCCGAGGCCGTGCCGCCGATGCCATAGGCAATGCAGGCCTCGCCAAGGCCAATGATACCCTCGTCAGTCTCCAGTTCGAGGATGACGGGGCGAATGCCGCCGCTCTCGATCAGATAGATCCGTGCCGACGTAATCTTCATGTCGTTTTCTCAGATGTCCTTGCAGAGCCGCATCGCATCCAGCATCGCTGCATGGATGTCGCGGGACGAGATCGCGTCGCCGATGCGGTGGAGTTCGTAGCGCCCGTCGGGATTGAGCGAGAGCGACTGGCGCCCGCCGGCGACGAGGGCATCGAGGTCGGTGACGCCGTCATTCACGGCATCCGCTCGCATCTCGTGATAGAGCTCGTCCATAGGTATGGTGCCTCGCTCGATCACCATCCGGTCGCAGGACATCGTCTCCTCGACCTCGGTGTATTCGTTGACGAAGGTCGCATCGAGCCGGTTGCCGTTACGGGTGATCCGCGTCAGCCGGCGGTCCGGGTGCAGGACGGTGCCGGCGCGATAGAGCTCGCGCATGATGAAGGGTCGGTCGAGGTAGCTGGTCTCGATGCCGGCCTGCTTGTCGGGCGTGACATAGACGAGCTGCGCGCCCTGATCGGCCAGCATCTCGGCACTGGCCGCGCCGGTAATGGTGCCAAGCCCGTCATAGAGCAGCACCGTGCCTTGCGAGACTCGCGGCGTCTCCAGCATCTCCCAGACCGTCTCGGCGAGTTCGGCGCCCGCGACCTCGTCCTCCATCTTGTCCGGCAGGCCGCCGGTCGCGATGATCACAACATCGGCGTTTTCCGCCGCAATGGTGCCGGCGTCGGCATAGCTGTTGAAGTGGAAGACGACGCCGAGACGCTCGGCTTCGGCGACCCGCCAGTCGACGATGCCGATCAGGTCGCGCCGACGCGGGATGCGCGCCGCAAGCAGGACCTGCCCGCCGGCCCGCGAGGCAGCCTCGTGCACGATCACCTCATGGCCGCGCTCGGCGCAGATCCGCGCGGCCTCGAGCCCGCCGGGGCCCGCTCCGACGATGACGACGCGGCGCTTCGTCTCGGCCTTGGCGATCAGATGCGGCAGCGTCGCCTCGCGCCCGATCGAGACGTTGTGGATGCAACGCCGCTGCCATGAGCAATAGGTCGCTCCGACGCAGGGGCGGATCTGCTTCTCCTCTCCGCGGGCAAGCTTGTTGACGATATGCGGGTCGGCGATATGGGCGCGCGTCATCCCGACCAGCGACACCAGCCCCTCCTGGATGGCATAGCGCGCCGTCGCAAGATCGGTGATCCGCGCCGCATGGAAGACCGGCAGCGACAATTGCGTCTTCACCGCTGCGACGGGCGCCAGCTGCGGCGCGAGGCCGACATGCATGCCTGGCATGTAGTCGGCAAGGCCGACCTCGGTGTCGATGCGGCCGAAGGTAAGGTTGAAGAAGTCGATCAGGCCTGAGCGCTCGATCAGCTTTGCCATCTCGAGATATTCTGCCCCGGGCATGCCCTCCTCATGCCCCTCGCCCACGGCCATCCGCACGCCGACGAGAAAATCCTCCCCGACCCGGCTGCGGATTTCCTCCAGCACCAGCAGGCCGAAGCGGGCGCGGTTCTCGAGCGAGCCGCCGAACTCGTCGGTGCGGCGGTTGACCAGGGGATTCCAGAACTGGCCGACGAGATGGCCGTGGACATGCAGCTCACAGCCATCGAGCCCACCTTCCTTGCAGCGCCAGGCCGCATCGCCGAATTGCCTGATGATGCGCGTGATGTCGTGCCGGTCCATTTCCTTGGTGAAGCCGCGATGCGAGGGTTCGCGATAGCGCGAGGGCGAGACGGTCGGCAGCCAGTTGTCCGAGCGCCAGTGGCTGCGGCCGCCGAGATGCGTGATCTGGCACATGATCGCCGCGCCGTGGCGATGCACCCGCTCCGAGAACTCGCGGAAATGCGGCACGATGCGGTCGCTGCCAACGCTGAGCTGGCCGAAGACCGAGCCGGAATCGGGCGAAACGTTCGACGAGCCGCCGAACATGGTCAGCCCGATGCCGCCCTTGGCCTTCTCCTCATGGTAAAGCTGGTAGCGCTCCTTGGGCATCGCATCCTCGCCATAGCTGATGGCGTGGCTGGTGCTCATGATGCGGTTTTTCAGCGTGAGATGCTTGATCATCAGCGGCTGGAGCAACGGATCGGAGGACATGTCAGGGCTCATTTCGGAGCGTTGAAACAGGGAACTCAGCGGCACCTGCCGGAGCGAGGCGCCCCAGCAGATGGCTGGCGAGGAAGAGATCGAGATGGCCGGCGCCGCCGTTTTTAAACAGCGTCGGCCTGCCGTCGCCTGGCGCCGAGACCTCGCCACAGCACAGCGCGAACAGGTCACCGCGCACGTCGTCGCGGCTGATCACGCCGTTTTTCAGGGGCTCGATGAACTCGCCCGAGCGTTCGAGGCAGGCGTAATCGTCGACGAAGATCGCGGCGCGGCGCAGCAGGGCGTCGTCGCCCTCACGCATCTGCGGCGTGAACGAGCCGATCAGGCCAACATGCGCGCCAGGCGCGATCAGCTCGCCCTTGATGAGCGGCTCGCTTGCCATGGTCGCGGAGATGACGATGTCGGCTTTGGGCAGCTCGGCGTCGAGATCCAGGCAGGCTTCAGCCGGAGTGCCCGCAGCCTGCAGCTTCGCCGCCAGCTTCAAAGCGCGTTCGGGCGTCCGGTTCCAGATGACGATATGCTCAATCGAAGGGCGGATCGCGTGCATCGCCTCGATGACATAAGGCGCCAGCGCGCCCGCCCCGACCATCAGCATCCGCCGGGCCTTGGGCGGCGCCAGGAAGCTCGCGCCAAGGGCCGTATCCGATGCGGTCTTGCGGAAAATCAGCGCCTCACCGTCGATCACGGCCTGCGCCTTGCCGTTATGCGGGTCGAAGACGAGATAGAGCGCGTCGACCGTCGGCAGCCCGAAGGCTTCGACATTACGCGGGAACGACGTGACCACTTTGATGCCGAGCGCCTCGCCCGCCTGCCACGCCGGCACGGCCAGCATCATATCGGGATGATCGCCCTCATGCGATTGGTCGAGCACAAGCCTTCCGATCTTCGGCTTGTCCTTGAGATGGCCAAGCCGCATTGCCTCGATGGCTCCCTGCCAGTCGAGAAGACGGTGGACGGTCTCCGCATCAACCATGCGCATCACGCTGCGACCTCGCCGGAAGCCACATCGCGCATCGCGCGAGGCTCGAAATTCTCAACGACAAAGCGGCGATAGGCTTCGACCTCATGGCCGATCCGGGCTTCGTCCCAGCCGAGCAGATCTGCGACCGTCTCGGCCGCCAGGCGTGCATCGTCGAGCCCCATCCCCGGCGTCCAGCCGACCGGGACGCGGCGAAACAACAGGTCGATCAGCGTCTCGACATGCTCGTGCACGACCGCATGACGCAGCCGCTCCGGTGACAGCGCCTTGGCGCCGGGGGAGGCCTTAGCGGCATAGGACAGCGGCATTGCCGCGCCTGATGCCTTGCCCATCCGCGCGACACGCGCCGCGATCACCCGTCCGGCATGGCGATGCGTCATGATCGGGCAGCCTGTCACGGTCAGGGCGTCGGGCATGCCTTCCGCCGCCATGTCGTGGATCGTCAGCGACTTCACGCCCGAAGCGGTTTCGCTGGTCGTGCGCGGCCTGACGCCGGCCCAGCGATAGACGATGTCCTTCGTCGTCAGGTTGAGGGAGGGCAGCGAACGGTTGGCCTCGGCGATGATGAACTCAGCTTCTTCCGGCAGCACCCGCACCTCGCCAGGTTCGTCCTCGAAGATCGTCTCGGTCGGGCCGAAGAAGTGATGGTCCCCCCAGGGCATGCAGTAGAAGGGCTGTCCGATGCTGCTGATCATCTCGAAGCCAGTGCCCCGGCAGGAATCGGGCAGCCTGACCATCAAGTTGACGCCCTTGATGCCGACGAGATGCTTCCTCTGCGGCACAGGTCCCGATGTCTTGCGCAGCAGCCGGTCGGCCCAGGGGCCGGCGGTGTTGACCAGCATGCCGGCCTCGACGGTCGCCGTCCTGCCCGGCGCGGTCGAATCCTCAAGCGTCACGCGCCAGCCGCCGCCGGGCAGCGGATCGAGCTGCGTCGCGGTGGTATAGCTTCGGATCGTCGCGCCGCAGCGCTCGGCATCGAGCATCGTGTCGATGCAGATCCGCTCCGCCCATTGGTACTGGTACTCTTCGAAGACCGCGACGCTGGTCAGGCGTTTGCTATCCATCAGACCGACCATGCCGAACTGCTCCGCCGCCTTGGCCGCCGGCAGCCGGCGATAGGACAGCGGCACCTTCGATGAGCCGAACAGGCCGAGCGCCCGATAGCCAAGATCGACCTTCCAGCCAGGATAATCGCCACCCTCGAAAACGGGGAAGAAGAAGTTATGACGGCTGACGCGCTCCGGCATCGTCGAGGCGAGTTCGGTTCGGCACTCCATCGCGAGCTTGGCCATCCGGATGCGCTGGAACAGATCCTTCGGCCTGTAAGCAAAGCGCCAGAGCTCGTGATCGGGAGAGAAATAGGCCAAACCCGAATAAAGCAGCCGGCTCGAGCGGCTCGATGTGCCGGAGCCGAAATCGCCTTTGTCGACCAAAAGCGTCGTCCGCCCGCCCGAGGCGATATGCTGGGCGGAGCTGGCACCGACGACACCGCCGCCGACGATGAGGACGTCGAAGGAGCGGCCGTCGAGGTCGGAAAAGGCAGCGCGCATCTGGTTGTCTCCGATGGCCTGGTATCGACGGGTCAGGCGGCGCCTTGCGGCGCCGATGCGAGTTCGGTGGCGAGTGTCGCGCGCATGGCGGCCGCATCTTCGAGCCAGCCCCGACGCAGCTCCGGCACCGAGGCGACGAGCAGGCGGGTATAGGGATCGACTGGAGCGCTCAGCACGGCGGCGCTCTCGCCGGTCTCGACGACGCGGCCATGGCGCAGAACCGTGACGCGATCCGCGATCGAGGCCACGGTAGCGAGGTCGTGGCTGATGAGGATGATGGTCAGGCCGAGTTCGTCGCGAAGCCGCTTGACCAGCGCAATGATCTGGCCGGCGACGATCGTGTCCAGCGCCGAAGTGATCTCGTCGCAGATCAGGATTTCGGGTTCGGCCGCGAGTGCGCGGGCAAGGTTGACGCGCTGCTTTTCGCCGCCGGAGATTTCGGTCGGGAAGCGCTCGAGATGGTGCTCGGGCAGGCTGACCATCGCGAGCAGCTCGCGCATCCGGGCTTCCGAAGCCTCCCCCTTCATCCCATGGAAGAAATACAGCACACGTCCGAGAATGCGGCGCAGCCTGTGCTTCGGGTTCAGCGCCGTATCGGCCATCTGCACCGCGAGCTGGATGCGGCGGCGCTGGGCCGCCGTGCGCTGCGCGTCGAGCCCGGCCAGCACCTCGCCATTCAAGGCGACGCTGCCGGATGCCGGCGCATGCAGGCCGGCGACGACCCGCGCCAGGGTCGTCTTACCCGAACCGGATTCACCGATTACGGCGACGATCTCGCTTTTGCCAACCTTGAGGTCGACGTCGTGCAGGGTCGGAATCTGCGGGCGGCCGCCGGCAACCTTGCCGTAGCCGGCATTAAGGCCCGTCACCGCCAATACCGGCACTGAATCCTGCGGCGGAAGCGCGGGCCTCCGCGCCAGGGCGCCCAGCGAGAGATGCTGGCAGGCTTCAATCAGTTCACGAGTATAATTCTCGCGCGGGTTCTCGATGATCTGCTGCGTCTCGCCAATCTCGACGATCTGGCCGGCCCGCATCACCGCGATACGGGTCGCGATCTGCGCGACGACGGCGAGGTCGTGGCTGACGAAAAGCGCAGCGGTGCGATTGTCGGCGATGACCTGCTTCAGCAGGCGCATCACTTCGACCTGGGTGGTGACGTCGAGCGCGCTGGTCGGCTCGTCGCAGACCAGGAGGAGCGGTTCCTCCTGCATCCCCATCGCGATCATGAAGCGCTGCAGCTGCCCGCCCGAAACCTGGTAGGGGAATCGGGTCCCGATCCGCTCCGGCATCGGCAGGCTGAGGTAACGGAAGAGCGCCTGTGCCCGCTCACGCGCTTGCTGCGGTGTCTGGCTTCGATGCAGCAGCGCCGATTCGACGACCTGCTCACCGAGCCGCAGCCGCGGATTGAACGCTGCCGCTGCGCTCTGGGCGATATAAGCGGCGGTCTGTCCCCGCATCCGGTTCAGCACCGCCTGCGGCGCGTTCAGCATATCAATGCCGTCCAGCCGGACGCTGCCGCCGGCCGGCAAAAGCCCCGGCCGCAGGTGGCCGAGCGCCGCCAGCGCCAGCGTCGTTTTGCCGGAACCGGAAGCCCCGATCAGTGCAACCACCTCGCCGCGCCGGACTTCGAGTGAGACACCGTCGAGCACGGTCATACCCGAGATCGTGGCAATGGACAGGTCGGCGACAGCGAGGACGCCGTCGGTTGTTTGTGGGCTGGGCCTGAGCGTATCGGTGTTGTGCGTCTCGGACATGGCTGCCTCAATGCCGCGCATCGCCGTCGAGTGAATCGACGAGCATGTTGAGGGCGATCGAGACCAGCGCGATCGCGATCGCGGGACCGATGGCGGCGAGCGGGTTCGTCGAGAGCCCGCCGAGATTTTCGCGCGCCATGCCTCCCCAATCGGCCATGGGCGGCTGCACGCCAAGGCCGACGAAACTGAGGCTGCTCATGAACAGGATGGCGAAGCTGGCGCGGAGCGCGAAATCGGTCGCCAGCGGCTTGATCACATGCGGCAGCATCTCGCCGAACAGGATCCAGCCGAGGCCCTCGCCGCGCGCCCGCGCCAGCTTGATATAGTCCATTTCCTTCAGGTCATTGCCGAGTGCCCGCGCGATCCGAAAAACGCCGGCCGAATAGACCACCGCCGCGATGCCGATGATGACGGTGACCGAGGACCCCAGCGCCGCCACGACGACGAGGCCGACGATGATCTTCGGCAAGGCGAGGATGACATCGACGATGCGGCTGAGGATCGCGTCCACGATACCGCCCCGCGTCGCAGCCAGCAGCCCAAGCGTGTCGCCGATCAGATGGGCGAGCATCGTCGCGGTCAGTGCCATCAGCAGAGTGATGCGCGTGCCGTCCATCAGCCGCGAGAGCACGTCGCGGCCGAGATAGTCGGAGCCCAGCCAGATGCCGGAAACGGGCGCGCTGAAGGGCTGGTCCGAGACGAAATCGAACGGATCCTGCGGCAGCGCCACGAGCGAGACCAGCGCAATCAGGGCGAAGGCGGCGAGGATCGTGGCGCTGATAATCAGCGTCGCCGACAGCGGCCTGCGGGATGCAACGCCGCTCATATCGCGTCCATCGGGCGTTGCGGCAACGCGCGCGGGTCGAACAGCCTCGCCATCACGTCGGCGAACAGGATCAGCAGCACATAGGTCGCGCAGAAGATCATCGCGCAGGCCTGCACCACCGGCAGGTCGCGCGACTGCACCGAGTCGATCATCAGCCGGGCGAGGCCGGGATAGGCGAAGATAGTCTCGACCACGACGATGCCGCTGACCAGATAGGCGGTGTTCAGCGCCACGACATTGGCGATCGGCCCGACCGCGTTGCGCAACGCATGGCGCGCAACAACCCGTCGCCCGGGCACGCCCTTTAGGATCGCCATTTCGATATAGGGCTGGGTCAGGGTGTTGCCGAGGATGGCGCGGGTCATGCGGGCGATCTGTGCGGTGACGACGACAACGAGGCTCGCCGTCGGCAGGAGGAGCGCGCGGGCCGTCTGGCCGAAGCCGGCGCCGGTCGAGAGATAGGCAACTGCCGGTAACCAGCCGAGATTGACCGCAAACAGCAGCACCAGAAGCGTCGCCAGCAGAAATTCCGGCGTTGCGGACAATGCCAGGACCACGACGGAGGCGCCGCGGTCGAGCGACCGCCCGTTCCACATCGCCATGACGACGCCGAGGAAGACCGCAAGCGGCACCGCGATCAGCGTCGTGATGCCGGCAAGCAGTGCGGTGTTCGCGACACGCTCCGAGAGCAGGCCCGTGACTGCAGACTTCGTCACCAGCGAACGGCCCCAATCGCCCTGCATGGCGCCGAAGAGCCAGGTGAGATAGCGCTGCCAGGGTGGCAGGTTCAGTCCCATCTCGAGCCGCAGCGCGCGCACGTTCTCCGGCGTCGCGTATTGGCCGAGCGCGACCTGCGCGACGTCACCCGGCAGGATTTCGCAGGCCCAAAACACGAGAAGCGAAACGATAAAGAGCAGCAGCAGCGTGGCCAGCAGCCGCCACAGGATGAATTGAGCCACGCTCTGCTACTCCGCTCGGATCCGATCGCGCACCAAGATCAGGCGTCGAGCCAGATTCGGTCGGTGAAATTAAACCCGCCGAGGCTTCCGATCGGCAGCGGCGTCAAGCCCTTGATCTTCTTCGAGACGCCGTCGACGTAACTGAGGAAAGTCGGGATCATGATCGCCCCCGAGTTATGGATGATCGTCTGGATCTCGCCATATTGTTCCTTGCGCTTGGCAAGGTCGAATTCGGCGCGGGTCATGTCGATCAGCTTTTCGAGCCGCTCGTTCTCGTAATGTGAGAAGTTCCAGACCGCGCCCTTCTTCCAGCTCAGATTGAGCAGCATGTTGTAGGTCGGGCGGGGGTGGAAATTGGTGGCGAAGAACGGGCGCTTGCCCGCCACTGCCGTCCAGTAGCTCTCGGCCGGCTCGCGCTTGATCTGCAGGTTGAGGCCGGCGCGCATTGCCTCGCGCTGCATCAGCTGACCGATGTCGACGCTGTAGAGCACGCCGTCGCCCATCGAGAGCTCAACCGGGCTCTGGCCGATGCCGGCCTTGCCGAAATGGAACTTAGCCTTGTCGATATCGAGCTCGCGCTGCGGTAGCGCCGAATTGAAGTAGGGGCTCGCCGGGCCGATCGGATGATCGTTCGCGATGGTGCCATAGCCGCGCAGCACCGTGTCGAGCACGCGCTTGCGGTCTATCAGATACGACAGGCCAAGCGCCAGATCGATGTTGTTGGAAGGCGCGCGGTCGACCGCCGCCTGGATTGCCGTGTAGCGCGTGCTCGGCGTGACGAAGACCTCGGCATTGCTCGACTTCGCGACCTGCTCGATGCCGTTGCCGCGTAGCTCCAGGATCATGTCGACATCGCCCGAGAGCAGCGCATTGGCGCGCGCCGAGGCGTCGGGAATCGGGAACATCTCGAACTGGTCGATATAGGGCTGGCCCTGTTTCCAGAAGTTCGGGTTGCGAACCAGCACGGTGCGGATGCCGGGCTGGAACTCCCTGACCGTGAAGGCGCCGGTGCCGATCGGCTTGGCGAAGTCATAGGTGCCGTTCTTGACCAGGGCGAACTGGAAGATGCCGACCAGGATCGGGAAATCGACATCAGGCTGGGCCAGATCGAAGACGATCTTGCTGGGCCCGTCCGCGGTCAACGCGGTGATGTTGGAAATAAGCTGCTTGGCCGTCGAGGCGACCTTGTCCTCGCGATGCCGCAGGATCGAGAAGATGATATCGTCGGTGGCGAGCGGTGCACCGTCCGAGAAGCTGATGCCCTTGCGGATCGAGAAGACCCAGCGCGTCGCTTCCTTATTGGCCTCCCAGGACTCCGCGACCTCGGGCTGCGCGTCGCCCTTCTCGTCCATGCGGGTCAGATAGCTGTAGACGCTGGTGCCGCGAATATAGTCGTTGCCCTTGTCATAGCGGGCGGAATCGAAGGTATCGCCGGTCGATTGCTGGAACAGCGCCAGCCTGACCGTGCCGCCGCGCTTCGGCGCGCCCTGAGCCATGCCGCGACCGGCCCCCGCGATCACGCCCGTCGTCAGCAGGCCCGCGCTGAAGGCGCGCCGCGTCAATCCGTTTGCCGGCAAGGAGCTGCCGGCCATCGTCGAACCGTCTGCCATTCCGCTCACCCTCTTGTTTGACGGCGTCTTTGACGCTCGCATCTCGTGTTGTTTCAGTACTCTTGACCAAAAATCAGGCCGGAAAAGCGCAGGCGGCTCACTGGCGAAGTATTTACCATGCGCGCAGCACGATAAATCGGGAAAGACGGGATTTAAGCTTATTAAATCAGTATTCACGGAGCGAATATTGATTTCGTCCAAATCATTATCAAATGATCTTTAGGAAAAGTAGAGATTGCTGATACTCTCGCCCTGGACATTCAAAGTTCCCGCTATGGACGCCCGATACGGAAGCCACCAGTTGACGTCGCTCCAACACGGCTTGATGGTCGCGTCGCGCCTTAAACCATGCGCTTGGGGTCGAGCTGCGCCTGATAGGGGTGCAGGTCCGTCAGTGGCGAGACCCGATCCGGCTGCGTCGGCTGCGGCAGCTCCGAGGCCCTATCTTCCGAGGGAGGGACGCCATAGGCCTCACGATAGCGTTCGAGGAAGCGCGGATAGGAGCGGAAGCCACAGCGCATCGCTATGGCCGTGAGTTCGATCCGCGTCGCCTTTACTAGCTTGCGCGCCCGCGCCAGCCGGATCATCCGGTAGTAGTCGAAGGTCGAGCAGTTGAAGGCGATCTCGAACAGCCGGTCGAGATGCCGGCGCGAGAGCCCGACCTGTTCCGCGATCGCCTCGATCTCCAGAGGCCGGTGGATCGCCTCTTCCATCATCCGGCAGGCCTCTCTCACCGGCTGGGGAAAGCCATTATAGGCCGAGGTGAAGAGATCGTCCTGATAGGCGCCGATCTCGCGCCGGTATGGGAAGATAATGATGTTGGCGACGCGGGCCGCGACCGCCTTGCCGAGATGCTCGGAGACGAGATGCAGCATCATGTCCGTCGCCGCAGCGCCACCGGCGCAGGTCATGCGCTTCTCGCTCCAGGTATAGACCTTCTTGACGAAGCTAACCTCCGGGAAGAGCGCGGCGAACATTGGCAGGTTGTTGAAATGCGCCGTCGCCACATGGCCGTTCAGCACGCCGGCCTTGGCGAGGTGGTAGACGCCGCTCTCGATCGAGCCGATCATCTTGCCATGCCGATCGAAGCGCCGGATCAGGCTCAGCGTCTCGGCATTCTCGTAGCTGTCATGCCGGAAGCTAGACAGGACGACCAGCGCGTCGAACTCCTTCAGATTGCGGACATGCATCTCAGCCTGCAGCGCAATCCCGGAACTCGACGCGACCTGCTCTTGCGTATCGTGCACGAATAGGGAGCGGAAGGGCGCTTCGGGGTAGAGCGAATTCGCAACTCGCAGCGTCTCCGTCGCCGAGACGGCTCCCAGCAGGGAGAACTCAGGCAACAGCAGGAACGCAATCGTATACATCGGGCGTTCTCACAAATGCGTCGGGCACAAATTTTGATAGGCTGCCGGCGCAGATCACTTTCATATTATGAAGGCCGCCTGCGAGAAAATGAACGAAAACCACTCCATCGATGGTAGCTGCCAACAGGCTAAGCTATCGTTGAGCCGCAGGATTGAGACCGCGCCCAGATCAAGCGCTCCCGCATTCCAGCGAGACCGCGCTCGTGACGGTCGCAAGTTGACGCCTCCACATCTGCTAGGGCTAGGTGCACTGTTAGATTAAGCGCCTGTGCTGCTATCCCTTAACCAGAACTTCCTAATGTCTGCTATTGACATATCAGGGCCCTTGTACAATATCACCTCACTGATACTAGCATGTTGCGCACAGAACGAAACCCGTCATGCCCCATTTGATCGGCATCCAAACGAAAGATCTCGCTGCCGCTCGCGCCTTCTACACGGATGTCTTGGGGCTCAGAGCGTTGCTCAGCAGCCCACCCGGTGCCGTCGTTCGACACACAGCCTGTTCCATTCGCCGTTCGCACCCCCTTGACTGATCTCGGCGATACGGAGGAACTCGGTCGCGGCATCGCTCTCTGGTTCGGCTGCGATGATGCCGAGACTACCACGCCGGCAGGATGCTAGCGCGGCAAGGGGCCGACCGCGTCGGCACAGCCTTCGAAGATCGATGTGAGGTATTTGCGATACCGCTCGACGTCGCGATCGATCTTCGGGTCTTTGATCACGTCCGTAAAGACGTGGGTCGGAAAGGGCGTCAGACCCAACATCTGGTTCGCTTTGTGGAAGGGGAAATACAACGCCTCCACACCGCGTTGCTCGAACATCCCTCCAGGAGCACTGAATGCGCTCTCAGGCGCATTCCACGTCGCCGAGATAAGGTAGCGCCGGCCTGTAAGGAGGCCGCCACTTCCGTAAACCCCATCGGGGTTGTCTGGGGTGCGGCCGTCGTGCGCATACAGGCGCCCGTACCCCGTGGTAAACACCTCGTCGATGTAGCGCTTCATCGGCCATGGCGTCCCCATCCACCACGCGGGCATCTGGTACACGATCAGATCCGCGCGGAGAAATCGCTGGACCTCTTCTTCCGGATCATAGGGTTCGAAAACCTTGGTCAACTCGTATGTCGCGCCGGCCGATGCTGCGGTGTCGCCAGCGACGTCTGCAAGCATGGCGTTGAGACTGCCGGCAGCGAACGCATGCTGAGCGCCCCCGTTTACGATCAGTACATGCTTGATTTCCTGGCCTAAGGCGTGACTGGCGGTCATCGCCTCGCCCGCTGTCGGCACGACGTGGTGATCGATCCGATCGTCTCCGATATAAGGGGTAGGCATCTGCAAATCCTCGGGTCTTGATGTCGCTCAGTGTCGCTTCGTAGGCCCGGCGATCATTCTCCAGGCCATCTGGAAAGGCGGGCGTGCATTCGTGCTAGCCCGTCGCCCGCTCCAGCATCACGCCTGCGCAACCGGCTTGCTGTGTCGACTTTGTTTCCTAGAGGGGCCATAAACTATTCTGCTGGTTAAGATTGCGGATAAATAGTCCCCATAATGGAGCGTGCGGTGAGCAAATTAAATGATCTCGCTGCGATCCGCGTCTTCGTCGCCGTCGCCGATGATGGAAGCTTCTCCCGGGCCGCCGAACGCTCCGGCCAGACACGCTCCGCGGTCGGCAAGGCAATCGCCCGGCTTGAAGAACAATTGGGCACCCGCCTATTGCACCGTTCGACCCGCCGGCTCGGGTTGACGGTGGAGGGGCAGGCCTTTTACGAACGGTGCAGCCAGATACTGGCCGAGCTCGACGAAGCCGAGGCCTTGATCCGCCAGGATCACGCCGAACCGTCTGGCACGCTGAGAATGACGGTCCCCGATGCGGTCGGTCGAACCTGCATCCTTCCCGTCTTACATCGCTATCTTCTGGCCTGGCCCAACCTGAAAGCGGAAGTAAGTTTCACTGATCGCGTCGTCGATCTCCTGAACGACGGCTATGATTTGGCCGTTCGGATTGGCAACGTACCCTCTGACGGCAGTTGCATAACGCGCGTCATAGCCAGATCGAAGGCGATCGTGTGTGCGGCTCCAGTCTATCTTGACGCTAGTGCGCCGCTTCTTTCCCACCATGATCTACCGAGCCACCGTAGATTGGCATTCGGGAGCCACGGTCGCCCCTTTGGCTGGCATCTTCACGACGCCAGCGGTGTTGCCAGACTGATCGACAGCGAGCCGCACCTGACTTTCGACAGTGCAGCAGCGCTTCGCGAGGCAGCGTGCCTTGGGCAAGGAGTGGCCTACATGCCGGATTTCATAATCGGCGAGGATCTCGCGGCCGGGCGATTAGCGCCGGTCTTGCCGCAATACACAACGGAGACGTACCCGATCAGCGCGGTCTATCCGACGCGCCGGCACGTCTCGCTCAAGGTGCGGCTGTTTCTGGATATGCTGGCGAGCGGACTCCGCATCCCAGCATTCTCGTGAGAAAAGGCCGTGGCGTTTCGGAGGAATGGTATCAACGAACGACGATTGTGATGCGCTTAGCTCACGCCCGTATGTAGGGGGGGTGTGAACTTAAAGCGAGGAGCGATGCTGCAATCCCGGGTCAGTCGCTCATCGGCACTGTTCGTCATCGTCTTCGTTCTGGCAGCACTACTCGGTAGCCTTCCAGTACGCCCCGCGCACGCGCAAGCCACCTGCGGCTCCGGGCAGCTTTGTCGATCGAGCTCCCTGGCGAGCAGGCCGTTTCGGGGAAGCATCGAATTAGACGTGGATGCAACCGACACGCGTCACGGCATTATCAAGACCCACGAAGTCATTCCGGTACAGGGAGACGGTGATCTCATCCTCTTCTACCCACAGTGGGAGACGGCGAGCCATGCGCCGACTGTGCCCGTCGCTTCGCTCACGGGATTGATTGTCAGCGTGGATGGCAAGCGCGTCGAATGGCGCCGCGATCCGTTCGACGTCTACGCCTTCCACATTCCTGTGCGGCACGGAGCCCGGACGATCACCGCAGACTTCCAATATCTGGCCGACCACCGATCGATGCGGGAGGACATGATTACAGTGCCTTGGCAGCGCGTCTTGCTCTATCCCAGCGGCTGGTCGTCCGCCGCGATTCCGATAACCGCTGGCCTGCGCCTGCCTGGCGGCCTTACCCCCTTTACTTCCCTTGATCGGGCGAACGCAGACACCGCTGTCCTACGGTTCGCGACGACGCCGCTCGACCGGCTCGTAGATGCTCCTGTCCTTGCCGCGCGGCACGCTCGAACCATTCTCCTTTCGAACGGAAGCCAGCCGTCGATCAGCCTCGATGTTCTCTCCGACGATCCTGCCGTTCTCGCGGTCGGCGAGGACGAGACGAGGCGGATGCGCGACCTGGTACGGCAAACGACCCTGGTTTTCGGTCCCGCGCCGTTCCGGCACTACGACGCCATTATCGCGCCAGACGACGCGATGGGGGCTGACCTTGCGCAGGTTGCGGGCGCTCGGGACTAGATCGTTCAGCGGGATATATTGGATCGTCATGTCTCTCTTCCTTCTTCAAATCGCCAGTAGGGCGATGGCCCTCGCCATCGCTCCCGAGCTCGTGCGGAACAGCCGGAGGAGAGGGGGCAGCGAGAATCTGCCGGGGTGGAGCGGGCGCAGCGAGGCGCAGCCGAGTAAGCCACGGCCCGGCTGATTGTCGTTGCTGGGGAGAGGGGGCGGCGCGCCCCTTTCCCCGACTGAACATGAGGATCTCGCCGGCGTCGCCGGCACCCTGCGGGCGGCCCGGCCGCCCCTTACGCGAGGATCGTCACGCGACTGCGCCGAGACGCCGGCACGGTGGCTCGGTCGGAGCCGTCAGGCGGAGATAGAGCCGTGCCCGCAGGGTCGCGCCCGCGTCTTATTGATCTCGAAAGCCATCTCGATTATATTCCATACATGGAATACGGTTGCTTATGACCTGGGACGTAGAGAACACCGATGAGTTTGGGAGCTGGTTCGTCGATCTGAGCGAAGCCGACCAGGATGCGATCGACTTCACCGTCGACTTGCTGATCGCGCAAGGACCGAACCTACGCTTCCCGCATTCCTCCGGGATAAGCAATTCGCGGCACTCGCACATGCGCGAACTGCGGGTCCAGAGCGAGGGGCGGCCGCTGCGGATCTTCTACGCCTTCGACCCGCGCCGATCGGCGATATTGTTGATCGGGGGCGACAAGACCGGGGACGACCGCTTCTACGATCGGGTGATCCCGATCGCGGACGATCTTTACGACGTGCATTTGAAGGAACTGAAGAAGGAAGGATTGCTAAAATGAGCGGACATCGCCCGTTTTCGGACCTCAAGAAGGGGTGGAGCCCCGAGCGCAGCACGCGCGGCGAGGCGCGTAAGGCGAAGCTGGCGGCCGAGATGGTCAGCCTCGAACAGTTGCGCGAGGGGCTGGGCATCAGCCAGGAGGAGCTGGCGAACGTCTTGGACGTGCAGCAGCCGGCCATCTCCAAGCTGGTGCGTCGGCCCGACATGAAGGTGAGCACGCTACGCGAGCTGATTGCCGCGATGGGCGGCGAAATGCACATCACCGCGACGTTTGCCGATCGCTCCGTAGAGATCGGCAACTTCACCGCAGCCACTGCCTGAGAACCGCCCCGCCGAAGCAGGGCGGCCTGGCTAGTCAGCGTGACCAGATGAGGGCGAAGGTGCCGTCGTCGCTCTCGGTGAGGCTGGCATAGACCGGAGCCGCGAAGCTCGGATCATCCAGCTTGATTGAAAGATAATCGCGACCCTCGCGGCTCGTCTTCTTCCACGCGGCGCCGAAGGCGACGTCGCCGGCGACGAGTCGATGGCTGGGCGCCTTGTCGTTGCCGTTTGTATCCTCGGGGACGATGCGGACGTTCTTGGCCTGGACGCTGAGGGTGATGATCGAACCCCTGAACTCGTTGCCGCACTTGGTGAAGGTGCCGATGGTCGCCATGTTGAAGCCTTTCAGTTGCTCGAGCCGCGACCGCCGCGGCCTCGATGGCGATCGGTGAATCTGGACGATCGGACGCGCACCGCGCTCGCGCGGGGAACGGCGAGGCGCGGCTTTTTTGCTTCGCGATGCAAAGCCGAAGGCGGCGGAAAAAAGCCGCAGGCCGAACCGTTGCGCCAGGACGATCGAGGCGAAGCCGGTCCGGATTAGATCAAGCCAGATAGAGGCCGTGACGGTTGCGGTGGGCAACTGCGATCGGGCGACAGGTCGACGGCAGTCCTTGGAAAGAGGTCGAGGATAAGGTCCGTGAAGTCTTGCACCGTGCAAGCCTGGGCGCGAGGGAAGGGAGGTCCTGCCAGGTCTGGTTACGACAAGGGTTTGCCGTCTATCCGCTCGTAGGTGACGCCGATCCGCGTGGAGGATGTGGAACGGCGGCGCAGGGTCGAGGCGATATAGCGGTCAGCGGTAGTACGGTCTTCGAAGGAGAGGGCTTTGGCCTGGCCCCGCGCACCGACGCGGCCCCAGCGTGTTTCGACGATGATCGCGCCGAACAGGTCAACGCTGGTGATGATCGCATAGCGCCGGCGAATATTGCGCGCAGCATCGATGGCCGCGAGTTCGATTGGGTCGGGAAGGTCTTCGGCTGCGCCAAACATGGCGCAGATTCTACTTTACTGGCGATTGTCTGTCCGATGACTTCTTTGAATCAATAGCCCGCTTTCGATTCACAAATGAATCAGCCGGCGGGCTCTTGCTCGGCTTGGGCTATCGGACGAGGACGACTTTCACTCCAATTTCTTCAGCAATTTCCGCCCACGCCCGATCAGCCGTGACGGCAGGAAGACCCAGCTTCCGCGCCAGAGCCAGGCAGGCACGATCTCCGTGGCTAAGACCGACGCGCTTGGTAGCGTCGCGCATCAGTCCCGCCGCCACAGCGAGGTCATGATCGAGGGAACGCACGTCAAGGCGGAGAGCCTCGATCAGCGCCGGTATTCCGGCGGCTGGAACGCCTTTATCGAGCGCCTTGGAAACGATCTCCTGAAGATTGATGGCGGAAATTGCCGCATCCCGCAGCCAGCGCCTTGCCTCTTCGGCCCCGGTTTCTTCGTTCAGGTCCGCAAAGACAGCGGACGTGTCGATGACGCAAGCCGGCATCAACGCTTCACTCTGCTATCCGGGTCGCCTTGCACATCCTGCGCGCTTTCGGCTCGTCGATCAGCAATGACCTCGTCGGCGATTGATGTGCCAGCCGGAACATATTTGCGGAAAAGGGCCCTTGCTCGATCGAGCGAGACATCAGGCGTCGTGAGCCGCACTTCGCCATTCACGACCTCTGCCATGACTTGGCCGCCCTTTTCCACCCCAAGCGATTTCCGCAGCACAACCGGCAGGACAAGCCTACCATTTGGGAGGACATTGACTCGAACCATATGATTGACCTCCTGTTCATGAATGTCATTTCGTCACCTACGGCCATATCACCTCAATGGGTCACTTCGCAAGACGCCGTCGTGTTATGACATCCTCAGAAAACGAGGGTTTTTCGACACGTCGAGTCCGCCGGTCGGAACTGCCGCTTGACCGGCTAAAATCCATCGGAAACCCTATCGAAAACCTACCTGTCGGAAACAGGCGGGTCCTGACGGGTTTTCGACGGAGATCGCTATCGGAATGGCAGGATTGATCGGCTACGCGCGGGTTTCGACCGCAGACCAAGAGACGGCGTTGCAGCTCGACGCCCTGAAGGCGGCCGGCTGCGCGCGCATCTTCTCGGAGAAGGCGTCAGGCGCTAACCGTGGACGGCCGGAGCTGGCGGCAGCACTCGATTATATGCGCGAGGGTGACACCCTCGTCGTTTGGAGGCTCGATCGCCTCGCACGCTCGCTGAGCCAACTTATCGAAACGGTCGAAGGCCTGCGCAAGTGCGGGATCGAGCTGCGATCGCTGAATGAGACGATCGACACCTCCACAAGCGCAGGCCGGCTGACGTTCAACCTGTTCGGCGCTCTCGCTGAGTTCGAGCGGGACGTGATCCGCGACCGGACGAAGGCCGGCTTAGAAGCGGCTCGGGCGAGAGGGAGGAAGGGTGGACGGCCCCGTAAGCTGACAGAAAAGGACCTGGTTGTTGCGCGAGCGATGCTGTCGGCCGATCCCCCGGTGTCCTTCGCGGAAGCGGCGCGCCGACTGAAAGTCAGTCCAGCGACACTCTACGGCTATTTTCCGGTCAATCAGCGCCCTGGCCCAAACGGACGCTATGCCGATCCGGAACTGCCGCTCGAAGTACCGGCCTAACGATGGTCTTTGAACGCATCTCATTGCTGCGAAACATTGGACAATTTGATTCGGTCAACGCTGGCGCTCAACTCCCGCTGACGAAGCTCTCCCTGCTCTATGCGGAGAACGGCCGAGGCAAGACGACCATCGCGGCGGTCCTGCGCTCGCTCAACACGGGTGAGCCGGGGTTGATCGACGAGCGCCGGCGCCTCGGTGCGGCAAATCCGCCGCATGTCGTCCTCACCTTTGCCGGTGCGCCGCTTGTTTTTCAGAACGGCGCCTGGGCGGCCCCGCTGCCGCGTATCGCAGTTTTCGATGACGCCTTTGTCGCCGCGAACGTCTGTTCCGGAATCGCGATCGAGACAGCGCACCGGCAAAACCTTCATGAGCTGATCCTCGGCGCGCAAGGCGTGGCGCTGAACGCGACGCTGCAGGGGCATGTCGCGCGGGTTGAGGAACACAATCGGGATCTTCGGACGAAGGGGGACGCAATCCCGGCTGCGGCCCGTGGCACGCTGACTATTGATGCCTTTTGCGCCCTGGCCGCTGATTCCGCCATCGACGCCAAGATTCAGGAAGCCGAGCGCAACCTAGCCGCGGCACTTTCTGCCGACGTGATCCGTCAACGGGCGGCTTTTATTCCCTTCAGCCTGCCGGGCTTCGACGTTGCGACGATCCATGCACTCCTGGCGCGCAACCTCCCCGACCTTGACGCGGGCGCAGCGGCCCGTGTGCGCGAGCATTTGCGAAGCCTCGGCAAAGGCGGCGAGGCATGGGTTGGCGAAGGCATGGGCCGGATCGCCGGTGCATCGAAAGGCAAAGACCATGACGCCTGTCCCTTCTGTGCCCAGGACCTCGCCGGCTCGGTATTGATCCAGCATTACCAGGCTTATTTCAGCGAAGCCTATGAGGCCCTGAAAACTGCGATTCGGGAGATAGGGCAGGGGATCAACACGGCGCACGCGGGTGACGTGCCGGCGGCATTTGAGCGGGCCGTGCGGGTCGCTGTTGAAAATCGCGAGTTCTGGCGGGCCTTCACCGATGTTCCCGACATCGATGTGGACACGGCCGCAATCGCGCGCGCTTGGGCGACAGCGCGGGACGCCGTGCTGACAATCCTGCGCGCCAAAGCGACAGCACCGCTTGAGGCGATGACGCTCTCTGCCGAAACCATCGCGGCGATCGACGCCTATGATGTGCACCGCACCGCAATCGCCGGCCTATCGGCGGCGCTGCAGGCTCGGAACGCCCCGATCGCGATCGTCAAAGAACAGGCGGCCGCCGCGCATGTCGCCACTGATGCTGCAACGGCCGCGCTATGCGATGATACCTTAACGAGAAAGCGGCAAAAACGGCTACCGAAGCCCGGCGTGTGCAGGCACGCGCGGCGCTCGACCAGTACCGCCAGAACATCTTTCCCGCCTACGAAACGGCGATCAATGAATACCTCCGGCGGTTTAACGCCGGCTTCCGGCTCGGCTCGGTCACGTCGGTCAACAATCGCGGCGGCTCCTCGGCCAACTACACGGTGCTTATCAATAACGTCGCGGTCGCATTGACGGGGGAGGGTGGCCCCTCGTTCAAGAACACATTGAGCGCCGGCGACCGGAATACCCTCGCGCTCGCCTTTTTCTTCGCCTCGCTCGATCAGGAGCCGCAGCTGGGACAAAAGATCGTCGTGATCGACGATCCCATGACTAGTCTCGATGAACACCGCTCGCTAACGACAGTGCAGGAAATGCAACGGCTCTATGGCCGGGTTAGCCAGATGCTAGTGCTCTCGCACTCGAAGCCGTTTCTCTGTGCAATCTGGGAGGGTGCCGACAAGGTAACTCGCTCCGCCATGCGGATTGTCCGCGACGGAGCGGGCTCGACGCTCGCGGTCTGGGACGTGCGCCAAGATTGCATCACGGAGCACGATCGGCGGCATCAGCAGGTCCGGGAATATATTCGCGCGGGCAACCCTGCGACCGAGCGCGCCGTCGCGGCTGCATTGCGGCCTATCCTCGAAGCCTTCATGCGCGTCGCTTATCCAGCCGACTTCCCGCCGGACGCGCTGCTCGGGCCGTTCATCGGCATCTGCCAGCAGCAGCATGGCGGGCCGAGCCAAATTCTCGATGTCGCCGACACGACGGAGCTGCGTGCACTGCTCGATTATGCGAACCGCTTTCACCATGACTCGAATCCAGCTTGGGAAACGGCGGCGATTAACGACCAGGAATTATTAGATTTCGCCACGCGCACGCTCGTCTTTGCGCAGCGGCGATAAGCGTCAGTTTCCCTCGATCTGCAGCGGCTTGCCGCTGAAGACGATGAGGCTTTCCGGCTCCGACGCGAACCAAGCGTAGCTCCCCCAGGCGAGGCTGCTCACCGTTTTGCGGAAGGGCTGGCCGGCACGATCGAGATAGGCCGTCACGAAGGCGACATGCTCGGAGGGAAAGCCCGCGCCCTCCGAGATCTGGAGGAGGGCGGTCTTCCGCGCCTCGTTCACCGGCCCGTCCGTATGCACCACCTCGATAAAGACGAGGAGAGGGTGAGCGGGGCCAAGGTCGACGAGGACGATATCCGGCAGGCTCTTGTCGGCCGGAATCGTCAGACCTATCGCTTTGGCCAGTTCGTCGTCCCGTGCGACGACTTTGTTGCCGCTCTCGCTTAAGGCGATCACGCCCGGCTTTTGCAGGAATTTGGCGCGAAAACCTCGATGACAGCCTTGGAAATGTCGGCGCTCGGGCCGGTTGTCATGCGGCGAGCTTCGCCGTTCGGAAAGGTGACGAGTTCATATTCACCCCCACCGGCCGCGCCCTTGCGGACGATGGCGATGCGGGCGAGAGCGCCGGCGTTCAGGTGTTTGGTGCGCCACGCTGTCGCCTTCGCAATGAAGGTGGCCTCGTCGAGGTCTGGTGTTAGGAGGGCGGTGAAATCACCCTGCAGCGCGTAACGTCCGGCCGGCGAGGTGGTGGAGAGGCCGGGCCGCTCGATCACCGCGCCGTTCTGGATCAGCGCGTAGCGAATCGTGTCGTCGCGGATCGATTCGCGCGTATTAACCGCATACCAGCGGCCGGGCACATCGGCCTTGCTCGGCCGAACGGATTCTTTCGCCCATACCAGCCTGGCATCGTTGTCCACCTGCGCCGCTTGGTCATCGGTCATGCGCGTGACTTGGTCGGGGCGCACCCAGAGGCCCGCCCCTTCGACCGCGCCGGCATAGAGCATGACGAAAATGGTCTTGGCCGAAATATCCCAGATAGAGTGCTCGCGATTGGCGGAGCCTTCCGGAAAAATAACGGGCAAGCGGACGCGAATCTCGGGCCAGGGAAGTAGAGGGGGGAGGCTCATGCCTTATCTAACCCATAGGCAGCGCGCAGCACCTTCTCGATCGCGGCCCGCGTCCCGCCGCGCCGAACCATCTGCTCGATCGGGCCATTGCCGAAGCCGGGGGCAAGGGGATGGCCGCCAATTCGAAAGCCGAAACGGCGACGCTGCCGCTGATGCAGCGGAATACCTGATCGATCGTGTCGCTATTGAGTATAGCAGCAACGGCAGCCGGCGAGACTTTCGGAGTGCTCGTCGCGCGAACCATGTTGAGATGGTTTTCAACGATGACGCCACCGTGCGTCTCGATGAATTCCTGCGACAGCTCGGCTGCAATGAGCCGGCGCAGCTGCTCCTTCGCCGTTGTTCGCTGCACGAGTACGCAGCTACGGTCCACGATCAGCCATTCATCACCCCGCTCTGGCTTGAAGTAGGGGGCGTGGTTTTTCTTATCGGCGCGAAACACGAAACGGCCGTCCGCCGTTACGGCCTCCGCCCAAATCAAGGGGTGCAGGCCGCGGCCCGCTCTGGCCCGCATCTGCGGCTTAAAGCGGTTCCATACGAGCGGGCCGGTTGAAACTTTATAGCCCCAATCGGCCAAGCGGGAGGAAAGGCACTCCGCCGCGGCGATCAGCCGGACGTGGGACGGCTCGCGCGGTGCCAGCCAGGGCGCGGCCGCATCTACGGGCAAGCCAACCTTACCATTCTTGGTAAGCCGCGCCTGTCGTTCGCTATCGACGTTGAGATAGTGGACCTGAAACCGGGTCCGCGCTCCCCCTTTCTGGTAGAGGGCAAGAAGTGTTTCCTGCAGCACGTCCTCGAAGACGCCCTTACGCGCATGAACGAAGTCGATTGCGACGGGAGGGGCCTCATCGGCCAACAGCTGTCGCAGCGCCGCATAATACTGGCCCCCTAGCACGCTCGTCGGCGTGAGATAGGCAATCACGCCACCGGGACGCGTCCAGCGCAGCGCGATATCGGTAAAGACGCCATAGAGGTTGGCGTGGCCGTAGAGGCTGCGGGCATAACGAAGGCGCTGCGTGGCCGTCAGCTGCACCCGACCATAGGGCGGGTTGCCGACAACGAGGTCATAGACTGCGGAGGGCTCCTCTTCCAACGTGTCGCAAACCTTGACGAATAACGGCACGTCGCGACCGCTAGCCTGCGCCAGGTCCGCAAGGGTTATCTCTAGCGCGGCTTGAGAGAGAGGCGGCGTGCGGGTCCAGTTCCATACCGGAAAGGCGATTGCCGAGCTGGGCGAGGATGAAAGCAGGCTCGCTGCCGGCGAGCGCGGCGCGCATCCGCGCCGCAGCTTCCAGCAAAAATGCGCCGCCGCCACTGGCGGGATCGAGCACGCGCGCCGTCTTCCAATCAACCCCGCCTTCGTCCGCAAGGTCAAGGAGGCGCTGGGTCAGCGCTGATGGCGTGTAGAACGCGCCAAGAGAGCTTCGCTCCTTGCCGGGGAGCAGCGTCGTATAGAGGCTGGTGAGGGTGTTGCACCCCTCCATGACGGACAGGGTGGCTGCAAGGCGCCCCATCGAGCGCGCTAGGTGTTGCGCCGTGCTATCGAGCCTTCCCTTAACGGTCGCAAAGGGCGAGCTTAACTTTAAAGCCGGCGCGACAGCGCTGGCAAATTCCTCGATCGCCGCCCGCGCGAAGAGCGCGGCTTGGGCGGTGCGAAGCGGTTCAGGGATCGTTTCCGACCAAGCCCGCGCCATGAAGCGGGCGCGGGATAATTCAATGCGGACCGGCTCCAGGTCCAAAGCACTAGGCTTCTGGCGCGTCTTCGGTTTCGACAGCGCCATATTCATGCGGTTTGGCCTTTCTCAGCATGTTGCACGTCAAGAGCGCGATAGAGCGTTGATCGACCTACCTGCAGCCTCCGGGCGATATCGGTGGGTCGCTCGCCGGCTTCCAACAGAGCACGCGCATGCTTGAGCTGATCGGGATTTATTGCCTTGCGTCGCCCGATCCGCACGCCGCGCGCGCGGGCGGCTGCAAGCCCATCTTTGGTGCGTCTCGCGATCAGCGCGCGCTCAAATTCAGCAAGCGATCCCATGAAATGAAACAGGGCGCGTCCGCCAGCGTTCGTCGTGTTGATGTCTTCGCAGAGCGATTGGAAGCCGCATTGCTTGGCGCCTAGCTCCTGAACTACCGTGATGAGATGCGAAAGCGAGCGCCCAATACAGTCGAGTTTCCAGACCACAAACACGTCGCCAGGGCTGCTATAAGCCAAGGCATTATCCAGCCCGGGCCGTTTGGTGGACGCACCGGAAATTTTGTCCTCAAAGATCTTCTCGCAGCCGGCGACCTGCAAAGCTCGGCGCTGCAGGTCCAGATTCTGATCGTCGGTCGAGACGTGGGCGTAACCTATTTTCATGATTCGATTCTGGGACAGCGTTTCGGGACTCGCAAGGAATTGAATTCGTTTAGACTTCCAGCCGTCCTTAAACGGGTCCTTTTCGGGACGATGTTGCCCTTATACCACGGCAAACATAAAGAACATATCAGGAACAATCCGGTGCGGGCCGTTTTCAGTCCGATCCGGAGCTACCCTTGGAAGTTCCAGCCGTATAGTCGGCGCGCGCCTTTTCGGCCATCGCTTCCACTTGCGTCGCCAGCTCGGGCGGCAACCATATCTCGATCCGACGCCAGCCCGTCGGAACCTCCTGGGCCGCAGCGCGGAAGCGCTGCACGATCCCGTGCACGCGTTGCCGGGTCATGCCGTAGCGGCTCGCGGCCTCGGAGGTCTTCATGCCGTCAACCAGCACGGCGCGGGCGATCTCGACGGTATCAAGCGCCAGGCGCCCCACCAACGGCCGCAGCGCGTCAAATTCCTCTGCTGTCCTGGTCGGCCCGCTCGCCATTCAACTTCCCTCGGTCGCCCATCTTTCTGTCAAGACCTGTAAACGCAACATAGATCGTTATTGACGAAAAAGCAGCCCCCGCTTCGTGATCGAGTCATTGGCGAGCGAAGCTCGCCCAATTTTGAAAGCGGCGGCTTGTCCGCCTCGATTTTTTGGCCCGCGCACCGGGTCTTAGCACCGCGCGGGGGCGGCACTTCAGAAAATGGCGCCGGGCACGGCCGAAGCCGTGCCCGGCGAGCGGTCAGGCCCGCAGGCGGCGCAGCTCGTCGGCCAACACCCAAAGGCCGCGGTTGAGCTTCACGTTCTGGTCGATCCCGTTGACGGGGCGCGTCCGGGTCGCACGTCCGCGACAGGTACGGCCGGTCAAACCGCCCTTGGTCAAATTCTCCTGCACGCGGCTGAAGGTGGTCCAGAGGTCCGAACCGCGATCCTCGTAGCGGCGCGGCGTCAAAAGCTGTGCGTCGGTGATCGGGGCTGGGGTTTCCTCGTCGTCCTATTTGAGGGCCAGCGCGGCGCGGGCGAACGCACCCTGTTCGCCATCGGTGAGGTGTAGCGCCTGCATTCCCTCGCGCTGTTCGGTGGCCACCTCGAAGCTGTCGAGGACCGTAAATGCGCCCTCGATGACTTGACCGATCACGTCGCCCTTATCCGAAGGAGGTAATGGCAGGCATCACGGCTGAGAGGACGACAAGCGCTTGTGAAATGGGAACGCGACCGCACGCAGAGGTCGTAGCGTGCAATCTTTGCAATTTGACGCAACATCCTTGCCCGTCGCCGGTTCAGTCCATTCACGACTGAAAGTGCACCATGGCAAAGCTCGTCGTACTGATCGTTGAAGACGAACCGATCCTTCGCATGGACGCTGTTGAATTCATCGAGGAAGCTGGGTTCGCCACCATCGAGGCCGCCCATGCCGACGAAGCGATCGCGATCCTAAAGGCCCGACACGACATCGCGTTCGTTTTCACGGATATCGAGATGCCGGGCTCCATGGACGGCATCCGCTTGGCCCACGCAGTCCGGGACGGATGGCCCCCGATCACGATCGTGGTCTCAAGCGGCCGGGTCGTCCCCGCGCAAGTCGAGCTGCCGGCTGAGGTGCTCTATATCCGGAAGCCGTATCGCGCGGAGCAGGTTATCGCCGCGCTGCGGATGGCCGCCTAGCCTACTCGGACGTCAGCGCTTCGACGGGTGCATCCAGCGTGAACACCACGCCGCGTTCCTGATAGTCGATCTTGGCCGTTCCGCCGAAGTAGCCGGCCAACGCCTTCTCGATCATGCGCGAACCGAAGCCGACCCGTGTCGGCGCAATGACGGGCGGGCCGTCGACCTCCTGCCAGCGGAAGTGAAAGTTGCCGTCGGCGATCGACCATTTTACCCAAATGCGACCTTCGGGATGCCGAAGCGCGCCGTATTTGATTGCGTTCGTCGCCAGTTCGTGGGTCGCCAAGGCCATCGCCAGGGCGCACTTGGACGAAAATTCGACCTCGGGCCCCATCAGCTCGAAGCGTTCGGCTTCGGCATGGGGCACGAGCGCCGCCCTGACGAGGTCCCCGACCGTGGCCTTCGACCAGGCCACCTGCGTTAGCAGGTCCTGCGCGGCGCTAAGGGTCTCCAGCCGAGCGGTGAAGGTGGCCTTCACCGCGGTGATCTCGGGACTGCCCTTGAGGGTCTGGTTCGCAATCGCGATGATCAGGGCGATCGTGTTCTTCATGCGATGCTTCAGTTCGAGCGCGAGCAGGCTCTGCCGCTCCTCGATCGCCTTGAAGGCCGTGATGTCCCGCGACACCGACAGGATGCTCTCAACCTTGCCCTGCGGCCCGATAATCGGCGCGACCTGGACGTCCCAGAAACGGGAGTTGCCAGCGGCGGTGTTGGCCGCACTCTGGAACCGATAGCTGCGCCCGTTGCGGGCCTCGTCGATCGCGAGTTCGGCCTCCTTGCGGCCCTCGTCGGGCCAGAAGCCCGGCCACGGACATCCCTGCATCTTGCTGAAGTCCGTGACTTCCATCGTGCGTCGTCCGCCCTCCGACATGAAGGACAGGTTGCCGTCGAGGTCGACCACCTTGATGCAGTCGTCGGACGCCGACAGCAGGCTTCGCATAAAGCGCGCGTCACGTAGTTCTGGAGATGTCACGATGTTCCGATCCGTCTCCGCAGATGCGAGACGTGTTATCACCCTGGCACGGATCGAGAATGCATCCTAATGCTCGCTGACAAATGGCCTGGAGGGAGCGCGCTCCGTTAGGCATATCCTCCCGATCCTGAAATGCGCCACTAGCGGACACTGGAAGGTCGCCCGAAATCGGACATTCCGCGTTGGGCCGCCGAAGCCAAGCATGTGATCAGACCGGCCGTATGCCTGCACTAGGGCTCGGACCCATAAAGAGGTTGGCACCGCTGGCTCTGTATGATTCACGGCTTCCCGGAGGAGGCCCGGATGAATCGGGATCGTTTCTGGCTCACGGATGCGCAATTCGCGCGGATCGCACCGCATTTGCCGACGGACACGCGTGGCAAACCGCGTGTTGATGACCGCCGGGTGATCAGCGGGATCGTCCATGTCCTCAAGTCAGGCGGGCGCTGGATCGATGCGCCGCCCGATTACGGGC
>NZ_JBFUKY010000015.1:0-83638 GCF_056400625.1 Allobosea sp. P5_A5
GACGACGACGTCTCGCGGCTTCCCGCGCAGCGTCTCGGCCATGGTGTCGAGCGTGTTCGCAAGGACGACGACGTCTCGCGGCTTCCCGCGCAGCGTCTCGGCCATGGTGTCGAGCGTGTTCGCAAGCGTCGAGGTATCGATCGGACCGGCCTCGCTCAGCGCCGGCTTATAGCCTTCGCCGACCGCCTGCCGACCAGCCGAAAGCTCGGCTTCCACCTGCGACGGCGGAATCGCCTTGCCCAGCGCGTTGTCGAGGTCTTCGCCGATACGCCCGTTCGCCGCATTCTTGCGATCCGTCAGTGCAGACACAATGCGGTCGCGGGCCTCTCCCGGACGGAGTGCCACGCCTTGCCCGAGGCCCTTCATCGTGTCGCCAGCATCGATCAGCATGGCGTCCGGGCCAAGCTTCGCCAGGTCTTGCTGCATGTTGGGCTTGACCGCGCGCTGTGCATCGAGAACGTCGGCGACGATCTGCACCGCCCGGCTATTGTAGCCCGGCATCGTCGCGGTGCGGTTCACGAGCGCGTCGCCGATCCGCTGAATGACGCTGCCCACGACCTTACCGGCTGCGGGCGCTGCGCCGCCGATGAGAGCGCCGCCAAGCGCGCCGGCTTTCGCTTCCTCGATGCGAGGTATGAACCCACCCTCACCGGCATTAAAGCCTTGGACTGCACCAACACCAAAGCCCGAGCCTGCGCTCATAATTGACCGTGTGGCGAGGCCGCCTCGCAATCCGAATGCCATCGGAGCGGCGCCGGCCGCAGCGACCACCGGGACCACGCCGCCCGCAATCTCGCCAGCACCGAAGCTGATTGGGTTTGTGTCCTTGGCGACTTTGTCGTCACCTCTCCGGCTTTCTAGGCCACGGTCATAGGCCTGCCCGCCGCCAGCGCCGAAGGTTCCGGGAGCGACCTTTTCCAGCACCATCCGGGCGCCGCCCGATAGCAGGTCGAACGGGTCCGGCAGTGGCAATATCCGCGCACGTCGCTCGGCGCCGGGGATCGGGCTTGCTGCGGCGACCGCCGACCCCTCGTCACCAGCGCCGAGCGTCAAGCCTTGCGAGACGCCGCGAACGGCCGAAGTGACCATGCCGGGCTGCTCGACAGGGGCTGACGGGATAACAGGCGCCAGCGGGGCAGCCTCCCACCAGTTTCCTTCAGGCACCGCAGCATCTTGCGCCAACGGAGCCGCTTCCCACCATTCAGCCATTTTGTCCTCCCGCAAGCCAAGGGCAACTGTGGGCGAACATCACCCAGACCGAGGCGTCGATGTCGTCGGAAAAGTATCGGGCGGCTCGGCCTTCGAAGACGAAGCCGCTGCGGCGGGCGTAGTGTTGAAGCGCTGCATTGGTGCTCGGGATGCGGCAGACGAGGCGTCGTACGCCGCAGCCTTCGAAGATCCACATCGCGAGATAGCGAAGCACCGAACGTTGCAGCAACCCCTTAGTAGCGACGATGACAAGCTCGGCCTCGCCATGGCCCGAGGCACGGTGAAGCGCGAACACCCCGAAGCACTTTGCATCCCTGCGCGTGAGCATCTTGGAGGCCGGAGTGGTCGACACCCTCAAGCCAGTCGCTTGGCTGAGATATGCCGGTAACGCCTCTGCCTTTGGCAACAGATCATCGCAGATCAGGATATGCCGCGCGGCAATTGCCTCCGCGTGAGCGGCGGTCTGGTCCGCGAACTGGGCCGGCCCAAGCAGCATCAGTGCGCCGCCTGGGCGGCAGGGCTCGCCTGCGTGGCGTTGAGCTGAGCCCGGATCAGCGCACGGACGGTGCTCGAAATGGACGTGTCGCGGCGACGGGCCTCGGCCTCGACAGCGGCGCGCAGCTCGGGTTCAGCCGCGCAGATCAGGGTAGCGGTTCGTCTCGGTCGATCGGATCGCATGATGCCCTCCAGGTGCTGGAAACAGTATGCGCGGATTTGGAATATAATTCAACTAAATCAGTATCTTAACAGACTCATTCACCAGCATTCACGGACGGTCATCGGCTTTCCGCCGCTTTCAAATCGCGCTTGACATTGCGCTGTTTTGTCCGCATATTGCGGACATAGCCGAGGGATGGTCCCCGGCGATTTCGAGGGAAAGCCCCGATGGCCGAAGTCAACACCATGGATATTCAAGAGCAGGTTGCCCGCATCGAGCGAGCGCAAGAGGAAACCCGGAAGTTCGCCGCCGAGGCTCACAAGCTGACGGCCGAAGCTCGGAAGCTGACGCGCGACGCCATCCTTGCCCCGGTTCAGGTCGGGTTCGCCGGCATGGCAGCGGGCGCTGCTCTGGTAGGCGCGATCGTCGCATCGCTTCGGCTGTTCGGGTGACGCCGGACCGCCTTCGCGAAGTCCTGGCCCTGCTGCGCTGGACGCAGCGGGGCCTCGCCGATGCGCTGAGCTGCGATGAACGACTGGCTCGCAGATGGGCAAGCGGTTCGGCGGCCGTACCTCAGCCCGTCGCTGAATGGCTTGAGACGCTGGCTGCTTGCCATGCACAAAACCAGCCGCCCGATGGCTGGCGGTCGCGGGCGTAGAAGATGGCGGGGCCTATGCTGAAGAAGATTGTTGCCGGCCTCTGTCTGAGCGTTGCCCTGACGTGGATACTCTGGCGGATCACGGCAGCTATGGGCCTGCACGGTGCTATGGATAACGCCGCCTTCGCGGGAAGTCCGCTTATAGCCATCGCAATTTCGGTTTGGGCCTTCCGCGCCTTGTACCCCGCAAAGCGCGGCTGACTTCCGCTGCTCGCAGTTCGCATTAGCTGCGTGAACTCTGATTGTCCGGGCATGGGCTGTCCGTATGAGGGACCGGAAATAGGAAACCCCGCCGGTGAGGGTGGGGTCGCTACCTTCAGGTTATATCCCGAAGGCTAAGGCTCGCTTAGGTTGCTTCCGCCAGCGCATCAGACGCTGGCTTCCAGGGGGCTGACATGACCAAGACAATCACCGCTTTTGCGCTCACCGTGGCGCTCTCGTTCGTCGCCATCCCTTCGTTCTCGACGAAGGCGAAAGCCGACTGCACGAACTCCTACGACAAGGCCTCGAACGGCTCGAACTGCGGCGGCCGCGCGTCCGGCTGCAAGTCGGGCGGCAAGGGCGGCACCTGCTGATCTGAAACTAGAGGCCCCGCCTTTCGTAGGCGGGGCCGTTGCTCAAGTCAGGCCCGAGCAGTGCAAGGCGTTGCGCGATGCCTAAGCGTACTATTTCGAAGGGACTGACGCGGACTGCCCCACACCCGGCGTTTTTGCCTGCTCGATTCCTGAACTGGTAGGCGCGGCAAGAACCACGGTAAAAACAGCAGCGCCGACGACGCTCCAGATTGTCCGACCGGTCTGCTGAGCAGTTCTGAATGCTTCAAGCGCGCTTTGATCAGAAGAGGGCGGCGCCCACCTCTCCTCAATTGTGAACCATCCCGGCACGAGCAATGCCCAGAGCGCAACCGCAACTTCACGGAGACTTTTGTGAATACCGATATAATCATCCAGCAGAATTTTATGTCCGAATAAGGCCGCTAGCAGCAGGCCCAGCGCAATAAGGTTTGCGGCTATAACGACTGGCCTGTGCGAAACTATGCTCATGAGATCCCCCCTTACCAAGGGATAGGATGCTGGCACGTCTTTAATTCTTACACAATTGAGCAGATATCAACTCTATCGGATGGCCTGCCCCAATCCAGAAGTCGGGCGACAATGGGCCGGGCGATACTGGCTTATCCCAACTTATCGGCGCGCCGCTGCCTCGTTTGCACGTCGTGTGGCTTTTGCGTCGCGGCGCTGGATATCGCTCGCTGCAGCCGTGGCATCGCGAGCAGCTTCCAACTCGACAACCTCTCGAGCAGCGTTAGCTACGTCCTTCGGGGTTAATCCGCCGATGCCGGCCGCGAGCTTTTGGTTATAGGCCAAAAGCTTATCGAGCGTTCTCCGGAGATCTGCGGCACCCGAAAGTTTCCGGCGTTTTTCCCGGTACGCCAGATAGGCATCAGCTAGTTCAATCCCACTGGCTTGGGAGAACTGAGCGGAAAATTTATCGACTTTCCCACGTGGTGCATCGCGAATGAAGATTAGACGCTCGCGAGCGCAGCTATCCCAGAGATGAAAGGTTTCATTCTGTGCTGCCTGCAGCTCGTCAAAGGCATCGGCGAGCCAGAGTGCCGCCTCATCCAATTTGGGCGCAGACGCTTGCGCTAGTGCTTCCACCGCTCCGGTGACAGCGAGGAACCGAACACGCTCAATGACGGCTGTTGCCGGCTTCACCAATGGCACATAGGGGCCCGCACCCGGGACGGTTGCTGCGCCGCTCGATACCAACGCAGCGACAGCCTGGAGGGTTTCCTCACTGCTTTTTCGGCCCGCATCGATGTTTTCCAAAAGCTGAGCATACTCAGTGATCAGCTTTAGAGAGTATGCAAAACTAGGGTTCGATTTATAGCGCTTTTCGACGGAAGCTAAAATATCGGTGTCCTTAAGCTTTTGCTGAAGCGGCCTGTAGTTCGGGTCGCCGCAGCTATACCCGCCACTCGATAAAAAAAGCAAAAGGCGATTCTCATCCTGCAGTGATAGCCAAGCATCTCGCTCCAAGGATTGATTGCTCGCAAGTGTGGTGCCGAATACCTTCCCAGGTTCTGCAAAATCCTTAAAGTCAGCAGAGCACCCGCTGACCATAGATGCGGCGAAAACCGCACATGCGACGCGGCGAACCATCTTCCCCTCCAGCACGAAATCCCACGGTTTTTCCCGCTTAAGATGCATTAAAGCGCCCTTCCGTAGCGGCAGCAAGACGGTGGCTACTGCTCGACACTACAATAATTGGCCAACCGGGTGAGGCCTTGGTCGAGCAGCAGCAAGCCTCCACAGCCTACAGGGGCGATATCCTGCTCGACGCACTGGCGCACGGCGAGCAGATGCGGATCAGCGCTGCCGCAGTCAAATGCGGCGATGGCGTCGTCGACCATGTGCATCACCAAGCGCTCGCGCTTTTCGGAACCCTCCGCAGGGCCGTGCCCCCGCCGCTAACACGCTGCAGATTTGAGAGCCCAGCCTTCGGGTTGAACCCGGGCCTATAGTGGATTGCCCGCCACTGCTGCATCAGAGCTGCCGAGTTGCTGCCGGCCCCGCACTGCTCGGAGGGATCTTGCTTTCGAGGAAAAGTCGGCCGAGCTGCGCTCCAGCGCTTTTCGGCCACGCCGGCCAGCGCAGTTGAAGGCCGGCGGCCCATCACCCCGCGGCCGTTGACGATGATTGTCGGAACTAGTGCCAAGGCCGCTCCCGGCGAGAACCATTAGAGGCCAACCGCTCCCGCGTATGATCAAGCTCCTGCGCGACTTCCGACATGCAAAAACCCGCGCGAGGCGGATCAAGACAAGTTCCGGTCGGAACCTATGGGCGCTGGGCCGGTTTGAACGCGGCTTGCCGGCTACCGACGGAGAAACAGGTGGAGCTTACCGCACACGTTCAGGTCGCATGTCTCGCCTGGATCGTCGGCGCTACCGGCGTTACCGCATTCCTTGTTCGACCAACGCAATCTCGGCGCTGGCCGCGCCGGGACCGGAAAGAGCAAGCGCGGCCGTGAAGGCCTATCGTGGGGGGAGGAGGGTGCATTCTCTGGGCGCCCTGAACCAGCGGCTGTCACACCGCCCGGCCGCCGATCGTCAGGCAGCGCGCCCGGATATCAGAATGGTTGGCACGAGGTCGCGCGGCTGGAGTCCGAGCCTCTCCCGCTCGATCTGCGCTTCGATCAGCGCCGCCGCATAGGTGCTGGCCACCACGACCACCGCCCGCAAAGGGCCGCGCGTTCCACCCTCAAGCGCTTTGATCCGGCGCAGGTTATCACGACTGGCCATTGCGGTTCGCCTCTAGCTTGTTCAGCCTATCCTCGAAATCGCTGACTTCGATAGCCTTGAGATGGGTGTCGATGAGCTTGCCGATTTCGGCTGCCTCGCCCGGCGTCAATTCGCCCGACGATACCGCATCGAGGACGGCTTCCGTCGCAGCCTTAACTTCACCGGCGCCGCCGATCCTGGGCAAGTCGAACATGACCGGCCTATCACGACGCACCGGCACCAGGCGATCCATGCAGAGCCGCAGCGCCGTCATGTCGCCGTTGAGAGCTAGGTCGATGGCCTTCCGGGTCAACGTCTCGGCCTCGCCCTCAAGCAGCGCCTCAATGGCGAGCGTGGTGCGGTGACGGGTGCCCTTCGCCTTGCCGGCAGGGTTGCCGCTTTGGCCCGGGCGAAAGCGCCCTTGGATCTGTTCTGCGCCTGCTTTTGCAGGGGTGTCGTCTTCAGCGGTCACGGTGTCCTATCCTCGGTCAATGGCGGCCGGTAGCGCTCTGGCGCTGCCCTGGCGATGTCGATGCGAAGCCCACAAGCAAGCTCGGCGGCACCTTGCATCCCAGTTCGCCCGGCGCCGGCCCCCATGCGTGGCTGTTCCATGTCGACGGATCGCGGCGCCAGCTATCGACCGGGATGCGCCAACTCTCGGCCTCGGCGGCAGGGCTCGCAGACGGCTGCGCCTGATGGTCCTCCCATCCACGCCGGTTCAACCAGGACGAGCTATGCGGGATGAAGCGGCTGCCGACGTTGTTCCGCTTCCGCTCGGCCGCTGCGAAGGCCTTGGCTCCGGCGATAATCATCTCGGGATCTGCTCCGCCCTTCACCGCTACTTCGAAACGCTTACGCGCTGGCTCCTTCGGATCGGTGCCGTCACGCTTGGGGTATGCCGCCCTGAATCGCTCGAAGTCCTCGTTTTTCGCCTTCCTGGCTGGCTTGGTCCTGATGGGCTTTCCGACGTGACATATATCGGAATCGCCCAAGAGAGATTTATCTCTCTCTTCTCCTCTCCTCTCCATTAGGCGTGACATTTCCCTGTCACGGGAGAGTTCGTCACGGTTGACGCGTGACTTTTCGTGCTCTGTCACGCTTGAGCCGTGACTTGTCACGCTTGAGCCGTGACTTTGGACCTGTTCGCCAGGGGGCGGCGAAATGTCACGAATGTCACGGTCTGTCACGGTAGATGTCACGGCTGAGCACGTTACAACTTCCTGCTGTCCACGCTCTCGCTGCCGCTGGCGGCGCTTTCTATCAGCCGCCGTCAGGTCGCGAGAATGGTTGAGAGGGCCACTCTGTGCCTTCCCGCTTGCGGCAACGAAAGGGGCTATTTGCGCTGGCAGCGGGAACAACGCCTTGAAGAACTTCGGGCGCTGATAGAGGCAGAAGTTCCGCACCGCGCCGTACTGGCGGCCATCGGCCGTAAAGGACCGGACCATGTCTAGACTGGCCAGCTCGGCCAAAACCGCAGCGATGTCGACGGTGTCAGTCGGGAAAATCCGCATGCGCAGCGTGAGCGGCCTCCATTCAAAGATGCCTTGATCGTCGGCCTCGCACCAAACTCCGATGAAGAGCAGGCGCGCGTGCACAGACACGGACACGAAAGCTTCGTCCGTGAAGATTCCGGGATGGATTGATCGGATGCGCGCCATGGCTATGCCTCCCTTCGCGCGCTGACGCGCCACCGATCGGGATCGGCCACACCGATGATGAGCAGCCCATTCCGGTGGTCGCGCAGGATGAAGCCGGCGGTTTGCATTTCTCGCAGAAACCGATGGACCTTTCGCTCTGTCCACGACCATGTCTTTGCCAACGTGTCGGCGCGGCAGGCGAAGTTCCACTCCTCCTCATCACCGTCTACCGCCTGCGCAACGATCCAAAGCAGCGCCTCGATGCTGCCGAACGCCTGCTGCCTGAACGGCAGATTTTCTCTCCAAAAATCGCGAGAGAGCAGGAATTGCGTAGCGTCGCTCATGACCGCCAGTCCTGCGCCATGTCGGCAACGATCGAGCGAGCAGGATCGCACCACAGCGTGACGCGACCAGGCGAGCCCTGCCGGCTCTTCTCGACGCCAACCTCGACGGCGTTCCGAATCTTCTCGAACTCGTAGAGCGCGTCAGGATCGCGGTTGCGGTATTTCTCTGACTTCGCCGCGTAATAGGCCTCGCGGTATAGGATCAGGACAGCGTCGGCGGCTTCCTCGATCTCACCTGATGAGCGCAGATCGGCCAGCGTCGGGCGCTTGTCGTCCCGGCCCTCCGAGGCACGGTTGATCTGCGAACAGAGGATGACGGCGCACCCGAGTTGCTTGGCCAGCACCTTCGCCCCGTTCGCGACCTCTCCCAGTTCCCCGACGCGGTTGCCGGCATAGCGGCTCGACGGCTTCACGATCTGGGCATGGTCGATGATGACCAGCTTCAGCGTCGTGCCCTGCCGTTCGAACCGCGCCGCCTCCCGCTTCGCCGTGACCAGGATATCGGTCATCCCGAGCGCAGGCGTGTCGTCGAGATAGAACGGCCGCTGCTGAAGCTCGTCGCGCTGCTGCTCGATGCCGTCGAGATCCGCTTCGCAGATGTGGCCGGCCAGGATGTCGCCATAGGGCGGGACCTTGCCGCCGATGTTCTCCGCGATGCAGCGCGCGGCGATTTCCGTCCCCGGCACCTCCAGCGAGAAGAATGCGACACCGTAACCGGCGCGGCTGACCTTATTGGCGATCGATGCGGCCACCATCGTCTTGCCCATGCCGGTACGGCCGCCGAGGATGATCAGCGCGCCAGCAGCGAGCCCGCGCATGGGCAAGTGCTTGTCGAGCGTGGCGAGCCCGGAGCTGGGCGGCCGGAAACCCGTGCCAGCGAGCATCGCCCTGGCATCTATCGCGACCGTGGCCGCAATAGCGCCGAGGCTGGCCCGGCGAGCACCCTTGCGATCAAGGGTCACGTCGCGAACCTCGTCGAGGTCGGTCAGCACCCGCTCGACCAGCTCGCGTGGATCATGAGCCAGGATATTGCCTCGGATCATGTCGGCTTTGCCGACTACCTGGCGCAGCGCCCAGTTCGCCTTGATGTCTCGGCAATACTGAGCAATCCGGGAAGGCGTCACCGCATCCGCGAGCATGCGCGCCTGCACCTGTTCGAAGCTGACCTCCGGCCCGAAGATGGTCGTGGCGCCGCCCTGCAACACGGTGCGCAGGTCGATGACATCGCCACGGAGGGCGACGGCCCGAATTCGGGTCCAGAGGGTGCCGAGCCCGTCGTCCGAGAAGTGACGCGCTTCGATTTCCGTGGAAAGCGCGCTGCCAACGGCGTTGGGGTGCATCAGCACCCCGCCGAGCATGCCGATCTCCATAGCGGCGGCGCTTTCCGTCCAGGCGGGAGGCAGACCAGTTGCAGGGAGGTGAAGAGCGTTCAATGCTGCCTCCACGGATCAGACGGGAGGACAGAGGCTTTCAGATCAACCGCAAGCAGCTCTACGGCAGTTGCCGTCAACCGGACCTCATTGCCCTGCTCAAGGCGCCGGTCCGGGTAGCGGAGGAGTACGGGCTCATTGAACGCCAAGCCGCGCTCGATCAGCTCAGGCGCCGCCTCGGAATCGTATTCATCGCCCAGCGCTCCTACACCGCCCTCATCGAAATCACGGATTTTCGGGGCAGCGACGGGATTGATGATAGGAATCCCGCACATAACGAAAGCGAGCTGGATCGCGAAGACATGCCGCGACGGCTCGTCCTGCGCCGCGCCTTCATAGTGCCGATAGGCATCCTCCCAAGCGCCGAGGAAGACCGTCGCGCCGGCCTTACGCCACTGCTCCAGAACATGTGCGAACTGCTCCAGCGCGAAATTGGGCTGGGCATCCGCCAAGGCCTTGAGGATGGTGACATCAAGCGGGTTATCGGGGCTGAACGAAATCATGCTGCCCTCCGCTCAATCACGGTGACAGGCACGCTTAGGACGTAGCGAGCATGGCTGCCGGCATAGGGGCCGTCATGCTTCTCGTCGTGGGTGACGACGCCGACGCCGCCACGGCGGAGCTTGAAGACGTAATGGCTCCAGCGGGGGCCAGGATGGTCGATCGGCGTGCAACCGCGTGCGCCGGCCGAGATGAGGTTGTCCAAGGCCCAGGCGTCGCGGCCCCGGAAGGTCTTCGGCGTCGGATCGCCTTCGACGGCGACGGTGATGCTCTTCAGGTGTGCCATCAGTTGCGGCCCTCCTGCGGCCCGAGCGACGCGAGGCGGAGAACCGTGAGGGCGTGCAGCTCGGACAGGCCGAAGCGACGCTGAAGACGATTGACGATGACGGTGGGGATGGTATCTTCGCAGGACATTCCGGCCAGGAATGAAGCCTTTGCGAGCCCGGCGCCTTCCCCGCGCCGGGTTTTGCTTTGGAGCTGCATCAGATCACGCCGCTCCCTGCAAAGAAGCTTCTGACGTGCTGGCGCGCTTGCGGCCCTCGCACCACTGATCGAGGTCAGCCGGATCGTAGACGACGCGAGAGCCGATAGAGATATACTTGGGGCCGCCGCCGAAGTGGCGCATCTTGTTCAGCATCGACGTGCTGACGCCAAGATATGAGGCAGCCTCGTTCGTCGGGAGTTTTCGCTTACCTGCGGGGGCGTCCAGATTGGACATTAGAGCTTCCTTTGCTTGCCGAAGCCGCATGTGGCGTTCGGTGGAAGCTCAGGAAACCAGAGGTCAGCGGGGCGGTCGGGAACTAAACCCCGAGATTTATTCGGGGGTGGTTATGTTCCCTTTTGCGGCCCTGCTCTGCATGAGCTGCTCGACTAGCGCGCTACACCCCTGCCACTCCCGCAAATCGGTCCACATCGGCGGCATCCACGATGTCGTGTTCTGAAGCGCATCAGCAGCGCTTTTCGCCTGCGAGTAAAAGCTAGGCGTCTCGACGCTCGCCCCGTGCCAGTCTGTCCAGGCTGCGCCGACGAAAGCGAGGAAGGGATTCTTGCCGATATCATTGCTACGGCCGGGGGCGCAGCCTGTTAGAAACAGCCACAGCTCCGCGAGCTTCATGACGAAAGCCTGCCGCGATAAGTCGCCGATGTTCTGACGCTTGGCCGCCCATTCGGATCTTCGCCGCTTTGCATCAGCGGCAAGTCCGCTCAGAAGCGAGCGCGTATAGTCGACGGCAGCGAAATCAGCCTCGGCATCGACCTGTCCCTTGCGAAGATTGTTGGAAGGGTCGCGCTCGCCGCCATACCTAGTCCTTCGGAGCGCGCGCCAAGCCAGTGGGTCCAAGGTGCTTAGCGCGGCTACTGCCGCATCGATCGCCTTCGTCGCTTTCTCGGCATGTTCGCCCAGTATCTGCCACGGCATCAAATCGGCGGGCGGATCTGGGAATGCAGCGGAGCGGATAGCGATTTCGAGGGTGCGGCCGACCAACTGGACGAGCAGTGGCTCCAACTCGCGGCTGACGGCTGGCGAGCGGCAGCCGATGCGAGCCTGAAGGAAAGCGTAGGCATTGGTCTGTTCAGGATGCGAGTAGACCGCATCCGGCACAGGATCTTCGTACTCGTCCTTGTGAAAATCGGATACCGTCATGTCGAGCGCTTCCGGCGGGGCAGTGGCACAATCTCGGCGCTCCCTTTGCCCTTCAGCGCGGCGTCGATGGTGCGACCGATCCGATTGGCGACGCGCAGCGACGGGTCAGCCTGCAGGTGGGCATAGACTTGAGTGGAGCGCATGTTCGCGTGGCCGAGCAGCGCGCCTGTCATCTCTAGACTTTCGCCCGAAGATACTGAGGTCGAGCCGAGCGTGTGGCGAAGCGTGTGCGGGGTCACGCCCGGCAGCTTCGCCAGCTTGATCGCCGCCGGCCATACCCGTTTAGTCCCCTGATAGAAGCCATCGCCGCGTTCGGCCGGGAAAACATAGTCGCTGCCGTCCGTCTTGCCGATCGACGCCAGGAGCGCCATCGCGGCAGAGTTGAGGGGGCGCATGGAAAAGCCGGTCTTGCTGTCCCCGAAGATCAGGGCGGCGCGGTCGAAGTCGACCTCTACCCATTTCAGCGCCGCGACCTCGTTGCGGCGGCAGCCGGTGAGCGCCCACAACCGGGCTATGTTCAAGGCCTTGGGGTTCGATCCCTTGGCTTCTAGCGCGACTAGGGCTTTGCCCAACTCGCGCACCTGGTCGAGCGTCAGGAACGCTTTGCGCTGGTTGTCGGTCTTGTTGACGGCCGCATGCTCGCACGGGTTCTCGCTGGCGATTTCCGAGCGCTGCGCGAAGGTGAAGACGGCCGATAGATCCCGCACGACCTTGCGAGCGGCGCCCTCTCCGCCTCGGACGATGACACGGACACCGCTATCGTTTTTCTCGTCGCGAGCGCTCTTGCCGCCGGCAACGTCAGCCACGAAGCGAACGATGTCGCTCGGTCGGACGTCAGACACGCGGCGCTTCCCGAGGAGCGGCAGGACATGATGGTTGAGTCGCGCCATGGTGTATCGCTTCGTCAGCGGCTTCATCGCCATGCCCTGGCGTTTGCCACGCTGGATGACGCATCCACGCTTCTCATATTCCGCTAGCAGCTCGGCAATCGTCATCTCGCGGCGCTTCGCGGTGCGGCCGGCGGCCGGGTCGTCACCGTTGGCCACGCCGCCGAGCAGCTTGCGCGCTTTCTGCCGAGCCTCGTCAGGCGTCAGGGTGCCGTACTGCCCGACCACCATGTTGCGACGCGTCGCCTTCCGACCGCCGCCGTCAGCTCGATACCGGACGATGAACGTCTTGCGCCCGCTCTTCTCGATCCGAAGCCCGAAGCCGGGCAGATCGGCGTCCCAAAGCTCATACCGATTTTCGCGTGTCTCGGCGGCATCCACCGTACGCTTGCTCAGCCTTACCTTGCTCGTCTCGCCAGCCATGGATAGCGCCTTGGGGTCCACATGGGGTCCACCGTCCGTCATCCGCGAGGAAACCGGAGGAAAGCCCTGCCCAACAAATCGCGGGCTTCATCGGCACTTATGACACGCTGGGAAATCGGAGGAAAGTCTGTAAAGCGCTGGCCACAACCTTGCCAAGGTTGGGGTCGAGGGTTCGAATCCCTTCTCCCGCTCCAGGACATCTCAAAATCTGAGAAGCATGCAAGCGTCGGTTCGTCCGGCGCTTTTTGCTGTTCAGCGCCGGTTTTCGGCACAAGCCTTCTGCTCGCCCGCTCCATGGCTCAAATCTGACGCTTGAGCGCGCGCGGCCCGCGAAGGCCCCGCGGTCGATTTGGCGTCAGGCAGAGGCCCCGACCTCGCCAAACCGCCAGAACAAGCGGACGCCGCCTTCTCCGGTGCTTTCGAGGCTTGGCACGGCGGAGAGAAGCTTGCGGGTATAAGGGTGCTGCGGATTGTCGAAGATGTCGTCACGGGGGCCCTCCTCGACGATGCGCCCCTCCTGCATGACGACGACACGGTCCGCCACCTGCTCGACGACACCAAGATCGTGGCTGATGAACAGGCAGGAGAAGCCGTGCTTCTGCTGCAGTTGGGCGAAGAGCTCGAGCACCTGTGCGCGCACGGTGACGTCCAGCGCCGAGACCGGTTCGTCGGCGATGACGAAGCTCGGCCGGCGCACCACAGCGCGGGCGATCGCCACGCGCTGGCGCTGGCCGCCGGAGAGCTCGTGCGGATAGCGCTCCGCGAAACCGTTGGCGAGGCCCACCTCGGCCAGCACCTCCGCGACACGTGCCATGCGGCCGGCCGCGCTCATCGGCTCGCCCAGCCGCAGCGGCTCGGCCACGAGCTGCGCGATCGTCATGCGCGGATCGAGCGAGGAATAGGGGTCCTGGAACACCATCTGGCAGTTCAGCCGGTAATTCCAATAAGCCGACTCGCTTCTCGTAATCGGCTTGCGGTTGAAGTGGATCTCACCGCCCGACGGCCTGACAAGCCCTGCGATGGACTGGCCGAGCGTGGTCTTGCCAGAGCCGGACCCGCCGACGACCGCAACGACTTCACCGGGCTGAACCTCGAGCGAGATGCCGTGCAGCGCCCGCTTGCCCTCGCTCTTCCGAAAGAAGCTCTGCCGGCCGGGATAGTCGACGACGAGGCCCCGCACCGAGACGATCGGCATCTGCGCCAGCGGGAGCAGCCGCGCGGGTAGCCGCTGCGGCATCGCCGCCAGCAGCTTGCGGGTGTAGGGGTGCTGCGGCCGCGCCAGCAGCTCGTCGGCCCGGCCCTGCTCGACCACGACGCCCTGCTGCATCACGACGATGCGGCTGCAATAGCGCGCCACCATGCCGAGATCGTGCGAAATCAGCAGCACGGCGGTCTGGTTGGCCTGGGTCAGCTCGACCATCAGCTCCATCACGTCGCGCTGGACAACGGCATCGAGCGCGGTCGTCGGTTCGTCCGCAAGCAACAGCGCCGGCTTCAGCAGCATCACCGAGGCCAGCATGATGCGCTGGCGCATGCCGCCGGAGAACTGGTGCGGATAGGCTTCGAGCGCGCCCTCGGGATCGGTGAGACCGACGCTGCGGAGCATGTCGAGGATGAGCGCGCGCCGGCCTGCCGCATCGAGCGTCCGGCGATGCAGCGCCAGCCCCTCGTCGAGCTGGCGCCCGATCAGCATCGAAGGGTTGAGCGAGGTCATCGGCTCCTGGAAGACCATGCCGACGCGGGAACCGCGGATCCGTCGCAGATCCTTGGCCGGCATCGCCATGACGTCGCGGCCCTCAAAGCGGATCGTGCCGCCGCTGAGCCGCACCGCCGGTGGGACGAAGCCCATCACGGCACGGGCCGCGAGCGTCTTGCCCGAGCCCGATTCGCCGACAATTCCGACGATCTCGCCAGGGAAGACCTGGAAGGACACGTCGTCGACGACCCTGCGGCCGGTCGCGCCGATCTCCAGCGTCAGCCCGGCGACGTCGAGGAGGGGCGTGGCGCTCGCTGCCGAAGCGGTTCCGGTGGCCACATCGCTCGGAGATGCCGGGGTCATCGCACGCCCCTCATGCGCGGATCGAGCCTGTCGCGCAGGGCGTCGCCGAGCAGGTTGATGCCGAGCAGGGTCAGGGAGATCGCGAGGCCGGGATAGATGCCGAGCCACATCGCCTGGCCGATATAGGGCCGCGCGGCTGCGAGCATGTTGCCCCAGGTCGGGGCCGGCGGCGGCACGCCCAACCCCAGGAACGACAGCGCGCTTTCCGCCAGCAGCACATAACCGAACATCGACGTCGCCAACACCGTCAGCGGCGCGATGCAGTTCGGCAGGATGTGGCGCGCCATGGTGAAGGCTTCCGAATTGCCCATCACGCGCGAGGCGGCGACAAACTCGCGCTCGCGCAGGGACAGCACCGTGCCGCGCACGACCCGCGCCACGGAGGGCGTGTAGGCGATGCCGAGCGCGACGATGATGCCGTATTTGTTGGCACCGACCACGGCCAGCAGGCCGAGCGCCAGCAGGATGCCGGGAAAGGCCAGCAGCGCATCGTTGAAGGCCATGATGATCCGGTCGGTCCAGCCACGCAGATAGCCCGAGAGCAGGCCGATGATCGTGCCGGCGACGACGGCGAGCGTCACCGTAAGGACGCTGATCCAGACGGAGGTCGCGGCGCCCGCCATCAGGCGCGAGAGCACGTCGCGGCCGAACTCGTCGGTGCCAAGCCAATGCAGCGCGGAGGGTGCCACCAGCTTCTCGCGGAAGGAGAGCTTGAGCGGATCATAAGGCGTCCACAGCGCGCCGGTCCCGGCCGTGGCGAGCAGGATCGCGATCAGCATGCCGCCGACCAACGCGTTGGGCGCGGGGAGCCTTCGCCGGCGACGGGTCTTGATCGTGACGGTCTGGGTCATCCGGCCGTCACCCTTGGATCGAAGATCGGGTAGCAGAGATCGATCACGAGGTTCACCAGCACATAGGTGAAGGCGACGAACAGCATGCAGCCCTGAATGACCGGATAGTCACGCGCGAAGATCGCATCGACCAGGAGGCGCCCGAGGCCCGGAATGGTGAAGACCGTCTCGACCACCGCGATGCCGCCGAGCAGGTTGCCAAGCACCAGGCCAATCAGCGTCCAGGTCGGCCCGAAGGCGTTCTTGAAGGCGTGGCGCCACAGCACCGCGCTTTCCGACAACCCCTTGGCGCGGGCATGAGTGATGTAGTCGAGCCTGAGCACCTCGAGTGTCGAGGCGCGCGCCATCCGCAAGATCACGCCGATCTCGTGCAGGAACAGCGTTAGGATCGGCATGACCAGATAGAGCAGCCCCGCCCTCCAGTCATCCGCGATCGAGACATAGCCGACGACCGGCAGCCAGCCGAGCTTGAGGCCGAAAAACAGCAGCAGCAGCAGGCCGAGCCAGAAGGTCGGCACCGAAAGCAGCAGCGTCGCCGTCGCGACGAAGCCGATATCGAGCGCGGTATCCTGTTTCCAGGCGGCGATGACGCCGGCCGGGACCGCGACGCAGCTCGCCAGCACGACCGCGACGAGCACGATCTGCGCGCTGACCGCGAAGCGCTGCAGGATCAGCGGCAGCACCGCCTGCTGCGACGAGATCGACTGGCCGAAATCACCGTGCAGGACATTGCCGATCCAGATGCCGAACTGCGCCGGCAGACTTTGGTCGAGGCCCAGCCGCGCGCGCAGATCGGCCAGGCTTGCCGGGGTCGCGAGATCCCCCAGCATCAATTGCGCCGGATCGCCGGGGATCAGGCGGATCATGACGAACACCGACACCGCCACGATCAGCAGCGTCGGCAGAGCCATTCCGATTCGCGTCAGTGCAAAACGAAACATCCAAGCCCTCCCAAGCCCGATGCGGTCAGGATCGCGAGATCACTTCGCGACGCTGACCTCCCAGAGCCGCAGCTGCGAGGCCCAAGGCGTAACGCCGCTGACGCGCTTGGAATGAGCGACGATGTCGAGGTCGTTATGGGTGAAGATGCTCGGCACCTGATCGATGAAACGCTTGTGGAGATCGTCGAAGATTGTCTGGCGCTGGGCCTGGTCGGTCACGACCATCGACTTGTCGATGAGCGCCAAGGCTTCCGGGTCTTCCCAGACCTTGCGGGGCTGCTTGTCCTTGGGGCCGGAGATCTGCTCGAAACCGAGCGCGGGGTCGAAGCGGCTCGAATAGGAGAAGGCCTGGATCTGGTAATTGCCCTTGTTGTACCGGTCGAGCTGGGTCGCCCACTCCAGCACCTCGATCTCGGCATTGATGCCCGCAGCCTGCATCATCGCCTGCGCGATCACCGCCGTGTCGAAGCTCGGCACGCTGGAGCGCTTGTTGGCCAGGATGACAATCTTCTCGCCCTTGTAGCCAGCCTTCTGCAGCAGAGCCTTGGCGGCGGCCGGATCATAGGTGAAGCCGCGCTTTTCGGCGTCGCCGTAGAACTTCGAGGTCATGTAGACCGGCGAGTTGTTGGGCTTGCCCAGCCCGTTCGAGACGTTGGCGACCAGCTCGGGAAAGTCGATCGAGGCCGCGATCGCCTGACGCAGCGCCTGGTTCTTCAGCAGCGGGTCGCGCGTCTGGATGATCAGGCTATGGCGCACCGGGTTCGGCGCGATGGCGAGCGTGAGGTTGGGCGCGTTCTTCAGGTCGGGGACATCCGATTCCGGCATCAGCGCCATGTCGAGCGAGCCGGCGAGCAGGCCGGCCTTCACCGTCGCCGCATCGGGGATGACCATGAAGCGCGCCTCCTTCACCAGCGGGCGCTTCGAGCCGATATAGCCGTCGCGCTTGTCACCCTTGGGCGAGATATACTGGTCGAAGGCGAGAAGCTGGACCGACTGGCCGCGCTTCCATTCGCCGAGCATGAACGGACCGGTGCCGATCGGCTTGTCCCAGCTGCCGTCGGCCTTGACCGAATCCTTTTGCAGCACGGCTGTGCCGCCGCAATCGGCGCGCGCCAGCGTGTCGAGGAAGAGCGCGTTCGGCTTGTCGATCTCCATCACGAAGGTGTCCGCGTCTGGCGCCGTGGCGGAGACCACCTTGAGGCCGTTGCGCCCGTCGACATCCGATAGGCAGCGCCAGTCGGTCTTCGGGTCGACGTAACGGTTCCAGCTCCACAGCACATCGGCGGACGTCATCGTGGACCCGTTGTGGAACTTCACCCCCTTGCGCAGGCGGAAGGTGTAGGTCTTGCCGTCCGGCGAAATCTCGACCGTCTCGGCCAGCAGCGGCCCGACAGAGCCGTCTTCGGCATAGCCGACGAGACCCTCGACTATATGCATCTGGACCGCGTCGGTGTTGCCGTCCCGGTTCACGCCCGGATTGGTCGAGCGGATGTCGGCATTGAGCACGGCGGTCAGCGTCTGCGCTCCCGCAGCGCCGGCCGACAGCGCCAAGGCGAGGGCCGAAACGAGCATTCGGTTCATGATGGTCCCCTTGTCGTTATGGTTCATCGGGCCGCGCGCAGCCGCTTGAGCTCGCCGGCGAAGAAATCCTCGACGACCGGCACGACCTTGAGCCCGTCATGCGGCGTGTTCTTCACCAGATCGAAGCGGGCGGAGATGCCGTGCTCTTCGAAGGATCGGCGCAGCATCGCCAGCCTCTCCGGCCGTGTGGCGCCGGCATGGTTGGCATCCGGCATCCAGTTGCGGCCGCCGGGCTTGTGGGTGATTTCCCAGGTCTCGAGATCGGCCGCGCCTACGACCATCTGCACCGCGACCTGCCTCATCGCCTCGATATCGAGCGGCTGGCCGAACAGCTCGGCGAAGTCGCGCGTGCCGACCCACCAGTCGCGGGTCGGATCGAGCAGGGTCACCGAGCCCGGCGCGCCGATCGAGACACCCCAGAGGCGCTGCGGCTGCAGCATCAGGAAACGATGGGCGAAGTGCCCACCACCGGAATAGCCGAAAAGGCCGAAGCGGCTGAAATCGAGCCCGTAGCGTTGGGCGACCTCCTCGACCATCTCCAACAGGACATGGTCGTAGCGGATGCCGCCCTCGCGCATGTATTTGAAGCCGTCGCGATTATCGTCGCCCATCACGCCGATCGGAAAGAGCGGCGCCAGCACGACGCAATGGTTCCAGCGCGCGAAGGCCTCGAAGGCATCGCGATAGCCGGTGAAGCCACGACCGGTGCCGTGCATGGCGACGACAAGCTCCGGCTTGACCCCGCCCTTGCCGAGATCGCGCGGCACATAGAGGCAGTAGCTGAAGCGCGGGTCGTGCTTCGAGGCATAGACCGGAGTCGCGCCGAATTCGTAGAGCGCCTTGCCGCGCGTTGCTGCATCGTCATCGGACTTGCGGCTCGGCTCGTGGACGACACTCATCGGCCATTTCCTTTGGCGATATAATTGGCGCCAATTATGTTGCATGTTGAATAGGCGACCGCAACCCGGCCGTTCCGGCTCGCGCGATTTCTGCTAGAGAGACCTCCATGCCGGAACGGAAAACCCGCAACGCCAGCACGCGCCGCGCCGCGCTCGCCAACGAGATCGCCCAAGCGATCCGCTTGCGCATGTTCCGGCCCGGCGAATGGCTGCGCCAGATCGATCTGGAAGAGCGCTTCCAGGCGACCCGCTTCGACGTCCGCGCGGCGCTGGACGAACTCTCCGTCCGCAAGACGATCGAACACGTGCCCAATCGGGGCTATCGCGTCACCGCGATCGACATGCGCACCTATGAGCAGATCCAGGCAGCCCGCCAGATCCTGGAGCCGGCGGCGGCCGCGGGCATTGTCGCGCAGATCGACGCGGCATCGATCCTGCGGCTGGCCGCGCTGGCGAAGCGCTTTTCCGATTCCGTCTCGGCCGGCAGCCGGACCGAGCAGAGCGAGATCAACCGCGCCTTCCATGAATTGATGTATTCCTTCTGCGGCAACGCGGTCGTCGAAGAACTGATCTGGGGCCTACGCGACCGCTCGCGCGGCTCGCAGATCACCGTCTGGATTTCCCACGAGTCGCTTTTGCAAAGCGACCGCGAGCATCACGAGATGGTCGAAGCCGTGCAGTCACGCGATGCCGGCCGGCTCTCGCAGCTGATCGGCCGGCACATCACCAAGGTCGGCGCGGCCGAGCCGGCCTATTCGCCGACCGTAACCTCCCAGGCACGCGGCAGCGAGCTCACGGTCGAGACATAGCCCTTGGTTTTGGCGCTCATCGCCCCACCGACAATGCCGTTATAGAGCATCACCATCGGCACTTCCGCGAGGAAGCGCTTGTGCAGCTCGTCAAAGATCGCCTGGCGCTCATCCTTGCCGTTGACGATCATCGACTTGTCGAGCAGCGCCTGAACCTCGGGATTGTCCCAGAGCTTGCGCGGCTGCTTGTCCTTCGGCCCCGTCATCGACTCGTAGCTCAAGGCCGGGTCCATGCGCCCCGAATAGGGGAAGGCCTGGATCTGGTAGTTGCCCTTGGTGTAGCGGTCGAGCTGCGTCGCCCATTCCAGCACCTCGATCTCGACCTTGAGACCGATGGCCTGCAGCATTTGCTGCGCGACGACGGCGGTATCGAAACTCTCGGGATAACGCTTGTTGGCGAGCATGGTGATGGTCTCGCCCTTGTAGCCGGCATCAGTCACGAGCTTTTTCGCGGCGGCGGGATCGTAGCTCCAGCCCTGCCTCTCGACCGGCCCGTAATAGGCCGAGAGCATCGGCACGATCGCGTTGTTTGGCACGCCGATCCCGTCTGTGACGGCGTTGACCAGCTCCTTGGAATCGATCGCGGCAGCGATGGCCTGGCGCAGCTTGACATTGCCCAGCAGCGGATCGCGCGTCTGGATGATCAGCCCGACCAGCCCCATGCTGGAAACGACCGAGGTCTGGACCGCCTTGTTGCCCTTCAGCTCGGCGATATCGGTGTTGGCAATGTCCGGGACGATATCGATGTCGCCCTTCAGCAGGGCGGCTTTGGCGGTGGCGTTGTCGGGAATGACGAGGAAGCGGACCTCGTCGACCAGCGGCTTCTTGGCGCCGGTCAGACCGTCGAGCTTGCCGGGCAGCGAGACGTAACCGGCGAAGCGTTCCAGCTTGATATATTCGCCGCGCCGCCACTCGGCGAGCTTGAACGGGCCCGTTCCGATCGGCTTGTCGAAACTGCCATCGGCTTTCAGCGAATCCTTGTGCAGGATGCCGGTCATCGCGCAGTCGGTGCGCGCCAGCGAAGACAGGAACAGCGCGCTCGGCTTGTCGAGCTGGAACACGACCGTCCGCTCGTCCGGCGCTGAGACGGTCTCGACCTTGACCTGACCGCGCCCGTCGAACTCCGACAGGCAGCGCCAATCGGTCTTCGGGTCCATGTAGCGATTCCAGCTCCACAGCACGTCTGCCGAGGTCAATGCGGCGCCGTTGTGAAACGTGATGCCCTGGCGCAGCGCGAAGCGGTAGGTCTTGCCGTCCGGCGAGACCGCGATCGTCTCCGCCAGCAGCGGCTTTGGCAGGCCATCTTCCCCGTAGGCGACGAGACCTTCGACCATCTGCAGGATGACGCCATCGGTATTCGCGTCGCGGTTGACGCCCGGATTGATCGAGCGGATGTCGGCCCGAAGCTGGATTCTCAGCGCGCTTGCCGAGACGGACTGGGCAAGGCCGCCGCACAGAAGCGCGGCGGAAAGCAAGGTGCAGGCAGTCGTTCGGCGCATCATGTTCCCCTTGTTGTTATCGGTCGTGACGCGGTGCGCGCAGGATCTTATTCGGCGGCTTGCGCCAGAAGCACGGGCTCCTCGGTCAGGCTGTAGCGGGTGAAGACGCGGTTCTGCGCCGGCAGCGGCGCGACCTCCATGATGCCCTTCGCCGGCTGCATGATCACCATCGCGACCGTGGCCGAAAGATTGCCCTGCTCGTTGGGACGCGCCGGGCGGCAGACCGAATAGGGCGACAGGAAATCGTCGAAGAGCGCGTTCTTGAGATCGTCGACGGTCAGCTTGCGGCCGGCCTCGTCGAGCAGCTTCTTCACCCGCCAGTCGCGGTAGAAGCTCTCGGGCACGCGGGGGATGCTGGTGTTCTTGACCTTGGTCAGTGCGATCGACCCGACCCAGTGATTGGCATGCACAATCATCCCGTCTTCCGGGTAGATCGGGAAGGCCTCGTCCGGCGCGCATTCGAAATCGATGCCAAAGCCCTTCACGGTCGAGAGCATCATGTTGTTCGAGCAGGCCTTCGGCGTTGCTGCCACCGCCTTGATCGCGAAGGCGAGATGCTCCTGCTCCAGCACCTTGCGACGGATCAGCGCCAGCGGCACGCCGCTCTGGGTGAAATCACGCTCGCATTCGAGGTAATTGGCGGTGATCGAGATGCCCACCGCGTTCATGCCGCAGCGGGCGAGCCCGCCCGCTTCGACGAAAGTCAGGAAATCCGGCCCGTCATCGCGGCGCACCCGCAGCACGATCGCGGTTTCCGCACATTCGGCGCGCCAGTCCCAGTTCTGGCCGTGGATCAGCTCGCCGGTGGCACTGCGTTCCGGCAGAATGATCGCGCCCGTGCAGCCATCGTCGAGCTCTTCGGTGGCTTCGACAGGCTTGTTCTTGACCATCCGCGCCTTTGCGATCACCTCGGTGCGGGCATTGACCATGATAATGTCTTCGAGCGCGACGCCGGCCCCGTCCGCGATCCCCCGCATCTCCTCGATGTAATGCGCGCCAAAGGCTTCGATCTCGCCGGCGAACTCGCCGATCAGAGCCGATTTCGCCGCGGCGTCGTAGCCGAGATCACCGAGCTGTCCGCCATAGAGTTCGATCGAGCGCTTGACCCGTGTCGGCACAGCCGCGCCGTGCTGGCGCCCACGCTCATAGGGCATGCCGGACACATCGACGAAAGGACAGGGCTGGACCATGGCGCGGAACTTTCCGATAGGCTGGCGGAACATCGAGCGACAATGTATTTCATCATAAACTAAGACAATCAAGAGCTGTCCATGGCCAGGCCGACCCGACTGCAGCAGGAGATCGCCGAGCGCATTCTGCAACTCGTTCGCGACGACGCGCTGCTTGCCGGCGCCTGGCTCAACGAGAACGCGACGGCGAAACGTCTCGGCGTTTCGCGCACACCGGTCCGCGCCGCGCTGGATCACCTCGCGAGCCAGGGCTTCGTTCGCCGCCACCTCAACAAGGGCGTCGAAATCCTGCAACCGCCCCTATCCGGCGCGGCCGCCCCGCCCCCCGACGCGCTTGACCTCGCCATGCTCAAGCTCGCGCAGCACCGCGAAAACGGCGCCATGCCTGATGAAATCTCCGAGCTGGAGGTGATGCGCCGCTATGATCTCGGCCGGCCGGAAGCGCAAAAGCTGCTCGCGCGCCTCGCCGATCTCGACATGGTGGAGCGCAAGCCGGGCTATGGCTGGCGCTTCCTGCAGCCGGCGCGCGATCCCCGCGTGCATCTGGAGCGCTACCGTTTCCGTCTCATCGTCGAGCCGATGACGATGCTCGAGCCCGATTTTCGGCTCGATCCGGCCTGGACCGCCGAGATGCGGGCCCGGCACCGTCAAGTGCTGGAACAGCCCTGGCAGGAGACCTCGCCGATCGGCTTCTACGAGATGAACGCCGCCTTTCACGAAGGGCTGGCCGCCGCCTCCGGCAACCGCTTCCTCCATTCGGCGGTGAAGCGCCAGAACCAACTGCGGCGGCTGTCGAATTACGACTGGGTCTTCGGGCTGGAGCGGGTCCGGGTCAACTGCGACGAGCATCTGCGGATGCTGGATCTGCTCGAGGCGGGCGAGAACGCAGCGGCCTCCGACCTGATGCGCAGCCATTTGCTGCGCGCCAGCACGCTCAGGCCGACCACCGTTGCGCCTCCCGAGGGTTGACCCCGCCACGATTTCGGCTCGCAATGGCGACGAACCCTAATCCGACAGGTCTTGACCGCATGAACGCCCACCAGCCTTCCCACGCCATCGACCCCGCCAAGCTCGACAAGCTGGCCGAGGTCGCGATCCGCGTCGGCCTCAATCTTCAGCCGGGGCAGGATCTCTTCCTGACCGCGCCAGTGGCGGCGCTTCCGCTGGTGCGGCGCATCGCCGAACACGCCTACAAGGCTGGTGCCGGCATCGTCACGCCGATGCTGTCGGACGAGGAGGTGACGCTGGCGCGCTATCGCTTCGCGCCGGATGCCAGCTTCGACAAGGCGCCGGGCTGGCTTTATGAGGGCGTCGCCAAGGCCTTTTCGGCCAACACCGCCCGTCTCGCTGTTGTCGGCGACAACCCGATGCTGCTCGCCAACGAGGACCCGGCCAAGGTCGGCCGCGCCGCCAAGGCCAATGCCGCCGCCTACCAGCCGGCGCTGGAAAAGATCACCGGCTTCGACGTCAACTGGAACATCCTGGCCTATCCAAGCCCGGCCTGGGCAAGGCAGGTCTTCCCGAACGAGCCCGAGGATGTCGCGGTCGCCAAGCTGGCCGAGGCGATCTTCGCCGCCTCCCGGCTGAACGAGGCCGACCCGGTCGCCGCCTGGAGGGCGCATAACGCAGCCTTGCGCACCCGCCGCGACTGGATGAACGGTCATCGTTTTTCAGCGCTGCATTTCACCGGGCCGGGCACCGACCTTACGGTCGGCCTCGCGGACAATCATGACTGGCAGGGTGGCGCCTCGCCGGCCAAGAACGGCATCATCTGCAACCCCAATATCCCGACCGAGGAGGTCTTCACCACGCCGCATGCGCGCCGCGTCGAGGGCCACGTTTCCAGCACCAAGCCGCTGTCCCATCAGGGATCGCTGATCGACCAGATCCAGGTGCGCTTCGAAGGCGGCCGTATCGTCGAGGCCAAGGCTTCGCGCGGCGAGGCCGTGCTGAACAAGGTGCTGGACACCGACGAGGGCTCGCGCCGGCTGGGCGAAGTCGCGCTGGTGCCGCACTCCTCGCCGATCTCGAAGAGCGGCATCCTGTTCTACAACACCCTTTTCGACGAAAACGCCTCCTGCCACATCGCGCTCGGCCAATGCTATTCGAAGTGCTTCGTCGATGGCGCGAGCCTCACCCCGGAGCAGATCGCAGCGCAGGGCGGCAACAAAAGCCTGATCCATATCGACTGGATGATCGGCTCCGGCGAGGTCGATATCGACGGCGTCCACGAGGACGGTCGTCGCGTGCCGGTGTTCCGCAAGGGCGAGTGGGCCTGAGCTGCAGATCTGGCATCGAGCATGGAGGGCCGTGATGCAGGATCCGCATGATCTGGCCCGCTTCGTCACGGCGCAGGAGCAGGTCTGGCCTGCCGTCAAGGCCGAGCTTGCGTCGGGCCGGAAGCGCAGCCACTGGATGTGGTTCGTCTTCCCGCAATGGCGCGGGCTCGGCCATTCGCCGACCGCGCAATTCTATGGCATCGGCTCATTGGCCGAGGCGCAGGCCTATCTCGGCCATCCGCTGCTCGGAAAACGGCTGCACTGGTGCACCCAGGCCATCCTCGCGCATCCCGGCCGCTCGGCGCACGCGATCTTCGGCTCGCCCGACGACATGAAGCTACGCTCGTCGATGACGCTGTTCGAGCGCGCCAGCGGCGATGCTGCCAATCCCTATGCCGCAGTCTTGGAAACCTTTTTCGATGGTGAGCGAGACGAACGCACGCTTGCGCTCCTGCATGGATAGCGTTTGACGCCCCTCACTTCTCGACGAAGGCCTTTTCGATGACGTAGTCGCCGGGCTCGCCGTGATTGCCTTCGGTGAGGCCGCGTTCGACGAAGATCGTCTTGAGGTCGGCCAGCATCTGCGGCGAGCCGCAGAGCATGAAGCGGTCTTGCGCGGGGTCGAAGCCCTGTTGGCCGATATCAGTGAAGAGCTGGCCCGAGGTGATGAGATCGGTGATGCGGCCGCGATTGCGGAAGGGCTCGCGCGTCACCGTCGGGTAATAGGTCAGCTGGGCGCGGATCATCTCGCCGAGGAACTCGTCCTGCGGCAGCTCGCGCTGGATGCGCTCGCCATAAGCCAGCTCCGCCACCTGCCGGCAGCCATGCACCAGCACGACCTGGGCATAGCGCTCATAGGTTTCAGGATCGCGGATCAGCGAGAGAAACGGCGCCAGCCCGGTGCCGGTGCCGAGCAGGAACAGCCGCCGGCCGTCCTTGAGATTGTCCAGCACGAGCGTGCCGACCGCCTTCTTGCCAACGATGATGGGGTCGCCCACCTGCAGGTTCTGCAGCCGCGAGGTCAGTGGCCCGTCCTGAACCTTGATCGAGAAGAACTCCAGCTCCTCGTCGTAATTGGTGCTGGCGACGCTGTAGGCCCGCAACAGCGGCTTCTCGCCTATTTTCAGCCCGATCATCGTGAACTGGCCATTCTTGAACCGGAACGTGGCGTCCCGCGTCGTCGTGAAGCTGAACAGGCTCTCCGTCCAATGATGGACGCTCAAAACCCGCTCCTCGTAGAAATTGCTCATCGCGTCGTCCTGAAAGGCTGTCGGCTCATGCGGCGCGCCTCATAGCCTGTTTTGCAGTGCAGCGAAACGCGGCGCCGCGTAAACCTCCCATGCCCGAGGCGCCGGCCGCGATGGCCAGGATCGTCGCGTGGACGATGACCGGCACCCTTCATTGACAAGCGCAGCTGCCGCAACGAAAGTCGCAGGCAAGCAACCCGTTGCGGAGCGCGCGCCCCTCGCCGAAATCTAAAGCCGCATCGGCGATCCGCCGTCGACGATGTCTGGAGGGGACGGCTGACGGCGTCTGACGAGGAACTGTCCATGACCATCGACCGCAGGCGCTTCCTGGCGGCTTCCGCCGGCGCCGTCGTGCTGGGCGCGCCGTCGCTCGTGCGCGCACAGGGTGGCGGCGTCATTCGCATCGGCGAGGTCAACAGCTACACCGCGCAGCCGGCCTTCCTGAAGCCTTATCGCCAAGGCTGGGAGCTGGCGCAGGAGCTCGCCAACGCCGCCGGCACCCGCCGTTTCGAGACGATCTTCCGCGACGATGGCGGCAAGCCGGAGGACGCCGTGCGCCATGCCGGTGACCTCATCAATGGTGAGAAGGTCGACCTCCTCGCAGGCGGCTACCTGTCGAATATCGGCCTGGCGCTCGGCGACTTCGCGCTGCAGAACAAGCGCCTTTACGTCGCCTCCGAGCCGCTGACCGATGCGCTCGTCTGGTCCAAGGGCAATCGCTACACCTTCCGCCTGCGCCCCTCGACCTACATGCAGGCCGCGATGCTGGTGGAGGAGGCCGCGAAGCTTCCGGCCAGGAGATGGGCTTTGATCGCCCCAAACTATGAATACGGCCAGTCGGCGGTGAAGTGGTTCAAGGAGCTGCTCAAGAAGGCCAAGCCCGATGTCGAGTTCGTCGCCGAGCAGTTCCCGGCGCTCGGCCGCATCGACGCCGGCGCCACTGTGCAGGCGCTGGAGTCAGCCAAGCCCGACGCGATCTTCAACGTCACCTTCGCCGGCGACCTCAGCAATTTCGTGCGCCAGGGCAACACGCGTGGACTGTTCGAGGGCCGCAGCGTCGTCTCCATGCTGACCGGCGAGCCGGAATATCTCGACCCCCTCGGCGCCGAGGCGCCCGTCGGCTGGATCGTCACCGGCTATCCCCATGCCGAGATCAAGACGTCGGAACATAGCAAATTCGTCGAAGCCTATCAGGCGAAATACGGCGACTATCCCCGCCTCGGCTCCGTCGTCGGCTATTCCACGATGCAGGCGATCGCCGCCGCCGTGGACAAGGCCCAGTCGACCGAGACGGAAAAGCTCGTCGATGCCTTCGCAGGGCTGAAATTCGCCTCCGTCTTCGGCCCGGCGGAATTTCGCGCCATCGATCACCAGTCGACGGTCGGCGCCTATGTCGGCAAGACCGCGTTGAAGGACGGCAAGGGCGTGATGGTCGACTGGCGCTACGCCGACGGCGCGAATTACCTCCCGCCCGACGATGTGGTGAAGACGCTGCGCCCGGCTGGCTGAGCGGGTCGCCATCGACACGATAGCCGACCGGTGGCGAAACCCGCATGTTCGACCTGATCCTGACGCAGACGCTGAACGGGCTGGCCTCGGCCTCCTCGCTTTTTCTGGTCGCCTCGGGATTGTCGATCATCTTCGGCGTCACGCGCATCGTGAACTTCGCCCATGGCTCGCTCTACATGCTGGGGGCTTATCTCGCGACAACGCTGGTCGAGAGCTTCGGGGTCGCGAGCCCGCTCGGCTTCTGGGGCGGCGTGGTGCTGGCGGCGCTGTGCGTCGGCCTCATCGGGGTCGCGATCGAGATCGTCATCCTCCGGCGCATCTATCAGGCTCCGGAGCTGTTCCAGCTGCTCGCCACCTTCGGCGTGGTGCTGATGGTGCAGGACATCGCGCTCGCGATATGGGGGCCGGAGGATCGGCTCGGGCCGCGCGCGCCCGGCTTCAGGAGCTTCGTCCTGATCTTCGACAACCGGTTTCCGAGCTACGAACTTGTCCTGATCGCAGTCGGCCCCGTGGTGCTAGGCGGGCTCTGGTTCCTGTTCCGCAAGACGCGCTGGGGCACGCTCGTGCGCGCCGCGACGCAGGACCGCGAGATGGTCGGCGCGCTCGGCGTTAACCAGCGCTGGCTCTTCACCTCGGTCTTCGGCTTCGGCGCGGCGTTGGCCGGTCTCGGCGGGGCATTGCAGCTGCCGCGTGAGGCGGTGACGCTGCATATGGACCTTTCGACCATCGCCGAGGTCTTCGTGGTCGTGGTGGTCGGCGGTCTCGGCAGCGTCGGGGGGGCCTATCTTGCAGCCGCTCTCATCGGGATCCTGCACGCCTTCGGCATCCTGATCTTCCCCAAGATCACGCTCGTCCTCGTCTTTCTGGTGATGGCGGTGGTGCTGATCGTGAAGCCTTACGGTCTGATGGGCCGCAAGCCAGCGGACCAGGCCCACAAGCCCACTACAGCCGAGCCGCTGCTGACACCAGCAAGCGGAGCGGCGAAGCTCGCGGGTCTCGCGGCCCTTCTGTTCCTCATTGCGGTTCCAATCGTCGCGACCGACGCCTGGCTGCTGGCTTTGACCGAACTCGTGATCTTCGCGCTGTTCGCCGCCTCGCTGCACTTCATGATGGGGCCGGGCGGGCTCGCCTCCTTCGGCCACGCCGCCTATTTCGGGCTCGGCGCCTATGGCGCGGCGCTGGCCGTGAAATGGCTGGGAGCGCCGATGGAGCCGGCGCTGCTGATGGCCCCGTTCCTTGCCGGCATCGCCGGGGTCGTCTTCGGCTGGTTCTGCGTGCGGCTTTCGGGCGTCTATCTCGCCATGCTGACGCTGGCCTTCGCCCAGATCGCTTGGGCGACGGCGTTCCAGTGGGTCGAACTCACCGGCGGCGACAACGGCATTCTCGGCGTCTGGCCCTCAGCCTGGGCCGTGCCGAAGGCCGCGTTCTTCTACCTCACCCTCGCCATCTGTGCGGCAAGCGTGGTCCTGCTGCGATGGATCATTTTTGCCCCGCTGGGCTACGCGCTCCGCGCCGGCCGCGACAATCCGCTGCGCGCCGAGGCGGTCGGCATCGACGTGATGCGGGTTCAATGGGCCGCATTCGCGATCGCGGCCTTCGCGGCGGGCATTGCGGGAGCGCTCTTTGCCTTCTCGAAAGGCTCGGTCTTCCCGACCTATCTGGCCATTCCCCGCTCGGTCGACGCGCTGTTGATGGTGCTGCTCGGCGGCGTGCAGACGATAGCGGGGCCGGTCGTCGGCGCCTTCGCCTATATCGGCCTGAGCGAACAGCTGGTGAAACTCACGCCCTATTGGCGCTTCGCGCTCGGCCTCGCGATCGTCCTGCTCGTCATCCTGTTCCCGCGCGGTCTGGTCGGCGGCTTTCTCGCGCTGCGCGAGCGTCGCAGCCTGCCGGGGGTCGCGCCGTGAGCGCGCCGGCAGACGCCGTGCCCATCCTAAGCGTCCGTGATCTCGCGAAATCCTTCGGCGGCGTGCACGCGGTGCAGGGCGTTTCTTTCGAGGTGCGAGCCGGCGAAATGCTCGCGCTCATTGGCCCCAACGGCGCCGGCAAGACCACCTGCTTCAATATGCTCGGCGGCCAGCTCAAGCCGGATGCCGGCACGGTGACGCTTCAGGGCCGCCCGATCACCGGCCTCCTGCCTCGCGAAATCTGGCGCCATGGCGTTGGCCGCACCTTCCAGATCACTGCGACCTTCATCTCGATGAGCGTGCGCGAGAATGTCCAGATGGCCCTGATCTCGCGGGAGGGCGAACTCTGGAATGCATTCGCCCCGGCGCGCGATCGCCATGTCGCCGAGGCCGACGCCTTACTGGCGCAGGTCGGGATGCGGGAGCAGGCCGACAGGGCTTGCGGCATCCTCGCCTATGGCGACCTGAAGCGCGTCGAGCTCGCCATCGCGCTCGCCAACCGCCCCAGGCTGCTGCTGATGGACGAGCCTACGGCGGGCATGGCCCCGCGGGAGCGCATCGACCTCATGGCGCTCGTCGCCAGCATCGCCGAAACGAAAGGCATCGCCGTGCTGTTCACCGAACATGACATGGATGTGGTTTTCGCCCATGCCGACCGGATCATCGCGCTCGATCGCGGCCGGCTGATCGCAGACGGCCCGCCCGCCGCCGTGCGAAACGACGCGAAGGTCCGCGCGGTCTATCTCGGCACCGACGACGACACGCCGGAGACAGCCTGATGAGCGCGCTGCTCGAAGTGGCCGGGCTCGATGCCTATTACGGCCGAGCCCAGATCTTGCGCGGCGTCGCATTCTCGGTTGCGCGCGGCGAGGTGCTGGCTTTGATGGGGCGCAACGGCGCCGGCAAATCCACCACGATGAAGGCGCTGATGGGGCTGCTCCCGCCGGCTCGCGGCACGGTCCGCTTCGAAGGGCGGCAGATCGAGGGCAGGCAGCCCTTCGAAATCGCCCGTCTCGGCATCGGCTATGTGCCCGAGGACCGGCGGATTTTCTCCGAGCTGACGGTGACCGAGAATCTCGCGGTGGGGGAACGCCCGCACCGCGAGGGCGCCCCCCGCTGGACGGTCGAGAAGCTCTTCGCGCTTTTCCCCAACCTCGCCGCGATGCCCGACCGGCCGGGCGCCGCGATGTCGGGCGGCGAGCAGCAGATGCTGACCATCGCCCGCACCCTGATGGGCAACCCGACCTTGCTTCTGCTCGACGAACCCTCGGAGGGCTTGGCCCCGGTCATCGTGCAGGCGATGGCGAAGGTCATCCTCGCGCTGAAGAGCGAAGGCTTGTCGATCCTTCTGTCGGAGCAGAACCTGCACTTTGCCGGCAGCGTCGCGGATCGCGCCGTGATCATCGAGAAGGGCGAAATCCGTCATGAAGGGACGATGGCTGCGCTCAAACACGACGCCATACTGCGCGCGCAATATCTTTCGGTGTGAGATGCCGCGACCTTCATGCCAGAATTTTGATCGGCCCCGTCCTTGCTGCGCCTGACCGGCAGCGTTGATCGCTGTTTCAAAAACACCCCTTGAGCGGAAGCAGACCATGAGCGAAATCATCGTCGTCGGCGCTGGCGTCATCGGCACGTCGCTCGCCTATCGCCTAGCCCTGACCGGCGCCAAAGTGACCGTGCTGGAAGCGACGCGGGTCGGCGGCGGCGCCTCCGGCATCTCCTTTGCCTGGACGAATTCCGTCAACAAGGAGCCGCGCGCCTATCACGATCTCAATGTCGCCGGCATGCGCGCGCATGCCGCGCTGAAGGACGAGTTCGGCGCGACGCCCTGGTGGCATGGCGGCGGACGCGTCGAGTGGAAGGTGCCGGACGCCTGGGCGGCGCAGCAGCGGAACGTCGCGCGTCTCCAGAACTGGGGCTACGGCGCCGAATGGATCGACCGCAAGCAACTGCTCGATCTCGAGCCCGAAATCGCGCCCGATGCCGTCAGTGACGCGCCGATAGCCTGGTATCCGCAGGATGGCTGGCTCGATCCGGTGGTCTATGCGCAGGCGATGATGAGCGCGGCCAAACGTCATGGCGCGGTGCTGCGCACACAGACACCGATCGCCGGGCCGATCGTCGAGGGCGGCAAGGTCAAGGGCGTGCGCAGCGAAAGCGGCGAGCGCTTCCATGCCGATCTGGTGGTCAACTGCACCGGCCGCTGGTCGAATGACACGATCGGAAATGCCCTGCCGCATGTGCCGCTGGCGCCCACGGTCGGCTTCCTCGTCTTCACGCCGCCGGTTCCTTCCGGCATCCAGCGCGTCGTCGCCACGCCGTTTTGCGATTTCAGGCCGGACGGAGCCGGGCGCCTGATGGTGCATTCCGGCGCCGCCGACGAGTTGGTTTCACCGGAGCTAGGCAGCGATCCCGGGATGGAGCAGGCAAACGAGGTGATCGCCCGGCTGCTCCACGTCCTGCCCGGCATCGCGCCGCTGAAGCCCGAGGCCGCCCGCGTGACCATCCGGCCGATCCCGGCGGATGGCTTCTCGGCGGTCGGCCCGGTGCCGGGCGTCGAGAATTATTACGTCATGGTGACCCATAGCGGCGCGACACTTTCGCCCGCCCTGGCGGCGATGGCCGCCGACGAGATCGTCAACGGCATCGAACGCCCAGAGCTCGCGACGTTCCGGCCGCTGCGATTCTTCGCCAACGAGGCCAGACCAGGTTGAGGCAGATGTGCGCATACCACCAGTGATGTGTCGCGGAACCAGGCAGTCGTCCCGGGCTTGACCCGGGACTCATTCCGGCACCTCTCCCATCAGCGTTCCGGAATGGATCCCGGATCTTCGCTTCGCTCCGTCCGGGACGACCCATGTCGGGTTTGGAGCGAAGCGCCGGATGCGTGTTACCAGCGGCAGGCAGCGCTCAGCGCTTGCGCTTGGCGCCGATCAGCTCGTCCCATTTGCGGAAGGCGACCACCATCTTGTCGGGCTTCAGCGGCAGCTCGATCGGGTTCTTGGCGATGAGGTCGGCATATTCGGGCCGGCCGAACTCCGCGACGACGTCCTGGCTGCGCTGGGGCGCGAGCGAGAGCGGCACGTTCTTCACCGCCGGGCCCGGATAGAGATAGCCCTCGTCATAGGCGTAGGCCTGCATCTTCGGCGTCAGCACATGCGCCATGATGTCGAGCACCACGGCGAGGCGGTCGTTCGGGATGCCCTTCGGCACGCACATGAAGAAGGCGTCGGAGACCCAGTGGAAGCCCTTCAGCGTCTGGATCTTGGCCTCCTTCGGCACGATTCCCAGCGCGCGCGGGTTGATGTCCCAGCCCGTGGTCGAGATGATGATGTCGCGCGAGCCGTCGCCGAACTCCTTCATCGTCGCGCCGGTACCGGCCGGATAATACTCGATGCTTTCGCCGAGCTCCTGCAGATAGGCCCAGGTTTTGTCCCAGCCATTGACCGGGTCCTGCGGGTCCTTGTCGCCGAGGATATAGGGCAGGCCCATCATGAAGGTGCGCCCGGGCCCCGAATTGGTCGGGCGCGCATACATGAACTTGTTGGGATTGGCCTTGGCCCAGGCCAGCAGCTCCTCGACGGTGGTCGGCACCTGCTTGACGCGCTCGGGGCTGTATTCGAGCAGCGGTCCGGAAGGGTAGTAATTCACCACCGTGCCAAAGCCGGCCCCCTGGACCTTGTGCAGGTTCAGCGCCGCCGGCTCGTAGTTCTCCTCGATATTCGGGAATTTGTCGGCGAAATCCGGGAAGATCTTGAGCCAGAGATTCTGCTCCAGCCCTGCTGCCAGCCCATCCGAACCTGTCAGGATCAGATCGAGGTCGGAGCGGCCGGCGTCCTGCTGCGCCTTGATCTTGCTGGCCAGCTCCGGCGCCGGCGCCTTCACATAGGTGATGCGCGAGACGAGCTTCGGATTGGCGCTGCGATAATCGTCGAAGGCCTGCTGCATCAGCGCCAAGGCTCCGCCGACATCGATGATGTTGATGGCGACCGGAGACGCCGGCAGCGGCGGCGAGGCCGCAAAGGCACCGCCCGCCCCCGTCGCGAGCGCTCCCAATCCACCCAGTACCGTGCGGCGGTCCACGCCTCCTGAAAATACGGTCATCTCAATCCCCTTTTGCTTTTCGTGATGGTTCACGCGGCCGCGCCGGCCGCATAATCGCGTATGAATTCGCCGACGCGGACCCGCTCGATGCGCAGTGCGCTCGACCAGACGACCTCGCTGACGGGCAGCGTGATACGCGCCGCCGACAAGGCCGGCGCCAGCGCCGCGAGCGCCTGCGCGGAGGCCATCGCAATCGCCTGCTCGGCCGTCGCGATTCCCCAGGCGACGACGTTGCGCACCGCATCGTCGAGCTTCAGCGCGGACCCCGCCAGCGAAGCCCCGCCGGGTTGGCGCACCGAGCCGTCGGCCGCGAGATCGACCGGCATGCCGGCGAAGCTGTAGCGGCCTGGCGCGGCGCCGGCCGCGACGACGGCATCGGTCACGAGGATGCAACGGTCCAGACCCTTGGCCCGGATCAGGCTCTTCAGCGCCCTGGGATCGATATGGATGCCGTCGGCGATGAAACCCGCCATCAGCCGGTCTTCGCCAAGCTGCGCGAAGAGCGGGTTGGCGAGCTTGTGCATCTGCTGCGGCAGGCCATTGCCGAGATGCGTGGACAGCGTCGCGCCGGCATCAGTGGCCGCGCGGACAATCTCGAAATCGGCGGCGGAGTGACCGATCGCCACGATTTTTCCGGCCCGCGCCAAAGCCGCGACCGCTTCGACCCCGCCGGCCATCTCCGGCGCCAGCGTCACCATCAGGATCGGCCGCGCCAGCCGGCGTTCCAGCCGCGCCACCAACCCGGCGTCGGCCGCGATCATGGCGTCCGGCGGGTGGCAGCCGGCATAACCCGGCGTCGGATTGAGAAACGGTCCTTCGAGATGGTAGCCGGGGCACATCGAGGCCCCCAGCCGGCTCTCCGTCACGGCGCGGTCCAACACCGCGAGGCGGGCCTCGAGTTCGTGTGCATGCGCCGTGATGATCGTCGGGAGACAGGTCGTTACGCCTGTCGCCAGCATGGCCTCGAGCGCCCGGTCGAGTTCCGGGGCGGTCACAGTGCCCGAATTGAAATCGACACCGGCAAAGCCGTTGACCTGCAGATCGACAAGGCCGGGTGTCTTCATGCTCAGTTCTTCCGGCCCAGCAGCAACGCAGCCGCGTCGTCCAGAAACATCACCGCGTTCGGGTGGGTCTGGAGGATCGACGCCGGGGCGAGGTTGCTGACCGGGCCTTCCAGCGCAGCCTTGGCAGCCTCCGCCTTTCGCGTGTCGGACACCGACAGCACGATCAGCTCGCTTTTGAGGATCTGGCGGATGCTCATCGAGATCGCCTGCTGCGGTACGGCCTCCAGGCTCGGGAACCAGCCCTCGCCGAATTGCTGGCCCCGGCAAGCTTCGTCGAGCGTGACCACGAGATAAGGCTCTTCGGTCTCGAAATCGGCCGGGGGGTCATTGAAGGCGAGATGGCAGTTTTCGCCGATGCCGGCAAAGCAGACGACGATGCGCCGGCCGGCGATCTTTTCGCCGAGCGCCTTCGCCGCGGCCTGCGGATCGCCCTCGCCATCGACCGGCACGAAAGCCGGCAGGTTGCCGAGCGGCGCCATGAAGCGCTCGCGCAGATAACGCCGGAAGCTGGCGGGGTGCGCCTCGGGCAGCCCGACATATTCGTCGAGGTGAAACGCCGTGACCTTCGACCAGTCGATCCCCTCCGCCTTGACCAGATGAGCGAGCATCTCGAACTGGCTCGCACCCGTGGCGACGATGATGGACGCCTCGCCATCGCGCGCCAGCGCCTCCCGAATGGCCCGGGCACCGAGATCGGCAGCGCGCCGGCCCAGCTCGGCCTTGTCGGAGATGATATGCGTCGCGATCATCGAATTTCGAACCTTTTACGAACCAAAAAAATCAATATTGCTTCCATGAGCTTACGGTCGAGAAGCTTCAGTGCAAGGATATTTTTGAACAAGCAGGTTTGGAATCATTCAGGACAGGATGCCGCTTGAGTATGTTGACGATCGATCCCGAGCGACTGGCGTCGTCGCAGGCCCGCGACAGTGCCCGGGCCTATGCGCTCGTCCTTGCTGGCGAAGCCCATTCGCGGGGAGAGATCAGCCGGCGGCTCGATCTGCGCTCGACCTCGACCTCGCGGGCCGTATCCGACCTGCTGGCCCGGCGGCTCCTGATCGAGACCACTGGGGCCGTGGCCGGTCGCGGCAGACCGGCCTTGCTGCTCGTCGCGAATACGCGGCGCATCGGCGCCTCCGTGATCTACGTGTCCAGCCGGGCGCTTGCCGGCGCACTGGTCGACCTTTCCGGCCATCTTGTCGTCCAGCCTCGTCAGCCGATCCCGGAAGATGCCGACAATGATGCGATCGCCACGGCGATGGCCGCTCTCGCAGCGGCCCTGCTGGCCGCCATGCCCACGGGGATGAGCCATGCCGGCACCGCGATCTCGCTATCGGGACTGATCGATCTCCGGCTCGGGCAGTGGTTGCTGGCCTCGCGCTGGCCGAGGATGCGCGGCCTCGATATCCGCAGCATCATCGGGCCGATCGCCGGCCCCGTCGCCATCGTGCGCAATCTCGATGCCGAGCTTCGTGCGCGCGCCGCGCGCAGCCCGGAGCACAGCACTGGCGGAACGCTGCTGCTGCATTGGGGCTGGGGCATCGGCCTGGCCTATGCGCAGGATGGCGAGCCCTACGCCCCGACCGGCTCCTTCGGCGAGATCGGCCATTGGCGGCTGGCCGCCTTGGGCGCGCGGCCCTGCGGCTGCGGCAATACCGGCTGCCTCGAAACCGGAGCGGCACTCTGGTCGCTGCTGCCGACTCTGAGACGTCGCTGGCCCGGTCTGGAGGAAGACGAAGGCCGCCTCGCCAGCCAGCTGGCCACGCTCGATCTGCTGTCGGAGCCCGAGATCGAGGCCGCGGCCCGTCTTCTGGCGCGCTCGCTTGCCAATGCCTGCCGCATCCTATTTCCAGCCCGCATCGCGGTCAGCGGCCCCTTCGTGCGAAACGCGCAGCTTTGGGCGCGGCTGGTGACGCTCTTCCGCGAAGAGGGTACGATGGAGGGCTTCGCTATGCCGGAACTCGCGGGCGTCGAGGCCGGGCATCTCTATGAAATCCATGGGGCGGCCGCGCCGCTCTTGAGCCGCGCCGTCGAGACCCTTCTATCGCCGCAGGTCTGACCACCTTTTCCGCGTGGGCGCTCTGCAGAAAGCGATTGGCGCAACCGAAAGTGGTGCACTAGTATCCCAGAAGAAGGCTCCGCCTTGCCGTCCCGGCATGAGAAGAGAGCCTCGCTCAGGGAGAGACATCATGGACAAACCCAGTCGCCGCACGGTGCTGGCCGGGGCTGCGAGCGTCGCGGCGCTTGCAAGCACGCGGGCCTCCGCGCAGGACGCTCCGGCAGCCCTCAACATCATCGACGTCGCCGGCAATCTGCAGCTGACCCAGACCGCCATCGAAAAATTCGCCCGAGACAATCCGAAGCTGATCTCGCGGGTGAATTTCTCGCGCGCGCCCTCTCCGGAGCTGCCGGCGAAACTGAAGGCGCAGCAGCAGGCCAACCGCGTTGATATCGATCTCGTGCTGACCGGCCCCGGCGCGATGTCGGATGGCATCCAGCAAGGCCTCTGGGTCGATGTCTGGAAGGCCCACGCCAAGGACCTGCCGAAGCAGGAGGACGTCTACCACGAGCAGGCGCTGATGATGCAGCGCAATTTCGGCCAGAACGAAGGTGTCGCGGTGGTGTATTCGCCCTCCGGCCCGCTGTTCGAATACGCGCCCGAACGCCTCAAGACCGTGCCGAAGACCGCAGAGGAACTGCTTGCCTATGTGAAGCAGAACCCGAAGCGCTTCACCTATGCGCGGCCTGCCAATTCCGGCCCCGGCTGGACCTGGCTCCAGGGCCTGCCCTACATCCTGGGCGATGCCGACCCCTCGGACCCGATCAAGGGCTGGGACAAGAGCTGGGCCTATCTCAAGGAACTCGGCACCGGCATCGACTATTATCCCGGCGGCACCGCTGCGACCATGAAGGAACTCGGTGAAGGCACCCGCGACGTCATCGTCTCGACGCTGGGCTGGGACATCAATCCCCGCGTGCTCGGCATTGTCCCTAAGGAAGCGAAGGTCTTCACCCTCGCCAACACGCACTGGATTCCCGACACCCAGTTCATGTGCATTCCGAGGGGTGTCCCTGCGGCGAAGATGCCGGCGCTCGTGGCCTTGATGGCCTATATGCTGAAACCCGAGGCCCAGGCCGTGACCTTCGACAAGGGCTATTTCTACCCTGGCCCGGCGGTGAAGGGCGTGACGCTCGCCATGGCGCCGCAGGAGAGCCGCGACGTCCTCGCCGAGTATGGCCGGCCCGAATACGACAAGCTGATCGAAAGCCTGCCGACGAAGCCCCCGCTCACGCCCGAACGTCTCGTCGCGGCCTTCCGCCGCTGGGATCAGGAAGTCGGCGTCGGCCACGGCGCGCCGCAATAAAGGGTGCGGGCAGAGATGCGTTTTGCCGCCATCGACCTCGACCACCGCCATATCTACCACATGGTCGGCGGTCTCTTGGAAGCCGGCGCGACCTGCGTCGGCTTCGATCCCGCGACCAGCGACGAGCGCGTGCTCGCCGGCTTCCGCGAGCGTTTTCGGGGCTTGCCGGAGATTGATGCCGATCGGCTGATCGACGACGGCTCCGTCGACCTGATCGTCTGCGCCGCTGTCCCCTACGACCGGGCCGCGATCGCGATCCGGGCGATGCGGGCCGGCAAGGATGTGATGGTCGATAAACCCGGCGTGACCAGTTTCGACCAGCTTGCCGCTGTCGAGCAGGCCGTCGCCGAGACCGGCCGCATCTTCTCGATCTGCTTTTCGGAGCGCTTCATCGTACCGGCCACGATTGTAGCCGGCAAACTGATCACCGATGGTGCGATCGGCCGCGTCGTCCAGACGCTCGGCGTCGGGCCGCACCGGCTCAACCCGACGATCCGACCGGGCTGGTTCTTCGACAAGCGCACCTATGGCGGCATCCTGACGGACATCGCCTCGCACCAGATCGACCAGTTCCTGCATTTCACCGGTTCGGAGGATGCCGAGATCGTTGCGTCCGGAGTCGGGCATTTCGGCGGGCCGGAGGTTCCTGATTTCGAGGATTTCGGCGAGGTCCTGCTGCGCAGCGACAAGGCCGGCGGCTATATCCGGGTCGACTGGTTTACCGCCGACGGGCTGTCGACCTGGGGCGACGGCCGCCTCACCATCCTGGGGACGGACGGCACGATCGAACTGCGAAAATATGTCGACATCGCCGGCCGGGCCGGCACCGACCATGTCTTTCTGGTCGACAAATCCGGCACCCGCCATATCAATGCGGCGCGCGAACCGCTGACCTATTTTCGCGATCTGATCGCGGATATCGGCGCCCGCAGCGAAACCACGGCGACGCAGCGCCATGTCTTCACCGTCTGCCGGCTGGCGCTTGAAGCGCAGGCCAAGGCGGCATGGCTGCCAATGCGGCCTTTAACCGGGATCGAGGAGCGATGATGACGCGCAAAATCGGCATAGCGATTGTGGGCCTCGGGCCGGCCTCTCTGCCGCATTCGAAAAGCCTGCTCGATCTCGCCGAGCGCGCGCAGGTCCGCTGGGCCGTCAGCCGCACCGCCGAGCGGGCCGAAGCTTACGCCCGGCAATTCCCTTTCCCGACGACGACCGACCTCGACGCGGCCTTGGCGGATCCGACGGTCGAGGCCGTCATCGTTCTGACGCCGCCGAGCAACCATCTCGAAATGTCCGCGCGCTGCCTTGAAGCCGGCAAACATGTTCTGGTCGAGAAGCCACTGGAGCTGACCAGCGCACGCGGCCAGCACCTCGTCGATGCCGCCCGCCGCAGCGGCCGGATCTTCGGTGTCACCTTGCAGCATCGCTTCCGTCCCGCGAGCCTGCGCCTCAAGAAAGCGCTCGACTCCGGTGAGCTCGGGACGGTCGAGGCGGCGTTTCTGAATGTGCCGTGGTGGCGGCCCCAGAGCTATTACGACGAGGCGGGTCGCGGCACGCTCGGCCGCGACGGCGGCGGCGTGCTGCTGACCCAGGCGATCCACTCGCTCGACCTGTTCAGGTCTCTGGTCGGTGTCACCCGGGTCGTGGCCGCCCAGGCCCGCACCACCGCGCTCCACCGCATGGAGACGGAGGACTACGTCTCCGCGCTGCTGGAAACCTCGAACGGCGCGCCAGCGACGCTGATCACAACCACGGCCGCCTACCCCGGATATCCCGAGCGCATCGAGATCACCGGCACCAAGGGTTACGCCTCCCTGATCGGCGGCCGCTTGCGCCTCGCCTTCCTCGACGGGCGTGACGAAATCGTCGAGGCCGAGGGCTCGACCGGCAGCGGCGCCAACATCATGGACTTTCCGCATGATGCGCACCGGGCCGTCATCGCCGACTTCCTCGACGCCATCGAGACCGGGCGCGACCCCGTGGTGACCGGCGAGGGGGCCCTGGCCTCGCAACGCCTCGTCGACGACATCCTCGAAACCGCGCGAAGGGACGTTTAAGCGGGCGACCGTTTGAGCCGGCGAGACCGTCAGCCCTGGACGAATTGCATCCGATACAGCCGAGCATAGGCGCCGTCCCGCGCCAGCAGATCGTCATGGCTGCCGGTCTCGACGATCCTGCCCTCGTCCATCACCACGATCTGGTCGGCTTCTCGAATGGTCGAGAGCCGGTGTGCGATCACCAGAGTGGTGCGCCCTTTCATCAGCCGCGCCAACGCCTGCTGCACCAGCCGTTCCGACTCCGTGTCGAGCGCGCTCGTCGCCTCGTCGAGGAGCAGGATGGGCGCGTCCTTGAGTATCGCGCGGGCGATGGCGATGCGCTGGCGCTCGCCGCCGGACAGCCTGTGGCCACGCTCGCCGACCGAAGCCTCGTAGCCGCCCGGCATCGCCATGATGAAGTCATGCGCGGCAGCCGCCTTCGCCGCCGCCGCGATGTCGGCATCGGACGCGCCCGGGCGCCCGAACGCGATATTGGCGCGCACCGTATCGTCGAACAGCACGACATCCTGGCTGACCACGCCGATCTGCCGGCGCAGGCTGGTGATCGTCACGTCGCGCAAATCCTGCCCGTCGATCTCGATGCGCCCCTCGGTCGGATCGTAAAGCCGCGGCACCAGCGCCAGCAGCGTCGATTTGCCCGAGCCCGAGCGTCCGACCAGCGCCGTCGTCCGGCCGCCCTGCGCGACGAGGTCGATGCCTTCCAGCGCGCGTTGATCCTCGCGATAGCGGAAGCGCAGATGCCGGAAGGCGACCTCGCCGGTCGTCACCGTCAATGGCTTGGCATCAGGCCGCTGTATCACCTGCGGCTTCTCGTCCAGCAGCGCGTAATAGCGCTTCAGCGAGGCCCCGGCCTCCTGCACGATGGCGTTGAGGTTTCCCAGCGAGCGCATCGGCTGGGCCGCCAGCAGCAGCGCCGAGACATAGCCGGTGAAATCGCCAACCGTCGAAGAGCCCGAGGTGATGCGCACGCCGATCGCGGCCAGCACGCCCGCCACCGCCATGCCGCCGCCGACCTCGAGCAGGGGATCGAGCCGCCCGCGCGCATTGGCGGACTTCATCTTGAGCGCGCGGATGGTCTCGAAGGCATCGGCCGCGCGGCGCTTCAGATAGGGCTCGAGCCCGTCCGTCTTGGCGACGCGCGCGCCTTGCAGGCTTTCGGTGACGAGGTTCGCCATGATCCCCGTCTGCTCCTGCTGCGAACTGGCCATGCGCCGTAGCTTCCGGCCGATGCGTCCGATCGGATGGGCGACCACAGGCGCGATCAGCAGGACCACCAGCGTCATCTGCCAGTCGATCCACAGCAGCGCGCCGACCAGCGCGATCGCGGTCACAACATCGCGGATCGCGATGTTGACGATGCGGGTCAGCGCCTCCTTCACGAAGGTGAAGTCCGTGGTGAAGCGCTGCGTCAGCGAGGCCGGATTTTCGGTCTGAAGCTGAGCCAGATCGGCGTCGATCAGATGGCCGTAAAGCTCGGTCTGCATGTCGGCCTCGATGCGGCTGACCACGCTGTTGGTCGTCACCGTCTGCGCCAGCAGCGAAAACCCCTTGATGGCCGTGACGATGACGACGACGGTCGCGACCGCGTTGATGACGCCGATATCGTAGTTGATCGATTTGGAGACCAGCCGCTCCATGCGCCGGACAAAGCCGGTCGACTCGGCCGTCAGCGGGTCGGCGAAGGCATCGAACGCCGCCTTGATCAGCAGCGGATAGAAGCTCGTCGTCGCCGCGATGACGACGACCAGCGCCAGGATCATCGCCATTTGCGGCGTGTACCGGCTGACCTGCTCGCGCCAGACACGGGCAAAGAGCGCGAGGGTGTCGTCGGTGACGCGGCCGATCTTCATGGGCCGCCGCCTACCATGCCGGACGCATAAGCGCTACCGAAGCCAAGCGCTATCCAGGCCAAGTGCTACCAAGGCATGGCGCCGCGCGGTTTGGGGTCTTGCTCCCGACACGAAGCTGTCATCCCATAGGCGCTATCGATTCAGGAGATTGCATGCCTTCGACCCCTCCGGCGCAGCCGGGCCAAAGCTTCGCCGAAATCGACACGCCCGCGCTGGTGCTCGATCTCGACGCCTTCGAGCGCAATCTCGTCGCCATGGCCGCTTTCGCCGAAGCCCACGGCATCCGGCTGCGTCCCCATGCGAAGACCCATAAGAGCCCCGAGATCGCGCTGCGCCAGATCGCCCATGGCGCCATCGGCCAATGCTGCCAGAAGGTCTCGGAAGCTGAAATTTTGGTGGCGGGCGGCGTCGGCGACGTTCTGGTCACCAACGAGATCGCCAGCCCGGCCAAGCTTGACCGGCTCGCCATCCTGGCCCGCACCGCCCGGATCGGGCTCTGCGTCGATCATCCGGACGGCGTGCGAGAGGCGGCCGAGGCCGCGGCGCGGCATGACGTGGTGCTGGACATCATGGTCGAGATCGATGTCGGCGGGCGCCGCTGCGGCGTCGCGCCGGGCGAGGGAGCGGTGCGCATCGCCGAGGCCGTGACGCGCTCCAATACGCTGCGCTTTGCCGGCTTGCAGGCTTATCACGGCTCGGCGCAGCACATGCGCTCCATCGACGAGCGAGGCGAGGCGATCGAGCGCGCCGGCCTTGCCGCCCGCAACACTGTCGAGCGGCTGTCGCAGGCCGGGATCGAATGCCCGATCGTCAGTGGCGCCGGCACCGGTACCTTCGAGCTCGAAACGCAGTCCGGCATCTGGAACGAGCTGCAATGCGGCTCCTATATCTTCATGGATGCCGATTATGCCCGCAACCGCCAGGCGGACGGCTCGCCCTTCCGCAGCTTCGAACATGCGCTGTTCATCCTCGCGCAGGTGATGAGCAAGCCCGTGCCCGACCGCGCGATCATCGATGCCGGCCACAAGGCCGCCTCCGTCGATTCAGGCATGCCGATCCCCTTCCAGCGTGAAGGCGCGATCTACACCAAGCCCTCCGACGAGCACGGCGTGCTGACGGGGGACCCGATCGCGCTGCCGCATCGTGGCGACCGCCTGCTGCTGATCCCCGGACATTGCGACCCGACCGTCAACCTGCACGACTGGTATGTCTGCGTGCGCGGCCTGCACGGGCCGGATGCGCATGTCGAGGCGGTCTGGCCTGTCGCGGCGCGGGGTGCATTGACCTGAGCCGCGCGGCTTTCAGGCAACCAGCCTGCCTCCCGTCATTGCGAGGAGCGTAGCGACGAAGCAATCCAGGGGGACGTAAGTTTGGCCCGTCTGGATGGCGTCGCTGACGCTCGGAATGATGGTGCGGTCAGGGCCGCCAGCCGGCCTCGGTCGCCGGTGCGTTTTCCTGCTCTTCTGCCCGCCGAGCCTGTTCCACAACCGCAAACAGCGCGCCGAGGGCACGTTCGACGCCTTCGCCCGAAGCCGAGGAAAGGACGATCGGCATCTGCTTGGCGGCTCGCTTCAGCCGCGCGACCTGCTCCTTGAGCATCTCCGGCGTCAGCGCATCGACCTTGGACAGCGCCACGATCTCGGGCTTGTCTTCCAGCCCCTCGCCATAGGCCGAAAGCTCTTCGCGGATGATCTTGTAGGCCTTGCCGGCGTGCTCGCTGGTGCCTTCGACGAGGTGCAGCAGCACGCGGCAGCGCTCGATATGGCCGAGGAAGCGGTCGCCGAGCCCATGGCCCTCATGAGCGCCCTCGATCAGGCCGGGAATATCGGCCAGCACCATTTCCTGGTCGTGCACGCGCACGACGCCCAGGCCGGGATGCAGCGTGGTGAAGGGGTAATCGGCGATCTTGGGCTTGGCCGCCGTCACCGTCGCCAGGAAGGTCGACTTGCCCGCATTGGGCAGGCCGACGAGACCGGCATCCGCGATCAGCTTCAGCCGCAGCCAGACCCAGCGCTCCTCGCCGGGCAGGCCGGGATTGGCGTGTTTCGGCGCCTGGTTGCTCGAGGTCTTGAAATAGGCGTTGCCGAAGCCGCCATTGCCGCCCTTGCACAGAACAAAGCGCTGGCCAGGCTCGGTCAGGTCGGCGATCGGCGTCTCGCCGTCCTCCTCAAGGATTTCGGTGCCCGGCGGCACCTTCAGGACCACCACCGGCGAATTGGCGCCGTGGCGATCCTTGCCCATGCCGTGCTCGCCGGTCCGGGCCTTGAAATGCTGCTGATAGCGATAGTCGATCAGCGTGTTCAGCCCCTGGACGCACTCGACGACGACATCGCCACCACGCCCGCCATCGCCACCATTGGGCCCGCCGAACTCGATGAATTTTTCGCGACGAAACGAGACGCAGCCAGCGCCGCCATCTCCCGCTCTCACATAAATCTTGGCTTGGTCGAGGAATTTCATGGCGTTCTAGTAGGGCTCGCAGACGGGAAGGGCAATGCGCTGCGATCAGGCCGCATGTTTCAGGCCGCTCATTTCGTCGCGCAACGCATCGGCGAAGCGCCGCGCCGCCAGATCCGGCCCCGGCGCCGTGATCAGCCCGATTGCCAGCTCGAACAGGGGCGGCAGGCCCTCGGCAGGCCCGAGCCGGCGCAATGAGGGCGGCACGGCGCTCTCGGTGATCGCCGTCACGCAGAAGCCGGCCTCCACCGCAGACAGCACGCCTGAGGTGTGCGAGCAGGAGAACACCAGCCGGTAGGCCTTGCCGGCGGTGTTGAGCGCCGCGAGGATGCGCGGCCGCGCCCGACAACCTTCCGCGAAAAGCGCCAGCGGCAGCACATCCTGCAATTCGGGGCGATGGCCCTTGGCGGCAACCCAGATCAGCGGCTCGCGCCGCAGCACCTCGCCCATCGGCCGGTTGGGATCCTGCGTCACCACGCCGAGATCGAGCTCTCCGGCCAGCAACGCCGGCTCGATGCGTTTGGAGAGATCGCAGCGCACCTCCAGCTCGACCTTGGGATGTTCGGCCGCGAACCGCGCGATCAGCGGCCGCAGATAGGCGTCCATGTAGTCGTCGGGAATGCCGAGCCGCAGCCGCCCCATCGGCACCTCGCCATCGAGATCAGCCAGCGCCTCGCGCTCGACCGCGAGCAGGCGCCGCGCATGGGCGATGAGCCGTTCGCCGGCATCGGTGGGGGTCACCCCGCGCCGGGAGCGCTCCAGCAGCTTGTGGCCGAGCTGATTTTCCAGGTCCTGGATGCGTACCGAGATCGCCGATTGCGTGCGGCCGAGCCTGGCGCTCGCAGCGGTGAACCCGCCGGTTTCGGCGACGGCGACGAGCATCGCCAGCGCCGCGAGATCGAAATGTCCGTTCAAGGCGTGCCTCCCCGGGGCGCTCCCCGTCGATCGATTTTAAGAATGGTTAAATCAGTATAATCCGTTTTTCCGATGGTAGGAAGACGGGTAGTTTTGTCCAAACGAAACCGCGCCCCTGTCGCGCAACAGCAAGACCCCAGCCATGTCCGCCACCATCCTGCCGGCGCGCACCGCCAGCCCCGCGCTTGCGATGTTCCTGACCTTGCTCGCGGGAGCGACCTTCATCGGGTTTTCCGGGGTGTTCGTCCGCTTGGCCGATGTCGGCCCTGCCGCCGCGGGCTTCTGGCGCATGATCTTCGCGCTTCCTGTTCTCGCCGCCTGGACGGCCTTGGAGCAGCGCCGGCCTTTGAGAGCCAAGCCGCGCGGAAACGCCTTCGGCGCCATCGCGCTCGCCGGTCTGACTTTCGGCGTGGACGTCATCCTCTATAACGCGTCGCTCGCTCACACGACGCTGGCGAACGCCTCGCTGCTCGGCAACCTCGCCCCCGTCGGCGTCGTCCTCGGCGGCTGGCTGCTCCTCGGCGACAAGCCGTCCCGCCGCATCCTGGGCGCGCTCATGCTGGCTGTTGCCGGTGCCGTCCTGCTGGTCCTGCCAAAATTCATGGGTTCGTCGGCGCGAGGCAGCCTGTTCGGCGACGGCCTCGCCTTCGGCGCGGCGATGTCCTACGCGGTCTATATCCTCGCGGTCGGACGCGCCCGCGCCAATGCCGATGCCGGCCGCGTCAGCCTGATCTCCAGCCTGATCTGCGCCGCATTCTGCCTCGTCGCTGCCATCGGAATGGGCGAGCAGATCCTGCCCGGCAGCGCCCAGGGCTGGCTCGCGGTGATCGCGCTCGGCCTCGTCTCCCATGCGCTGGGCCAGGGCCTGATCACGCTTTCGCTTGGCAGCTACGGCGCGGGCGCAGCCTCGCTCGTCATGGTCTGGCCGGCGCTGGTCAGCGTGCTCGCCGCCTGGGCGATCTTCGGCGAGCAGCCAACGCCCGTGCAGGCCTTCGGCGGCATCGCGATCTTGGCGGCGGTGCTGCTGGTGCGGAAGGGCTAAGACGGCGGGCGGCAATCCGCCGGAACTTATCCCTGGCCGCTGAAACCGCATGAGACTGGGCTCCCCGCAGGAGCCCGCTATGCCGCATCACCTTTCGCCCTCCCCTTACGCGTTGCGGGCCCTGCGCCTGCGGGTTCTTCGCGTTCGCGACCAGATCGACCTGATCCGGCGCGACCGCCTGCACAGCAAATACAACCCGGACCAGCCCCGCGTTCCGGCGGGCAACCGATGGCGGGCGATGGGGCGGCGGTGGCGGCGAGCGCGATTTCTTGAAAGCCTCGTCCCAAAGAAGTGCCATACGGCTACCCGAAATCGGTACGCGTCGATGCCTATGAATATCGACCCGACGGCACGCTCTGCGTCTATGATTTGAAGACAGGTCGCAGCGGTTTGGGTGATCGTCGGGCCGATATATTGGCCAATGCGACCAGGCTAGGTTTCGAACCGATCCGCAGAATCATTGTGACTGAGGTCAGGCCCGGACGATGACGACCAAGAAGCAGATCAAGGCGTTGTTCGACCGGTTGCCCCCTCGCTACGACGATCTCACCGTCAAAGATCACCCGGTCTTCAAGGTTCCTTACCTCGTGCTTAAGCCGGCGCGACATGTCTTGCGCTCAATCTCGATCGACCGCACATCACGTGCGGATTGCCCGCAGTTTTTCTGGCATGTCGGACATTGCTTCAACCCTACCGGCTCACTGGGGGGCCTTGCCGCCGAGCAGTTTTGGCCGCCCCGCGGCAAGCCGAGCCGGTGGTCCGAAGTTGGATTCATGGAAACAGCGATCGAAGAGATAGAGACCAATATCTTGCCGATGCTGCGTCGCGTGCAGACCATCGAAGACATGTTTCGGATCGAGGGAGTTCCGCGTTCCGCCGAATATGATGGCTGGCTGAATCACCACGAGCCCTACCGCATTCATGTGCTCGCCGCATTGGGGCGCTTTCAGGAGGCCACCTCGATCTACGAGCAGATCAAGGACTGGCACTTGACGATGAGGAACTGGTGGCAGCCGCGCTTCGAGCGGGCCAGCCAGTTGGGCGCTTTGGTCGCTGCTGAAGACCGGCCCGCCGTCATCGCGCTTCTCCACCAGTGGGAAGACGAGTTTATCACCCGTAACGGGCTCGAAGACATCTACGAACGCACGTCCTTCCCGATCGAGCAGGCCTGACCCTCGCCGCACCACAGCATCGGCCGTCAGACGACCTCATCAACCGAACAGATCATCCTGCCGGCGCATGCCGGCAACCGAAGCCGGCTCGTTCATCCCATCGAGAAAAACTTGCGCCTCCGCGCGGATCGCCTCGACACGCGCCGCCGGCATCTTGTCCAGCGTCCGGTAGGGCATCGCCATGCGCGGCAGGCGTCCAAGCGTCTCGCGGTTGCGGGCCAGGAAATCCCAATAGAGCAGGTTGAACGGGCAGGCACCCGGCCCGAGCTTGATGGCAGGGCTGTAAGAGCAGCTGCCGCAGTAATTCGACATCCGGTCGATATAGGCACCCGACGCCGCATAGGGCTTGGAGGCCAGCATGCCGCCATCGGCGAAGGCGATCATGCCGTGCACATTCGGCAGTTCGACCCAATCGAAGGCATCGGCATAGACGATCAGATACCATTCCTCGATCTCGGCCGGGCGGATGCCGGCCAGCAGCGCGAAATTGCCGGTGATCATCAGGCGCTGGATATGGTGGGCATAGGCGTGGCGCCGCGTATCCTCGATGGTCCGGGCCAGACAGTTCATGGCGGTCTCGCCCGACCAGTAGAACCAGGGCAGCGAGCGCTTAGCCTTCAGCGCATTCGTCTGCGCGTAAGCCGGCATTTCCAGCCAGTAGACACCCCGGACATATTCGCGCCACCCCAAAATCTGCCGGATGAAGCCCTCGACGGCGTTCAGCGGCGCCTCGCCGCGACGGAAGGCACCTTCGGCAGCAAGGCAGACCTCGCGCGGCAGCAGCAGACCGACGTTCAGGTAAGGCGACAGCAGCGAATGGAAGAGAAACGGGTCGTCTTCCGACATCGCATCCTGGAAATCGCCGAACCGGGGCAGCGCTTCCTTGATGAACCAGCCGAGCGCCTCGAGCGCATCCGCCCGCGTCACGGCCCAACCCAAACCGTCGAGATCGCCGAAATGATCGGCGAAGCGCTCCGTCACCATTGCGATCACCTCGTGCGTGACCGCATCCGGCTCGAAGCGGGATCGTGGCGGCGCCATCACCGCCTTCGGCAGCGGCTTGCGGTTCTCCGCGTCGAAGTTCCACCGCCCGCCGACGGGCCCGTCCTCATCCATCAGCAGGCCGGTGCGACGCCGCATCTCGCGGTAGAAGAACTCCATCCGATAACTTTTGCGGTCGCCGGCCCAGCCGCGGAACTCGGCGCGTGAGCAGAAGAAGCGATCGTCGTCGCGGATCTCGACGGGAACGCCGGTCGCCTCGGACCAGCCATCCATCATCCGGCGCACCCGCCATTCGCCGGGCTCGGTCACGACGATCCGGTCCGGACGATGCCGCTGGACCGCGCGGGCCAGCTCACCGCCGAAGCTGCCGCTGTTGTCGGGGTCGGTCAGCGCGACATAATCGACCGTGACGCCCTCCTCCCTCAGCTCCGCAGCGAAATGGCGCATGGCCGAGAGGATGAAGGCGATTTTCTGCTTGTGATGACGGACATAGGTGGTTTCCTCGGCCACCTCGACCATGACAACGACATCGCCCGGCGACAGTACGTCGAGCGAGGCGATATCGCGGCTGAGCTGGTCCCCCAGGATCAGGACAAGGCGCTTCACGGCACAGCGCGTCGGTCAAGCCGTGCCTGGTCGCGACAACGGTCGGAGCAGGTCGCGATCGTCTCCCAGACCCGCTCCCATTTCTTGCGCCAGGCGAAGGGCCGGTTGCAGACGACGCAGATCTTCGTGGGCAAATCCGCCTTGCTTCGCATTTTCGGCATGAGCGGACACCATCGCGGCTGGTTTTCGTCGATGTGATCCTACGCCGATCACCGGCGCGCGGATCATCGGAGGCCGGGCCTTAAGGCCACGGCTTCCGATCGCTCATTCCGCCGCAAGCCGAGGGGCCGGCCTGTTGCGACCCATGGCCTCCGCCGTGGCTTCGCCCGGCGTGGCATGGTCCGCGTCGTGGAGCGGCTGCCACTGGCTCTCATCCTCGGGGCTGCTGAAGAAGCGGCCGAAGAGCCGGCCCGTCAGCTTCGAGAGATCGTCCATCACCGAATAGAACGACGGCACGAAGACCAGCGAAAGCACGGTCGAGACCAGAAGTCCGCCGATCACCGCGATCGCCATCGGCGCGCGGAACTCGCCGCCATCGCCGACGCCATAGGCGGAAGGCGCCATGCCCGCAGCCATCGCGATGGTCGTCATCAGGATCGGGCGCGCGCGCTTGCGGCCGGCCTCGATCACCGCCGTCATCCGGTCCTTGCCGCGCGCGACCTCCTCGACCGCAAAATCGACCAGCATGATCGCGTTCTTGGTGACGATGCCCATCAGCATCAGCAGGCCGATATAGACCGGCATCGAGACGGCATTGCCGGTCGCCAGCAGCGCGATCACCACGCCGCCGAACGACAGCGGCAGCGACAGCAGAATAGTGATCGGCTGGAAGACCGAGCCGAACAGCAGGATCAGTACGGCGAGGACCAGCATCAGGCCGGTTGTCATCGCCTGAATGAAGCCCTGCACCACCTCGCCCTGGATCTCGGCATCACCCGTCGTCGCGATCCAGACGCCGTTGGGCAGCCCGACCTGCTTGACGATCCGCTCGAAAGTATCCTGCGCGGTGCCGAGCTCGAAGCCACGCCGTAGATCGGCGCCGATCTGGGCACGTCGCACCCGGTCATAGCGGTCAATCGAGCTCGGCCCGTCGCCGAAGCCGATCGTCGCCACCGCCGTCAGCGGGATCGAGACCCCGCTCGTATTGGTAACGCGCAACGCCGCGATGTTGCGGATGTCGGTGCGTGCGGCTTCGTCGAGCTGCACGCGGATCGGCACCTGCCGGTCGCCGGCCGTGAACTTGGCGAGATTGGCGCCGACATCGCCCAGCGTCGCGACGCGCACCGCCTCCGAGATCGCCTCCGGCGTGACACCRAGGCTGGCGGCCTCCTCCAGCTTCGGTGTGATCCGCAGCTCCGGCCGGTTGAGCGAGCCGGCCGTCGCGACGTTGAGATAGCCGGTGACCTTGCGCATCTGCGTCTCGATCCGCGCCACCGCCTCGTCGAGCGCATCGCCGTCCTTGGAGAGGATCGAGAACGCCATCTCGCGCTCGCCGCGCTCGTTGACGTACCAGGCGCGCACATCCGGCACGCTGGCGAGCTTCTCCGCGATGGTAACCTTGAGCTCCTTCTGGCGGATCGAACGCTCGGCCTTGGGCTTCAGCAGCACGAAGACCGCCGCGCGGCGCACCTCGCGCTGGCCGGTCGGCGATGCCCCGCCGAGCACGAAGACGTCGCGCACCTCGGGAATCGTCTTCAGCGCGTCGACGAGCTTGTCGCTGGTGACACGGGTGTCTTCCAGCGTCGCGCCCGGCGGCAGCTCGACCGAGGCCACCACGCGCGAGGTGTCCTCGTCCGGGATGAAGCCCGTGGGCAGGAGCTGCGTCGCCTGGATCGAGCCGAACAGGAACAGGAAGCCGACGATCAGCGTCGCATAGGCCGTATTGAACGGCATTGTCCGCCATGTCCCCGAGCCGTCGCGGCGCGGAAAGAACGGATTGCGCCGCTTCTTCAGCGTCGCGTTCAGCAAGCTGACATAGGCGCCCATGATGCGCCCGTCCCTCGGGTCGGCATGCGCGACCGGACGCATCAGATAGGCCGCCATCATCGGCGTGATCAGCCGCGCGACCAGCAGCGAGAACAGCACGGCGACCGCGACCGTCAGGCCGAACTGCCGGAAATACTGCCCGGCCACGCCGCCCATGAACGACACCGGCGCGAAGATCGCGACGATGGTCAGCGTGATCGCGATCACCGCGAGCCCGATCTCGTCGGCGGCTTCCATCGCGGCGCGATAGGGCGATTTGCCCATCTTCATATGCCGCATGATGTTCTCGATCTCGACGATCGCGTCATCGACGAGAATGCCGGTCACCAGCGTGATGCCGAGCAGGCTGACGAGGTTGAGCGAGAAGCCCATCAGCTGCATCGCCCAGAAGGTCGGGATCGCCGACAGCGGCAGCGCGATCGCGGTGATCAGCGTCGCGCGCCAGTTCCGCAGGAACAGGAAGACCACGATGACGGCGAGCGCCGCGCCTTCCAGCAGCGTCTCCATCGCGGCTTTGTAGTTGCCGGCGGTGTAGGCGACCGCGTCGTCGATCGGCGCGATGCGGATGTCCGGATAGCGCTTGTTGAGATCGGCGATGCGCTGGGACACCACATCCTTGACCGAAAGCTCGCTCGAGCCCTTCGAGCGAAACACCGCGAAGGACACGACCGGGCTCTTGTTCAGCCGACCGAAGGCGCGCGGCTCGGAGTTCGAATCCTCGACGCGGCCGAGTTCCTTCAAGCGGACCTCGCGCCCGCCCGACAGGGTGATCTTGGTTTCGGCGAGATCGGCGACGGTTTTGGCACCGGCGAGCGTGCGGATCGCCTGCTCCTGGCCGCCGACCTCGCCGCGCCCGCCCGCGAGATCGACATTGGTCGAGCGCACCTGCCGGTTGACCTCGCCCGCCGTGATCCCGAGCGCCAGCAGCCGGTCGGGATCGAGCGAGATGCGGATTTCGCGATCGACACCGCCATAGCGTTCAACGCGACCGACGCCCTTCAGCCCCTGCAATTCGCGCGAAACGACATCGTCGACATGCCAGGAAAGCTGCTCCAGCGTCAGGCCCGGCGAGGCCGCGCCATAGGTCAGGATCGACTGCCCCTCGACATCGATGCGCTGGACCACCGGTTCGTCGATGGTGCGCGGCAGATCGGCGCGGATCTTGGCGATGGCGTCCTTGACGTCGTTGACGGCCCGGTCGGTGTTCGTCTCCAGCCGGAACTCGATGATGGTCTGCGATTGGCCGTCCGTGAGGGTCGAGCGCAGATGCTTGACGCCGGGAATATTGGCGACCGCATCCTCGACGCGCTTGGAGACCTGCGTTTCCAGCTCGGCCGGCGCCGCGCCCGATTGCGTGACCGTGATCGAGACCAGCGGCACGTCGATATTGGGGAAGCGCGTCACCGGCAGCTGCGAAAACGAGATCAGCCCGAGCACGCAGAGCACGACGAAGAGCAGGATCGCCGGAATCGGCTGCCGGATCGACCATGCGGAGAAGTTGATCTTCATGCCGGCACCCGTCAGTTCGTCGCAACCGGCGTGACGACATCGCCGTCGCGCACGAAGGTGCCGGCGCGGGCCACAACCGTCTCGCCCTCGGCAAGGCCCGATGCGATCTCGACGCGCCCCCCGCCCATCAGCCCCAGCACCACCTTGCGCGTCTCGACCTTACCGTCCTTCACCACCTGAGCCGTCGAAGCGCCGCGAATATAGGTGATGGCCGAAAGCGGCAGCGTCACCGCGGATTTCCGCCCGGTCTCGATCACGCCCTTGGCGAAACTGCCCAGCGCAACCGGCGGATTGCCGTCCAGCGCGACACGCACGCGGCCGAGCCGCGAGGCCTTGTCGACCTCCGGGGCGATCAGGCGGATCGTACCCGCCAGCGCCTCTTTCGCACCCGCAGGAGTCACCGCGACCTTCTGGCCAATCTTCAGGCCCGGCAGTTCGACCTCCGCGACATCGGCCTGCAGCTCGACGGCGCCATCCGCGATGATGCGGAAGAGCGGTTCGTTCGATGCCATCGCGGCCGTCGCGCCCAGCCGCGCCATGCGTCGGCTGACGAGACCGGCAGCGGGTGCCCTGATCTCGGTGCGGGCAAGCTTGACCTCGATGTCGCGTCCCTGCGCCTTGGCCAGTGCGAGATCGGCCGTCGCGATGGCTAGCGCCTGGCGGGCCGAGCTGGCGCGGGCCTGGCCCGAGCGAGCGGCGGCGGCGCGTTGGTCGAAGGTCTCGGCACTGGCATTGCCATTGTCACGCAAGGTCTTGGTGCGGTCGAAGGCGTTGTTGGCCTGTACCAGATTGGCGTCGGCCTCGGCGATCTGGGCGTTGGCCTGCGCGATCGAGGCCTCCGCCCGCGCGACCTGCGCATCGTTCTGACCTTTCTGGACATCGAGCGTGACACGGTTGAGCCGCGCCAGCACTTGACCCTTCGCCACCCGGTCACCCTCCTCGGTGAGAATCTCGATGATCGACAGCCCGTCGACCTCAGGCACCACCATGACCTCGTCGCGCGCCACCATCGAGCCGGCGACCACGACACTCTGGACGATCTCGGTCGTCTTCGCCTGAGTCACGGTAACGGAAGGCCCGGCGGACTGCTTGGGGGCGGCGGGCTCCTGCGCGCGGGCGGGCATCGCGGATGGCACCGCGATCGCCGCCAGCAGCGCCAGACCGGCCAGGCCATGGGAAAGGGTAAAGCGCAGCGTCATCGAGGTTCGCTCCTTCACGGACATCGTCGGAGTCCGGCGCGGCAGAAAAGCGGATGTCATGACTGGCTCTCCGGCTCCGGCAGAAGGGTCGTCTGTGCCAGCGCACGCATGCAGGCGAACAGGGTTTCGGCGGCGACTGCCGTATCGAACGAAGGATCGACCGCGCGACGGCAGAGGAAGCCATCGGCCAGCATGCTGATCGCCAGCAGGAAGCGCCGCTCGTCCAGCAGCGCCGGCAATTCGCCATTCCGCTTCGCTTCGCTGATGGCGGCCCAGAGGCCCTCCATCACGGTGCCGTCAATGCTGGCGCACATCTGGGCCATGCCTGGGTTGCGGGAGGCCTCCGCCCAGATCTGAAGGGCGATAACCGCCTTCTCGCGGGGATTCTCAACCAGATGCCTGCGACCGAGCGCCTCGAGCTGGTCGAGCAGCGGGCCCTTGCGCGGGCACAAATCCGCGAAGTCGAGGGCGATCTGGCTGCGGTCGCGTTCGGCGAGGCCCGCCACGATGGCGTCCTTCGCCGAGAAGTATCGGTAGAGATTGCCGGGGCTCATCCCCGCTTCCGCCGCGACGTCCTGCATCGTCGCGGCATGAAAGCCGGCGCGCGCGAAGACCMGCTCGGCCGCATCCAGGATGCGGATATGCCGTTCGGAAAGTCCGTGATCGGCGGATGCGGCAGCGGGCGAAGACATCGGCACGGCTCGACGAATGAGAATGAACGTTCATTCTCATTGCCTGAGCAAGCCCGAGACGTCAAGCCGCGTCTCGCCGCCAGCCCCTTTGCCTGCAAAACAGGCATGGATGTCGTGCGCCGCAAGCGGCGCCCCGGCGCAAGATTTGCTTGCCTGAAAATGCAGCTGAACCCATTCTAATCCGCGCCGGGCGCTTTTCCGTGCTCGATCGATCCGGCGCTGGCGAAACCTGAAATCGCTGATGAACGAACACGCCTTTCCATATCCTCGCGCGCCTTCGAGATGCTTGCCGCCGCCGTCGCGCTCCGCTCCGGCCAAACCGGTTCTGATCGTGCTGCATCAGGAGCACTCGACACCCGGCCGCGTCGGCCGGTTGCTGCAGGCTCGGGGCCACGCCCTCGACATCCGCAAGCCGCGCTTCGGCGACCCGCTGCCGCAGACGATGCGCGACCACGCCGGCGCCGTGATCTTCGGCGGTCCGATGGGCGCCAACGACCCCGACGATTTCATCAAGGGCGAGATCGACTGGATCGCCACCTGCCTGAAGGAGGATGCACCCTTCCTCGGCATCTGCCTGGGCGCCCAGATGCTGGCCAAGCAGATGGGCGCGCGCGTCTATACCCATGGCGAAGGGCGTGCCGAGGTCGGCTACTACCCCCTCGACATCACCGAAACCGGGCGGAACGCCGCGTCGGAGGCGGGTTTCGTTTGGCCGCACCACGTCTACCAATGGCATCGTGACGGCTTCGACTGCCCCAGCGGGGCCGCGTGCCTGGCCGTGGGCGGCGACTTCCCCGTGCAGGCCATCCGGACCGGGTCAAAGGCCTACGGCATCCAGTTTCACCCGGAAGTGACGCCGGCGATGATGTATCGCTGGTCGGTGCGCGGCTACGAACGCACGCTGATGCCGGGCGCCCAGCTCGGCCATACCCATATCCCCGGCTGGTTCCAGCATGATCCGGCCATCCGGCTCTGGCTCGACGCCTTTCTGGACCATTGGCTGAAGGAGCCGGCGGAAGCCGGAGCGGCAACCGCGTGACGCGTTCAGTTCTCGTTATCGGCGCCGGCATGGTCGGCGTCTCATGCGCGCTCGCGCTCCAGAAGCGAGGCCTCACGGTCACGCTGATCGACCGCAAGGAGCCAGGCCGGGAAACCTCCTATGGCAATGCCGGCGTGCTCGCGACCTCCTCGTTCGTTCCGCTGAACAATCCCTCGCTCTACGCCAGGATCGCCAGCTATCTCGGCAACCGCCACCCGGCGCTGAACCTGAGCTGGCGCCGCACCTTGACCCGGCCGGGCTGGCTGCTGCGCTTCCTCTGGGAGGCGCGCCCCTCGCAGGCCGGAACTCGGATCGAGGCCTTGCAGGCGCTGACGGCAGGTACAGTCGAGCGCCATCGCGCCTTGATGGCAGAGGCCGGCGTCTCGCATCGCCTGCGCGAAACCGGGACACTAAAGCTCTGGCGCACCGAGGCCGGTCATGAAGCGGCGCGGGCCGAGCATGAGTTTCTCAAGCGGCACGGCATCGGGTCGCAGATTCTCGACAGACAGGGCATTTCCGGCGTCGAGCCGGGCCTGAATCCGATCTTCCCGGCCGGCCTGCTCATTCCCGCCGTCGGTTCGGTCGATTCTCCCGGCGCCGTCACGGCCGCCTATGCCGCGCTTTTCGCCAAGCGTGGCGGGCGCATCGAGCAGGCGGTCGTCACCGGGCTCATCCGCCAGGGCGGGGGATGGCGCGCCAACACCGCGACGGGCAGCTTCGGGGCTGATCTCGCTGTCGTGGCGCTCGGACCCTGGAGCGGCGACCTGCTGAAGCCGCTCGGTCTCGACCCCTGGCTCGATGTCGAGCGCGGCTATCACCGCCATCTCAAACCCAACGCGGGGGCGAGCCTTTCGCGACCGGTCTACGATGTCGACGGAGCTTATTATATGGCCCCGATGGAGCAGGGCTTTCGCATCACCAGCGGGGTGGACCTCTCCGACCGCGACGCGCCAGACGAGCACCGCCAGATCGATGCGGCCACCGCATCGGCGCGCGAGGCCTTCCCGCTCGGCGAGGTCGTCGGTGAGACATGGCGCGGCGCGCGGCCGACCCTGCCGGATTCCTTGCCGATGATCGGCGAGGCGCCACGCCATCCCGGCCTTTGGCTGGCATTCGGCAGCCAGCATATCGGCTTTTCGACCGGGCCGATCACCGGCGAAATCATCGCCGCGATGGTCTGCGGAGAAAAGCCGCCAATAGACCCGACACCGTTCCGGCCGGGGCGTTATATCCGTTGAGCGGCGGCAGGGCGTTATGGTCGGGCTTGACCCGACCATCTCGGAAACCAGTGCTGTCTCGTCATGAGATTCTCGGGTCAAGCCCGAGAATGACGCGCTGCTGAGCTGGGCGCGAACGCGCTGTCGTGAGTCGGCTGGCGTGGCGGCCGAGAACCGGAGCGGAGCGGACTTCAGTCCGTGAGCACCGGAAGCGCAGGCCGTCGCGTTAGACGGCCACGCCAGTAGCTTTCGCGCCGGCTCAGACCTGGCGGGCGACCATCATCTTCTTGACTTCCGCGATCGCCTTGGCCGGGTTCAGGCCCTTCGGGCAGGCGTTCGCGCAGTTCATGATGGTGTGGCAGCGATACAGCCGGAAGGGGTCTTCCAGATTGTCGAGGCGTTCACCGGTCGATTCGTCCCGGGAATCGATCAGCCAGCGATAGGCCTGCAGCAGCGCGGCGGGGCCGAGATAGCGGTCGCCATTCCACCAATAGCTCGGGCAGGAGGTCGAGCAGCAGGCGCAGAGAATGCACTCATAGAGACCGTCGAGCTTCTCGCGATCATCCTTGGCCTGGCGCCACTCATGCTCCGGTGCCGGCGTGGTCGTCTGGAGCCAAGGCTCGATCGACGCGTGCTGTGCGTAGAACCGTGTCAGATCCGGAACCAGATCCTTGACGATCGGCATATGCGGCAGCGGATAGATCGCGACCCGGCCGGCGCTCTTCCCGGTGGTACCGCTGCACTCGTCGATGCCGGTCGTGCAGGCCAGCCCGTTCTTGCCGTCCATGTTCATGGCGCAAGAGCCGCAGATGCCCTCACGGCAGGAGCGACGGAAGGTCAGCGTGGGGTCGACTTTGTTCTTGATCCAGATCAGCGCGTCGAGAACCATCGGCCCGCAATCGTCGCGATCGACGTAATAGGTGTCGGTGCGCGGATTGGCGCCATCGTCCGGATTCCAGCGATAGACCTTGAATTCGGTGACATTCTTGGCGCTGGCCGGCTTCGGCCAGGCCTTGCCTTCAGTCAGGCGGGAGTTCTTCGGAAGGTTGAATTCAGCCATCGGATTTCCTCAGTACACCCGCGCCTTGGGCTTGATGTACTCGATGTCGTTCGAGAGCGTGTAGGTATGGACCGGACGGTCGTCGAGCGAGACGGTGCGCTTCTCGTCGTCGATCCAGGCGAGCGTGTGCTTCATCCAGTCCTTGTCGTCGCGGTTCGGATAATCCTCGCGGGCATGGGCGCCGCGGCTTTCCGGCCGGTTCAACGCGGAGTCCATGGTGACGACGGCCTGAGTAATCAGGTTGTCGAACTCCAGCGTCTCGATCAGATCCGAGTTCCAGATCAGCGAGCGATCCTTCGTTCCGACATCGCTGAGGCCGCCCCAGACCTCGTGGATCAGTTTGTGGCCTTCTTCAAGCGTGTCGCCTTCGCGATAGACGGCGCAGTTGTTCTGCATCGTCCGCTGCATCCGGTCGCGCAGCGCCGCTGTCGGCGTGCCGCCCGAGGCATTGCGGTACTTGTCGAGGCGGGTCAGCGCGAGGTCAGACGAGCCCTTAGGCAGTTCCGGCTGCTTTTCGCCCGCCGTGACCGTGTCGGCGCAACGCAGGCCGGCTGCACGCCCGAACACCACAAGGTCGATCAGCGAGTTCGAACCCAGACGGTTGGCGCCGTGCACCGAGACGCAGGCGGCTTCGCCGATCGCCATCAGGCCCGGCACCACGGTATCCGGATCGCCGCCGACCTTGGTCAGGACCTCGCCGTGGAAGTTCGTCGGAATGCCGCCCATGTTGTAATGCACCGTCGGCAGAACCGGGATCGGCTCGCGCGTCACGTCGACGCCGGCGAAGATCTTGGCGCTCTCCGAGATGCCGGGCAGGCGCTCGTGCAGGATCTTCGGGTCGAGATGGTCGAGATGCAGGTAGATGTGGTCCTTGTCCTTGCCGACGCCGCGGCCGGCCCGGATCTCCATCGTCATCGAGCGTGAGACGACGTCGCGCGAGGCCAGGTCCTTGGCCGAGGGCGCATAGCGCTCCATGAAGCGCTCGCCCTCGGAATTGGTGAGGTAGCCGCCCTCGCCGCGTGCGCCTTCCGTAATCAGGCAGCCGGAGCCGTAGATGCCGGTAGGGTGGAACTGCACGAACTCCATGTCCTGCATCGGTAGGCCGGCGCGCAGCACCATGCCGCCGCCGTCACCGGTGCAGGTATGGGCCGAAGTCGCCGAGAAATAGGCCCGACCATAACCGCCGGTCGCCAGGATCGTCTGCTGGGCGCGGAAACGGTGCAGCGTGCCGTCATCGAGCTTCAGCGCGATCACGCCCCGGCAATGGCCGTCCTCGTCCATGATCAGGTCGATGGCGAAATATTCGATGAAGAACTCGGTGTTGTGGCGCAGCGCCTGCCCGTAGAGCGTGTGCAGCATGGCGTGGCCGGTACGGTCGGCCGCCGCGCAGGTGCGCTGGGCCGGCGGGCCTTCGCCGAATTCGGTGGTCATGCCGCCGAAGGGGCGCTGGTAGATCTTGCCGTCCTCGGTGCGCGAGAACGGCACGCCCCAATGCTCGAGCTCGTAGACGGCAGCCGGCGCATTACGCACCAGATACTCGATCGCGTCCTGATCGCCGAGCCAGTCAGACCCCTTGACGGTGTCGTACATGTGCCACTGCCAGGTGTCCTTGCCCATATTGCCGAGCGAGGCGGCGACGCCGCCTTGCGCCGCCACCGTATGCGAACGCGTCGGAAACACCTTGCTGATGCACGCGGTGCGCAGGCCGGCTTGCGAGCAGCCCACGGTGGCGCGAAGCCCAGCGCCACCTGCGCCGACGACGACGACATCGAAAGTGTGGTCGGTGATCGGATAGGCCGTGCCGGCATAGGCCTGGACCGGGCGGGACTTGGTGATCGCCATCGGATCAGCCTCCAAATGACAGCTTCAGCACCGCATAGACGCTGGCAGCGCCGACGACGATGGCGAAGAATGTGTTGCCCATCACAGCGAGGATCTTGGCGCCCTCATGATGGACATAGTCCTCGATGATGACCTGCATGCCGATCCGCATATGAATGCAGGCCGAGACGATGAAGAGCAGCATCAGGATGGCGACGAGCGGGTTGGACAGAAGCTTGACGGCCGACGGATAGGGCCGGCCGACCAGCGCGATGACGATGCCGACGAAGATGATCGTCAGGACGAGATTGGCGACGGCGGTGACCCGCTGCAGCCAGAAATGGCCTGTGCCGGATTTGGCCGAACCGAGACCGCGAACACGGCCGAGCGGGGTGCGCATCGAGGAGTTGGAGAGCATGGCGGTTTCCTCAGCGCAGCACGAGCGCGACGACCCAGATCAGGATCGTCAGGCTGATGGAGCCCACCAGCGAGAACTTGGCGAGGTTCATCCGCGTCTGCGGATCATAGCCGTTGCCGGTGTCCCAGATGAAATGGCGCACACCGCCGAGCATGTGGTGGATCAACGAGAAGCTGTAGAGGAACATCACCAGGCGGCCGAGGATCGACCCCGCGAACCACTGGGCCGTCTCGAAGGCGTGCGGGCCCGACGCGGCCGCGACAAGCCAGGCGGCGATCAGCACGGTGCCGAGATAGAGACCCGTCCCGGTGACGCGATGGGCGACGGACATCGCCATCGTCCAGGACCAGCGGTAGATCTGCAGATGGGGGGACAGCGGGCGAGCCGCGGGCTTGACCTCGGCCAAGATCATTCTCCGATCGACGCCGCCGGCATACGGGGCGCATTTGGGATCATTCTAGAGTGATCTGCTGTCTACCGAAACCCCGACAGTGCTGCAATGCGACAGAAGCGACGCTGGTGACGGATTTCATTTTATGTCATTTTATCGGAAATGCTAGCGGGGCAGCAGTGCCCAGTAGTCGAGATCGAGAACCACGCCCTCGGCATAGCGCTCCCCGTCCTTGAAGGGATGCCCGGCACCGGACAGGTTCTTGGTCGCAACAAGCCGCAATCGCAGCGCGCCGAGATCGCTGCGGCCGGGCAGTTCGGCACATTCCAGCACTTCGCTCCAGGCATAGACGGTATCGCCTGCAAAGAGCGGCGCGACATGGCGCCCCCCATTGATCGCGGCGATATGGAAGGCGTTGCTCAAGCCGTTGAAGGACAGCCCGCGGGCCAGGCTGATGACATGGCCTCCATAGATCAGCCGGCGCCCGAAACGGCTATCCTTGGCGGCGTGCGCATCGAAATGAACCCGCGCGGTGTTTTGATAGAGCCGCGTGGCAAGCTGATGCTCCGCCTCCTCCACCGTCATGCCGTCGACATGGTCGATACGCTCGCCCACGGCATAATCCGCCCAGCGAAAGCGGGAGCCTGCGAGCGCATCGTCATAGGACGCGAGCTCGACCGGCGGACAGCCTTCGCCGAGCAGTTCGGGGGTGACGACGCCGGGCAGTTCCGGCACCTGCTCGGCATGGGCCGGCGTGCCCGGCCGGCGCTTGCGCACCAGAACCCACCTTGCATAGCTCAGCACGATCTCGGCGTGCTGGTTTCGGCCGATCGAGCGGACATAGACGATGCCGGCATCGCCCGACGAGGCCTGCTTCAGCCCAATCACCTCGGAGGTGGCCGAAAGCGTATCGCCCGGAAACACCGGCTTGAGGAAACGGCCATCGGCATAGCCGAGATTGGCGATCGCATTGAGCGAGATGTCCGGCACCGTTTTGCCGAAGACGATATGGAAGACCAGCAGATCGTCGATTGGCGCCGTGGGGTAGCCGATCGCCATGGCGAAAGCGTCGGAGGACTGCACGGCGAAGCGTGAGCCATAGAGGGAAGAATACAGCGCCGCATCGCCGGCCCGCACCGTCCGCGGCGTCGCGTGCACGATCGTGTCCCCGAGGTGAAAATCCTCGAAGAATCGGCCGGAACTGGTTTTTGCGCTCGCGCCGGGCATGCAAAGCCTCCTGATCGCGGGCGAGTGTGCGTTGCAACGAAGGGCGGCGGCAAGCCCTAAGGAAAGGTCCGACGTCATGCCGGGCTTGCCCCGAGAATTTCATGCAGGAAAGTGCGCCTCTTTCGTCATGAGATTTTCGGGTCAAGCCCGAGAATGACGCCTCTTTACCCCACGACCGCCGCCAGCTTCGCCAGATCGACATTCGCGCCGCAGACCAGCACGCCGAGCCGCTCGCCCTTCGCCGGTTTGTAGGCGCCGCTGATCAGCGCGCCCAGCGCCGCCGCGCCGCCAGGCTCGACAGCGAGCCGGAAATCGCGCCACAGCACCTTCTGCGCCTCGTTGATCGCCGCATCCGCCACCAGTGCGACGTGGTCGACCGCGTCCTTGCAGATCTCGTAGACGAGCGGCCCGACATTGCGTGCGCCCAGCGAATCGGCTGCCACGGATGCGACCTTGACCTCGACCGGCGCCTTTGCCTCCAGCGCCGCTTGCAGCGCCCGCGATCCCTCCGGCTCGACGCCGACGACCTTGACCTTGGTGCCGGCAAACCAGCTCGCAATGCCCGAGATCAGGCCGCCGCCGCCGACCGCGACGAGGAGGGTGTCGAGATCGGGCTCCTGCCCGTCCCACTCACGCCCCAGCGTCCCCTGCCCGGCGATCGTCTCCTTCGCGGCGAAGGGATGAATCTTCAGCGCGCCCGTTTCCGCCACGAAGCGGTCGCAGGCCGCCTGCGCATCGTCATATTGCGCGCCGCCGACCACGACATCGGCGCCAAAGCGGCGAATGGCCTCGATCTTCGCGGCAGGTGAAATCTCCGGCACGAAGATGGTCGCCTTCACACCCTGCCGCATCGCCGCATAGGCGACGGCGGCGCCATGGTTGCCGCCCGATGCCGCCGAGACACCGGCCGCCGGCACGCTGAGCGAGAGCAGGGTGTTGAAGGCACCGCGCGTCTTGAACGAGCCGGCATGCTGCAGACATTCGAGCTTGAACGAGATGTCCGCATCGCTGCCGAAAGCGCCTGCGCCCAGCCTCATCACCGGCGTCACGCGAGCATGGCCGGCGATGCGCTGAGCAGCCTCTTCGATCATCGGGCGGGTGACGGGTCGGTCGCTCATATCGGCATCCTGTGTCGGCGGCCCGGACGCAAACGTCCAGATCGCGATGGGCAGGCCGTGGCTATCGCGTCTCGGCGGGTCCGGAAAGGGCCTTCCGCGCCCGCCGGCAATGTGCCGGGCGACGACCAGCGCCGCGAGCGCATCGAGGAGGTCGTCTCGCTTGGCCCCCTTCGGAGGCACGGCCTCGACAGTGGCACGGTCGAGGTCGTTTGCCATAAGAAGGCCGGCTCGTTCCGCCGCTCCCTCGGAACTCTTCTTGGCGAAGCGAAGCGGTCTCTCGCCGTTCATCGTCCAGAAGGCCAGCTCCGGATGGATTTCCCGGACGCGAGCGCGCGCCGATTCGTCCTCGCGCAACAACCGGTCGATCTCGCGGATCTTCGGCAGAATCATGAAAGCCTGGCGGCTGAACCCGGCCGAGGGCTCGGAGGTGGCGCGGGCGATCTCGCAGGTCTCGGTATGGGCCAGCGCGATGTCCGCCATCCCCGCAAGCGGGCGATCGATCGCATAGACCGCCGCACGCGATGGAATGCTGAACACCGAGGAGCTGCGGGTGCCCAGCACCGATCGGATCGCTTCTTCCGGTCCACGGCCCCGCCCTTCGATCCGGTCCGGCAGCCCGATCGGCATATCCACCGCGACGATCTCCGGCGCGTCCACCCCTTCGAGAAGATCGGCGAAGCGGGAGACGATGCGGATGACCGGAGCCGAGCCACGATCAGCCGACGCTATGGCCGCGATCCAGCCTGCCTTGCAGCCATCGACGCCGGCGATGCGCTTCATGAACCACTCCACCCTTCGCAGCGCTTCCCCTCGGGCCACGATGCTTTAGGTTGCGCTGCAGCAAGACCGCGATCCCTTGGGAGCCACCATGACGACTTTTCGCCCCCGCCGCAGCGCGCTCTACATGCCCGGCTCAAACGCCCGCGCACTGGAAAAGGCCCGCGCGATTGAGGCAGACGTTCTGATTCTCGATCTGGAAGATGCCGTCGCGCCAGATCTGAAGGCAACCGCACGCGAGCAGGTCGGCGCTGCGGTGAAAGCCGGCGGCTTTGGGCGCCGCGAGGTCGTGATCCGGATCAACGGCGTCGATACCGATCTTTTCGAGGCCGATTTAGCGGCCGCCGTTGCAAGCGAGCCCGACGCGATCCTGATCCCGAAAGTTTCCAGCCCGGACACGCTGGTCGAGATCGGCAACCGCTTGGCGACGCTTGGTGCGGATCCCAGGGTCGCGATCTGGGCCATGATCGAGACGCCGCTCGCGATCCTGCAAGTCGAGGCGATTGCCGGTGCCGCGCGCGACCCCGCGACGAGGTTTGCCTGTCTCGTGATGGGAACCAACGATCTCGCCAAGGAAACGCGCGCCCGCCTGGTCCCGGGCCGCGCCCCGATGCTGCCCTGGCTGACGACCGCCCTGCTTGCCGCCCGCGCCTATGGCCTCGATATCCTCGACGGCGTCTATAACGAGATCAAGGACGAGGCCGGGTTCAGGGCCGAATGCGAGCAGGCCCGCGATTGCGGCTTCGACGGCAAGACGCTGATCCACCCGGCGCAGGTCGCAACCGCCAATGCGATCTTCGCGCCGGACGAGGCCGAGCTGGCGCGCGCCAAAGCGATCCTCGCAGCGTTCGACCGGCCGGAGAACGCCGGCAAGGGCGCGATTCAGCTCGATGGGCGCATGGTCGAGCTGCTGCACGCCGATATGGCGAGGCGCACCGTGGCTCTGGCGGACGCGATCAGCGGATAAATTGCCGTCATTCTCGGGCGAAGCACAGCTTCGATCCGAGAACCTCAGGACGGAAGGCACTGGTTTCCGTCATGCTCGGGTCAAGCCCGAGCATGATGCTTCACGCGGATGGATCAGGCCTTGGCGGCCTTGGCGCGATCCATCGCTTCGATGATCAGCGTCTTGGCCATGGCGGCGTCGCCCCAGCCCTTGAGCTTGACCCATTTGCCGGGCTCGAGATCCTTGTAGTGCTCGAAGAAGTGCTGGATCTGGTCGAGCGTGATCTTCGGCAGGTCGGTGTAGTTGTGCACGTTCTCGTAGCGCTTGGTCAGCTTCGGCACCGGCACGGCGATGATCTTCTCGTCGCCGCCGCCCTCGTCTTCCATCAGCATCACGCCGATCGGACGCACGGCGATATAGGAGCCGGGGACCAGCGGGCGCGTATTGGCGACCAGCACGTCGCAGGGATCGCCGTCGTCCGACAGCGTGTGCGGGATGAAGCCGTAATTCCCCGGATAACGCATCGGGGTGTAGAGGAAGCGGTCGACGAAAAGCGTGCCGGCCTCCTTGTCCATCTCGTATTTGATCGGCTCGCCGCCAATCGCTACCTCGATCAGGACATTGACTTCGTCCGGCGGATTCTTGCCGATGGAGATGGCGTCGATGCGCATGAATGAAGACCTGTCTCTGGCGAAATGAGCGGGGGCCTTATGCAAGTTCGCGCCGGAAAGTCCAAGCCTTTCATGAAGACGCCGCATCCGCAGATTTGCGCGGGCTCCTTTCCGCTGCTATCGGGCGCATCATGACCATCCGCGAGACCGGGCCGTGCTGAACCGCCTGAGGCCCGACGAAGAACGATACGCCAGGCGCATGGCCCGCATCGCACGCTGGGACCAGCCGATCGCCAGCGGCGGCCAGCGCCTGCGCGCCTGGGCCAACATGCTGCTGGTCGACCACGGCATCTTCCGACTCGCTTATCTCAATGCGCATCGGGTCACGCCGCGGCTGTGGCGCTCGTCGCAGCCCGCGCCCGGTCAGATCGCGGCTTTCGCGCGCAAGGGCGTCAAGACCATCGTCAATCTGCGCGGCGGACGCGAGCACGGCTCCTGGCCCTTGCAGAAGGAAGCTAGCGAGCGCCATGGCATCCGCCTCGTCGATTTCGTGCTGCGCTCGCGCGGCGCACCCGAGCGCGAGACGATCCTGGGCGCCAAGGCCTTCTTCGCAAGTCTGGAGGAGCCCGCGCTGGTGCACTGCAAGTCGGGTGCGGACCGGGCCGGATTCTTCTCGGCGCTTTACCTGCTGGTCCACGAGCAGAGGCCGCTCGAGGAGGCGATGCGCCAGCTGTCATTGCGCTATGGCCATTTCCGCTTTGCCAAGACCGGCATCCTGGACGCCTTCTTCGAGGCCTATCGCCGCGAGGGCCAAGCCAAGGGCGTTCCCTTCCTGGACTGGGTCGAGACGATCTACGATCCCGCCCGGCTGGAGCGCGAGTTCAAGCCGGGGCTCTTTTCGTCGCTGATCGCCGACCGCCTGATCCGGCGCGAATAGACGCTAGCCGGCTGCAGCGAGGCCCGGCTCCTCGCCCGCGACATCCTCGCGCCCGAGCCAGATGAAGCCGAGATAGAGCAGCGTGCGCAGGACCGAGACGGCGCCCAGCGCATAAAGCAGCGTGGGCGTCAGCGCGCCGAAGCCGAGCATCACGCCGACGATGGCGACTAGCGACAGCGCATTGATCGCAAGCTGTCCGATGGCGCGATGGGACAGCGTGGCGATTTCCTGCAACGGCCCGATCAAGGTCGAGGCCGCATAGAAGATGCTCAGGACCGCGATCGTGTCGCCGACGCCGTCCCAATGCGTGCCGTCCAGGAAGATGTCCACGAGCCAGGCGGCCGAGCCTATCGCCGCAAAAAGACCTGCCGCCACGAGCGTCAGGACCAGCGTCATCAGCTTCATCCAGAACTGGCGACGCGCTCCGACATAAGCCCGCAGGCGGTTGAGCGTGAGCGGCACCGCGACCGTGCCGAACATCTGCGCCGGCATATCCAGCAGGCGCATCGCCAGCGCGACATGAGCGGCGAGCACGGCATTCGAGGCATAGGGCAGCGCCAGGATCGGCGCGATCGCGAAGCCATAGGAGAGCAGCGCCGAAGGCAGCAACAATATCGCGACGCCACGCCAGCGCCGCGCGGCCTCTTGCAGGCTGGCCACGGACCACAGGCCGGGCCGGACGAGCGTCGCCAAAGCCGGCGCCCGGCGTCTCAGCAGATACCCCATCGCCAGAACATGGCCGGCGGCATCGGCTACGAAGAGCGCAAGAGCCTTGGGTCCGAAGATGAAGATCAGCAGGAGCATCAGGATTGGCTGAACGATGGCCTGAACGACATTGCTGTTGCCGACGGCGCGGAAATCGCCCTCTGCCGTCGCCTCGGCCCAGAGCAACCGCAGACCGGCCCGCGCCGCCAGAGAAACCAGGAAGAAGAAGGCCACCGCCGGCGCGACCCAGCCGGTGATCGCCAGAACGAACAGCACGAGCGCGGATAGGCTGAGGAAGAGAGCGCCGACGACGCCAGCAAGGCGCACCGCGAGGCCGAGCCTGTCCCGGTCACGGGTCTGGAAGAAGACGATTTCGAGCCGCAGGAGCGAGGCGGTGGCGACGAAATTGACGGCTGCGGAAAACACCGCGAAGGCGGCGAAGACGCCGGGCGGGCACAAGGCGGCCGCGATGATCAGCCCCCAGACCGAGATGAACCGAGCCTGCAGGAAACGCAGGCCGAGCAGCGCGGCGGCACCGAAGCTCGACCGCAGCAGCGGAGCGCGCCGGGCGATAAAGCGCCGGCCGGATGCGATCGTCAGCGGCGAGCGGCGCGGCGGAAAGCTCGCGCGGTCCATGACGATATGAGCGGCCATGGCAGCGTCCTCCGCGGGCCCATCGATCGGATCGGCTTCCACGATGCCGTCATAGGCGTCCCGCGGGGGACGAGAATCCGGCATCACGACCGCAGATCGCGCGAGCCGTCAGGCTGCGCCTTCATGGTTAACCGGAGGTAAACAGATCTCATCATCGGCCGTTGCTGCGGGCCGCTGCGGCCGCGATGCGAAGGGCATCGCGGCGCTGATATGCGGCTCAGACGAAGCGCGTCTTCAAATCCTCGAAGCGCTTTAGCTGATCCGGCAGCAAGGCGCGATGGGCATCTCGCCGCACGAAGATCTTGAACATCACCTCGCCCGCGCCGTTGAAGAACTGCACCGAGCAGGCCCGCCGGCCCTGTCCGGTGGCGCGATCGACCAGATAGATCGCCCGGCAGTTCTCCGCCTTGATGTGCCCGCCGATCGGGCTGTCGCCATGGATGTTGTAATAGCCGTGGCCGAAGCTGCCGACAGGCAGCGAGCCTTCCACCTCGAGGACGATGTCGGGCGTGTGCATCAGGAACAGCACCGTGCCCCATCCGGCGATGTCCTGCCAAAGCGCCTCGAGGTGCTCCGGCGCGACCAGGAGACGCTGCTCGCCCGGCAGCAGATCGAGCGCGGCGCGCGTCGAGACCCCCGCCTCGCGCGCCACCGCCTCGATCATCGCATCCGGCTTGGCCGCGAGGATCTCGCGGGCATGCTGGATCGGCTCGCGGCCCTCGACCTCTGCCAAAGTCATCGCCTCGGCTCTCACTCGGCCGCCTGGCGAGGAAGACGCGGGTTGGTCTCGCTCAGCACCGTCTCGAAACCCTCGAATTCCGGATGGCCGAGATAGATCGGCGCCGGGCGCGGCTGGCCGGCATTGCGATGCGATTCGCGGAACTGATCGGATTTGGTCCAGGCGGTGAAGTCCTCTTTCGAGGCCCAGCTCGTATGCGAGGAATAGAGGGTGTGGTCCTCTTTCTCAGGCCCCTTGAGCAGGTGGAAGGCGAGGAAACCCGGCATCTCGTCGAGCCGCGTCTTGCGCGAGGACCAGACCGTCTCGAAGGCGGCCTCCTCACCCTTGACGACCTTGAAGCGGTTCATGGCGATGAACATCGGGCGATCCTGCACTGGGCCGCGAGGCCTGGGAAACGAATAGCGAAACGCCGCGCGAGAACGGCGGGGGGCGACGCCGAGCACGTCGCGCTTGACCGCTTCTAGTAAAGCCGAATATCTGCGTCAACAACAGTCGAGAACAGTTTTAGTTTTTAATCATTAAAAACTGAGATTTACTTGACCGTTGCGATGTAAGACAGGCCGACTGCAAGCAGTCACGCAAGGCATTCCTGGCGCACGGCGCCGGATGCGGCGCAGGAGCGACGCGATGTCCAAAAGCCAGGGTCCCACCACAGCCGCCGCCGACCGCGCTCTCGCCCGGTGGTCGACCCCGCGTGCCGCCTTGGCGGCGATCGGGCTCGCGGTCGCGATCCTGTCGGGACCGTGGGGCGCCGGCAGCGCCGTGGCTGAAACCGCCGACCGCGTCGTCGTCGCCGGCGGCGTCATCACCGAGGTGATCTACGCGCTCGGCCGGCAGGACCGTCTCGTCGGCGTCGATTCGACCAGCCTTTTTCCTGCGGAAGCGCTGCAGCAGAAGCCTAATATCGGTTATGTCCGCGCCATCTCGGCCGAGGGCGTGCTCTCGCTCAAGCCGTCGCTCGTGCTGCTGATCGAGGGCGCCGGCCCCCCGGACGCGGTCTCGCTGCTGGCCGAATCGGGCGTCAAGCTGGCGCGCATCCCCGATGGCCAGACCGCAGAAGGCGTCGCCGCCAAGATCAAGGCGATCGGCGCCGCGATCGACGCGGCCGAGCCGGCCGAGCGCCTCGCCACCCGAACGATGGCGAGCTTCGCTGAACTCGGCACTTTGCGCGATGGGCTGGGCAAGCCGCAACGCGTTCTCTTCGTGCTTTCGCTGCAGAACGGGCGCGCGCTCGTCGGCGGGCGAAACAGCTCAGCCGACGGCATGATCGCGCTGGCCGGGGCTGAAAATGCCGCTGCCGCGATCGAAGGCTACAAGCCGATGACCGACGAGGCCATCATCGCCGCCGCCCCCGACATGATCCTGATGATGAGCAATGGCGGCAACCATCGCACCACGGCCGAGGAGCTGTTCGCGCTGCCGGTCTTCGCGCAGACGCCAGCGGCGGCATCCAGGCGTCTTGTCCATATGGATGGGCTTTATCTGCTCGGCTTCGGCCCGCGCACGCCTCTCGCCGCTCGCGATCTGATGGCCGCGATTTACACGCAGCGGGCCATCCCACCGCTGACCACGGGCGCGGCTCCTTGAGCCTGGCGGTGTCATCCCCGGCGATCCCGCAGCCCTCGCTCGCCGGGCTGGTTGCCGGCCGCCGCAGGCTGGGGCTGATCGCCTGCGTCGGCCTCGGGGTCGGCTGTCTTCTGCTCGCGGTGGTCGCCATCGGACAGGGCGCGGTCCCGATCGCACCCGGTCGCGTCGCCGGCATCCTGACGGCATGGATCACCGGCAACGCCTCGGTGCTGGAAGGCCGCGACGCGCTCGTGGTGCTGAATATCCGTTTGCCGCGGGTCCTGCTCGGGCTTTTGGTTGGAGCCGGGCTCGCGGTCTCCGGCGCGCTGATGCAGGGCCTGTTCCGCAACCCGCTGGCCGATCCCGGCCTCGTCGGCGTCTCGGCCGGCGCCGGGTTGGCTGCTGCGGCGACGATCGTGCTGGGCGATCGTTTCCTCACCGGCACACTGATGAAGCTGCCCTTCGCGATCCTGCCGTTCGGCGCCTTTTGCGGGGGCCTGATCTCGACGCTCGTCCTTTATGTCATCGCGACCCGCGAGGGCCGCACCTCCGTCGCGACGATGCTGCTGGCCGGCGTTGCGCTCGGCGCGCTGTCAGGCGCATTGACCGGCCTGCTCGCCTTCGTCTCGGACGACCGGCAGCTGCGGGACCTGACCTTCTGGTCGCTGGGCAGCCTGGGCGGTGCGAGCTGGACGAAGCTGTCGGCGATCGCGCCGATCATCCTGCCGCTGCTGCTGCTGATGCCCTTTCTGGCGCGCGGCCTCAACGGGCTGATGCTGGGCGAGGCGGAGGCCTATCATCTCGGCATCCCCGTGCAACGCATCAAGGCGATGGCCATTGTGCTGGTGGCGCTCGCGGTGGGCGCCAGCGTCGCCTCGGCCGGGCTGATCGGCTTCGTCGGCATCGTCGTGCCGCATCTGGTGCGGCTCTGGGTCGGGCCGGATCATCGCCTGCTGCTGCCGCTTTCGGCGCTCGGCGGCGCGATGCTGCTGGTCGCGGCCGATATCGTTGCCCGGCTGATCGTCGCACCCGCCGAGCTGCCGATCGGGATCGTCACTGCCGCGATCGGCGCGCCCTTCTTCCTCTGGTTGCTGCTGCGCCGCGCGGGGCCTCTCGATGTCTGAAGTCCCCCCAAAAACGATCCTGTCAGGCCGAAACCTCGGCTTCATCGCGGACAAGCGCGCTCTCGTCGCGGACGCCTCCCTCGACCTCGCACCCGGCACGACGACGATCCTGATCGGCCCCAACGGCGCCGGCAAATCGACTTTGCTCAAGCTGCTGACCGGCGAGCTCGCGCCATCCCATGGCGAGGTGCAGGTCGATGGCGAGCCGCTGAAAGCGATGCCGCCCTGGCGCCTCGCCTGCCAGCGCGCCGTGATGGCGCAGCATGCGAGGCTGGCCTTCCCCTTCAACGTCTACGAAGTGGCGAGGCTGGGCGTCGACGGGATCGGCCGCGCGCTGACCCGCCCGCGCCACGAGGCGATCGTCGCCGAGAGCCTGGCGGCGGCCGGCGTCTTCGACCTTGCCGGGCGCCGCTACCAGACCTTGTCCGGCGGCGAGCAGCAACGCGTGCAATTCGCCCGTGTGCTCTGCCAGCTCGAAGCCGGACGCAGCGTCACCGAGCGGCAGGTCCTGTTCCTGGACGAGCCGATCGCCAGCCTCGACCTCTGCCACCAGCTGGCTTTGCTCGACATGGCCCGCCAGATCGCGAGCCGCGGCGTCGCCGTGCTGGTCGTCCTGCACGATTTGAACCTGGCCGTGACCTATGCCGACCATCTCGTGGTGATGGATCGCGGCCGCATCATCGCGCAAGGCCCGCCGGCGCAGACGCTCGACGACGCGCTGTTGCAGCAGGTCTTCCGGGTCGATCTCTCGCTCAGCCGGGCGCCAGCGCCGGGCATGCCCTTCCTGCTGCCGCAGCAGCATCGCGGCCGTTCCGCCGCCTGAAGCCGGGATTCACCGCCGATTCATGCTGAATCGGGGCCGCAGCCGATTCACCATATCGCTCAACGCGGGATTCAGCCGATCGGCGCGAAAGCTGCGGCCTGTCCGAGCGGAGCCCACCCATGTCCCGATCGCTTATCGCAGCCGGCCTTCTGGCCTGTGCAGCCTTGCCGGCTTTCGCCAGCGCAAGTCATGCGCGTGAGGTCGTCGGCCTGAACGACGCCCGTTTCAACCCCGGCACGATCGTGATCCGCACCGGGGAGCGGCGTCTGTATTTCGTCTACGCGCCTGGCGAGGCCATCCGTTACACCATCGCGGTCGGCAAGGCCGGCAAGCAGTGGCGCGGCGTCAAATATGTCGAGGAGTTGCAGGTCGACCCGGCCTGGAGCCCGCCGTCCGAGGTCAAGCGCGACAATCCGCGCCTGCCCGATGTCATTCCCGGCGGCTCGCCGCGCAACCCGATGGGCGCCCGCGTCATCGGCCTCGGCCCAGGCGGCGAATACGCTATCCACGGCACCAACATGCCGCAGACGGTCGGCACCGCCGCCTCCTATGGCTGCTTCCGCATGCACAACAGCGACGTGATCGACCTTTACGCCCGCGTGCAGATGGGCACGCCTGTCGTCGTCATGCCCTAGAGCGTGACGGGCGACAGCAGCGCACCGCCTGCGAAGAAGGCTTCGAGATTGCCGAAGAGCATGTCCTGCTGCGCGGCCTGCGCCGATTCGGCATTGGCGCCGATATGCGGCGTCAGCACGGCGTTCTCGATCGCCTTCAGGCGGTCCGACACGTGCGGCTCGTTCTCGTAGACATCGAGGCCGGCCCCGGCGATCCCACCGCTTTCCAGTGCCGAGCACAGGGCGTCTTCATCGACCGCGATGCCGCGCGAGATGTTGACCAAGTGCCCGGCCGGCCCGAGCGCCGCCAGCACGGCGGCATCGACCGCATGGCGGTTCTCCGCGCTCGCCCGCGCCGAGACCATCAGGATGTCGGCCCAGCCGGCCAGTCCGAGCAGGCTGTCGTGATAGGCATAGGGCACATCCTCGCGACGCGAACGGTTGTGGTAGCCGATCTCCATCTCGAAGGCCGCCGCCCGCAAGGCGACGCGGCTGCCGATGGCACCCAGCCCATAGATGCCGAGGCGCTTCCCCGCCAAACCCGGCACCGGCGGCATCCGTTCGATGGAATTGCCCTTCCAGTGACCGGCCCGCACGAAACGGTCGCCTTGCGGAATCCGCCTCGCCGTCGCGAGCATCAGCCCCATCGCGAATTCCGCGACGCTGGTGGCATTGGCGTCCGCCGCATTGGCGAGCTGGATGCCGCGCGCCTTCGCGTGGGCGCGATCGACCCCCTCGATTCCCGTTCCATAGCAGCAGATCAGCTTGAGTTTCGGCAAGGCGTCGATCAGCGCCGCATCGGTCTTCTGGCTGCCCACCGTGAGCAACGCTTCGACCCGCACCGCCCCTTCGGGCAAGGCATCCGGCGCCGATCGCTCCAACGGACCGAGCAGTTCGAAATGCTCGCTGAGCCGCTGCACGAGCGCGCCCGGCAAACGCGGCACCATCAAAATCGTCGGCTTCATTCGAAAGATCCCCTCGCAGATGCTGCATCGCAGCACCACCGGTCGTCCAGCTCAACCCATGCCATCGCAGCAACGGCCATCCCCCCGGCGCATTCGGCAAGACGGCACTGCTCTGACCGCGCCCCCGGAATGATCCGAAAGAGAAGCCTCGAAGGCCTCGCACCTCGAAGAAAACCGCGTTAACCTCGCAACCGCGACACGAAACCGCCCCGCACCACGCGGGCAGGAGGGGGCTGCAGATGGATCACCTTGCCGACCTGAAGAAGTTCGCCACGAAGCCGATCAACGATCCCGCCTTTGCCGGCATGGCCAAGGCCTACGCACTGGTCATGAGCAAATCCGACACCCGCTACGTCGCCTGCTCCGACCCCAAGGAAATCGAGCGCGTGCGGGAAAATTTCCTGAAAAAGAAGCTCGGCCTGAAATCCGGCGATCTCGACGGCTCGATCAAGGCGGTCTGCGAGGCGATGAAGGCCGACCGCACCAAGTCGCGCCTGACCTTCTACTACCTTCTGGCCGAGCATCACGGAAAGCTCGACCTCTTCGCCAAGAAGTAATCTCCATCGGCGCCTCGGCGCCGGCTTTCCTCTCTAGTCGAGATAGAGATCGGCCCGCGTCAGCGGCAGACCAGAGGGGCCCTTGCGCCGCTTGGACACCAGTGTCTGGTTGATCATCGCCCCACCGCGCTCGAAGGCGAGCGAGCAGCCGGCCAGATAAAGCAGCCACATCCGCGTCCGTTCCGGGCCGATCTCGGCCTCGGCTTTCTCCCGGTTGGCGTCGAGCCGCTCCCACCAGAGCCGCGTCGTGCGCTGGTAATGCTCGCGCCAGCCTTCGACATCATGCACCTCAAAGCCGTTGCGCTCGAGATTGGTGATCGACATGCCGAGATGGTCGAGCTCGCCGCCGGGAAAGATGTAGCGCACCAGCGCGCGGTACTCGGCCGGCATCTTGCGGAAAGCCTTGTCGGTCTTCTTGGCGCGCCGCGCGATGGTGTGGTGGAGATAAAGCCCCCGTGGCCGCAGCAGCTTGTTGACCGCGCGGAAATAGGTCGGATGGTTGGCGATGCCGACATGCTCGAACATGCCGATGGAGGAGATCTTGTCGAACTCGCCCTCCATCTGGGCGAAATCCTTGAGATGCAGCGTGACCTTTCCTTCGAGACCCAGCTTGGCGACCTTGTCGCGGGCATAAGCGAGCTGCTCCTCGGCCAGCGTGACCCCATGGGCCTCGACGCCATAATGGCGCGCCGCATGGCAGACGAGCGCGCCCCAGCCGCAGCCGATATCGAGGAAGCGGTCGCCCGGCTTCAGCCGCAGCTTGCGGCAGATCATGTCCAGCTTGTCCTGCTGGGCACGCGCGATATCGCCATGATCCTCTGTGAAATAAGCGCAGGTGTAGACCATCTCCTCGTCGAGGAAGAGCCGGTAGAAATCGTTCGAGACGTCGTAATGATAAGCGATATTGGCCTTGTTGGTGGCCGGAGCGCCGTCGCGGGCGATCTCGTCGCCCTTGCGATGGCTGACCGCGTCCGCCGCTTTGCCCGGCGCGAACAGGAAGCGCCTAACGACCTCGAAGACGGCACCTTTGGGAATGTTGCGGGCAAGACGCCCGACCTTGCGATCCGGCCGCGCCGCGGCGAGATCGAACAGCGAGCCGTTGATAATCGCCAAACGATCCGAAATGTGCAGGTTCAACAGCGTGTCGAGCTTCGGCCTGCGCAGCAGCGCAGCGACGACGCCGGGATCGGCGATGGCGATGCCGAGCCCGCTTTGCGGCCAGACCGCCGGCACCATGCTGCCGTCCCAAAGTCGGAAACCGAGTTTCAGCCCCAGTTTCTCATGCGCCTCGCCGAGAAGCCGGCGCAGGGCGGCGAGCCGCTTGTCGTTGCTGTCCATGCCGCGATGATCCGATCCGCTTCGAAGCTGTTTGAATGCAACCTCGCGGGTTGGCAATCGTCCCGGTTGCATCGTCCGCTGGCGACGCGGGCTCAGAAGTCGCTGGCGATACCCTTCACTTCCCAGTCGTCATAGCGCACCGGCTCCAGCCCACCGCGCCCGTTGACCTCGCGTGGGCGCGCGATTTCGGCGGCACGGGCATCGCTCGCCTCGCGCCGGGCCTTGGCCTCGGCGAGCGCGCGTTCGGCCGCTGGCGACAAGGGCCTGCGCTGCGCCGTGTTTTCAACGGCTTTGTCTTCGGTGGCGTCGGGCATCGCGCCTCGTCTCCCTTGCAGGATCGGGTTTCACCCCACCACATAAGGCACGGACTCGGCCTGCGCGAGGCCGTGTAAGCCAATGATCACGAAAGGAAGACGATGAATTACGTCCGCACCGGCATGCTGATGGCGGGCCTCACCGCGCTGTTCGGCGCGGTGGGCTATCTGCTCGGCGGCAGCGGCGGCATGCTGGCGGCGCTCGGCTTTGCCGTCGTCACCAACCTCTTCACTTACTGGAACTCCGACCGGCTCGCACTCTCCGCTTACAACGCGCAGCAGGTCGACGAGGCCACGGCACCCGAGCTGTGGCGCATGGTGCGGGACCTCGCCGCTCGCGCCGACCTGCCGATGCCGCGCGTCTACCTGATTCAGGAGGACCAGCCCAACGCCTTCGCCACTGGCCGCAACCCGCAAAACGCGGCCGTCGCCGTGACGACCGGMATCCTGCGCACGCTGAGCCATGAAGAGCTGGCCGGCGTGATGGCGCACGAACTGGCCCACATCAAGAACCACGACACGCTGACGATGACGATCAGCGCCAGCATGGCGGGTGCGATCTCCTCGCTGGTGACGTTCGGCATGGTCTTCGGCTCGCGCGACAACCGCCCGAATGTCATCGTCCAGATCCTGCTCTCGATCCTGGCGCCGATGGCGGCGGCCGTGATCCAGATGGCGATCTCGCGCTCGCGGGAATACGAGGCGGACAAGATGGGCGGCCAGATCTGCGGCAATCCGGTCTGGCTCGCGGATGCGCTCGCCAAGATCGCGGCCGGCGTCAGTCATGTTCCAAACGAGACAGCCGAGGCGAAGCCTGCTACGGCGCCTCTCTTCATCATCAATCCTTTGACCGCAGGCGGCATGGACAATCTCTTCTCGACGCATCCCGACACCGGTAACCGCATCGCCGCTCTGATGGAGCAGGCTCGGGCCATGGGTGTGGCAGATGGCGGCGCAGGCCTGTCCCCTGCGCCCGCCCGCCCCCGGGGCGAAGCGCAACGCCAACCGGGGCCGTGGGGTTGATGGCCATGTCGACTTCCGAGCAAGACCGCGAATCCGCAGCGGTGCCGGCGCCCTCCGATGCACCGGGCCTGCCGGCGCGTCGTCTCGTAGCCAGCGTCATCGACGAGGTGCTGCGCGCCAAGGTCTCGTTGGATGAGACACTGGAGCGGCTGTTACCAGCCGCAAAGCTCGAACCAGCAGACGCGGCGCTCGCGCGCGCCATCGCGATCACCGCCTTTCGCCGGCTGGGCACGATCCAGCACGCTATCGACGCGCGGCTGGAACGCGGCAGCCCGCGCAATTCCGGTCCGTTCGAGCCGGTCCTGACCGCTGCCGCTGCGCAGATTCTCTTTCTCGACGTGCCCGACCATGCGGCGGTCGACATCGCCATCCGCCAGCTTCACGAGGACCCGCGCTCGTCCCGTTACGTCGCGCTCGGCAATGCCTTGCTGCGCCGGCTCGCCCGCGAGCGCGACGCGGTTCTGGCGGAAGCCGCCGCCGATCCGCTCCGTGACGTGCCGGAATGGCTCGCCGAAAGCTGGTCCGCGACCTATGGGCCGGAGGCCGCCGCCGCGATCGCGCTCAGCCACCGGCAGGAGCCTCCGCTCGACCTCAGCGTCAAAAGCGATGCCGCCACATGGGCCGAAAAGCTCGACGGCGTCCTGCTTCCAACAGGGTCGATCCGCCTGCGAAGCCGGCAGTCCATTGCCGACCTGCCCGGTTTCACCGAGGGCGCTTGGTGGGTGCAGGATGCCGCCGCCGCCCTGCCCGTCAGGCTGATCGCGCCGGCACCCGGTGAGCGCATCGTCGATCTCTGCGCCGCTCCTGGGGGCAAGACCGCCCAGATCGCCGCAGCGGGCGCGAGCGCGACCGCGCTCGACCGTTCGGCGCCCCGCCTGAAGCGGCTCAAGGCCAACCTCGCGCGGCTCGGGCTGGAAGCCGAGATCGTCACCGCCGACGCCACGCGTTGGCAGGCCGAGCCCTTCGACGCGGTGCTGCTCGACGCGCCTTGCAGCGCAACCGGCACGATCCGCCGTCATCCCGACGTCGCCTGGACGAAATCGCCCGACGACCGGGACCGTCTCGGCGCCTTGCAGGCGCGCCTGCTCGACGCGGCAGCCGCCTTGACGAAGCCGGGCGGCCGGTTGGTTTACTGCACCTGTTCGCTCGAACCGCAGGAGGGCGAGGCCCAGGTCGAGACCTTTCTCGAACGCCATCCCCAGTTTCGTCGCAGCCCCGTCAGCGCCCATGAGATCGGCGATCTTGCCGCCGCCATCGACGCGCGCGGCGATGTCAGGACCTTGCCGCATCAGTTGCCGGGGGAAACCCCGCGCCTTTCGGGATGGGCGGGATTTTACGCAAGCCGCTTGATCAGGCTATGACGGCGTGAGGATTCGCGCGGGCAGCCGCGCCGTTTCCGACTGGATCGGCGTCGCCTGCGGGTAGCGCCCGGAAGCGGAGCATGTGGAGGATTTGAGCGCCTGGACCGAGCGCCGGGGATTGGCTCAGGCCGCCATTGGACGGGCGGCTCGGCGGACCCGTGGCCGGCTGGTCGGCGCGACGCGGCGGCTCTGGCCCTTCGGCCGCCACCCCGCGAGCCGGCTGCTCTTCGCCCCGCATGATCTGCGCACCGCCGATCCCACCACGGCCGCCGATTTCTATGCGGGCTATTATGCCTTCGCCGGCCGCACGCTGCGAACTCATGGCGAATCGCCCTTCGAGGTCGAGCCGCCGAGCGAGGCCTGGGCGGAGGCGCTCTACGGTTTTTCCTGGCTTCGCCACATGCGCGCCGCCGATACCGCGATCGCTCGGGCCAACGCCCGCAGTCTCGTCGAGGATTTCATCGTTCGGCGCCGCGACAGGGTCGATATCGCCCGCCGCCCCGGCGTGGCCGCGCGGCGGTTGGTCTCGCTGCTGTCGCACTCGCCGCTTTTGCTGGAAGGTGTCGATCACGCTTTTTACGACCGCTTCGTGCGCCATGTTTCGCGGCTGGCGGACCGCGTGCGCCTGTCGCTCGCCGGCGCCGTCGAGGGCGCGGACCGGCTGAACGGGTTGATCGCGCTGGCCTTCGCCGCGATTTGTCTCGACGGGCAGGATACCCGCCGCCGCCGCATCGAGACGCTGCTCTCGGACGAACTCGACGACCAGATCCTGCCCGATGGCGGCCATCTCTCCCGCAACCCGCGCCTGCTGATCGACCTCCTGCTGGATCTCCTGCCCTTGCGCGAGACCTTCGCGGCCCGTGGGCTCGAGCCGCCGCGCGGTGTGCTAACGGCCATTGAACGCATGATGCCGCATCTGCGGCTGTTCCGGCACGGCGATGGCGCGCTTGCTCTGTTCAACGGCATGGGCATCACGCCGCCGGATCTGATGGCAACGCTGGCGGCCTATGACGACGCGCGCGGACGCCCGACCGAGCACGCCGCCTATTCGGGCTATGGTCGCTTGTCGGCCGGGCGCAGCGTCGTCGTCGTCGATGCTGGCGCCCCTCCGCGCGGCGCCTATTCCGTCGAGGCCCATGCCGGTTGTCTCGCCTTCGAATTCTCCAGCGGCGCGCAGCGGATCATCGTCAATTGCGGTTCCAGCCGTTTCGGGCCGCCCGAACTGAAACTGGCCGCACGCAGCACCGCGGCGCATTCGACGCTGGTGCTGGACGACCGCTCCAGCGCCAATTTCGGCCGGGTGCTCGGCGAGATGCGGGTGATTTCCGGCCCCACCGATGTTCGCGTCGCGCGGCAGGAAGGCACCGACGGCCCGGAATGGGTCGCCAGCCATGACGGCTACCGATATGCGCTCGGCGCGGTCCACACGCGCCGCCTGCAGCTCGCCGGCGACGGCAGCGCGCTCGCGGGCGAGGACGAGATCACGCTGAGCGGGTCTCGCGCGTCGCTGCCGGCCGCGCTGCGCTTCCATTTGCATCCGAATGTCCGCGCGAGCCTGCTGCGTGACGATACCGCCGCCCTGCTGGCTCTCGCCTCCGGTGAGGTCTGGAGCTTCGAGGCCGGTGGCCTGCCACTCATGCTGGACGAGAGCCTTTTCCTGGCGTCGGCGGATGGCCGTCGCCGCACCGAGCAGATCGTCGTCGCCTTCGATGCCGCCGCGACCCCGCGCGTGATCTGGCGGCTCCATCGCATCAGCGCGGCCAACCCGCGCGCCGGCCAGACCTTGGCCTCGCTCCTAGCCGAACGTCAGGAAGGCGCCTCCGGTAACGCCGACGCCGATCCCCAGGCCTGAAGGCCCGGCGGCCCAGCAGCCCGGCGGCGGCAGTCTTTGCCTTTGGCGCCGCAGCATGATAGCCCGCGCGCAACCGCCTGCCCCGTTATCCGAGCCGGATTTGAGACCGATGCCGAATGAGCTTCGCCGCGTCGAGCGCGCCCTTCTTTCCGTTTCCGACAAGACGGGGCTGATCGACTTCGCGCGCGCCCTCCACGACCTCGGCATCGCGCTGGTTTCGACCGGCGGCACCGCCAAGGCGCTGCACGAGGCCGGACTGCCTGTTAGCGACGTCTCCGACCTCACCGGCTTCCCGGAGATGATGGACGGCCGGGTCAAGACGCTGCACCCGAAGGTGCATGGCGGCCTGCTCGCCATCCGCTCCCATCCCGAACATCAGGCCTCCATGATCGGCCACGGCATCCAGCCGATCGATCTGCTGGTGGTGAACCTCTACCCGTTCGAGGCCACGGTCTCGGCCGGCAAACCCTATGACGACTGCATCGAGAACATCGATATCGGCGGCCCGGCGATGATCCGCGCTGCCGCGAAGAACCATCATGACGTCGCCGTGGTGGTCGATGCGGCAGACTACGCCTCCATTCTCGCGGATCTGACGGCCCAGAAGGGCGCCACCACCCTCACCTTGCGTCGCAAACTCGCGCAGAAAGCCTATGCCCGCACGGCGGCCTATGACGCAGCAATCTCCAGCTGGTTCGCAAGCGAGCTCGGCGACACCGCTCCGCCCTTCCGTGCGCTTGGCGGCACGCTCGCCGAGACGATGCGCTATGGCGAGAACCCCCATCAATGGGCGGCCTTCTATCGCACCCCGGAGAATCGCCCTGGCGTGTCGACAGCCCGGCAGGTCCAGGGCAAGCAGCTCTCCTACAACAACATCAACGACACCGACGCGGCCTTCGAATGCGTTGCCGAATTCGATCCGGCAGCGAGCGCGGCCTGCGTCATCGTCAAGCACGCCAATCCTTGCGGCGTGGCCACGGGCTCCTCGCTGCTCGATGCCTACGACAAGGCGCTCGCTTGCGACCCCGTCTCGGCCTTCGGCGGCATCGTCGCGCTGAACCGCAGGCTCGATGCCGAAGCCGCGCGAAAGATCGTCGAAGTCTTCACCGAGGTCATCATCGCGCCCGATGCCGATGAAGACGCGATCGCGCTGATCGCTGCGAAAAAGAACCTGCGCCTGCTTCTGACGGGCGGCCTGCCGGACGTCMGCGCGCCCGGCCTTTCGCTGCGCACCGTCTCCGGTGGCTTCCTCGCCCAGTCGCGCGACAACGCCGTCGTCGACGATATGGCGCTGAAGGTCGTGACGAAGCGCCAGCCGAGCGAGCGCGAACTCGCCGATCTGCGCTTCGCCTTCCGCGTCGCCAAGCACGTCAAGTCGAACGCGATTGTCTATGCCAAGGATCTCGCCACGGTCGGCATCGGCGCAGGCCAGATGAGCCGCGTCGATTCCTCGCGCATCGCCGCCTGGAAGGCGGGAGAGGCCGCCCGGGCCGCCGGCTTGCCGGAAAGCTTGGCGAAGGGTTCGGTCGTGGCGTCAGATGCCTTCTTCCCCTTTGCCGACGGTTTGCTGGCTGCGGCCGAAGCCGGGGCGACGGCGGTGATCCAGCCCGGCGGTTCGATGCGCGACGATCTCGTCATTCAGGCGGCCGACGAAGCCGGCCTCGCCATGGTCTTCACCGGCCACCGCCACTTCCGCCACTGATGCGATGAGCCTCGAATCCGTCCGCGCCTTCTTCGCAGCCCATGCGCCCGACCTTACGGTCATCGTGACCGAACAGAGCAGCGCGACTGTGCCTCTCGCCGCCGCAGCCCACGGCGTCGAGCCCGGACAAATTGCCAAGACACTCTCGCTCAGGATCGGCGAGGAGGTGGTGCTAGTGGTGGCGCGTGGTGATGCCCGCCTCGATAACCGCAAGGCTAAGACCGCGCTCGGCGGAAAGCCGCGCATGCTCGGCATGGACGAGGTCGAGGCGCTGACGGGCCACCCTGTCGGGGGCGTCTGCCCCTTCGGGCTGGCGACGTCGTTGAAGGTCTATTGCGATGTCTCGCTGAGGGCTTTCGACGAAGTCGTGCCCGCCGCCGGCTCGACCCACAGCGCGGTTCGCATCGCGCCGGAACGCATGGCGGCCCTAACCTCGGCCGAATGGGTCGATATCTGTCAGGACGTCGCCCAGCTCGGCGGCGCCCCTGCCCTGCTGGACGACGCCTGAAGGCTCAGGCTTTCGTGAGCGCGATCAGTTCCATCGCCGCGGCCGGGTTGCGGACCTTGTCGCCGCTGATCACATAGAGAAACACATCGCGCGCCTGCGCTTTGGCCGGTGGCGCGATGGTGTCCAGCCCGTCTGGGACACCGCCCTCGGCCCAAGCTTGCGCCGATTTCGCCCAACGCTTCAAGCCGGCCTGGGAATAGCCCTTAGGCTCGGCCTCCTTCGTGCCCATGATGCGGGCATAAACGAAGGGCGCCGTGAGATCGGCGATCTGCGGAAAATCGGCGTCGGCGGAGGTGATCGCCGCGACGCCATACTCCCGCAGGAGCGCGACAAAATCGGGTGAGCGGAAGCTGTCATGGCGAACCTCGACGGCATGACGCAGCGCGATTCCATCCAACTCCTTCGGAAGCAGCTTCAGAAAAGCTTCGAAATCAGCCGGCTCAAACCGCTTGGTTGGCATGAACTGCCAGTTAATCGGCCCCAGCTTGTGCCTGAGCTCGGCGAGACCGCTGGTCAGGAACTTTTCGACCGAAGGACCGGCCTCGGCCAGCACCTTGCGGTTGGTACAGTAACGCGAGCCTTTGACCGCGAAGATGAAGTTGTTTGGAGTCTCTTCGCGCCACCGGGCGAAGCTCTCCGGCTTTTGGGAGCCATAATAGGTGCCGTTGATCTCGATCGAGGTCAGCTGGCTCGCGGCGTACTCGAGTTCGCGCTTCTGCGGCAGCCGCTCAGGATAGAAAGTCCCGCGCCAAGGCTCGAACACCCAGCCGCCGATGCCAATATGGATCTTGCCCTGGGCCATCTGTTTCGCCTTGCCTGATGGAGTTCGACGATCGTACGAGCACGCGCTGCGCGCGGGAAGCCATACCTATAAACCTCGCGGGGCGGACGGCCCCTGTCAGGATCGCTCATGGGTATGGCGGGACTGACCCAGCCCAAGCAAGACCTCTCACCTAGCGAGCATAAGCTCCATTTATCAACTTCACATGCGTTGTCCGTCCGATCGACCCCAGCTCCCCTCAAAGCTCAAGAGAGGGGGGATGAGTGGACGAGGAAGCGGCTGGAGAGCTGGACATAGCGATAGGCGCGAAACTGCGTCAATTGCGAGAGCGAGCGGGACTCTCGGGTCAGCGGGTCGCCGATACTCTCGATGTCAGCCAGCAACTCATCAGTTATCAAGAGTTGGGGCGACGACAAGTATCGCTCGCACAGTTGCTGAAGCTGACAACCCTGTATCAGACGACGGCCCGGCAGTTCCTGGCCGAATTGAAGTTGGGTTCGAAGCTACCGCTGCAATTTGCCGAACCGCAGCAGGCGACCTATCACGCCGAAAGCGTGGAGAATGCCCAATCATTGGATCGCTCGGATGCGCTGCATATCGATCTGACTGAGCTCGCTCATCCCGCTGACAGGCGCACCATTCTTGAGCTTTTCCAGCAGCTTAAGCGTGAACAAAACAAGCGTAATCGCTAGAGCGTCATTTGGAACGGTCATTGAACACCGTCTTGCCGCTGCTATTTCGAGCGCGGTTGCGGACTGGATGATCGGGCAGATCGCTCTTCCAAGGCCCCCCTCACGCAAAAACCCCGCCGCTGGAGCGACGGGGTTTTGTATTTTGGTTGCGGGGGCCAGATTTGAACTGACGACCTTCAGGTTATGAGCCTGACGAGCTACCGGGCTGCTCCACCCCGCGTCAACGGTATTGGCCTTTGGTATCCTGGGAGCGTTTGTGCTTTTCCGGAACCTTGGCTTTAAACGATCACGC
>NZ_JBFUKY010000016.1:0-58145 GCF_056400625.1 Allobosea sp. P5_A5
GCGCGGCCCGTAATCGGGCGGCGCATCGATCCAGCGCCCGCCTGACTTGAGGACATGGACGATCCCGCTGATCACCCGGCGGTCATCAACACGCGGTTTGCCACGCGTGTCCGTCGGCAAATGCGGTGCGATCCGCGCGAATTGCGCATCCGTGAGCCAGAAACGATCCCGATTCATCCGGGCCTCCTCCGGGAAGCCGTGAATCATACAGAGCCAGCGGTGCCAACCTCTTTATGGGTCCGAGCCCTAGGCGTCATTGCGAGGAGCGTAGCGACGAAGCAATCCAGGAGCGGCAGATCTCTACGACACCTGGATTGCTTCGCTTTGCTCGCAATGACGGCCATGGTTGCGAGAACGATTGCCTCCCTGCCGTCGCTCGTATAGGGCACGGCTTCCTTCAGCCCGCTTCACCGGATACGCGGCCTGACGTGCACTCACCTGTATCCGGTCTGACTTACGGGGTTCGTGTCCCCGAGTGAGCAGGAGCGCGATCGATGACGATTTCCCTGACCTTTCCCGACGGCGCCCAGCGCGAATTTCCCTCCGGCATCACCGGGGCGGATATCGCCAAGGGCATTTCTCCCTCCCTGCTGAAGCGCACGGTCGCGATGGCACTCGACGGCGCGGTCGTCGATCTCGGCGACCCGATCGAGCGGGATTCGAAGATCGAATTCCTCAACCGCGAAGACCCGCGTGCGCTCGAGCTGATCCGCCATGATACGGCGCATGTTCTCGCCGAGGCCGTGCAGGAGTTGTTTCCGGGCACGCAGGTGACGATCGGGCCCGTGATCGAGAACGGGTTCTTCTACGATTTCGCCCGCAACGAGCCGTTCACGCCCGAAGATCTGCCGGTGATCGAGAAGAAGATGCGCGAGATCATCGCGCGCGACAAACCCTTTACCAAGCAGGTCTGGAGCCGCGACAAGGCCAAGGATTTCTTTGCCGGGAAGGGCGAGAACTACAAGGTCGAGCTGGTCGATGCGATCCCGGCAGACCAGTCGCTGAAGATGTATGCGCAAGGCGACTGGATCGACTTGTGCCGCGGGCCGCACATGACCTCGGTTGGCAAAGTCGGCAACGCCTTCAAGCTGATGAAGGTCGCAGGCGCCTATTGGCGTGGCGACAGCAACAACGCGATGCTGACCCGCATCTACGGCACTGCCTTCGCCAAGCAGGAAGAGCTCGACGCCTATCTCAGGCAGATCGAGGAGGCGGAAAAACGCGACCACCGCAAGCTCGGCCGCGAGATGGACCTGTTCCATTTCCAGGAGGAGGGGCCGGGCGTCGTGTTCTGGCACTCCAAGGGCTGGCGGCTCTTCCAGGAGATCCTCTCCTATATGCGGCGCCGTCTGGCGGCCGATTATGAGGAGGTCAATGCGCCGCAGATCCTCGACAAGTCGCTCTGGGAAACCTCGGGCCACTGGGGCTGGTACCAGGACAACATGTTCGCGGTGAAGTCGGCCTCGGCCTTCGAGAACCCGCAGGACAAGGAGCGGGACCACAAGGTCTTCGCGCTGAAGCCGATGAACTGCCCCGGCCATGTCCAGATCTTCAAGCATGGTCTGAAGAGCTACCGCGATCTGCCGATCCGGCTTGCCGAATTCGGCAATGTCCACCGTTACGAGCCGTCCGGCGCGCTGCATGGGCTGATGCGCGTGCGCGGCTTCACGCAGGACGACGCCCACATCTTCTGCACCGAGGACCAGCTTGCTGCCGAGTGCCTGAAGATCAACGACCTGATCCTGTCGGTCTACGAGGATTTCGGCTTCACCGACGACCTCGTCATCAAGCTCTCGACGCGGCCGGAAAAGCGCGTCGGCTCGGATGCCGTCTGGGATCACGCCGAGGCCGTCATGGGCTCGGTTCTGGAGCGGATCGCGGAACAGTCCGGCAACCGGATCAAGACCGAGATCAATCCGGGCGAGGGCGCCTTCTACGGGCCTAAGTTCGAATATGTCCTGCGTGACGCCATCGGCCGCGACTGGCAGTGCGGCACGACGCAGGTTGATTTCAACCTGCCGGAGCGGTTCGGCGCGTTTTATATCGGCGCCGATGGCGAGAAGAAGCAGCCGGTCATGGTCCACCGCGCCATCTGCGGTTCGCTGGAGCGCTTCACCGGCATCCTGATCGAGCATCATGCCGGGCATTTTCCGCTCTGGCTTTCGCCCGAGCAGGTGGTGGTCTGTCCGATCGTCTCGGATGCCGACGCTTATGCCGAGGAGGTGACGGTGGCGTTTCTCTCTGAAGGCCTGCGGGCGAGGGCCGATCTGCGCAACGAGAAGATCTCGTACAAAGTGCGCGAGCACTCGTTGGCCAAGGTCCCTGTCATCCTCGCCGTCGGCAAACGCGAGGCCGAGGAAAAGACAGTGACGATCCGTCGTCTCGGCAGCCAGGCACAGACGGTGATGCCGCTTTCAGAAGCGTTGGCGGCGCTGACCAGCGAGGCGCGGGCTCCCGATCTCGTTCGGAAGGCGGCGGCGAAGGCGAAGGCCGCCGGCTGAAGGGCGGCCTTCTCCTCGCCGGGAGAGGGCGCTCCGGTGCCCTACCTCTGGCTGAAACCCTCTTGTCGCTGAACCCTACTCGGCCATGGCAGATTGCCCGCGATGTTGACTGGCTCCTACCGCAAACGGCTCGAAACCGATCTCATTCGCTGGGTCGGCGAGGGCTTTCTCAGCGCTGACTCCGCCGGGGCGATCCGCCGTGACGTGGCGCGCGAACATGGCGGGTTTCGCCTGCCGGCGCTGCTTGGCCTGTTCGGCGGATTGCTGATCGCGGCCAGCGTCGCAGCCTTCGTCGCGGCGAACTGGGATGCGATCCCGCGCCTGACGAAACTCGGGCTGATCCTCGTCGGTATCGGAGTTGCGTTCTTCGTGGCCTACCGGCTCCAGAGATCGGGTTCGGCCGGCGGAGCCGACGCGGCGTCGACCTGCGGCGTGCTGATCTATGGCGCGGGGCTCGCTTTGGTGGGGCAGATGTATCACCTGCCCCAAGACTGGCCGGGCGGCGCGTTGCTGGTGGCGCTCGGTGCCCTCATTGCGGCGCTGCTGATGCGCTCCAACGGCGCGCTGGCCATCGCCTTCGTGGCGATCTGCGGCTGGAGCGGCGGACGCTGGAGCGAAGCCGAAGCGGGCGGGCATATCGGTTTCCTGTTGCTGTATACGCCGGCGTTGTGGCTCGCGCTGTCGCGGCACAACCGCCTAGTGCATCATCTCGCCGTGCTGGCGGCCGCATTCTGGCTCGGCTTGTTGCCGGGACATTGGTATCTCGCATCGTTCGACTACGGTCTGCTGGCTTATGGCCTGGCCGTCTCGGCTGCTTTCATCGCCATCGGAGCGCTCGCGCTGGATCGTGGTGGGCCGGCAATGCTGACCGCCTGCCTGCCCTGGGGATTGCTCGGCTTCGTCGTCGCCCTGAACGTCGAACTGTTCCGCATTCTCGATACCGATGAGTCGCGGGCCGGCCATGCCTTCCTATTGGTGTTCGAGGCCTATGCCGGAGCTGTGGTGCTGATCTTGGCACTTTCGGTGTTCGCGCGGGAGCGACGCTTCGCCTGGCCATCGGCGGTCGGCCTGATGTTGGCTTTGCTGGTGCCAGGCGTTTTCTGGAGCGGGCTCGTCACCGGCATCGTCGGAAAAATCCTCGTCGCCAGTCTGATCCTGGCTTCAGCGATGGCGTTCGTGGTCGCTGGTGCTGCCGGCGGCGTGAGACGCTTCCTCATGGCGGGCTCGCTTCTGTTCGGCGTCGCGATCCTCGTTCTGCTGTGGCGGACGATCGGCACGTTGCTCGACCAATCGCTGTTTTTTCTGGTCGCGGGCGCGGCGCTGATCGCGATCGCATCGGGCGCGCGGCGGCTGTTCGCGCGGCTCAATCCGCGGCCATCGGCGGAGGGCGTGTGATGCGGCCGCTTTCGCTCGATGGCCTCGGTGCGCGCATCCCGTTCGCCTGGCGAACGGCCGGGACTGTCGCGTTGCTATGCCTTGCTCTGCTTGCGCTGGTCCAACAGCGGGCCAGCATCCTGAAAGATGGTACGGAGGTGCGGCTGCGGACTGTGCCGGTCGATCCGCGAGACCTGTTCCGGGGCGACTACGTCGTCTTCGCCTACGAGATCGGTACTGTCGATGCCGGCGGCAACCATAGCTTCGGGCCGGGCCAGCAGGTCTATGTCACATTAAAGCCCGGCGCCGACGGTTTCGCGCGGGCCGATGGCATCTCGCCGACGAAGCCGGAGGTCTCTGCCGGGGCGATCGTGATCGCCGGGCGGGTGCTTTCCGCCAGCGCCTGCGCGTGGACCGCGGACGGCGACTTCGATTGCGCATCCGGCCGCCGGCGGATCCGCATTGCCTATGGCATCGAAAGCTACTTCGTCCCGCAGGGCGAAGGCCTCGCCATCGAACGCACGGACAAGGCCCGTATCGAAGTGGTCGCGGCCGTCTCGGCATCAGGGGAAGCCGCGATCAAGCGGTTGCTGATCGACGGCAAGCCGCTTTACGCGGAGCCGCCTTACTGACCGGGGGCTAGGTCCAGTTCGTCCGAGCCGATCGCATCACATTCTCGCGGCTGCACTGGCTGGCGTGTCATGTGGCCTTCCCGGGAATGTCGCAATCGCCGGGCATCTCAACACGCGCTTGTGACGCACCGGAAAGGTGACGTTAAGCATGAAGCGGCATATGAATGGCAGATGAACGAAGCAGGCAGGTTTCGTTCAGCTTGGGCGGTCCGTGGCGGAACACCTTATCCGACCGGCCGTTCCAGTTCGCGAACCATTCTTCGAGGACATCGCATCCGTGTCGGCCGCCCCGTCATTCCAGCGCTTCCTGCTAGGCGGCTCGGCCGTCGGCGGAGCCGTGGCCGGCAAGCCGGCTCGTGATGCGCGGATCGACGTGATCCGTGGGCTTTGCCTGCTGATCATTTTCATCGACCACATGCCGGGCAATATCGTCGCGGCTTACATGCCGCATAATTTCGGTTTCTCCGACGCAGCCGACATCTTCGTCCTGCTGGCGGGCGTCTCGGCGACACTGGCCTATGGCAGTCTGATCGAGCAACGCGGGCTGGCGATCGCCGCGCTGAAGCTCGGGGCGCGGCTTTGGACGCTCTACATCGCGCATATCGCCGTCTTCATCATCGTCTGCGGAGTGATTGCCGCGGCGGTGACGCATACGCAAAATCCGCTCTATATCGAGATCATCAACGTCCAGCCCTTCTTCCGCGACACCATCGAGGCCTTGCTGGGAGCGCTGACGCTGACCTATCAGCCGTCCTATCTCGACATCCTGCCGCTCTACATCGTCCTGCTGGCGGTGTTCCCTGCTGTTTATTACGCTGTGCGGTTCAGCCCGCTGCTGGCGCTTGCCGCCTCGTTGGCGATCTGGCAGGGCGCGCTCGCCTTCGATCTCAACCTGCCGAATTCCGGCGGCGTGTGGTTCTTCAATCCCTTTGCCTGGCAGGTCATCTTCGTGATGGGCGTCGTCCTGGGGCGTTGCAACCAGCTGGGCATCGCCGCGCCGCGCCTTCGGTGGCTGGACGCTCTCGCGGTCGGGTTCCTCGCCTTTGGCTGGTACGCGAAAGTCGAGCCCGGCAACCCAACGGGCATCGCGGCGCTGACCGACTGGTTCGACTCGGTCCAGCTCGGGACCGACAAGACCAATCTGGCCTGGGGCCGGCTTGCCCATATCGGTGCACTGGCCTGGCTGGCCGTTCGCTGGCTTCCCTCCGGTGGCGCGTTGGCTCGCTCCGCCATCGGTCGCGTTCTCGCCAAGACGGGGCAGAACTCGCTTCATGTCTTCTGTATCGGCATCGTTCTTGCTGTCGTCGGCCAAGTGCTGCTCACCGAAACTTCGTTCGATCTCGGCACTCAGTTGGCGGTTTGCGCCGGCGGCGTTACGATCTCCGCCGGGCTAGGGGTTTTCCTGTCGTGGTACCGCACGATCATCAGTCGCACGGCCGGCGCGCGGACAGTCTCCGAGCGTGGCTCGGCTGCGTCGTCCTCCTCGCTTTCGCCGGGCTGAGCAGCACGGCGGTCGCAGCCCCGGCAGCGCCCTTCGCGGGCGCCGATGCGCGCTGCCGTGCCGGCGTTGCCCAGCAGCCTTTCCTGCCGGGTCTCCCGGCCGCACGACGGGCGCTGCAGGAAACCGGCAAGCTCGTTATCGTCGCGCTGGGATCCTCGACAACGGCCGGCTCCGGCGCCAGCACCGAGGACAAGAGCTATCCGGCCGTCCTGCAAAGCGAGCTGCGACGTCGTTTGCCCGGCGCGGATGTGCGCGTGGTGAACAAGGGCGTCGGCGGGCAGTCGGCCTATGACATGCTTTTGCGGATGGACAGCGACGTGATCGAGGAAAAGCCCTCGATCCTGATCTGGCAGACGGTCATCAACGATGCCATCCGCGACATCGGCGAGGAGAAGCTCGCTAAGATCCTCCGCAAGGGCATCGTCAAGGCGAGGGATGCCGGCATCGACATGGTGCTGATGGATCTTCCCTGGCTGCCACGCGAGGGGCGCTATCCGCATTACGACGATTATCGCGGCGTGCTCGCCAGGATCGCGCAGGATCAGAACGTCGCGCTGTTTCCGCGCTACGCCATGATGAAGGGCTGGTCGCGCTCGAACCAGTTCAGTGCCGAGGAACTCGTCGGCATGGACGGCCTGCATCTGGTCGATGGCGGCTATCGTTGCCTCGCGCTGCGCGTGGCGGACGGTATCGCGGCGGCGCTGGCCGATGTCCGGATCGATACCGTCGGTAAGGCGCCCGAGGTCACCGAATAGGTGCCAGAGGTCACCGAATAGGCCGCTGCCGCGCTACTTGGCCGTCACCTCGATATCGCGATCGGCGCCCGATTCGACCTTGAAGTCACGCGAGTAGACCTGCCCCTCCTGGCGAGCGATCAGGACATAGTCGCCCTCGGCCAGGATAACCTGCGGGAAGGCGCCGATGGCCTCGCGGATCACGTCGCCGCCCGGCGTCAGGACGCTGAAGGCGGTGCCTGCGAAGGCCTCGCCACCGGCCGATGCGACGAGCTTCAACGTCACCTTGGCCGCGCGATGGTGCAGGATTGCGTCGGTCACCTTGCCCGTCTCGATACGGACGTCGGCGCGCTGGATCGCGTTCGAATCGCCGTAGGTCGACACCACATGGTAGGTGCCTTCCGGCAAGCGGACGAGTTCGCCCGCCTTGGCATCGCGCGTCACCAGCCGGCCCTCGGAGTTGCCCTGCAGCGGCACGAAGACCTGGAACGACAACTGGTTGGCGGGAATCGGCGCATCGCCGATCGAACCGCCCAAGGTCAGGGCGCCTGCGCTGATCTGGACCTGATCGCGCAAGGCCTGCGCGCCGAGGCTGATGCGCTTCGTGCCGCTGGCGAAGCCATAGGCCGCATGCACGATATAGCTGCCGGGTGGCAGCGAGACGTTGGCCTCCGGGTCGTTCGAGCGCGCGACGATCTTCGGCGGCGAGCCATCGGACGTTTCGCTCAGCACACGCCAGACGAGACCGGAGCGGATCGCCTTGCGATCGCTGGCGAACTGGGCCGACATGGTCAGCCGCGTCAGGTTTTCCGGGGCCGGAGGCGGCGCCTGCGTTGTCGCCGGACTGCGAGGCGGAGCCGATTCCAGAGCCGGGGCCTGAGCTTGCGCTGGCGGCGTCGCGATCGTTGCGGGCGCCTGCGCCGCGCCCAGGCTCGGCGACAACAGGATGGTCATCAGGGCGATCGCGCCAGCGGCACGCCGGCCAGCTTGAAACCGATCCAGTTCAAACATGCGTCTCGTCCTCGGCGCCCTTGCGGTCAGGTCTGAGCAGGCTTGCTTGTTCTTATCAAGGCGAGTGCCTAGTTCTGAACCGATCCTCACCGCCTGGACCTCTCCATGACCGATACGATCTCCCTGCTCAAGCAGCGCCGCTCGGTGCCGCCGCAATTTCTGACCGCGCCCGGCCCGGAGGGCGTTCAACTCGACGAGTTGCTGGCGATCGCCGCGCGGGTGCCCGACCATGGCAAGCTGGCGCCCTGGCGGTTCATCGTTTTCAAAGGCGAGGCGCGCGACGGGGCTGCCGATGTGGTGGCGCGTGTGTTCCGCGAGCGCAATCCGCAGGCAAGCGACGATCAGGTGGAGTTCGAGCGCAAGCGGCTCACCCATGCGCCGGTGATCGTCGCGGTGGTCTCGCGCGCTCGCGAGCATGCCAAAATCCCGCTCTGGGAGCAGGAATTGTCAGCCGGCGCGGTCTGCATGACGATGCTGACCGCTGCCCACGCCATGGGCTACGCCGGCTCGTGGCTGACCAACTGGTTCTCGTTCGACCGAACCGTGCTGGGCGAATTCGGCGTCGGAGCAGACGAGCGTATCGCCGGCTTCATCCATATTGGCACGCCGACGGCACCGATCACAGATCGCGAGCGGCCGGTCATGGCTGACATCGTCAGCTATTACGGAGACTGAAGATGACCTGCTATTCCGCGACGAAGGACGATCTCGGCTTCGCTCACGACCCGTTCAAGGCGATCGTCGCGCCACGGCCGATCGGCTGGATCACGGCGCTCAGCGCCAAGGGTGAGGTCAATCTCTCGCCCTACAGCTTCTTCAATGCGATCTCGTCGCGGCCCAACATCGTCATGTTCTCCTCGGAAAACAAAAAGGACGCGGTGACATTCATCGAGGAGACCGGCGAGTTCACCTGCTCGCTGGTGTCCGGTGCGCTGATGCAGGCGATGAATGCGACCTCGGCACCTCTGCCGCGTGGACAAAGCGAATATCCACATGCGGTGCTCAAGATGACGCCGTCGCGCTTCGTCAAGCCGCCGCGTGTCGCGGGGACGCCGGCCGCGCTGGAATGCAAGCTGCTTTCGGTGCAGCAGTTGCGCGATCTAGACGGCAACGATGTGCCGCGCTGGTTCGTCCTGGGTCAGGTCGTGGGGACCTTCATCGACGACGCTTTCGTCAAGGATGGGCGCTTCGACACGGCGGGAGCAAACCCGATCGCACGCTGCGGCTATGCCGATTACGCGGAAGTCACGAGTGTGTTCTCGCTGCAGCGGCCACCTGGCGGGTAGGCGCCGCCGGTTTTCAACGGCCTCGCCCCCCGGTGCGTCATTTGAGGGTTTCGGCCCGGGCGACAAGCCGCTCCGCCTTTTTCAAATGCGGACGGTCCAGCATTTCGCCGTCGAGGCCGATGACGCCGACGCCGGGGTTCGCGGCGAACAGCGCGATGATCTGCTGCGCCTTGGCGAGCGCTTCGGGGGATGGGGCGAAGATTTCGTTGATCGAGCCGATCTGCGCCGGGTGGATCGCCAGCTTGCCGGTGTAACCGTCCCGCCGCGACGCCTGGCACTCTGCACGGAAGCCGGCTTCGTCCCGGAAATTGGTGAAGACGGTGTCGATCGCGTCGACCTGCGCGGCGCTGGCGGCGAAAAGCGTCAGCGCACGGGCAAGCCGATACGGATCGGTATAGGTGCCATCCTCAAGCCGGTTCGTCTCGGCGCCAAGTTCAGCGGAGAGGTCTTCCGCGCCCCATGTCAGCGCCATCAGCCGGTGCGACGAGCGGGCATAGGTTCCAAGACCGAAGATGCCTTTGCCGGTCTCTGTCGCGATCGGCAGGATGCGTGTCCCGCCGTCAGGAAGGTCGGCCTCGGCTTCGCGCACCGCGATCTTGGCCGCGAGGTGGCCGACATCGACGCCGCCCTCCGCCTTCGGCAGCATGATGGCATCCGGCGCGCCCGGCATCACCGCGTCCAGATCGGCATCGCTGAGGCCGCTGGACAGGGCATTGATGCGGACGATCAGGAGAGGGCGTTTCGTCAGGGTTTGCGTCGCGCTCAGAAAGTCGCGCGTGATCTCGCGCGCCTGCGGCTTGGCCTCGAGCGCGACCGAATCCTCGAGGTCTAGGATCAGGGCGTCGGCCCCGCTCTCCAGCGCTTTCTGTAGCTTCCTCGGGCTGTCGCCCGGCACGAACAGGAGGGAGCGCATGGGCTCAGACCGCGATCGTGGCGGAGGCGGGCCGCTTGCGCATGAAGGCCTGGCGGCGGCATTGCGCGACCAGCGTGCCGTCCTGCTTGTAGGCCTTGTGCAGGAAGTCGACGATCCCCGCATCGGGGCGCGAGCGCGACTCGCGCTTGGCCGCGATTTCCGTGGTGCAATTGATCGTGTCGCCTTCGAACAGCGGCGCGGGGAAGGCCACATCGGTCATGCCGAGATTGCCGATCGTGGTGCCGACCGTCGTGTCGTTGACGGAAATCCCGATCATCAGGCCGAGCGTGAAAAGCGAGTTCATCAGAGGCCTGCCCCATTCGGTTTCGGTCGCGCAGAAATGGGCGTCGATATGAAGCGGCTGCGGGTTCAGCGTCATGTTGGAGAACAGCATGTTGTCCATCTGCGTGACGGTTCGCGTCAGCCCGTGCTCGATCACGGAGCCGACCTGGAAATCGTCGTAATAGATCCCGCCGCGCTTGTGGCGCATCGCCTCGGCCATCGGATTCCTCCAGAGCTGTCGGAATGAGCCGACGATCGATTCCTAGAGCGGTGACGTCCCGGAGGAAAGCGGCGCGATTGCGGAAGCGCCGAGCGTGGCATCCTTAACGCTTCGCTTACCATAATCGTCGAGGTTCGAGGTGCACTTCCGCAGCGTCGCGGCGAGTCGCGTCCGAGAGCCCGATGTTCCTGTTCACCACGCCGCAAAGCCGCGAGACGACGCAGCCGGTCAACCCGGTGGTGAGCGCCATCCGCGACGGCGCGCAGAAGACCGGCGCTGGCTTCGACTATCTGCTGAAGACCGCGCAACGGGAATCGGCGCTCGCCCCGGAAGCGAAGGCCAAGACATCGAGCGCCACCGGCCTCTTCCAATTCATCGAGCAGACCTGGCTCTCTATGGTGAAGCAGGAGGGGCCGAAGCAGGGCATGCAGGGCTATGCCGATGCGATCAGCGATACCGGCGGGCGGCTGACGGTTTCGGACCCTGCCATGCGCGACAAAATTCTCCAGCTGCGCAACGATCCGCAGGTTGCCGCCGTGATGGCGGGCGCGCTGACCCAGAAAAACCGCGACCAGCTCGCCAGTTCGCTTGGGCGCCAGCCGCAGGCGGGTGAGCTTTACATGGCGCATGTGCTGGGATCACGGGGCGCTTCCGACCTGATCAAGGCGGCCGATAGCGACCCGACCCGTATCGCGGCCCGGGATTTTCCCGACGCCGCCGCCGCCAATCGCGGCATTTTCTACGACAAGGCCGGCAGCGCGCGAACCGTGCAGCAGGTCTACGGCATCCTTTCCGCCAGCCACGCCAATACGCAGGTCGCGGCGACCGCCGCCACGGCCTCCCAGGCCGGCGCCACGACTAACAGCGACGCCGATATGCCGGTGACCGAGATCGCCGCCGCGTTGCGGCCCGGCCGGGCGAAGGGGCTCATCGGCCTGTTCTCGACCGGCGGCTCGAGAGAGCCGGTCTCGAAGGCTGTGGCGAATCTCTGGACGACGCCCGCTGCCGGCGGAACGCGGCTTGCCTCGCTCGACGCTGCGGACCGCTACTTCCCGCGCATCAAAAGCGATGCGGCGGGCGATGCTTCATCGTCCGGAACGGCGCCGCCGGCTGCCGTCGCCAACGCGCCACTTCCGCCGTCCCGCCCCGCCGAGCTCGCGCTGCCGATGGGCGCGGCCAGCCCATCCGCCGCAGCCGCCCAACCCGGCGGCCGCGCACGCCGCGCGCCGCTCGACCTGTCTTCCTTCATGATCCAGCGGAGCGGGGCATGATCGTTCGCCGCTTCCTGCTCTGGGCCCGGACCGCGCCTGCGGAAGCGCGCGCTGCGGGCGCCGCCGCGCTCGCCGGAGCCTATCTGCGCTCCGGCATGTCGGACGAGGACCGGCGCGAGGCCGAGACCGCGCTCATCGCGCTCATCGACGATCCTTCGCCCAGCGTGCGTCGCGCGATCGCGGAGGAGGTGGCAACATCGGCCCGCACGCCGCGCAATCTGGCTCTCGGCCTGATCGCGGAGCAGGGCGATGTCGCGGCGCTGATGCTGGCGCATTCGCCGGTGCTGAGCGAGGCCGATCTGGTCGATGCGGCTGCCGTGGGCGATGTTCTGGCACAACGGGCGATCGCGATGCGCCGCTGTCTCCCGGCAAGCGTCGCCGCCGCGCTGGCCGAGGTCGGCTGCGAGGAGGCATTGGTGACGCTGGCGGGCAATCGCACCGCCGATATTCCGGATTTCTCTTTCGAGCGCATGATGGAGCGCTGCGGAGACGATGGCGCGTTGCGCGAAGCTTTGCTCGAACGCACGGACCTGCCGTGCGGGTTGAGGCAGGCCATCGCGGCCCGCGTGTCCGATACGCTGGCACAGTTCGTCTCCGGTTGCGGCTGGCTGACGCCGGAGCGCAGCGCGAGGCTGGCGCGCGAGTCGACCGAGCGCGTGGCGGTCGCCCTTGCGGCCGGCGGGCACGCCAGCGATGCGCCCTCCATCGTCGAGGTTCTGCGCGAAACCGGTCGGCTGACGCCGGGATTGATGCTGCGCTCGCTGCTGAGCGGCGAGCCTGCGCTGGCGGAGGCGGCTTTCGTGACCCTTTCAGATCTGCCGCGGCCACGGGTTGCGGCCATCCTGCGAGATCGCAGGGGGGGCGGTTTGCGCGCGCTGTGCCGCAGATCCGGCTTGCCGGCGGGGCTGGAGCCCGCTTTCACCGCGGCGATCCTGGCTCTCAATGCGCGGGGCTTCGACTGCACCGGGAAGCGCGTGGGTCTTGATCGCGGGCTGCTCGGTGCGGTCATGCTGGCCTGCGATGCAGCCGAGGGCCCGGAGGCCGAGGCGCTGATGGCCCTGCTGCGTCGCATGGATTCGGAGGCCGCACGCGAAGAAGCCAAACACATGGCGGATTCGCTGGCGGACGATGCAGCGCTCGCTTTGCTGGTCGAGGCCGATCCCAGCTTCCTCCTGGAGCTTGCCGGCGGCGATCTGCGCGCCGCCGCCTGAGTCAATAGCCGAACTGCTCGCGCAGGATGCGCTCGTCCAGGCTGTGGCCGGGGTCGTGAAGCATGACGAGTTCGACCGTGCGATCGATCTCGATCGAAACCGTGGCGACATCGTCGATCTGCGTGTGGTCGGCAACCGCGCTGACGGGCCGCTTATCGGCTTCCAGAACCTCGATCGTCACCTTGGCGTGGTCCGGGAGCAAGGCTCCGCGCCAGCGCCGTGGCCGGAAGGCCGAGATCGGCGTCAGCGCCAGCAGTGGCGCGTCCAGCGGCAGGATAGGGCCGTTCGCCGAGAGATTATACGCCGTAGAGCCTGCTGGGGTCGCCAGAAGCACGCCATCGGCGATGAGTTCGGTCAGACGCACCTGGCCGTCGACGGCGATGCGGAGTTTGGCTGCCTGATAGGAGCGGCGCAGCAGCGAAACCTCGTTGATCGCCTTGGCTTCGATGTGCCCGCCCTGCCGATCGACGGCGTGCATCGACAAAGGGTGGACGACGCTGCGCTCGGCCGCGTTGAGCCGCCTTCGCAGACCGCGCTCCTTGAACTCGTTCATCAGGAACCCGACCGAGCCGCGGTTCATGCCGTAGATCGGCGTGCCGGTGCCGAGAAAGCGATGCAGCGTCTGCAACATCAGCCCGTCGCCCCCAAGAGCCACGATGACATCCGCGTCCGCCGGCGCGACATCGCCATAGCGCTCGACCAGTTTTTCAAGCGCGGCCAGCGCTTCGGGCGTGTCGCTGGCGACGAAGGCAATCGCGCCGAATCGCTCGGTCATCGTCGTTCCTGCAAAGGCCTCGGCATCCTGCCTGCAGTTCCGCTTAACATGTCGGGGCCGAGGGCGGCGATACCGGACAAAGAAAAAGGCCGGGCGAACCCGGCCTTTCACAATGGCTCGGGCGCGAGCCTTAGATCGCAGGCGTCCACTGGACCGGCACCATCTCAAATCCCTTGCCGTCTTTGGCGATGTGGCCGGTGGCCGGGAAGGGCGCGTGATAGAAGGCGACCTGCATGCGGTCGGCCGAGACCATATCGAGCAGCTTGCGGCGCGTCGTCACGGCCTGGGCCGCATCCATGTCGAACACCGCCGACCAATCCGGATTGCGCACGAAGAGCGCCGGGTGGTTGGTGGTGTCGGACATGATCATCATGCGGTCGTTTCCGGATGACAGCGCAAAGACCATGTGACCCGGCGTATGCCCCGGCGCGGCGATCGGCGTGATGCCCGGCAGCAGTTCCTTACCCGGCTCGAACTGCTTCACGTCCTTGGCGATGGGGCCGAACACGCGGCGTACGCCAGCGAAGGCGCCTTTCATGGCGTCGGGCGCGGCATTCATCTTGGCATCGTCCATCCAGAACGCCCATTCCGCCGCCGGCACCATCACCTCGGCATTCGTAAACGGGCTGTTTCCGTCCTTCAGCCGGAAGCCGTTGATGTGGTCGCCGTGAAAATGGCTGAAGACGACCGTCGAGACGTCCTTGGGGTCGAAGCCAGCAGCCTTGAAGTTGGCCATCCAGGTGCCGGAGGTCGGCGCGCCGGAATCGCCGTTGCCGGTGTCGATGAGCGTCAGTTTGCCGCCATGCTGAATGGCCAGGGTCGTAAAGGTGATGTTGAGCGCATCATCGGGGAGGAAGGCGTCCGCCATGGCCTTCTTCACATCGGCCAGTTCGGCGTTCTTGACGAAGCCCTCGAGCGGGCGCTTGCCGAACCCGTCGTTCAGCGCGGTCAACGTGATGTCGCCGACCTTGTAGCGGTAGAATCCTGGTGCCTGGTTCACGGTTGCTCCTGGGGGCTGGGCCCGCTGCGCCTGGGCCGAGGACGAAATCCCGAGATCCAATGTCGTGCTGGCGGCAAGCGCGCCTGCACCGGCCATAACGGTCCGTCGCGTCAAATTCATGCGTTGAACGGCCTTGTCGATCACGAGATTCTCCTTTGCTTTCGCGGCGGAGCCTAGCGGGACACAGCCTGCGTTCAACCTCCGCCGCTGCTTGAAGGGTCAAGTTTGCGTGAGGTCGCGGCAGCGGGGTGCGTGCTGCCGGCGAAGGCGCGGAGCATCGCGGCGCACAGCGCGAGCGATCCCACGACGCCCTGGCCGGAGCATTCCGCCACGAGGGCCTGGAACAGCAGCGCCTCCTCGCTGACAAGACATTGCAGGCTCCAGTTCCAGCCCGGCGCCTTCTCCCGGAGCAGCGAGACCGCGACATCGATATCGGCGCTGACGGTACCGAGCGTCTTCCAGAAATTGCCTTGCTGATAGATGCCGCCGGCCGGGGTGCGCTTCGAGACGAGCCGCGCCGGCTTGCGCCTGACGGTGAAGCCGAGCGCCTCGTAAATCTCCGCGTCAAGCTCGCGGTCTGGCTTCTCGGAGGCCTCGCAACGTTCGGCCAAACTCAGCAGGTCGGTTTGTGTCGTCATTCGCTCGTGGGACAATGCCGTCGGATCGATCGCCGCTCGGAACGTAGCGCGGATCAACTGTCCGTCGCCAGTCGGCAAAACCTCAGGGAAGGGCAAGCGCCTGCCGCCACCAGAATACGGCTACGCCTCTGGGCACTTCGTTCCGATCGCCCCCATTCGAAAATATCGGCCGCCTGCCGGCGCTGTCAGGCTAATCGTGAAGGGAATCGGCTTCCTTGCAGCGGTATCCGACGAAGCAGGCTTGCGAATCCGCACTGGGAACCCAGGCCGGCTCGGTGAACTCGGCGACTTCGCAGAAGGAGCGGTCACGTACGAAGCGGTCATAGGTGTATCCACCGGTGCCGAGCACGACGGCCCCGCCACGGGCGACGTCCTGCTGGCTCGCGGTGCAGGCCCTGTTGGTCGTCGACATTCGCGCCTGCGCGACCGCGAGATCGGCGGACGCCAAGAACATCAACACGAGAACCACGCGTTTCATAAGACACCTCCGTCGTGATGCTGCAAACGATCGGATCGAGGCGATCGTTCCCGGCCGGTCAATTCCGTTCAGCACTGCACAGATCCGAGCGATCCCGATCGGGTATCGGACTTCGTTCAGTCTCGGCGTCGAGAGGTGGAGGCAGAACCCCGGCTCAGTCCCTCAAATCGCCTCATCGCGGGGGGGCCGGGTGCGTCGTCGGCCGGGTAACCAGCCGATCGCGCAGGTCTTGGGAAATGGTGCCGGCGGAGAGGATTGAACTCCCGACCTTCGGTTTACAAAACCGCTGCACTACCGCTGTGCTACGCCGGCCACGGTATCCGGCGCGAGCCGGGCAAGTCGAGCCGCATCGAAGCGCGACATGCGAGCGTGCGGTTACCAGCGCGGCAGGCCGAGGGCAAGCTTCCGCGATGAGCCGCAACGAAAAACCCCGCCCTTACGGGCGGGGTTTCCATCGCTGCGATCGCTTGGACGATCACTCCAGGATGTCGCGGTTCTTGGTTTCCGGCAGGAAGAGCAAGCCGATCACGAAGGTGCCGAGCGCCACGATGATCGGATACCAGAGGCCGGAGAAGATGTTGCCGCTGGCTGCCACGATGGCGAAGGCCGTCGGGGGCAGGAAGCCGCCGAACCAGCCATTGCCGATGTGATAGGGCAGCGACATGCCGGAGTAGCGGATGCGGGTCGGGAAGAGCTCGACCAGCAGGGCTGCGATCGGGCCGTAGACCATCGTGACGAAGAGCACGAGGATGAACAGGATACCGATCGCCTTCAGCGCACGACTATCGCTCAGGGTCTGCCCGAAGGATGGCGTCTTCAGGATGGTGGCGTCGCCCGCCTTGGGGTAGCCGGCAGCTTGCGCCGCGGCCACGACTTCCGCCGTACCGGCAGGAGCATCCGCGCCATTGATCGTGGCCTTGAGCGGAGAGCCCGCCGGGCCGGACACCAGATCATAATGGATCGAGTTGGTGGCCAGGGCACGACGCACGACGTCGCAGGGCTTGGTGAAGGTCCGCACGCCGACCGGGTCGAAGAGCGTGCCGCATTCCGCCGGATCGGCCGTAAGGACGAGCTTCACGGTCTCGGTCGCCGAAATCAGCTTCGGGTTCACCGTGGTCGCGAGCATCGTGAACAGCGGGAAATAGGTCAGCGCCGCGATCAGGCAGCCTGCCAGCAGGATCGGCTTGCGGCCGATCTTGTCCGAAAGCCAGCCGAAGAGAACGAAGAACGGCGTGCCCAGCAGCAGCGCGACCGCGATGACGATGTTGGCGGTCGTGCCGTCCATCTTCAGCGTCTGCGTCAGGAAGAACAGGGCGTAGAACTGCCCGGTGTACCAGACGACGGCCTGGCCGGCGGTGCCGCCGAACAGCGCGATGAGGCCGATCTTGGCATTCGCCCAGTTGCCGAAAGCTTCCTTCAGCGGAGCCTTGGATTGCGTGCCTTCTTCCTTCATGCGCAGGAAGGCCGGCGATTCGGAGAGCTGGAGACGAATCCAGATCGAGAAGCCGAGCAGGATGATCGAAAGCAGGAACGGCACGCGCCAGCCCCAGGCGGCGAAGGCCTCCGGCGTCATGCTGAGCCGCAGGACCAGGATGACGATCAGCGACAGAAACAGGCCAACCGTCGCGGTCGTCTGAATCCAGGACGTGTAGAAGCCACGCCGGCCCATCGGGGCATGCTCGGCGACATAGGTCGCAGCACCGCCATATTCGCCACCAAGCGCGAGGCCCTGCAGCAAGCGACACGCAATGAAGATAGCTGGTGCCGCATAGCCGATGGTCTGGAAGCTCGGCAGCAGGCCGACTAGGAAGGTCGAAATGCCCATCACCACCATGGTGACGAGGAAGGTGTACTTGCGGCCGATCATGTCGCCGAGCCGACCAAAGAACAGCGCGCCGAAGGGGCGGACGGCAAAACCGGCAGCGAAGCCGAACAGCACGAAGATGAACTTCGCCGTGTCGTTATCGCCGGGCACGAAGGTCTGGGCGATGTTGGCGGCGAGCGAACCCGCCAAGTAGAAGTCATACCATTCGAAGACCGTGCCGGCCGACGATGCGATGATGACCTTGCGCTCTTCCCGGGTCATCGGGCGCGGCGCTGCGTGCGCTCCCGCAGTGTGAGATGCCATGCTCATGGCGTTTATGCTCCCCTCGTGACATTCCGAAACCCCGCGCGGCGTGTTCTGTCGACACGGTGACGCGCTGCCCGAGCGATTCAGGTCGCCCAAGCCTCGGCCGCAGGTTTGCGCGCGGGATCACCGAGGAGCAATCAGGCACTTGGTCTTGCATCGTTCGTCTAAGATGGCTGCCGGCCAGCCGGAACGCGGGGTTTCGCCCGACAAGCCGGACTTTTCGTCCCGTTGCCGTGCAGGCCCGGCAGGGCTCAGCGGCGGCGGCTGGCCGCGTACAGCGCGATCGCCGTCGCGTTGGAGACGTTCAGGCTGGTGATCGTGCCGGGAACCTCGAGCCGGGCGACCTGGTCGCAAAGCTCGCGCGTGCGCTGCCGCAACCCCTTGCCTTCGGCGCCCATCACCATGACGAGCGGCCGGCGCAGCTGGACATCGTCGAGCGCGACCTCGCCATCCGAATCGAAGCCGATACGCAGAAATCCGCGCTTTCCCAGGGTATCGAGCGCGTCGCCGAGATTGCGAACCGCGACCAGCGGCACATGCTCGAGCGCGCCGGAGGCGGATTTCGCGAGAACGCCTGTGGCTGCGGGCGAATGCCGGATGGTGACGATCACCGCCGCAGCGCTGAAGGCCGCGGCCGAGCGCAGGATAGCGCCGACATTATGCGGATCGGTGATCTGGTCGAGCGCCAGCACGATCGCATCGTCCGGCAGATCGTCGAGCTCGGGCGAGGGCAGGGGATCGCAGACCAGATAAAGCCCCTGATGGACCGAGTCGGGCGTCAGCAGCCGGTCGATCTCGGAGGGGCGGACCATCTCCGCCTCGATCGGCAGCTCACCGATTTCCTCCTGCAGCCGTCGCAGCGCGTTTTCGGTGGCGAGCAGACGGCGATGACGCCGCGCAGGGTTGCGCAACGCCTCGATGACGGGGTGCACGCCATAGAGGACCGCTTCATCGATTTCGCCCGGACGGTGCGGCGGCGGGCCGCCGGCCCGGTGGGAGCCAGCTCCCAGACGAGCTTGGCCTGGCTTGGGGCGAAAAGGGGGCATCGTCGTCTCCGAACTTGAACGCTTGCCGTGCCACGACACGGCCCGCTTGGCCAGAGCGCGACGGCTTCCCTCCGGTATTTCGGTGAGAAAGCGATGCCGGCGGCGGCTGTCTACATCTTGTCAAGGCTCGCTAAAGGCCGCCGACCGGACCCGGTCGTGCCATCGTTCCGATGCGGATGAAGTTTCGGCGTGTGCGGGCCACAGGGATTTCGCCGGACCGGGCTTTTTGCCGTTGACACGTCGCGGCCCGGTCACCATAAGTCCGGCCGCGCCTGCCGGTCGTCACGCGAGTGACATATCGGCGGCCCGCGGCTTCACAAGCCGGTAATGGGCGCAGGCGGGGGAATGTCCCGAGCGGCAAAGGGGGCGGACTGTAAATCCGCTGGCTATGCCTTCGCAGGTTCGAGTCCTGCTTCCCCCACCACCATTTTCTCAACCGTTTGATTTCCTTCGGATTTCAGATCGGTTCCCGCACCAGATGACGAGGTGCGGGAATAGACGTTCGATTTTGGTTCCTTCATGAGGGGCCCGATGGCGTGGTTGCGCAGGTTCCTGTCGGAGCTGTCGTTTCCCCGATGACGCGGATTTCCCCGGCTCGACGATGGCGTAAGCCAATCGACCAGTGCGTTCGTGACGCGAGCTTCGTTGATATCACGACCGACAGGCTTGTTCGGGCACGCGCGAGCGCCCTCGAGCCGCTGTACCGGCTCAGGCGTCGTTTCCAACGGCTGCGTCAATCGCCCTAGCAAACCGCCGCATGAGCCTGGTCAGATCGGCGACATCCTGTTCCGGCCAATCTGCAAAGATCTGCCGCGCCATTTTCTCTCGCGCCACGTCGATCTTGCCGGTCAGGGCCTTGCCGTTCGCGGTCGCTACCGCTTTGCGCGCACGCCCGTCCGTCGCGCTGGACTGCCGCTCGACAAGTCCGAGACCTTCCAACTTTGTGACCTGCCGGCTTACCGTCGTGTAATCGCGGCCGACCCGATCGGCGAGGTCGACGATGCCGATCGGCCCGAGCCGTTCCACGATGACCAGTAACGGAAAGAGCGCGCGATCAAGCGCAATCCCCGCTTCACGGACCATGGTTTCGTCGCGTTGCGGCCGGTTCATCACGCTGACGATATCGATCAGCGCGCTATGGAGATCACGCAGCAGCGCCGATGTAAGTGTATTTTGCACTTTCTTATTGACTCCGTTCCGCGGCTCTATCTATGTGCTTAATACACATATGGAGCGTGACATGACAAAGGTTTTCACAGCCGACGTGCTCATCTGCGGTGCTGGCGCCGCCGGTCTGACGCTGGCGATCGACCTTGCCCGGCGGGGCGTGTCGTTCCGGCTCATCGAAAAGCTGGACGATCCCTTCCGAGGCTCGCGCGGCAAGGGCATCCAGCCCCGGACACAGGAGGTGTTCGAGGATCTTGGCATTCTAGATCGCGTTGTCGCCGTCGGTGGATTCTATCCCAAGCAGCGCGAATATACGGACGACGGCAGCTTCACCGATGCTGATGTGGTCGAGGCGGAGCCGGCAACACCGGCAGAGCCCTACCACCTGCCGCTGATGGTGCCGCAGTTCCTGACGGAGCACGTTATGCGGGAGCGGCTGGCTGAGTTCGGTCACCGGCCCGAGTTTGGCTCCGAGCTGGTCAGCTTCACGCAGGACAGCGAGGGCGTCACGGCCCGGATCGCTACAATGGCGGGCGAGGAGATGATCCGCGTCCGGTGGCTGGTAGGCACGGACGGGGGACGTTCCTTCGTGCGGCATGCGCTTGAGGTCGGCTTTCCGGGCAAGACGCTGGGTGTGCGCGCGATCGTCGCCGACGTGACCTTGTCGGGATTGTCGCGTGACGTTTGGCATCGCTTCGGCGAAGGCGACATGCAGCGGCAGATATCGGCTTGTCCGCTCGCCGGGACCGACCTTTTTCAGCTTCAGGGACCGATCCCGCTGGAAGGGGAGGTCGATCTATCGCCCGAAGGGCTGACCGCCCTGTTGCGCACTCGGACCGGCCGCGACGATCTTCTCATTCATGCGGTATCCTGGGCGTCCGCCTTTCATATGAATGCGCGGCTTGCCGACCGTTACCGGGTCGGCCGCGTGTTCCTGGCCGGCGATGCCGCACACACCCATCCGCCGACAGGCGGGCAGGGTCTCAACACCAGCGTGCAGGACGCATACAACCTCGGGTGGAAGCTCTGCGCGGTCCTCCGGGGTGCGCCGGAGGCGATGCTCGATACCTATGAGGAGGAGCGACGCCCCGTCGCGCAGGCCATGCTCGGCCTCGCGACTGGCCTGCTCGACGCGATGAAACGCGGGCAGATGCGGCGTGGGCGCGACGTGCACCAGCTCGATATCGGTTATCCGGAATCCTCGCTCGCGGTGGAAGCGCCGGAACGGCACGGCGTCCTCCTGGCCGGTGACCGCGCACCCGACGCGCAGGTCTGCGGCACGGCGGGACAGCCGCAGCGGCTGTTTGAACTGTTCAAAGGACCGCATTGGACGTTGCTCGTCGATGACGAGGTCATTGTGCCTGCGCGGCAAGGACTGCGTGTTCACGTTTTCGGAAAGAACGGAGATTTGAAAGACGACGCGGGGCAGTTCCGGAGCGCCTATGGCGTGAACGCGGGCGACCGGGTGCTGGTCCGACCTGACGGCTATGTGGGTGCGATCATATCCTCGGACGAAAGCGCGGTCTTGGACGAATATCTGCAAGCCGTCGGCATGGGCGCATTCGTTTTCGGGAATGCAAGCACGGTGGGATACGCACCTACGTGCTGAACTTTTCGACGAGAATGTTCAGCCGATCTTCGACGCCGGTCGATGGGATACGTTCTGATTGCGCAGGGACAGCCAATCCATGCAACGCACTCCACAACCCTTCGGCTAAAAAACTGAGTTTTGTCGATGTGGTCCAAGCGCAGTGATGAACGCGCCGAAAGCAGACCGGAGTGTAGACTGGGCCTATCGCTGTAAATAGCACGATCTGGCCCCCGGTTGACGTCGAACGTTTCCGACCGAATACATTATCGACTCGCAATGTCTGCTTCGGGGCACTGCACCGTGTTCTGCTATTGGCACTTTCGTCCGGGAGCGGGGAGGGTGGTTCTGGCGAAATCCACCCTGAAGACTGGCAGCCAATTGATTGATGAGGAATCGGCCCCGTGACCCTCAGACCTTGACAAACCGATAGGCGAAACGATCGGTTTCGCCCTTGATCGAGGGGTCGAACACCTTGCTCGCGTGCGGATCGTCCTTGTTCGCGAGCAGGGCGGTCTGCGCGTCCAGCACGAAGCCGGCTGCCTCCACCTCCTGGATGACCACGGCAGGGTCGATGCGATGCAGCGTCTGCGTGTCGCTCGTCCCCGTTCCCGCGCCTGCGGCGTGGTCGATGACGACATAGAACCCGCCGGGCTTCAGCCGCTCGTACACCGCTCGGTTGAAGTCGGCCGCCGTCCCGCCCCTGGCCTGCATCAGCGCGGTGTGGAGATCGTGGTAAAACAGATGCAGCCACAGGACATCCGCCGGCTGCGTCACCTCCGGCATCGCCACAAGGTCCGCCGAGACGGCTTCGACGTTCTCCCGGCCGGGCTCTTTCGCAAGAGTTTGCATGCGGCCGAGCGGGTCGTTCTTGAAGTGGGCGACCTCGGCCGGCACAAAGCTGTAGACCCGCCCCTCCGGCCCCACGAGGTCGGAGAACAGAAGCGTCCAGTCTCCGTCGCCGGGGTACACGTCGATCACGGTGGAGCCCGCATCAATACGGGAGAACCGGATCAGTTCAGACAGTTTGGCTTGGTCGTACATCGGGACCTCCTTGAGATCATATATATATGCGACGGGCGCAAGGCGTTTGGCCTTATGAAGCGCGCACATCGCGGTGTTCGGGTGTGTTTCCGACATCTTCCGGCGCGGACATCGCAAAGGCCCGCGCCAGTGTTTTCCGGTGGGCGCGACGTGTTCACCCCTGGAATTTGACCAAGTCCTGGAAAATCAGGTGACCCCAGCTATTCCCGTGCGCCTGGACCAGCAGTCCGCCCTCTGAAAGCCCGCCGAGTTTGATCGGCGCGAAACCAAGCTCTTCCGCCAGCGCGCCGATCTCCGCTGCGGCGGCGTCGTCGTCGCTCGCCAGGAAGACGACCCTCCTGCCGCGATGCACGGCCGGATCCCGCTCAAGGGTGGCCGCGACCACATGGTTGAAGCCCTTGACCAGTCGACCACCTACGAAGGCCCGCGCGACGACTTTGGCGGATGGCTGGCCGTCCAGTTCTTGATCGGGCACGCCGTAGGCGTTGGTCACATCGATAATGGTCTTTCCCTGCCAGTTGGGCAGCGCCTTCGCGACATCCGCGTGCGCCTCGAAACGCACAGCCAGGAAGATGACGTCCGCCTTGATGGCCTCCGCCAGCGTCTTGGCAACGACCTTAGGCCCGATCGCAGCCGCTTCGGATGCAAAGCTCTTGGGGTCGCGCGTGGATGCAACGGAGACTTCGATCCCCTTGCGGGCAAACGCCTTGGCGAGGGCGTGGCCGATCTTGCCGAAGCCGATGATTGCGTAGCTCATGATGTTCTCCAATCTTGCGTGATGTCGCAGGTCAGAGCTGTGCCAGGCCGCCGTCGACAGCGACTTCGCTGGCGGTCATGAAACTGCTGTCCGACGAGGCGAGAAAAGCGGCCACAGCACCGATCTCCGCTGGATCGGCCATCCGCTGGAGCGGGGTCATCGCGCCGTAGGCCTTCTGGCCCTCCTCGCCGAGCGCCGCCTTGGCCAATTCGGTCGCCGTCGCCCCCGGTGACAGAACATTCACGCGGATGCCGGTGCCCTTCAGATCCTCCGCCCAGGTCCGGGCCAGATTCCGCACGGCCGCCTTGCTCGCGCTGTAAGCGGTAAATCCAGGCGCGCCCGTGGTGCCGGCGCTCGATCCGGTCAGGATGATCGAACCGCCCTTGCCCATCAGCGGCAGCGCCTTCTGGACCGTGAAGATGGTTCCCTTCACGTTGGTGTCGAAGGCTTCGTCGATGTGCTCAGCGGTGATCTGGCCGAGCGGAAGCGGGCTTCCCGCGCCGGCATTGGCGAAGACGATGTCGAGCGTTCCGCGTTCGGCCTTTACCGCCGCGTAGAGCCGGTCGAGGTCGGCTTCGTCCGAAACCGAGCCCTGCACCGCGCGAGCATGGGACCCGAGATCGGCGACAGCGGCATCGAGCGCGTCCTGCCGGCGGCCGAAGATGAAGACGAAGGCACCATCCGCGATGAAGCGCTTCGCGGCAGCAAGGCCGATGCCGGTCGCGCCCCCCGTGATGACAGCGGTCTTTCCGTTCAATCTGGTCATATTGTGCATCCTTCGTCTCGCCGCCTCGGGTCTTGGCTGTGCGGGCAGCTTCTTCGATGCGGCTGAAATGGGTTCGCCGAAGTCCGCCGATGAGTGCGGGACGCTGCACATCAATGGTGCGGAAACGATCCGGATGGGACGGCTGAAGACGCGACGGCCATGCGCAATCCAGCTCGGCGTGCTAGTCTTCGACAGGCAGGGCGCCTGTGGCGGCGCGGGAACGCACCATGATCGACTGGGACGATGTTCGCTACTTCCTCGCCGCCGCACGCGGCGGCTCGGTGCGGGCTGCCGCCAAGCGCCTCGGGGTGAACCACGCAACCGTGCTGCGACGCATCGCCCAGCTAGAGGATCGCCTCGGCGCGCAGATGTTTGAAAAGCTGCCTTCCGGTTACCGCCTGACGGCGGCGGGCGAAGAGGTGCTCGAGTTCGCGGACCAGATGGAAGCGTCGTCCCACCAGCTGGAAACCCGCATCTTCGGGCGCGACCAGAGCGTGCGCGGGCTTTTGCGCGTGACCCTGCCGCCGCCCCTGGCGACACATCTGTTGATGCCGGACTTCGCCGAGTTCGCGCGGCTGCATCCGGATATCGAGATGGAAATCGTATCGTCCGGCGAGCTGGCGAACCTGACCAACCGGGAGGCTGACGTCGCGATCCGTGTCGTCTACGACCGCAAGACCCTTCCACTCAATCTTCACGGCCTGATGGGACCGGAGCTGTTCGGCGGGGTCTACATTTCCCGTAATCTCCTGACGGCATGGCGTGCAGGCACGCCCGATCCTATCCGGTGGATCGTCATTAGCGCACATGGCATCCCGGAATGGGCGATGGAGGGGGAGCTTCGCACCACGGCGACCCCCTTCAGGATCACCGACGCCGAAGCGCAACTCGCGGCAGTACGGGAAGGGCTCGGCATCACGACTTTGCCGTGTTTCGTCGGAGATGCCGATCCGCTTTTGGAGCGGGTTCCGGGGACCGAACGACACCTGTACGGATTGGTCTGGCTCCTCACCCAAGGGGAAGCACGCAAGACGAAGCGCGTGCGGCTCTTCACCGAGTTCGTTGCCCGCAGGCTCGCCACCCACGCCCCGACGCTCGCGGGGCTGCCCACGTCGCGCGACTGACTCTCCGTAGGTCACTGGCGACGCCCGATCTTCAAACATGCCGGATCGAGCGCCCCGATGTTCCCGAACGAAGTCAGCCGGCTTGCCATCCTTGATGCCGGCATTCCCGGCGTCACGCTACCCGATATGCTACCAGTAGCGCCCGAACGGGCATGACGGACGTGGCATTTTGCGTTCCATGCCGTCCCCGAGCTTCCTGAGTCGCTGATCGCTGGGCGCGAGCGCGTGTACCTGGACTGGTTTCTGCGTCGCAAGGCGGCGAACCGTGGAGCTTCAGCGAAGCCGACCTCGATGAATATGTTCGTATCTTCAGCATGCCGGGCGCGTTGCGAGCGGGCCTCGCTTTCTATCGTTCGGTCAGTCTGTTCGCCGAGCAAAACCGTGCGCTGGTTCGGGAGGCCAAGCTCACCATGCCTGTTCTGGCCGTCAGCGCAAACCAGGTTCAATCCCCGACATGGCTGGTCCATTGCGGCCGTTTGCCGATGACCTTCGTAGCGAGACGATCGAACGAAGCGGGCATTTCATCCCGGAGGAGCAGCCAGAAGCACTCGCTCTGCTGTTCAGCGACTTCTTCGTACATTCATAGCTTCCTTCGCCATCAGGCCAATGATGGCGTGCCCGTCCGCCTTCCCAAAAACGATGGTATTTCAGGAAAGTCGCGGGGAGCGGGTGCGACATCGTCCTTGTTGAACCCGACAGCTTCCCGCGGCTTGCGGCGCAACCCGCCCGATCGGTCGATGCGCAGTGCCGACCGGCGTCAGACGGTCTCCGAGGCCTGCTCGCGCAGGTTCGGTAGAAGAAGCGTGAGGACCCCAATCGCCGGCAGGAACGAGCACACCACGAAAACAAAATGGATGCTCTTCCAATCGGCGAGCGACCCAAGCAGCGCGGCGCCTATCCCGCTGATGCCGAAGCTGAAGCCGAAGAACAGGCCCGAAACCATGCCGACCCGCCCAGGCATCAGCTCCTGCCCGTAGACCACGATGGCCGGGAAGGCCGACGAGATGACGAAGCCGATCACGACGGTCAGCAATACCGTGGGCGTCAAGCCCACATGCGGGAGGATCAGAGTGAGCGGCAGCACCCCGAGTATCGACACCCAGATGACGGACTTGCGGCCCAGGCGGTCGCCGATTGGACCGCCAGCGATCGTGCCGGCTGCGACCGCGGCGAAGAACACGAACTGAAGAATCTGGGCGTTCCTGACCGACACGTCGAACTGCTCGATCAGGTAGAAGGTATAGTAGCTGGTGAAGGCCGCCATGTAGACGTATTTTGAGAAGAGCAGCCCGATCAGGGCGCCCATGGCTACTCTGACCTGGCGCTTCGACAGGAACGCGTGGCGTTCCGGCATCGCGCCGGTTGCGCGCTTCGCGTGACCGTTCACGCTATACCAATGACCAAGCGCCGACAGTAGGACGATGCCAGCAAGTGCGGCAAAGGCGAACCATGCCAATCCCCGCTGCCCCTGGGGCAGGATGACGAAGGCGGCAGCGAGCGGACCGAGCGCGGAGCCGAAATTGCCGCCGACCTGGAAGAGGGATTGGGCGAACCCGTGCGAGCCGCCCGATGCCAGGCGTGCGATGCGGCTCGATTCCGGATGGAAGATGGAAGAACCCAGGCCCAGCAGTGTCGCCCCGACCAGCAGCCAGCCGTAGCTTGGCGCGTAGGCGAGGAAGAGCACGCCCGTCATGGATGACGCCATCCCGAGGGGCAGCGAATACGGCATGGGCCGCCGGTCGGTGTAGTGACCGATGAAGGGCTGAAAGAGCGACGCCGTGATCTGGTAGACCAAGCTGAGAATGCCGATCTGGGCGAAGGTCAGCGAGAAGCCCGATTGCAGGATCGGATACATCGCCGGCAGCAGCGCCTGGAGCAGGTCGTTAAGGAGATGGCCGGAGCTGGCGCCAAGGAGGATCGGGAAGGACCTTACGGCCTTCGGCATGCTGGTCATGGTTGGGCTTGACACGGTCTGGTACTCGGATGCGTTGCTGGGGCGATGGTTTCCGGATACTGCGGGGGAGAGTGGCTTGCCACCAAAGGCGGGCCAACAAACTGCGGGTGTGAGCCAGTATGTGCGACATTCCCATCGCGATCGTTGATTCCGTCGCCCGGCCAATCACCGCACTAAGCCGCGTTTATCCGGATGGCTTTCTCATCGAGCCGCACCACCATCGCCGCGGTCAGCTGCTCTCGGCCGCCTCCGGGCTGATCGTGCTGACCACGGCGACCGGCAACTGGGTCATGCCGCCGCAGCGGGGAATGTGGATACCCCCGGCGACCGTCCACGACGTGCGGATGGTGGGCGAGGTCGCCCTGCAGTGCATCTCCCTGGAGCCCGACATCTTGCCGGGGATGCCGGACCGCTGCCAGGTCGTCGGGATCTCGCCGTTCATCCGCAGTCTGATGGCAGAGGCCGTCCAGCTCCCCGTCGAATACGACGTTGACGGGCGCGCCGGCGCCTTGATGCAGCTGATCTGGCATGAAGTCGGTCAGCTGCCGGCGTTGCCGCTATCACTTCAATATCCGGCTGCCGGTGCCCTGGCCGACAGATGCCGAGCGTTCGTCCTTTCGCCGAACATACACGAGACGATCGAACCGTGGGCGCAGGCGATGGGCGTGAGCCGGAGGACCTTCACGCGCATGTTCCGGCGTGAGACCGGGCTGAGCTTTCGCGGCTGGTGCCAGCAGGCCTGCCTACTGGCAGCCATCCCGCGATTGGCGGCCGGCGAGGCCGTGACCGCGGTGGCTATCGACCTCGGATACGAAAACCCGGCGGCGTTCTCGACGATGTTCAAGCACGCGTTCGGCCGTCCCCCGCTCGAATATCTGGGGCTTAGGAGCAATCGCGGATAGCGCCGCGCAATGATGGAGACTGCCAGAAACTACTGGTCAGAACATTATCCAACGTGCGTTCGGTTGCGCATCGATCTTAGCGGGCTCCTCGCTCTTAGGTGCAAGAAGGGAGCTTTGGCCGGCTTAGGATTTCAACGAGATCGATCGTCCGACCGACATCACTAAACCAGCGCTTCCTCGATCGCGTCTGCGACTGCCCGGATAGCAGGAGCGTTGCGCAAATCCGCATGGATGGCGAGCCAGACCTCGCGGTTCGGAGCGGGAAGATCGCAGGGGAAGGGGACCAGATCTTGGCCGGGTTCGACCATAAACTCCGGCAGCATCGCGATGCCCATGCCGGCGCGCACGGCGGCGAGCTGGATTTCCAGCGTACTGGCGACGAGAGCGAAAGGCCGGCCCGCAGCGACCAAGCGTAGCGCGACCTGCTGCGGCGCCTCATCGAGCGACGTGTCGTAGCCTATGAAGCATAGGTCAGCCTCGCGCGTCTCCGCGAGATAAGCCGCCGTCGCATAGGCCGAGAAGGTGATCTCGCCGAGCTTGCGGATCACCAGATCACCCGCCGAAGGCCTGCTGAGGCGGATGGCAATGTCCGCCTCCCGCCTGTCGAGCGACGCGTTGCGGGTCTCGCCGAGAAGCTGGAGCGCCAGACCATTATGCCGCGCGCGCAGAGCGGCAAGCGGCACGACGAGTTTCGCCGCTGCGAGGGCGGGCGGGGCGCTGATGCGCACCTCGCCGGCGATCGCGTCGCGTGAACCGGCCGCCAGGCGGGCAACGGCGAGCGCGCTCTCTTCCATAGCGCCGAGTTGAGCGGCGACCCGGACACCATCCCCGGTCAAGGTCAAACGACGGCCACGCCGGTCGACAAGCTTGAGCGCGAGGTCCCGTTCCAACGACTGGATGCGGCGGGCGACCGTCGCGTGCTCCACGCCCAATCGACGCGCGGCGGCCGAAAGGGAACCGCTCTCGGCCAGCGCCGCGAAATGGCGCAGATCCTCCCAATCAGGCATCGGTCAATTCCTTCACAGACGATGGGACGTTATCGGGAATTTCCTCACAGGCTGCCAGCGCCCATTCCTCGTTCGACACCCATCGCGAGAGGCAACGCAAATGGATATGGACAAGGTCGTCAGGATGGTCGGCGTCGGCGGGGTCGATCGGCTCGAAGCTGCTGAGATCGTGGCGCAACCGCCGGGGCCGGGAGAGGTTCGCATCCGGCATGAGGCGATCGGTGTGAACTTCATCGACATTTATCAACGCATTGGCCTGTATCCGCTGCCGCTGCCGGCGGTGCTGGGCGTCGAGGGGGCAGGTCGGGTCGAAGCCGTGGGGGAAGGTGTCTCCGGCTTCGCAATCGGCGACCGCGTTGCCTATGCAGGCGCGCCCGTCGGGGCCTATGCGACGAGCCGATCGCTGCCAGCGCCGCGGCTTGTGATCTTGCCGGAGAGTATCCCGTTGCGGCTCTCGGCCGCTTCGATGCTGAAGGGTCTGACGGCGCATATGCTGCTGACCCGGACCTACCCGGTCACCGAAGGCACGACGCTTCTCATCCACGCCGCCGCGGGCGGGCTCGGCGCGCTGCTGACCCGCTGGGCCAAGAGCCTTGGTGCGACGGTGATTGGGACGGCTGGCTCACCGGAGAAAGAGCGGATCGCCCTGGGCCATGGCGCCGACCATGTCATCGTCGGGCGCGAGGCCGACCTCACGGCGGAGGTTGCATCCCTGACCGATGGCCGTGGCGTCGATTTCGCCATTGATGGAATCGGCGGCGCGATGCTGCGCAAGACGCTGTGCTGCGTCCGCCGCTTCGGCACGGTCGCCAGCATCGGCCAGGCAGCGGGACCGATCCCTCCGCTCGCAGTCGACGAACTCGGCCCAATCCGCTCGCTGTCGCTGGCACGCCCGAGCGTCATGGCTTACGCCGCCGATCCGGCCCTTTATTCGCAGGGCATGGCTGAGCTGCTCGTCCTCATGCAGACCGGCGTCGCAGCCGAGATCGGTGGGGAGTACCCGCTTGCTGAAGCCGCCCGCGCTCAGGCCGATCTCGAAGCGGGACGAACGACGGGAAGCCTGTTGCTGATCCCGTAACGAAGCGAAGGTAAGCGGGATCCGAGAAGCCGAAAAACCCGCCCCACTTACAGAAGTGCGATCATAACAGCCGACTTTAGCAAGCGTATCTGCATCGGCGATTCTGACGGTCACGCCCGCCCATCGGGCCCGACGACCGTTTCCCTTCAGCGCGAGATGGAAAACGAGGCGGGCGACCTCGGCCTCTACAGTCGCCGTAGAGAGCAGGATTACCCACCGGAATGGGGCTCATCGCCGCAGCAACACCGAATTTTACGCCGGTGTCGGCGCAGGTCGGCCATGTATAGCACTTCGATAGATTGGCCTACGCGGCGGCGAAATCTGTTTTTCGATTGGCCCAGCCGCAGATGCGCTGCTCGACGAGTGCGAAGACGACGTAGAGCAGGATACCGAGGATCGCGAGGGCGAACAGGCCTGCAAAGGCGAGCGTCACGTCGAAGCTGGCGCTCGCCATCATCATGACGGTGCCGATGCCGCGATTAGCGGCGACGGTTTCCGACAGCACCGTGCCGACGAAGGCGAGCGTGACCGCGATCTTCAGCGAAGCGAAGAAATACGGCATGGTGCGTGGCAGGCCGACATTCCAGAGCACCTGCCAGCGCGAGGCGCCAAGGGCCTTCAGCACGTCCTCCATCTCCGGCTCGGTGGTGGCGAGCCCCGTCGCGACGTTGACGACGATCGGGAAGATGCAGGTCGTCAGCGCCGTCAGGATGGCGGGGACCGAGCCCGATCCGAACCAGAGCACGAAGATCGGAACCACCGCGACCTTGGGGATGGAGGAGAAGCCGACCAGCAGCGGATAAGCTGCGTTGTAGGCGGCCCTCGAGACGCCGACGACGACGCCGATCGCGACGCCGAGCACCATGCCGAGCGTGAAGCCGATCATGGTCGTCACCAGCGTCTGCAGGATATGCGGCCAAAGCGCCGGCAGCTGCATCACCAGCGTCGCGATGACCTGGCTGGGTCGCGGCAGCACGATCGCGCTGACGTTGAAGATCAGGCAGGCGAGCTCCCAGACCAGGAACATCGACGAGATCAGAATGACGGAGCTGAGATGTTCGCGCGTGCGGCGGGAGATTTTCATGTCAGCGCTCCACGGCTCGGCCTGCCTGCGACGATCAGCGTCCGCAACGCGTGGGTCAAGGTCGTGAACCCGTCCTGATAGGTGGTTTCGATGGTGCGTGGCCGGGCGAAATCGACCTGCCGGTCTTCGGTTACCCGCCCGGGACGCGCACTCATCACCAGGATGCGGTTGGCGAGGAAGGCAGCTTCGCGCAGGTCGTGGGTGACGAGAAAGACGGTCGGCCTGTGCTCCATCCAGAGGTCCTGAAGGATCGCCCACAACTCCTCGCGCGTGAACTGGTCGAGCGCCCCGAAGGGCTCGTCGAGCATCAGCAGCTTCGGTTCGTGGATCAGCGCGCGGCAGAGATTAGCCCGCTGCAGCATTCCGCCAGACAACTGCCAGGGCCGCCGGTCGCCGAGCCCGCCCAGGCCGACCTTTTCCAGGAGCGCTTCGACCCGGTCGCGGAACAGGGTGTTCTTGTTGGCGCGGAAGGCTGAGGCATAGGGCTCGACGATCTTCAAGGGCAGCATCACGTTCTGCCGGATCGAGAGCCAGGGCAGCATGGTCGGGTTCTGGAAGGCCATCCCGATGCCGATCTTCTGCGCGCCGATTTCCCGTCCGGCGACGAAGACCTCGCCCTCGGTTGGCTTCAGCAGGCCGGCGACGAGCTTGAGGATCGTGGACTTGCCGCAGCCGGAAGGGCCGACCATGGCGACGAAATCGCCCGCCTCGACGGTCAAATTGGTGCTGTCGAGCGCCAGAAAGGCGTCGTCGTCGGCTCCGAAGCGCACGCGCACGCTTTCAAGCTGAACGATGCGCTCTCGCATCGGCGGCGCCGACTGCGCCCGTGTCGATTGTGATGTGGCCGGATCGTTCATTGGACAGGCTCTCCCAGAGCAGCATTGAAAGCCGCGACGGCAGCGTGGGCGATGGCGAGATCCTGTTCGCCGGTGCCGGAGCCGATCCCGATGCCGCCGACGATCTGGCCGCCGCTTATCAGCGGCAGGCCTCCGGGCAGGTTTGTCATCCGGCCATCGGTCGCGGCTGCCAGTGCGGGGGCCTTATCAACCGGAATGCCGCCGGTCGGCCGCCCCGTAGTGGCGGCCGTCATCGCCTTGCGCGTCGCGCTGTCGATCGACAGCACGCGGGCGCCGTCCATCCGGGCGAAGGCGAGCAGGTTGCAACCCTCATCGACGATGGCGATGCATTGCGGCACGCCCATCGCGGCGGCGGCCGCCACGGCCGCGTCGAGGACATGCAACGCGCCGAGATGTGTCAGCTTCTGGGCGGGCCGGACGAGCGTCATGACGGGGTGCCTTTCTCGATGTCGGTCAGCGGCATGGCGCCGGGTGCGTGCGTGATGGCGACCGACAGGTGTGCTCTCTGGAGCGCGGCGAGCGCCGTCTGTCTTGAAACACCGGCCTGTCCGGCAGGGCGGCGATCGCGTTTCGTTTCGCAACGCCTCATGTCGTTCAAACCACTCTGGTCAGACATGACGGACATAACCGCCATCGACCCTGAACACGCTGCCGGTCACGTAAGACGCGAGATCACTGCAGGCGAAGGCCGCCACTGCCGCGATCTCGTCGGGAGAGCCATAGCGGCCCATCGGGATTTGCGACCAGGAACGCTGCCTGATGATCTCGATGCCGACGTTCTCGCGCGCAGCGGTCGCCTCGTCGGTCATGTGCACACGCTCGGTCGCGATCCGGCCCGGCATCAGGACGTTGACGGTGACGCCGTCCTTGGCGACCTCGGGGGCCAGCGATTTCGACCAGGCGATGAGCCCGGCGCGCAGCGTGTTCGATATGCCCAGCACCGGAATCGGCTGGATGGCGCCGGTGCTCACCAGCGTCAGGATTCGGCCCCATCCGGCGGACCGCATCGCAGGCAGAAACAGGTCGGTCAGCCGGATCACGGACAGCGCCATGTCGCGGAAGCTGTCTTCCCAGTCCTGGGCGCTTCGGTCGATCGCGCCGCCATAGGGCGGCCCGCCGGTGTTGTTGACGAGGATATCGACCGGGCCGACGGCCTCAGCAAAAGCCGGCAGCCCAGCTGTGTCGGAAAGGTCCAGGCGCACGGTCCGCGCCTTTCCGATCTCGTGGGCGGCGGCTGCCAGCGCCGCCTCGTCGCGCGCAGCGATCGTGAGGTCGCAGCCCTCGCGGGCGAGCGCCTTGGCGATGGCGAGCCCCATGCCGCGATTGCCGCCCAGTACGAGCGCGCGGCGGCCTGCGATGTTTAGATCCATGGCTTGGCTCCGGTTTCCGGCCGCCAGGCCGAGGATGTCGTCTGTTCGAGGAAGCGGCCGCGTCCGGGAGCGCCCTTCAGCTCGCCGTCCTCGACGACGACCTCGCCGCGGCTCAGCACGGTCTCCGGCCAGCCCTGCACCTCCAGCCCTTCGAACGGCGTGTAGTCGACATTGTGGTGCAGCAGGTCGTTGCTCAGCCTGACGCGCTTTTCCGGGTCCCAGATCGCGATGTCGGCATCGGCGCCGATCGCGATCGTGCCCTTGCGCGACAAGCCGTAGAGTTTCGCGTTGTTGGACGCCGTCAGCGCGACGAAGCGTTGCAGGTCGATGCGGCCTTTGACGACGCCCTCGCTGAACAGCAACGGCATACGTGTTTCCAGGCCTGGAATTCCGTTGGCGACCTTGCGGAACGGCGCGTTGCGGCCAGCCTTGAGCTTGCCTTCGTCGTCGAAGCGATAAGGCGCATGGTCGGAATTGACGATGTCGAAGGTGCCGTCGGCGATGCCGCGCCAAAGACTGTCCTGACTGGCCGTGTCGCGCGGCGGCGGGCTGCACATCGCCTTGGCGCCGTCCATGTCGGGCATATCGAGGTCGGCGGCGGTCAGCAGCAGGTATTGCGGGCAGGTCTCGGCGATGACGGTCAGCCCGCGCGCCCGCGCCCGGCGCACCTCCTCGAGCGGATCGGCACCCGAGATATGGACCACGACCAGCGGCACGCCGGCGACCTCGGCCAGCGTCACGGCCCGATGCGTCGCCTCGCGCTCGACCGGCAGCGGGCGGGACGCAGCGTGATACTTGGGTGCGGTCCGGCCGGCGGCCTCGAGCCGGTCGGCGAGCCAGCCGATGATCTCGTGGTTTTCGGCATGGATCAGCACGATCGCCTTCTCCTGACGCGCGACCTCGAATACGTCGAGGATCTGGCGGTCGGAGAGCACCATCGCGTCATAGGTCATGTAGACCTTGAGGCTGGTATGGCCGCGCCGGATCAGCGCCGGCAACTCCTGGCCGAGCACCTGGGGCGTCGGATCGCTGACGATGAGGTGGAAGGCATAGTCGATCACGGCCTGTCCGGCAGCGCGGCGGTGATAGTCGTCGACGGCCGCCGTCAGCGACGTGCCGCGATGCTGCACGCAGAACGGCACGATCGTGGTCGTGCCGCCGAAAGCTGCGCTGATGCTCCCTGTGCGAAAGCCGTCGGCCATCACCGCGCCCTTGCTGGCAAGACCCGGTGCCTGAGGCTGGTCCAGATGGCAGTGCGCGTCGATCCCGCCCGGCAGCACGAGTCTGCCGCCGGCGTCCATCGTCTTCTCGCCGCCGGACAGCCGCTCGCCGATCGCCGTGATTCGCCCGTTGCGGATGCCGATATCGGCGCGCGTCACATCGGCGGCCGTGGCGATCGTGCCGCCACGGATGACAAGGTCGAAGGTCATGCCGGCAGTTTTCGCAAGCTTGCGGATGGCAGGAAGGCGGGGTCGAAGACATCCTCCGGCTTGGGCGCTACGCCCAGTCCATAGCTCGCCGCAACGGTGCCGAGCGCGGCCTCCAGGCGTGCGGCGCGGACCCCGCCCAGACCATCCGCCAGCGACTCATCGGTCGTGAGCTGGTTCTTCACCAGCCAGCGCAGCTTTTCCTCCTCGACGCCTTCGTTGATCAGCGGCACCTGCTTTTTCAGCGCGGCGATGGCGGCCTTGGGGTCTGCGGCGGCTGCCTGCCAGGCCCGGGCCGTCACCTCGACGAAGCGCTTGGCTGCGTCGGGATTGCTCGTGCGCAGTTTCTGYGAGGCGATGATGCCGTTGCCGTAGAGGTCGAGCCCGGCCTGCGCGTAGTAGACGAACTTGATGTCGTCGGGCTTGATGCCGGCCTTGGTCAGGCCAAAGAACATGGTCGAATCGAAGCCGAGGATCGCCTCGACATCGCCGCGCGCCAACACCGCCTCGCGCAGTTGAAGTCCGACCATCTCCCATTTCACTGAAGCAGGATCGACGCCCGCGGCCTTGGAGAAGGCAGGGAACAGGCGATAGGCACCGTCGGTTGCGGCAGCGCCGATCTTGCGGCCTGTCAGGTCGGCGGGCTTGACGATGCCCGTCTTGGCCAGCGTCGCGACGCTGAGCGGGCTACGGAAATACAACATGTAGACGTTGCGGATCGCCGAGCTCGGATTTTTGACGTTGAATTCCATCATCGCGTTGATGTCGGCGATGCCGAGATCATAGACGCCTGAGCCGACCCGCGAGATCGCCTCGCCTGAGCCGCCCGCGGAATCGAACTGGCAGTTGAGCCCGGCCTCACGATACCAGCCCTGGCTTTCTGCAAGAAAGAAGGCGGCATTGGAGCCGTCGAAGGGCGCCGCCAGCGAGAACTTGAGATCGACGTTCGCAGCCCGGCCGGGGCCCGAGCGGAGCACGAAGGGAGCTGCGAGGCCCGCCTGGAGCAGGGTTCTGCGGGTCGGTGTGAGCAACGACATCGTGGGTCCTTTCGAAGGAAACGGTCGATGTCACCGCTGCAACCGCCGTGCCAGTTTGTGTGCTTGATATGAATCAATGAGTTGAGCTAGATTGCGCGCAATCTCGCGCACACTAAACATGCAAGCAGAGGTCGATGACGCAGCAGAAGAGCCGGATGGTGGGGGTCATGAACGCCCGAAACCGCCCCAAGGTGGAGACCGCCGAAGATGCCTATACGCTGCTGTTCGAGGCCATCATCGATCAGCGGCTATTGCCGGGAACCAAGCTGTCCGAGCTCGCTTTGGTCGAAGCCTTCGGCGTCAGCCGCCGCGCAGTCGGGGCGGCGTTGAACCGGCTCGCCTGGGAAAAGCTCGTCGTGGTTTTCCCCAACCGGGGCGCCTTCGTCGCTGCTCCGAAGGCCGACGAGGTTCGGCAGGTCTTCGCGGCGCGCGTCGCGATCGAGGCCGGGACCACCGAGGCCGTGGCGCGAGCGGGGGATCCGAAGGCGCTGGCGCGGCTCTCGGACACGATCGCGCAGGAGCATGCGTTGCGCGAACAGGGCAGGGTGCGCGAGGCGATCCATCTCTCCGGCGGTTTCCACGTTCTGATGGCGGAGCTGTCGGGTAATGCGATCCTGGCCGAGCAGGTCCGCCTGCTGGTGGCGCGCACCAGCCTGATCATCAACCTGTTCGAGAACCAGAGCGGCTTGGCCGGCTGGCACGACCACCATGGCGACCTGATCGACCTGTGCGCGCGACGCGAGGTCGAGGCGGCGGTGGCCATGATGCGCGAGCACATCGAGGAATTGGCGAGCAGCCTTGCGCTCGACCGCCGACGCCCTGTCGCCTTCGACATGCTGGGCGTTTTCGGAATCGACGAGCGGTAGCTGCCAAAGAGCATTGCGTCCGTTCGGCTCGTCAGAACGGACGAGAGAAAAAGGGGGTCGCCAGATCGGCAGAACCCGCAGATTTGCTGCCTTCTTTGAAGTCGAACGCTTAGGCGCTTTCCAACTCTCGTTTCATCTCGTCCATGCCCCGGAGGCGGTCTGCGAGGCGAGGATGGGCGCGGCCGTTGCCGCCGCCAGACCGCATCATTGGCGGTCCGGTGCTGGAATTCTGAACCAGGCGACGTAAAGAGCGGGCAGGAATAGCAGTGTTAGAACCGTGCCCACGATGATGCCCCCCATCATGGCATAAGCCATCGGGCCCCAGAAGATCTCCCTCGCGATCGGGATCAGTCCAAGGCTCGCGGCGGCGGCGGTCAGCATGATCGGCCGCATGCGATGCTCCGTCGCCTCCGCTACAGCCTGCCAGGCTTCAAGGCCTTCCTGCCGCAAATGCTCGATCTGGACGATCAGGATCACCGAGTTGCGGATCAGGATGCCGATGAGCGCGAGCACACCGAGGATCGCCACGAAGCCTAGCGGCGCGCCGCTGGGGAGCAGCGCGGCGACGACGCCGATGACCGCGAGCGGCGCCACGGCGAAGACCAGGATGAGGCGATGGAAGCTCTGGAGCTGGATCATCAGGATCGTCGCCATGATGAACAGCATCAGCGGTACGACCGCGACGATCGGGGCCTGACTCTTCGCGCTCTCCTCCGCGGTTCCACCCGTAGCCACGCTGTAGCCGACCGGCAGCTTCGCGGCGAAGGCGTCGATCTTCGGCTGGAGCTGGGTCGCGACGGTCGCGGGCTGGATCTTGCCTGCGACGCTCGCCTTGAGCGTCACCGTGGTCTGGCGCGACCGACGCCAGATCGTCGGCTGCTCCAGCTCGTAGCGGAGCGTGGCGATTGAAGCGAGCGGCACCGCCTGGCCACCGGTACCGGACAATTGCAGGTTTCGCAGCGTCTCGAGCGATTGACGTTCCTTCGCGTTCGCCCGCGCCAGGACGCGGATGAGATAGATGTCGTCTCTCACCTGAGTCACGGACGCCCCTTCCAGCACGCTGTTCAGGGTCGAGGCGATGTCCTCGGAGGTGATTCCGAGCTGCCGTGCCTTGTCCTGCAGGACATCGACCTTCACGACACGTGCGGGCTCCATCCAGTCGAAGACGATCTCGCCCAGATCGGGGTTATCCCGAAGCTCGGCTGCGAGCTGCTGGGCGTATTCGCGGACCTTGGCGACCTCGATCCCGCTGACGCGATACTGGATCGGCCTCCCGACTGGAGGCCCGATGTCGAGAAGCTTCACCAGGGCGTCGGTGCCGGGAAAGGTCTTCTTCAGATAGGCTTGAAGCTGCGCCTGCAAACGATCGCGGGCCTCCAGGCTCTTCGTCAGGATCACTGTCTGCCCGAAGGACACGGCGCTCGGTTGCACGTCGAACGACAGCACGAAGCGGGGCGCTCCCATTCCGACATAGCTGGTCCAGTGATCGATCTCGGCGTTGCCCTTGAGCGCCTCCTGCTCGAAGCGGGCCATCTGCGTATTCGTGTCTGCGATCGACGCGTTCTGCGGGAGGTTCCAGTCGACGATGAGTTCCTTGCGATCCGACGATGGGAAGAATTGCTGCTGCACCAGCCCCATACCGCCGAGCGACAGCAGGAACACCAGCAGCGTCACAAAGATGGTCACCCAGCGATAGCGCATGCAGGCCAGCAGCAGGCGCGAGAACAGCCGGTCGAAGCGCCCCTTTTCCGCATGATGCGTCTTGAGCGCCGCGGGCAGGATGGTCACGCCGAGAAGGGGAGTGAACAGCACCGCCACGACCCAGGACACCAGCAGCGAGACCGCGATCACGACGAAGAGCGTGAAGGTGAACTCGCCGGCATTGCTGTTGTTGAGGCCGATCGGGATGAAGCCGGCGACGGTCACCAGCGTCCCGGTCAACATCGGGAAGGCGGTCGACGTGTAGACATAGGTCGCGGCCTTGCGCAGGGAATCCCCGACCTCCAGCCGCGCCACCATCATCTCGACCGCGATGATGGCGTCATCGACCAACAGGCCCAGCGCGATGATCAGCGCCCCCAGCGAGATCCGTTGCAGGGAGATTCCGGAATAGGCCATCACCAGAAAGGTGATGGCGAGTACCAGCGGGATCGAGATCGCGACGACCAGCCCGGCGCGCAGGCCCAGGCTGATGAAGCTGATGCCCAGAACGATGACGACGGCCTCGAAGAGCGCGCGGGTGAAGCCACCCACCGCCTCCTCGACGATCTGAGGTTGGTCCGAGACCAGATGAACGCCGACGCCGATCGGGAGGTCGGATTCGATGCGGAGCATCGAAGCCTTCAGGGCCTCTCCGAACTGCAGCAGGTTTGCGCCCGTCTTCATGCCGATGGCGAGGCCGATCGCCTCCTCGCCGTTGAAGCGAAACAGCGCGGTCGGGGGATCGACATAGCCGCGCGTGATCGTCGCCACATCCGTCAGTGGGAAGAAGCGGTCGTTCACCCGCAGGTTGATCGCGCGCAGGCTCTGCTCCGAGGTGAATTGACCGCCGACGCGGATGCTGATGCGCTCCGGTCCGGCCTGGAGCACGCCTGATGGCGTGATGGCGTTCTGCGCCTGGAGGGACGCCATGATCGAGCGCTGGTCGAGGCCAAGCGCCGCAACCTTTCGCGGCGAGAACTCAAGATAGATGACCTCGTCCTGAGCACCGATGATGTCGGCGCGCCCGACATTGGGGACCGTCAGCACCCTGCTTCGCACCATCTCGACCTGATCGCGAAGCTGGCGCTTGGACAGCCCGTCGGAGGTGAAAGCGTAGATATTGCCGAAAACGTCCCCGAAGCGGTCGTTGTAGAAAGGGCCGGCGACGCCTTGGGGAAAGTCGCTGCGGATGTCGCCGATCAGGTTGCGGACCTGAACCCAGGTCGGCACGACATCGCGCGCTTTGGTCGTGTCGCGCAGGTTGACGAAGACGATGGTCTGCCCGGCCGTCGTCATGCTGCGGGTGAAATCGAGCTGCGGCAGTTCCTCCAGCTTCTTCTCGATGCGGTCCGTCACCTGCCGCGCCATCTCGTCAGCGGAGGCTCCCGGCCATTGCGCCTGGACGACCATGGTCTTGATCGTGAAGGACGGGTCTTCCTCGCGGCCGAGCTGCAGATACGACATCAGCCCGGCCGCCATGAAGGCGATCATGAAAAACCAGACGAGGGAGCGGTGCTCGAGCGCCCAATCGGACAGGTTGAACGGTTTCACGGCTTGTCTTCCTGCTCGACCCGAACCGACTGGCCGTCCTGCAATGAATTGACCCCCGCGGTCACGATCCGCAGCCCCGGCTCGAGGCCCGACGCCACGGACACGGTCCCATCCGTGGAGCCGGAAATCTGGATCTCGCGCTTCGAGACGCTTCCGCGCTGGGCATCCGCGACCCAGACAAAACTCCGCCCGTCCTGCTTCAGGACCGCGGAGACGGGTAGGCTCAACGCCTGACGTTGCGAGCCATTCTGTGAAGCGACGACGGTCGTGCCGAGCCAGAAGCCGTTCGGCGGATCCTTCAACAGAATGCGCAGCCGGCGCGTCCGCGTCGCGGCGTCCGCACGCGGCGCGATTTCCCTGACCTCGCCCTGCACCGCGACTGCCGGATCGAGCTGAAGAGCGACGGTGAATGCCGTTCCCAAAACGAGAGCGTTCGCGGCGTCCTCGCTGACATCGATCACTGCCTCACGCACATCCGGCCTTGCCACTGTCACCACGCTGCTGCCGGGCGAGACGGTCTGGCCTGGCTCGGCCCCCGTTGCGGTGACCACGCCGGCGAAATCCGTCTTCAGCTGCGCATAGCCCAGTTGCTCCCTGGCTTTGGCGAGATTGGCCTGCGCCCTCGCGACGGAAGCCTCGGCGGCAGCTTTCGCCTGCACCGCGTTGTCGACCGAGGCGCGCGTCGTCGCGTCGGAATCGACCAGCGTCTTCTGGCGGGTTTCCGCTCCCAGCGCGTTCGAAAGCTGTGCCTGCGCATTCGCGAGCTCGGCAGTGGCGCTGCGCACCCCCAGATCGAGGGCGGCGGAATCGATCGTCGCCACGACCTGCTCCTTGCCGACGAGGTCGCCGACATGGACGGGGCGCGAGAGCAGCCGCCCGAGAACCCTGAAGGAGAGATCGGTCCGGTAGCGCGGTTCGACCACGCCCACGATGCCGCTCGTCCCGGCCGGCGAAGGCTGGAGGACCGTCGTCAGCACCGGTCTGGGAGGTGCCTGCGTCTTCTCCTCGGCCTTGCAACCGAGGAGGGCCAGTGCGAGCGCGGTTGCTGCGAACTTCCCGATCATGACCGGCCCTCGTCATAGGAGACCTGCTGCCCGTCCGTCAGGAGCTTGCTGCCTTCGGTCACGATGCGGTCGCCCGGCTTCAGCCCGGAGGCGACGATGACGGATGCGGTTTCGTAGCTTTCGATCGCGATAGGCTGGCGTCGAACTGTCTTGCCGTCAGCCGCAACGACCCAGACGGCGGACTGGCGCCCGATCGCGGTCAACGCGTTCCAGGGGATGACGATCGCCTTGCCGGAGGCCTGGTGGGCTGTGCCGGCCACCGCGCTGCCCAGCGTCATGGCCGCCGGCGGATCGGTGATCGCAACCTTTACCCTGACCGTCGCGGAGCGGGGGTCGATCGTTGGGGACACTTCCCTCACGCGACCGCTTGCCGTCACCTGCGGGTTCGAGACCAGGGCGAGGCCGATCACGTCCCGATCGATGCCGGCCAGAATGAACGATTCATAGACGTCGAAGACGGCATCGCGATCGCCATCCTGGGCAAGCGAATAGACCGACTGGGCTGCCTGGGCGACTTGCCCGACCTCGAGGTTCCGGGCCGTCACCACGCCGTCCGCGGGCGCCCGCAGCTCGGTATAGCCCAGCGCTTCGTCGGTCGTTCCCAACTGCGCTTTCGCAGCATCGAGCGAACCTTCCGCGGTTCGCTGCGCCTCCTGGGCCTGGTCATAGGCGGCGCGCGTCGTGAAGCCGTTGCCGAGCAGGCTCTTCTGCCTCTCGAAATTGGCGGTCGCGAGACGCAGCTGCGCCTCGGCCGCGCTCACCGAAGCTACCGCCGATGCACGATCTGCCGCCTGCTCGGCAGGGTCGAGCTTTGCGAGCAACTGGCCCTTGGTCACATGCGCGCCGACATCGACGGAGCGCTGGGTCACACGGCCGCTGACGCGAAACGACAATTCGGCGAGTACGCGGGCCTGCACGTCGCCCGTCAAGGTGACCGAGACCTGCCGGCCGGTGAGTTCGATGAGCTGGGTCCGCACGAGGGTCGGCGGTTTGCCGGGCGCCTTCGCCTCATCGCGGCAACCCGCCAGAGCGGCTGCGCCCAGAAGAAGCCAAGCCAGTATCAGCTGCTTGGCCCCGCGCCGGGGTGTCAGCCTCGACCGTTTTCCCGCCGATGATGATGGCATTGCTGGGGTCATGTTCAAACTTGGTTCTGTGTAAGGGGGCAGCGGCAACTCGACATATCGAATATCGGGCAAGCGGAGAGCGATATCATGGACGGCAGTGGCTAATCAGCGCCCACCGACAGCCTGGCCGACCAACTGAATGGGGCTCAACAACGTCGCTCCGACCGTGTCGAGGACGAATGCTCCGGCCGCGCGCAACTGTCCGCCGGCTCCCCCGGTCCGAGCCTCCATTTTTGGCATCAATGCCGCGAGCTCGGAGAATCGACCGTGACCAAGCCCGTCATTCGAAGCCAGCCCCGAGATGTCTACGATTTGGACGCCCGCCTGGCGCGCGGCGTCTGCGACGCGCGGGTCGCTGACGTCCAATGCTCCAAGCCGCTGTCGCTCGCCCGATAAGAAGCCGGAAACCGACAAGGCGAGATCGTCCTTCGAAACGAGCAGGGTCAGAGGGCGCGCAAGCGGACCGATCACTGCAAGCTGGGCACGGAAGACGTCCACATCGATGTCAGGAGCAGCGAGGTAAACATCCAGGCGCTGAAGCACCGCATCGCGCTTCATCAAGCGCAACTGACGAAGCGCCTCAGCGGTCAGCCAAGCGCCCATGCTGTGGCCGACGACCGTGATTTTCCCGATTTTTGGACTACTGGCAAGCTTGGTCAGAACATCGACCAGCCCATCGCGCGAGGCTGTGGCGGCATCCTTATCGGCGATATATCCGGTGACGCTCGCCTCCGATGGCCAGGCGAACAGCACAGGAACGGCCTGCCCCTTAGAATCCGCCATGATCTGGGCGAGACGAAACAATGCCTCCTGGAAGTTGTTGTTGAAACCATGAACGAAAACGACAACCTCGCGCTTGGCCGGCGCTTGGGCTCGAACCACGGCGCTCTCGAACTGGGCGCGATCGAGCGCCATGCGATCCAGTGTGGCAAAGTCGGTCCGGGGGTCAGGCGTCTCCTTCGCCCATTCGATGGCGCCGGGTATGTGCGTCGGCGGGATTGCGATCCTGTATTGTGCGAAGTTTACGGACAAAGATCGGCCATCGGTGAACAAGTCGTCCTGTGGAGTGGCTCGGTCGCGCGTCGTCGCCACATAGACGCTTATTGCGCGAGCCCCGGGCGGAAGGTTCGACTGCGACACCGTGTTCAGCATCTCCGGCCCGGGCCGGTTGGCGCAGCCCCCAAGGCTTGCGGCGACGAGTACGAACTGCAGGCCTATGAGCGCCGATCGCAGGAGGCGCGGCAGGCGACCTGAAGATCTTCCGCGACCCGACAGCCGATCGCTGATGTTCGAGCTTTCCGATGCTGCCTTTGTCATGCTTTGAATCTCACATGGACAGGACCGCCTGTCGGATGCCGTCTGGCTGTATTAGAGACCCAATTCTAGAATGCAATCTCTAATTAAGTGCGTCGCATCGAGCCGATGCCGATCGAGGGGAAGACGATTGAGATTCGCGAAGTGCTGGACGAGAGGTAAAAAGCTGGATCTCGCAAGTGAGCTTCCAAAGCCGGCGCGCGCGCCGACGCAGGTGCGTGGCAAGGAGCGTCGGGAAACCATCCTTGATGCCGTGGCGGCTATCGTCATCGACCAGGGTATCGAAGCCGTCACCATGCATGCGGTGGGTCACCAGTCGGGAGCCTCGACAGGGTCGATCTATCACTTTTTCAAAGATAAAAATGACCTGCTTCAAGCCCTTGCCGACCGCCACGCGGTGGCCCTGTCGAGCCTTTTCGAAGTCGCGGCCGATCAGGAGCCCGAGGCTTGGGCGACCCTGACGTCCAGAGAGGTCATCGAAGCGCTGTTCGGCTGGGCTATCGACTATTTCCGACGCCACCCGGATGCGTTGGCGACGCTGCAGCTGCAGCGGCTTGCGAATCCAAGCGCCTTCAAGGACCGGATCGCCGCGGTTACGCGAATACGATTAGGGGAGGCGACATCCGCTGCGGTCGCATCCACACTCTATGCCGTTGCCGTCGGTAGCCTTCTGTTCTCACGGGACATGCCTGTGGATCAGCAAAGCCACGTTGTCAGCCAGTTGCAAGACGTTCTGGTGGGTTACCTCGAGCTGCAAGGACGGGAGAGCTGATGTCTCGCGGGCCGATAATGCCTGTATTATCTGCGACCTGGCGTCTGAATACTTTTTGCCTTGGCTGTTGGACCGTCATGCGGGTCTACCGAGAACCGCAAACACGAAGGTTTAGATAAAGGCCTTGGCCATCGCGTTGGGGCCGCCCAGCCGAAGCGCGAGGGGTGACACCGACTCGCCGACGGTCGAGGTTTCGGATGAGATCTGGATGCTCCGCTAGTTCCGGCGCCTTTGGCGCTATGTCCGGAAATAGGTCGGGTGCGATTCCCGCAGGGACGGGACGAAGTCGAGTGAGCGCGACAGGTGGTCCCGCAGCGCGGCTTGCGCCTCCGTGGCGTCGCCAGCCTCGATCGCGTCGACGATGGCGGTGTGGGCGACGAGGATCTCGCGCATCTTGCCCGCTTTCGGCAGATGCAGCCGCCGAAGTCTGTCGATATGGCCGCTTTGACGCCTGACCAGTTCCCACAGCGCGGTGACCTGCGCCGCCTCATAAAGCGTGCGGTGAAAGTCCTGATCGACCCTGACGAATGCCTCGTATTCGCCGAGATCGGAAAACGCCGCCTGCTGGCGCACCAGGCTGCGCATCCTCGCGATGGCGGATGGCTGCGCCGAGAGCGACAATGTCCGCACGAGTTCCAACTCCACCGAGCGACGCAAGAACTGGCCCTGGCGTGCCAGGTCTAGATCGATCGCGCTCACCACCGTGGCGTGCTGCGGATAGACATCAACGAGCCGCTCTTCCTGCAACCGCATCAGCGCGTCGCGGATCGGCGTCGATGAAAAGCCGAAGCGGCCCTGGAGCTCCTGCCGCGACACCATCGTGCCGGGGGGGAGGGCGAGTGAGATGATTTCCTCGCGCAGCATGTCGAAGACGGCACCCGCGCCGCCCCTTGCCGTCGGCTGCGGCCTTGGCTGCTGTGCGACATAACGGTCGAGGATATCGCTCATGAGCTGGAATTCGTCCTCTGCGCCAGATTCTATGAAAGGGATTGGCGAGCATCGCCCTCATTCGGAATTTAAGCAAGGTTGACGCACTAATGCATCAGTGATTTGATTGCTCCCAATCACGGCTTGCCGCGCTTGCGCTGCGAGACCGCCAAAACAACTGGGAGGATGTCCATGATCAATCGCCGGCAGACGCTTGCGCTCGGCGCAGCGGCCACCTTCGCGGCCACCACAGGTGCCAGAGGGCAGGCAAAAACCGAGGTTTCGATCAGCCGCCAGCCGGGCATCCTCTACATGCCGACCCACGTCATCGAAAAGCAGAAGCTGATCGAGAAGCACGCCGAGAAGCTCGGAGTCACCGGCGTCAGCACGAAGTGGGTCAATTTCTCGAATGGCGGCGCGCAGCAGGACGCTCTGCTCTCCGGCAGCGTCGACATCATCAATACCGGCACCGGCCCGTTGCTGGTGCTGTGGGACAAGTCGCGCGGGCGGGTGAAGGGCATTTGCGCGAGTTCGGCCCAGCCTGCGCTGTTGCTGACACGCGACCCGCAGATCAAGACGCTGAAGGACTACAAGGAAGGCGACAAGATCGCGGTGCCGACGATCCGCGTCTCGACGCAGGCGATCCTGCTCCAGATCGCCGCTTCCCAGCTCTTCGGGCCGGAGAAGTGGAACCACTTCGACGCGATGACGGTGCAGCTCGGCCATCCCGACGCGCTGATCGCGATGAAGAACCAGAGCCACGAGGTGAAGAGCCATTTCGCTGCGCCGCCCTTCCAGTTCTACGAGCAGCAGATCCCCGAAGTCCGGGTCGTCGCCAGTTCCGCCGACATCATGGGTTCGGCGCTGAGCCAGGGCCAGATCATGACGACGACGGCTTTTGCCGAGTCGAACCCGAAGCTGGTGCAGGCACTGCGCAATGCGGCGGATGAGGCCCGGGCCTTCATCGAGACCAGCACGCCGCAGGCCGTCGAGATCTACCGCGAGGTGACCGGCGACAAGACGCCGAGCGAGCAGATCCTCGAGATGCTGAAGCAGCCAGGCATGATGGAGTGGAACGTCTTTCCGCAGGGCACGATGAAGTTCGCCGATCATCTCGTGCGCACGGGCGGCATCAAGACCAAGCCCGCATCCTGGAAGGACTATTACCTGCCGATTTCGCATGATCTCGCCGGCAGCTGAGCTGGAACGCGTGTCGATGTCGATGGATATGACATCCGAACCCTCGCAGTCTGCTTCCCGCGTCGGCACGCCGCTGCTCGACGTCTCCTCCGTCACCCTGCGCTACAAGCTGCCGGGGCGCGTCATCACGGCTACGGAGCGGGTTTCATTCAAGGTCAACACCTCGGATCGCTTCGTGCTGCTCGGCCCTTCCGGCTGCGGCAAGTCAACCCTGCTCAAGGCCGTCGGCGGTTATCTCCAGCCGAGCGAAGGCAGCATGACGATCAAGGGGCGCAAGGTGACCGCGCCCGGCCCCGACCGCATGATGGTGTTTCAAGAGTTCGACCAGCTGCTGCCTTGGAAGACGGTGCTGGAGAATGTGACCTTCCCGCTGATCGAGGCGCGCGGCCTGTCGCGCAGGGAGGCCGTCGAGAAGGCGAAGCACTATATCGAAAAGGTCAACCTGACCCGCGCGCTCGACTCGCTTCCGCATACGCTGTCGGGCGGCATGAAGCAGCGCGTCGCCATCGCCCGCGGCATGGCGATGGAGCCCGACATCCTGCTGATGGACGAGCCTTTCGCCGCCCTCGACGCGCTGACGCGGCGCACCTGCCAGGACGAACTGATCCAGCTTTGGGAGGAAACCCGCTTCACGGTGATGTTCGTGACGCATTCGATCGCGGAGGCGATCAAGATCGGCAACCGCATCCTGCTGCTGTCGCCCCATCCGGGGCGCGTCAAGGCGGAGGTCGTCGATGTCGATACGACCTCGATTGCCGATGGGAGCGCTGGTCGCCTGGAGCGCGAGATCCACGACATGCTGTTTGCCGATGCCGACGTAACAGCCCACTAGGAAGGAGCGGGACATGACGACTGGAACATCTCCCTCAACCGCTCGCATCGTGATGCGCCCCGCGGAGGGCACAGCCACCGCCGAAGTGGAACGTCGTGTCGGATTCGTCGAAGCCCTCTGGGATGTCGGTGCCGTCCGCAAGGTCGCGATCATCCTGGCGCTGGCCGCGATCTGGCAGGCCTACGGGCTCTACCTCGACAATCCTCTGCTGTTTCCGAGCCTTGTCGATACGTTGCGTTCACTGAGCGAGAACATCGCCAATGGTATCCTGCCGGCGCGCGCCTGGGCGTCCCTCAAGGTGCTGCTGATGGGTTACTCCATTGGAGTCATCTTCGCGGGAGCACTGACGATCATCGCGATCAATACCCGCATCGGCTCGGATTTCCTGGACACGGTAACGGCGATGCTGAGCCCGCTGCCGGCGATCGCGCTGCTGCCGCTGGCGCTGATCTGGTTCGGGTTGGGCAATGGCAGCCTCGTCTTCATCCTGATCCATTCGGTGCTGTGGCCGGTTGCGCTCAACACGCATTCGGGCTTCCGCGCGGTGTCCGAGACGCTGCGGATGGTCGGCCGCAACTACGATCTTCGCGGCTTCCGCTACATCCGCAAGATCCTGATCCCGGCGGCGTTTCCCTCGATCCTGACCGGGCTGAAGATCGGCTGGGCCTTCGCCTGGCGCACGCTGGTCGCGGCAGAACTGGTCTTCGGCGTCTCGTCGGGGCAGGGCGGTCTCGGCTGGTTCATCTTCGAGAACCGCAATATGCTCGAAATCCCAGCCGTCTTCGCAGGGCTGCTGACGGTCATCCTGATCGGCCTGATCGTCGAGAACCTGATTTTCCGGACGATCGAGGCTCGCACCGTGCTGAAATGGGGCCTCCAGCATTGAGCGATCGTCTCAGGTCCTTTCGCCACCACTTTGTGGAACGCCGCCCATGACCGACAAACCGACCAACGAGCGCAGCGCGCGCTATTTCGAGCCGGACGACTTTCGTTCGTTCGGGCATCGTTCCCGCATGAGCCAGATGGGCTACGCGCCGGAGGAATATCGCGGCAAGCCGATCATCGCGATCATCAACACTTGGTCGGACCTCAACCAGTGCCACGCGCATTTCAAGCAGCGCGTCGAGGATGTGAAGCGCGGCGTCCTTCAGGCGGGCGGCTTCCCGGTCGAATTGCCGGCGATCTCGCTGTCGGAAAGCAAGGTCAAGCCGACGACCATGCTCTATCGCAACTTCCTCGCGATGGAGACCGAGGAGCTGATCCGCTCGCACCCGGTGGACGGCGCCGTGCTGATGGGCGGCTGTGACAAGACCACGCCGGGGCTTCTGCTCGGCGCCACGAGCGCTGGGGTGCCGGCGATTTTCATGCCGGCCGGGCCGATGCTGCGCGGCAACTGGCATGGCAAGGTGCTGGGCTCGGGCTCCGATGCGTTCAAGTATTGGGACGAGCGCCGCGCTGGCAACATCTCCGACAAGGACTGGTCGGAAATGGAGGTCGGCATCGCCCGCTCCTATGGCGTCTGCATGACGATGGGCACGGCCTCCACGATGACGGCGCTGGCCGACATGCTGGGCATGACACTGCCGGGCGCCTCCTCGATCCTTGCCGCCGATTCCAACCATATCCGGATGGCGACGGCGACGGGCCGGCGCATCGTCGAGATGGTCCATGAGCGGCTGACGCCGGAGAAGATCCAGACTGAAGCCGCCTTCCGCAATGTCATCAACGTCGCGATGGCGATGGGTTGCTCGACCAACGCGGTGATCCACGTCATCGCGATGGCGCGCCGGGCCGGCCATGCGATCGGGCTGGAGGATTTCGACACTGCCAGCCGCAAGGTGCCGGTCATCGCCAATGTTCGGCCGAGCGGCGACACATATCTGATGGAGGATTTCTACTATGCCGGTGGCTTGCTCGGGTTGCTGACGCGCCTGACCGGCTTCCTCGACCTCGACCAGATCAACGCCTCCGGCAAGACCTGGCGCGAGAGCCTGGTCGGCGCCGAAATCTACAATGACGACGTTATCCGGCCGCTCGACAATCCGATCTATGCGGAGGGTGCGCTGGCCTTGCTCAAGGGCAATCTCGCTCCGCGCGGCTGCGTGATGAAGCCCTCCGCCGCTTCGCCGCATCTGCTCAAGCATTCCGGGCCGGCGCTCGTCTTCGACGATTATCCGATGCTGAAGGCCAATATCGACCGCGACGACCTCGACGTCACAGCGGATACGGTGCTGGTCCTGCGCAATGCCGGCCCGCTCGGCGGGCCCGGCATGCCGGAATGGGGCATGCTCCCGATTCCGAAGAAGCTGGTGAAGCAGGGCGTGCGCGACATGGTGCGCATCTCGGATGCACGCATGAGCGGCACCTCCTACGGTGCCTGCATCCTGCACGTCTCGCCTGAATCCTATATCGGCGGCCCGCTGGCGCTGGTCCGGACAGGCGACATCATTACCGTCGACGTGCCCAATCGCTCGATCGCGATGGAGGTTTCCGACGAGGAGCTGGCGGCGCGCAAGGCCGCGCTGAAGCCGGAACCGCCTCGTTACGAGCGCGGCTATGGCTGGATGTTTTCGCGCCATATCGGCCAGGCCGACGAGGGCTGCGATTTCGACTTCCTGCGCACCGATTTCGGCGCGCCCGTTTCCGAACCAGTGATTTTCTAGGTGGAGCCATGACGATGCTGTCCGACCAGACGCGCGACAAGTTGAAGGCCGTCAGCACGGCGACCCTCTGCACGGCGCTGTTCAAGCGCGGCCTGCGCAGCCAGTTCATCCAGAATGTGCAGCCGCTGGGTTTCAAAGGCGAGAATATGGTCGGCCCGGCTTTCACCTTGCGCTACATCCCAGCGCGCGAAGACCTGAATCAGCTCAGCGTCTTCCTCGATCGGGCTCATCCGCAACGCAAGGCGGTCGAGGAGTGTCCTCCGGGTTCAGTCTTCGTGGTCGACAGCCGCAAAGACGCGCGCGCGGCTTCGGCGGGCTCGATTCTGGTCTCGCGGCTCATGGTCCGCGGTGCGGCCGGGATCGTCACCGATGGTGGCTTTCGCGACAGCCCGGAGATCGCCGAATTGGCGATGCCAGCCTACCATCAGCGCCCGTCGGCGCCGACGAACCTGACGGTTCACCAGGCCATCGAGATCAACGGGCCGATCGGCTGTGGCGATGCGCCGGTGTTTCCGGGCGACATCGTCGTTGGCGACGGGGAGGGCGTGGTGATCATCCCGGCCCATCTTGCCGACGAGATTGCCGACGAGGCGACCGAAATGACGGCCTTCGAGGATTTCGTCACCGAGAAGGTGCTGGAAGGCCGCTCGATCCTTGGCCTGTATCCGCCGACCGACGAGCAGTCGAAAACGGATTTCGCCACGTGGCGGCAGGAAAAGGGGCGTTGAGCCGACGCCATCCTTCAGCCTGATCGGAAAAGCACCAGAAGAAAGCCGAAGCGCCTCGCGCACGGCTTGACTTCCACCCCTCCGATAGGGAATTTGGCGCCGTCGCGGGTGTAGCTCAATGGTAGAGCAGCAGCCTTCCAAGCTGAATACGAGGGTTCGATTCCCTCCACCCGCTCCAGCTTTCCAACTCGGTTTCGGTTCGCTCTGCGAATCCACGTGCGCTTTCGGGCGGCTTGTGGCGCGGGTTGCAGTTCAACGTCCTGATTTCGATATCTTCGAGCGGATGCTGCGCTTCCATCGTGGCATCACCTGAGGGGAGCATGGATCAGCGTTATCCGACCACGCCTGACGGACGCTATTTCATCGTGGCGGGACGGCTGTGGCGAGCGACGAACCCGGCACTGCCACCGCAACGACGAAACGAACTGGTCGCTGATCTGATGGCTGCGCGGCGCGCCGTCAGGGACGCGAAGCACGGCGAGGGTTCCTTGGCCGCAGCGAGAGCAGCGGTCGATGCCGCCAAAATCGCGCTCGGCGAACGCGGCCCTGTCTGGTGGGAGGATGGCGCACCCGATCTCAACCGACACATGGCGAAAAACACGCCCTATGCCGAGTGGGCGGCGCAGGTCTGATCAGCTCTTGCCCGCCGCCAGGGTCTGGCGCCGCAACTCGGTTTCAACGGCACTTGCCGATGAGCCCACATTCCGCACGGCGTCTTCGAGCTGAGACTTCGAAATCCCGAACTTGTCGGTCCAGTACCGCACTTCATAATCCTCGCGCAGGTTGATCTTCGAACGATCCTGCGCGCCTCGATTGGTCTTGTCGTCTGCCATGGTCGCCTCCTGTCGTCTCCATGGAATCCAGGAGACGACTATCGGTTCCCTACGGGTAGGCTCGGCCGTTCTTGCCCGACAGGCGATGCGTCCGGGGCATCACCGGAATTTGACCGCCATCAACAGCGCCATTCCGCTCCCGACCGCGCCGGAGAGGAGCACGAACGCCCCGGCGAGCCTGAACAGGTCGCCGACGCCTTCGATGTCATAATGGCGCAACGCCAGACCGATCCGTTTCATCGCGACACTCCCCACGGCGTTCGTGGCCGGCATCGCAAGATGCAGGCCCGATCGCTGTCTCAGCCCCGGCCGAGCCGATCATTGCTGACGACCAGGCGGAGATAGGGCGGCCAGCCGCGGGCGGCCGCGGGTGGCGGCATCCGGGTCTTGGTGTTTTCATTCGCGCGGCGGATTCGCAACCGCTGCTGGGCAGCGGACAATTTCCATCCTGCTTTCATTTGACTTCATCACTCGGTCAGAACGTGTCGCCGCTGCATCCTATCACCGAGGCGACCGCTGTTTGCAATCGTTCTAAACGAGGGCGGCGGCATTCGATCGATGGTTCGGCCAGGTGTCGGACAGCCGATAGCCCGCGGGAAAGGGGTCGTTGGGGTCCAGCATCAACTGGCTCGTTCCGGTGATCCAGGCGCTGCCGGAGATGAATGGGATGATGGCGGGGGTTTGTCCGACCGTCGTGAGCGCTTCGATCCGGCAATCGAAACGCGAACCGATGATCGACACGCCGACGAAGGGTTCGCCGACATCGAGCTGTCCGCGCGCGTGCAGAACCGCCATTCGGGCCGAGCAGCCGGTGCCGGTCGGCGAGCGGTCGATCTTGCCGGGGCGGATCGCGACCGCATTGCGGCCGGTCAGCACGCCATCGACCCGCTCGACCGGCGCTGCGAACTGGCAAAAGGAGATGTGGTCCCAGCCGGTGCCGCCGGGATGGACGAAGCCCAGCTGCTCGTTGGCCGCGCGGGTGATGCGCATGCCGGTCTGCGCGAGATCCGCCGCCTCGTCCGGCGTGATCGCGAAACCCAATTTGGGCGCATCCACAATGACGAAGCTGTCCCCGCCATAGGCGATGTCGGCCGTCAGAGTGCCGAAGCCCTCGACCTCCAGCGATACATCGAGACCCGCCGCGAAGGAGGGCACGTTGCGAAGCCCGATCATGTGGGCCTTGCCGTTCCGGCATTGGGCGCTGATCGCGATGAGCCCGGCTGGCGCCTCCAGCAGCATTTCCGTTACAGGCTCGCGCATCGGCACGATGCCCGTTTCGAGCAGCACGGTCGCGACGCAGATCGCATTCGAGCCCGACATCGGCGGCGTATCGGCCGGCTCCATGATGATCCAGCCCATCGCGGCGCGCGGATCCTTCGGTGGCACCAGCAGATTGACGTGGCGAAAAACACCGCCGCGCGGCTCGTTCAGCACGAAGTTCCGCAGCGTCTCGTCTTCGGCGATGAAGCGCGACTGCTCCCACAGGGTCGCCCCGGGCGGTGGCGCAACGCCGCCGACGATCACGTCGCCGACCTCGCCCGCAGCGTGGCAGCCGACGATATGGATGATCTTGCTGCTGCGCATGGGGCGGTTCCGGTGGCACGATCTGGAGGAGGCTAGCTGCTGGCGGGCATGACTGGAAGCTGGGTGCTTGACCTCGCGAGGCCATCGGGCGAAGCCGAGCGCTCTCCCTCTGCGACAGGAACCGCCATGACCATCGAACGGATCGGGCTGACGGCCCGCTGGTGCGACGCCGCCATCTTCAACGGCATCGTTTTCCTGGCCGGGCATGTGCCGGAGCAGACGGAAGGAGGCTCACTGACCGAGCAGACGCAGGAGGTGCTGGCGCTTCTGGAAGATACGCTGGCGCAAGCCGGCAGCAGCAAGGAGCGCATCCTGAGCGTGCAGATCTTCCTGACGGATATCGGCAAGATCGGCGAGATGAACGCCGTTTGGGACGCGTGGGTCCCGGCGGGCCATGCACCGGCTCGCGCCACGGTCGAGACGAGGCTGGCCTCGCCCGGCTATGGCATCGAGATCACCGCCGTCGCCGCCAAGCTGTGAGCGGGAGAGCGTCTCAGGTGGCCGTGGCGACCTCGCTCAGCATGAACTCGTCCAGCGCGGCGCGCTGATCGTCGTCCATCCGCAGGCCGAGCTTGCTGCGGCGCCAGAGCACATCCTCGCCGCGATGGGCCCATTCGGCCTGCATCAGGTAGCGAACCTCGCGCTCGTAGAGATCCGCGCCGAAATGACGGCCCAGATCGGCAATCCCGGTCGCTCCCGCAAGGATGTCGCGGGCGCGGGTGCCATACATCCGGACGAGACGGGCGACCGTGCGGCGCTCCAGCCAGGAGTGAGCCCGGGCGATGTCTCCAACCAGCGCATCGAACCCGGTCGTCGGGAAGTCGCCGCCGGGCAGGGTGCCGCTCGCCGTCCAGGCGGCACGGGTGGCCCAGGGCGCGTGAGGGGCCAGCTTCTCGATCGCAGCCTCGGCAAGGCGGCGATAGGTGGTGATCTTGCCGCCGAACACGGAGAGCAGCGCGGCCTCTCCCTGGGGCGCGTCGAGCGTCAGCACGTAGTCGCGCGTCGCCTCCTGCGCTTTCGACGCGCCGTCGTCGTAAAGCGGACGCACGCCGGAATAGGTCCAGACGACCGAATCGGGTGTCACGGCAGAGCGGAAATACTCGCTCGCCGCCGCGCAGAGATAGGCGATCTCCTCGGGAGTCGCGACGACGTCGCTGGGGTCGCCCTGGTAGTCGCGGTCGGTCGTCCCGATCAGGGTGAAGTCCTGCTCGTAGGGAATCGCGAAGATGATGCGACCGTCGGCATTCTGGAAGATGTAGCAGCGGTCGTGCTCATAAAGCTTCGGCACGACGATATGGCTACCCTGCACCATCCGCACGCCGGCCTTGGCATTGTTGTGGATCACGCCGTTCAGGACATCGCCGACCCAAGGACCGGCAGCGTTGACCAGCGTGCGCGCCCAGAGATCCGCCGGCCCCGCGCTCCCTTGCGTCGTCAGATGCCAAAGCCCGTTCTCGCGGTGGGCTGAAACCACACGGGTGCGCGTCTGGATGGCGGCGCCGCGCACGGCTGCATCCATCGCGTTCAACACGACCAGGCGCGCATCCTCGACCCAGCAATCGGAATATTCGAACGCCTTGGCGTGGTCGTCTTTCAGCGGTTTGCCGACGATATCGTTCGCAAGGTCCAGTGTGCGCGTCGGCGGCAGCAGCTTGCGCCCGCCGATGTTGTCGTAAAGGAAAAGGCCAAGGCGGAGCAGCCACGCAGGGCGCAAGCCCTCGTGATGCGGCAGCACGAAGCGCAGCGGCCAGATGATGTGAGGCGCGATCGCCCACAGCGTCTCGCGCTCCATCAGCGCCTCGCGCACCAGCCGGAACTTATAATGCTCGAGATAGCGCAGACCGCCATGGATTAGCTTGGTCGAGCGGGAGGAGGTGGCGCTGGCGAGATCGTTTTTTTCCAACAGCGCCACGGAGGCGCCGCGACCCGCCGCATCGCGGGCGATGCCACAGCCGTTGATCCCGCCACCGATGACGGCGAGATCATAGGGTTCGGACGGGCTGGCGCCGAATCCGGCTGGCGTGGGCGTCGTCTGGGAGAGCATGCGGTCGGATCCTGATCAGCCGCGTCAGATAGCGCTTCGGAGGTTGGCGGGCAATTGGTCCGGCGCCGTCCCGCCGGCTCATGGCTCTGCCGCTGGGCAAGACTGCGTGGCGGCGCTTGCGCCCCGGCTCGCGGCATTGTTCTGATGCGCACATACCCAGTCGGCGCTCCCGTGCCGGCCTGCCGAAAGCCTGATCCGGATCTGATGCCGATATGATCTTCACCGACATCGCGACCCGGACCTATAATCATGGCTGGCGGCTGGACCCGATCATCCGCAGCCTGCTCGATACCGATTTCTACAAGCTGCTGATGCTGCAGATGATCCGGGCCTTTCACCCGGACGTGCAGGTGACGTTCTCGCTGATCAATCGCTCGAAGCACATTCGCCTCGGCGATATCGTCGATGAGGGCGAACTCAGGGCTCAGCTYGACCACGCGCGCTCGCTGCGCTTCACCAAGAACGAACTGATCTGGCTCGCCGGCAACAGTTTCTACGGCAAGACGCAGATGTTCTCGCCGGACTTCATGGGCTGGCTCGCCGGCTTCCAGCTGCCGGAATACGATCTGCGCAAGGTCGACGGTCAGTACGAGCTGCATTTCGAAGGTCCTTGGACCCATACGACGATGTGGGAGGTGCCGGCGCTCGCGATCATCAACGAGCTGCGCGCCCGGCGCGTCATGCTCGGGCAGAAGCGCTTTTCGCTCGACGTGCTCTATGCGCGCGGCAAGGCCAAGATGTGGGACAAGGTCGAGCGGTTACAGAAGCTGCCGAACCTCAAGCTCTCGGATTTTGGGACGCGCCGCCGCCATGGCCATCTCTGGCAGCGCTGGTGCGTCGAGGCGCTGAAGGAAGGGCTTAGTTCCGCCTTCACCGGCACCTCGAACGTGCTGCTGGCGATGGATGCCGATCTGGAGGCGATCGGCACGAATGCCCACGAACTCCCGATGGTCCTGGGAGCGCTCGCCGAATCGGACGAGGCGCTGCTGCGCGCTCCTTACCGCGTCCTGGACGAGTGGCGGCAGGTCTATGGCGGCAATTTGCTGATCGCGCTGCCTGACGCCTTCGGCACGCAGAGCTTCCTGCGCCATGCGCCGGACTGGGTCGCCGACTGGACCGGCTTCCGTCCGGACAGCGCGCCGCCGATCCCGGCCGGTGAGACCATCATGCAGTGGTGGCGCGAGCATGGGCGCGACCCGCGCGAGAAGCTGCTGGTGTTTTCCGACGGGCTCGACGTCGAGGCGATCGAGCGCGTCTACCATCATTTCGACGGCAAGGTGCGGATGGCCTTCGGCTGGGGCACCGACCTGACCAACGATCTCGTCGGCTGCTCGCCGGACGGCTCGCGGGCGCTCGACCCGATGTCGCTCGTCTGCAAGGTAACCAAGGCGAACGGGCGGCCGGCGGTGAAGCTCTCCGACAATCCCGAGAAGGTTTCCGGCGATGCGGAGACGGTCGCGCGCTATCGGCGGGTGTTTGGGGGCTAAGCGACGCCTGTGATGCTGCTGCCTTGCATCTGCGCGCAAAACCCCCTAATGCGACCGCGTTTTCCGGCCGCGTAGGGCCGCCTTCGAGGACACGGGTGTCATGGCCAAAGAGAAGTTTGCACGCACGAAGCCGCATTGCAACATTGGAACGATTGGTCACGTCGACCATGGCAAGACGAGCTTGACGGCTGCGATCACGAAGGTTTTGGCGGAATCTGGCGGCGCCACGTTCACGGCGTATGACCAGATCGACAAGGCTCCGGAGGAGAAGGCCCGCGGCATCACGATCTCGACGGCTCACGTCGAGTACGAGACGGTTGCGCGGCACTATGCYCACGTCGACTGCCCCGGCCACGCCGACTATGTGAAGAACATGATCACCGGTGCCGCCCAGATGGACGGCGCGATCCTGGTTGTGTCGGCGGCCGACGGCCCRATGCCGCAGACCCGCGAGCACATCCTGCTGGCGCGCCAGGTCGGCGTTCCCGCGCTGGTGGTGTTCATGAACAAGGTCGATCTGGTCGACGACGCCGAGCTGCTCGAGCTGGTCGAGATGGAGATCCGCGAGCTTCTGTCGAAGTACGATTTCCCGGGCGACGACATCCCGATCACCAAGGGCTCGGCCAAGGTCGCKCTGGACAATGGCGACAAGACCATCGGYCATGACGCRGTTCTGGCGCTGATGAAGACGGTCGACGAGTACATCCCGCAGCCGGCGCGTCCGCTGGACCTGCCGTTCCTGATGCCGGTCGAGGACGTGTTCTCGATYTCGGGTCGYGGCACGGTGGTGACGGGTCGCGTCGAGCGCGGCATCGTCAAGGTYGGCGAGGAAATCGAGATCGTCGGCCTGAAGGAYACGGTCAAGACGACGGTSACSGGCGTCGAGATGTTCCGCAAGCTGCTSGACCAGGGCCAGGCYGGCGACAACATCGGCGCGCTGCTTCGCGGCACGAAGCGTGAGGACGTCGAGCGCGGGCAGATCCTGTGCAAGCCGGGCTCGGTGAAGCCGCACACGAAGTTCACCGCCGAGGCCTACATCCTGACGAAGGAGGAGGGCGGTCGCCATACGCCGTTCTTCACCAACTACCGCCCGCAGTTCTACTTCCGCACGACGGACGTGACCGGCGTTGTCTCGCTGCCGGAAGGCACGGAGATGGTGATGCCGGGCGACAACATCTCGATGGAGGTGACGCTGATCGCCCCGATCGCGATGGAAGAGAAGCTGCGCTTCGCCATCCGCGAAGGCGGCCGCACCGTCGGCGCCGGCGTCGTCGCAAGCATCATCGCGT
>NZ_JBFUKY010000017.1:0-51391 GCF_056400625.1 Allobosea sp. P5_A5
GCCCCCGCACCGGGTCAACCTGCTCGCCCCGTCCCGCCCGTGGGTCAGCCCGGCGGCCCCGCTCGGCCGGGAGCCGCGGCCCCTCTTGCTCCGCCGCCGGGGGCCGCTCCGCCACCGGCCGGCCAGCCGGGACGCCCGACTCCGCCTGAGGGTCAGCCTGGCGCGCCGGGGGCTCCCGTTGCGCCCGGCATCGCGCCCCAGGGTTCGGTTCCGCCCGGGCCGCCTCCGGGTGCTCTCGCGCCGGGTCAGTCGCCGGCTGGGTTGCCCGGCCAGCCGCCTCAGCGCGAGAGCCGTCGTGGCTTCTCGCCGGGCGTCGCGGCTGCGATCGGCGCGGGCGCTGGTCTCGTCGGCGGCATCATGGCGAGCCAGGGCGCGCAGCGTTTCGACGATATCCGTGCCAGCCGGCAAGAGCAGCGCGAGGGTGACGTCACCATCATCCGCGAGCCTGGCCGCACGATCATCCGCGACGATGACGGGACCGCGATCATCCGCCGCGACGAGGATCAGCGCTTCCGCGATCTCGGCTGGCAGGGCCGCTCCGAGCGCCGCGACGGCGAGACGCGCACGATCTTCGATCGGCCCGACGGCACGCGCATCGTCACCGTCACCGACGATCAGGGCCGGCTCGTCCGCCGCGTCCGCATGCAGCCTGATGGCCGCGAGGTGGTGATCATCGACAACACGATCCGGGGCGGCGGACCCGACCGGTACGGCGACGACATCGTCGTCCTCCCGCCACCGCCGCTGCAGATCCCGCGCGACCGCTACATCGTCGATGCGGACCAGGCCGATGAAGGGCTGATCTACGAGACCTTCGCGGCTCCGCCCGTCGCGCCGATCCCGCGTCGCTATACGCTGGACGAGGTGCGTTACTCGCCGGATCTGCGAGCCCGTATGCGCAGCGTCGATATCGACACGATCAACTTCGACAGCGGCTCATGGCAGATCCCGCAGGATCAGGCGCAGCGCCTCGCGGTGCTGTCGGCTTCGATCAAGCAGGTGCTGAAAAGCTCGCCCAACGAGGTCTTCATGGTCGAGGGCTACACCGACGCCGTCGGCTCCGACGTCGACAACCTGTCTTTGTCGGATCGTAGGGCCCAGTCGGTCGCCGAGGTCCTGACGCGCGACTTCCAGATTCCGCCGGAGAACCTGACCACCCAAGGTTACGGCGAGCAGTATCTGAAAGTGAACACGCAGGCCGCCTCACGCGAGAACCGGCGTGTCACGCTCCGGCGCATCACGCCGCTGCTGAACGGGCAGGGCGGCTGACCGTAACGCCGTCGCACCGAAAGAGGCCGCCTCCGGGCGGCCTCTTTTTTGGGTCGGAACCGGAGCACCGATTGCCTCGTTTCCTTGTCGAGGAAGCAAAAAGGAGGCGAGACCGTGAAATTCACTACCCTGTCCCTCGCCGGCGCTTTGGTCGCCGGCTCCTTCATCGCTCCGGCGCTGGCCCAGCCGCAGACCCCGTCACAGCCGCAGCCGCAAGTCAGACAGCGCGCGCCCGGCGTGCCGATGGCGCCCCGCGCCGATGTTGCGAGGTTGCGCGACCAGGGCGATCAGACGGAGCGCTCGCAGTCCGAGCGCAGCCCGCCGATGCCACGCGGCGTGCCATCGATCATCGCACCTTGAGCGTTTTCGTTCAGGGTTGAGAAAGATCGCGCTGGTATGCCCAAGCGCATGAGCGACAGCATCTCCACCGCGACGAGTTTGGTTGGCATGTCGAGCGCCGCAACGCAGCAGTCGCTCGGGCTGGAGATGGTCAAGCAGAACGCCCAAGCCGAGCAGAGCGTCGTCGACCTGCTCCAAAAAGGCGCCGACCAGGCGAAAGCGCTTTTGCCAGTCGGTCAGGGTGCGCAGGTCGATCTCTTCGCCTGACATCCTCGCCTGATATCCCTTGGTAGTGTTTGTGCAGCCGGCCTGGTCAGGCCGGCTTTTCTTTGTCGGTTGCGCAGTCTCGCCAAAAGCCTAATCTGGAACCGTTCCGAGGGGTGCTCGCAAGGGCTGAGATGGCGATAAGCCGAACCCATCGAACCTGATCCGGGTCATACCGGCGGAGGGACTGGAACGCGGATTGAGGCTCGTCCTCGCCCGCAGACAGCGACTGGACCGCTTTCGAACCCGGATCTCCTGACCTGACCAAGGAGGAGATCCCAGATGAACGTTCACACCAAGCCGCAGAAGAACAGCGTCAAGACGGCCCCGCAAAGCGTCACCACCGGCCCGATCATCGGCTCGCGCAAGATTTATGTCGCGCCGCCTGAGGACCCGACGATGCGGGTGCCGTTCCGCGAGGTGCAGCTGACGACCGGTTCCGAGACGCCTGTCCGGATCTACGATTCCTCGGGCCCCTTCACCGAGACCGATATCGCGATCGACCTGAATGCCGGCCTGCCGCAGCCGCGTCGGGCCTGGCTCGACCGGCAGGGTTTCCAGGTCGTCCCCGGCCGCATCGTCACCGGCGCCGATAACGGCCACATCAGCGCCGATCAGCTCGTCCCGGCCTGCCCGGCGCAGCGTCCGATTCTCGAGGCGAAGCCCGGCCAGATGGCGACGCAATACGAGTTCGCCAAGGCCGGCATCATCACGCCCGAGATGATCTATGTCGCCCACCGCGAGAATCTCGGCCGCACCGCGATGATGGAAGGCGCCCGCGAGCGCCATGCCGATGGCGAGAGCTTCGGCGCCGCCGTGCCGGAATTCGTGACGCCGGAATTCGTCCGCAGCGAGATCGCGCGCGGCCGCGCCATCATCCCGGCCAACATCAACCATCCCGAGCTGGAGCCGATGGCGATCGGCCGCAATTTCCTCGTCAAGATCAACGCCAATATCGGCAACTCGGCCGTGACCTCGGGTGCGGCCGAGGAGGTCGAGAAACTGGTCTGGGCGATCCGCTGGGGCGCGGACACCGTCATGGACCTGTCCACCGGCCGCAACATCCACAACATCCGCTCGTGGATTTTGCGCAATTCGCCGGTGCCGATCGGCACGGTGCCGATCTATCAGGCGCTGGAGAAGGTCGGCGGCGATCCGATCAAGCTCGACTGGGAGGTGTTCAAGGACACGCTGGTCGAACAGGCCGAGCAGGGCGTCGACTACTTCACCATCCATGCCGGCGTGCGCCTGCCTTACGTGCCGCTGACGGCCTCGCGCGTCACCGGCATCGTCTCGCGCGGTGGTTCGATCATGGCGCGCTGGTGCCTGGCGCACCACAAGGAGAGCTTCCTTTACGAGCGCTTCGACGAGATTTGCGACATCATGCGCAAATACGACGTCTCGTTCTCACTGGGCGACGGCCTGCGTCCGGGTTCGATCGCCGACGCCAATGACCGCGCCCAATTCGCCGAGCTGGAGACGCTGGGCGAGCTGACGCAGGTCGCCTGGAATAAGGGTTGCCAGGTCATGATCGAGGGCCCCGGCCATGTGCCGATGCACAAGATCAAGGAGAACATGGACAAGCAGCTGCGCGAATGCGGCGAAGCGCCGTTCTACACGCTCGGACCGCTGACGACCGACATCGCGCCGGGCTACGACCACATCACCTCGGGCATCGGTGCGGCGATGATCGGCTGGTATGGCTGCGCCATGCTTTGCTATGTCACGCCGAAGGAGCATCTCGGCCTACCCAACCGCGACGACGTCAAGACCGGCGTCATCACCTATCGCATCGCGGCGCACGCGGCCGATCTCGCCAAGGGCCATCCGGCTGCGAAAATCAGGGACGATGCGGTCTCCCGCGCCCGTTTCGAGTTTCGCTGGGAGGACCAGTTCAATCTCTCGCTGGATCCCGACACGGCGCGCTCGTTCCATGACGAGACGCTGCCGAAAGACGCCCACAAGGTCGCGCATTTCTGCTCGATGTGCGGGCCGAAATTCTGCTCGATGAAGATCACGCAGGATCTGCGCGCCGAGGTCCTCGCGATGAGCGACAACGAGCGCGCCAATCTCGAAGCGATGGCCTCCGATCAGGCATCGCGGAGCGAAATCCAGAAGGAAGGCATGGCGGCCAAGTCGAAGGAGTTTCTCGAAAAGGGCGCCAGCATCTATCTACCGGCAGCGGAATAAGCACCGGAACGGCTGCGGCACGCGTTGCAGCCGGCTGGAGCGGTGGCGTAAGGCCGCCCGCGACTATTCCGTCGGGACGGGCGATAGCGGCAATGGTTTGGGAGCCGCCGGGCGCGGCTTCGGCTTGCTCGCCGGCTTCGGCGCGGTGTCGAGGCCGAGCCGCGTGCGAAGTTCTGCGGCGCGGGCCTCGGTCAGTCGCGCGGTGCAGAAGCCGTATTGGGCCTCGCGCTGGAAATCGCGGCAGGCCATCTCGCGCTCGCCGGAAAACCCCGCCTGCTCGCGCGCGATGCTGCGCTGGTCGACGGCGTTCGCCTTGGCCGTGACGGTGCGATAGCCTTCGCGCACCGCACGCTCGGCCGCACCGCGTGCGCGCTCGGTCGCCTTGGCCTGCGCCGCCACGCTCGCAAGGTCTGGCCCCCAGAGTCCGCGCGGGTCGATCCGGCATTGCGCGGCTTCGACGACGCAGGGCTCCGTTGGCTCGACGACAAGGAATGCGCCGTCAAGCACGTCGAAGACGATCGGGCAGATCGGGGCTTCAAGGCGATAGCGCGGCACGCCCGCGGGGCGCCCCAGCGCGGAGAGCGCAACCGGCGCATCGCCGAAGGACACCGCACAAGGTTCACTGAGATTGGGAGGCTGGAAGCCGTCGAGATCGAGCTTCAGCCCATAGCCGGTGCCGATCTTCGTCAGCGTGGCAGAGCCGTGATTGCCGTTGCGGTGCAGCACCTTGCCGAGGAGGTCCTGCTCGGTCGCAACCCGGATCGCCGGCATGCTGTGCGTGCGCGGAGCCGCCGGCGCGCCCGGGGACGGAGGCAGGGCTTGCTGGGTGCCGGGCGCATTGAAGGGCTGCGCGCCCGGCAGTTGCAGCGGCTGCGCATTCGCGCCCGCGCCAAGCGCGATGAAAGCGGCCAAGCCTGCGAAGAGGTGCCTCACAGTTCGCATCGGATCCCTGCAAAACCTCGATCGGACAGGCTTGATCCCCCGCAGCGGCCTTCGCAAGGGCCAGCGGGACACACCGGCGCGGGAAATGGCGGTAATCGCCGCTTAAGCTCGCTTTCGGCTCGTGCTTTCTTAATCGGCTCGCCTGTCTTGCAAGGGCGGGAACACCCTCACTATATACCGGCCCAAGGGGCGGTCTGAACCACCGTCAAACGTGGAATGCCGGTTCGTTCGCCGCTGAAGCGGGGACGGGGCGGTCCATGGGCCGGCAAGCGCTGCACATCGCGGCGCGGGCCGGCGATCTGCTCAATCGAAAGGGATCCCATCCATGGGTAAAGTTATTGGTATCGACCTCGGCACGACCAACAGCTGCGTTGCAGTGATGGAAGGCTCGACGCCGAAGGTCATCGAGAATTCGGAAGGCGCCCGCACCACCCCGTCGATCGTCGCGATCACGGACGATGGCGAGCGCCTCGTCGGCCAGCCGGCCAAGCGCCAGGCGGTCACCAATCCGGAGCGCACCTTCTTCGCGATCAAGCGCCTCATCGGCCGCACCTACGACGATCCGATGACGCAGAAGGATTTGAGCCTCGTTCCCTACCGGATAGCCAAGGCGCCGAACGGCGACGCCTGGGTCGCGGCGGACGGCAAGGATTATTCGCCCTCGCAGATCTCGGCCTTCATCCTCACCAAGATGAAGGAGACGGCGGAATCCTATCTCGGCACCCCGGTGACGCAGGCCGTCATCACCGTTCCCGCCTATTTCAATGACGCCCAGCGTCAGGCCACCAAGGACGCCGGCAAGATCGCCGGCCTTGAAGTCCTGCGCATCATCAACGAGCCGACCGCGGCTGCGCTCGCCTACGGTCTCGACAAGAAGACGACCGGCACGATCGCGGTCTACGACCTCGGCGGCGGCACCTTCGACGTCTCGGTGCTCGAGATCGGCGACGGCGTGTTCGAGGTGAAGTCGACCAATGGCGACACCTTCCTCGGCGGCGAGGACTTCGACATGCGTCTGGTCGAGTATCTCGCGGACGAGTTCAAGAAGGAGCAGGGCATTGACCTGAAGAAGGACAAGCTCGCCCTTCAGCGCCTCAAGGAAGCGGCCGAAAAAGCCAAGATCGAGCTTTCGACCACGGCCCAGACCGAGATCAACCTGCCCTACATCACGGCCGATGCATCCGGTCCCAAGCACCTCGCCATCAAGCTCTCGCGCTCCAAGTTCGAGAGCCTGGTCGATGATCTGGTCCAGCGCACCATCGAGCCTTGCCGCAAGGCGCTCAAGGATGCCGGCATCTCGGCGGGCCAGATCGACGAGGTCGTGCTCGTCGGCGGCATGACGCGCATGCCGAAGGTCCAGGAGGTCGTGAAGCAGTTCTTCGGCAAGGAGCCGCATAAGGGCGTCAACCCGGACGAAGTCGTTGCCATCGGCGCCGCGATTCAGGCCGGCGTCCTCCAGGGCGACGTCAAGGACGTGCTGCTGCTCGACGTGACCCCGCTCTCGCTTGGCATCGAAACGCTGGGCGGCGTGTTCACCCGCTTGATCGACCGCAACACCACGATCCCGACCAAGAAGAGCCAGGTCTTCTCCACCGCCGAGGACAACCAGAACGCGGTGACGATCCGGGTCTTCCAGGGCGAGCGCGAGATGGCGGCCGACAACAAGGTGCTCGGCCAGTTCGACCTGATGGGCATCCCGCCGGCCCCGCGCGGCATGCCGCAGATCGAGGTGACCTTCGACATCGACGCCAACGGCATCGTCTCGGTGACGGCGAAGGACAAGGCCACCAACAAGGAGCAGCAGATCAAGATCCAGGCTTCCGGTGGTCTCAGCGATGCCGACATCCAGAAGATGGTGAAGGATGCCGAGGCCAATGCGTCGGAGGACAAGAAGCGCCGCGAGGTGGTCGAGGCGAAGAACCAGGGCGAAAGCCTGGTGCATTCGACCGAGAAGTCGCTGAAGGACTATGGCGACAAGGTCTCGCAGGCCGACAAGTCGGCGATCGAGACGGCGGTCGAGGAGCTTAAGGCTGCACTTGCCGGGGACGACGCCGAGGCGATCAAGACCCGCACCAACGAGGTCATGCAGTCCTCGATGAAGCTTGGCGAGGCGATGTATGCCGCCAGCCAGACCGAGGGTGCTGCGGCCGAAGATGGCCATGCCGAGGAAGCCAAGAAAGACGACGTCATCGACGCCGACTTCAAGGACGTCTCGGACGACAAGAAGAAGAGCGCGTAATCGCGCGCTGATCGACGAGGACATGATGGCCGGGCTTGACCCGGCCATTGCGTTCGCAGATGGCGTCGCTGCATGGGCGATGATGCCTTGAACGACAGGGCCGGGCCGGCGAGCCCGGCCCTGTCGCGCCAGGCCACAAGGACACAACGTTTCGATGTCGAAGCGCGATTATTACGAGGTTCTCGGCGTCAGCCGCACGGTGACGGAGGTTGAGCTCAAGGGCTCCTTCCGCAAGCTGGCGATGCAGCATCATCCCGACAAGAATCCGGGAGACGTGCAGGCCGAGATCAAGTTCAAGGAAATCAACGAGGCCTATCAGGTCCTCTCCGACGGCCAGAAGCGGGCGCTCTACGACCGCCATGGCCACGCCGCCTTCGAGAATGGCGGCGGGGGTGGTGCCGGCGGCAATCCGGATTTCTCCGACTTCATGTCGGACATCTTCGATTCCTTTTTCGGCGATGCCCGGCGCGGCGGCGCGAAGGGCGCCAACGGCCGCGAGCGTGGGGCCGATCTGCGCTACAACCTCGAGGTCGGGCTGGAGGACGCCTTCACCGGCAAGAACGCCTCGATCCGCGTCCCCACCTCCGTATCGTGCGAATCCTGTTCGGGGACCGGCGCGAATCCCGGCTCCAAGACGCGGCAGTGCCCGACCTGTGGCGGCCATGGCCGGGTGCGGGCCAATCAGGGCTTCTTCTCGGTCGAACGCACCTGCCCGACCTGCAATGGTCGCGGCGAGGTGATCGACGACCCCTGCAAGAACTGCCAGGGCGCAGGCCGCGTCACGCGCGAGCGGACGCTCTCGGTCAACATCCCGGCCGGTGTCGAGGACGGAACGCGCATCCGGTTGGCAGGGGAGGGCGAGGCCGGCTTGCGCGGCGGGCCGGCGGGCGACCTCTACATCTTCCTGTCGATCAAGCCGCACGCGATCTTCCAGCGCGACGGCGCCGATTTGTTCTGCAGGGTGCCGATCGGACTGGTTTCGGCCGCGCTCGGGGGCGAGATCGAGGTGCCGACGCTGTCGGGCGAGCAGGCACGGGTCAAGGTTCCGGAAGGGACCCAGACCGGCAAGCAGTTCCGCCTGAAGGGCAAAGGTATGAGCGTCCTACGCTCACGCGAAACCGGCGATCTCTATATTCAGGTCGTGATCGAGACACCCCAGAAGCTCAACGCGCGGCAGCGCGAACTTCTGGAGGAATTCGAGCGTGAAAGCTCCCACAACAACCATCCGGAAACCGCCGGTTTCTTCGGGCGCGTGAAGGACTTTCTGGGCGGCCTCGGCACCGCCTGACCGCCGCCGCCTTGAGAGACACACAACGAAAAGGGCCGCCCTGCTGGGCGGCCCTTTCCGATTCTAGTCAGGCTTGGATCAGGCCTTGTCGACGACGTTCTTCACGGCGTCCTTGCCCTTGCCGACGGCCTGCTGAGCTTCGCCCTTGAGCTCCTGCGCCTTGCCCTCGGCTTCCCATTCCGGCTTGTTCACGGCCTTGCCAGCAGCCTGCTTGACGTTGCCAGCGGCTTCGTTGGCCATGCCCTTGATCTTGTCGGTCGTGCTGCTCATGGCACTTAATCCTTCAATTCGAATGCCGCCCCTGCGGCTTGCCGCTAAGAAACCTGCCTGCCCGAAAAAGGTTCCGGCGCGCTTTGGGCAGGTCTTCGTTCGCACCCTGTCGCGGCTGTCGAACCCGAGAGACGTCGATGCTTACGGAAAACGAGACGCCGGATCATCGTGGCACTGCGGCCGCTGGGCCGGTCATGGCGATCAGACGTCCCGGTTGCTGACCAAGCAAAGAAAAGCCCCGGATGCGGGTCGCATCCGGGGCAGGTGCCCGGCCGATCGGGGCCGGGTGGGGAGGAGAGGTTACCAGCCCGCCAGCACGGCGCCCTTGAAGCGCTCGGCGACGAAGGCCTTGATCTCGGGCGTGTGGTAGGTGTCGACCAGCGTCTTGACCCAGGGCTTGTCCTTGTCGACGCTGCGGACGGCGATGACGTTGACATAAGGGCCTTTGGCGTCCTCGCGCAGGATGGCAGAGGCCGGGTCGATCTTGGCGTCGACCGCATAGTTCGTGTTGATCGCGGCAGCGGCGACGTCGGCGAGCGAGCGCGGCGTCTGAGCGGCCTCGATCTCGATGATCTTCAGCTTCTTCGGGTTGGTGGTGATGTCGGCCGGACCCGGCTTGAAGCCGACACCGTCCTTGAGCTTGATGATGCCCTTGTCCTGCAGCAGCAGCAGCGAGCGCCCGCCATTGGTCGGGTCGTTCTGGATCGCGACGCTGGAGCCATCCGGCACCTCGGCCCAGCTCTTGTACTTCGACGAGTAGATGCCGAGCGGAAAGTTCACGGTCAGGCCCACGCTCTCGATCTTGAAGCCGCGATCCTTCACCTGATTGTCGAGATAGGGCTGGTTCTGGAAGGAATTCGCCTCCAGCTCGCCGGCGTCGAGCGCCTGGTTAGGCACCACATAATCCGAGAATTCGATGATCTTGAGATCGATGCCCTTCGCGGCGAGAAGCGGCTTCACCTTCTCGAGGATTTCAGCATGAGGACCCGGCGAGACGCCGATGCGCACGATCTGCGGGGTCTGGGCCAGCGCCGGCGTGGCAAGCGTCAAGGCTAGGCCGGCGGCGAGCGTGGCGCGGCGGGTGAAGGTGGACATGGGCTGTTCCTTTATGTGGGGGATGTCTTTCAGCCCTCATCCTGAGGAGGCCCATAGGGCCGTCTCGAAGGAAGGTTCAGGAGTCTCTGGAACCATCTTGAGCATCCTTCGAGACGCGCTCTACGAGCGCTCCTCAGGATGAGGGCTGAGTGTGGTTTGGCATGGAAGTTCAGACGTGGCGCAGGCGCTTGTTCAGCCGGCGCGAGAGACGGTCGCCGAGGCTTTGTACGGCCTGGACGAGGACGATCAGCACGGCGACGACCGCAGCCATCACCTCGGGCATGAAGCGCTGGTAGCCGTAGCGGATGCCGAGATCGCCCAGTCCGCCGCCGCCGACCGCGCCGACCATGGCGGAGAAGCCGATCAGGCTGACGATGGCGAGCGTCAGGCCGAGCACGATCGCCGGCAGCGCCTCCGGCACCAGCACCTTGCGCACGATCTGGACGGGGCTCGCTCCCATGGCGCGGGCCGCCTCGACGAGACCCTGGTCGACCTCGCGGATCGCGCCTTCGATCAGCCGGGCGATGAACGGAATGGACGCGACCGTCAGCGGGACGATTGCTGCCGTGGTGCCAATCGAGGTTCCGGCGACAAGCCGGGTGAACGGAATGATCGCGACGACGAGGATGATGAACGGCGTCGAGCGCGTCGCGTTGACCAGTGTGCCGAGCAGCAGGTTGGCGGCAGGCGCCGAGAACAGCTCGCCACGACGGCTGGTCGCAAGGAAGACGCCGAGCGGCAGGCCGACCAAAGTGCCGATCCCGGCCGCGATCGCGACCATCGTCAGCGTGTCGAGCGTCGCCTGCCCGATCAGGCGGATGATCTCAGGAGACATGGCCGACGACCTCCGCCTTGAGTTCGAGGTTCTTGAGGGCGGCCAGCACCGCCTCGCTCTCCGGCAGCCGCGCCGGAACCGAGACCAGCAGACTGCCGAAGGGCCGCCCGGCAATGGCATCGATCCGGCCGGCCAGGATGTTGACGTCGACGCCCACCACCGAACTGAGCCGGCTGATGACGGGCGCCGTGGCATTCTCGCCGGTGAAGGTGATGCGCAGCACGAGGCTGTCCCCCGCCCGTGTCTGCTGCCTGATCCGGCCTTCGAGATGCGCCGGAAGTTCGACGCCGGTCACGGCCTCGACGAAGCGCGCGGTGGTCGGGTGTTGCGGATCGGTGAAGACGGAGAAGGTCTCGCCCTCCTCGACGATGCGCCCGTCCTCGATCACCGCGACCCGGTCGCAGATTTCCTTGATGACCGGGATTTCATGGGTGATCAGCAGGATGGTGATGCCAAGGTCGCGGTTGACCTGGCGAAGCAACGTCAGGATCGAGCGCGTCGTCTCCGGGTCGAGCGCCGAGGTCGCCTCGTCGCAGAGCAGCACCTTAGGGTCAGTAGCGAGAGCCCGAGCGATACCGACACGCTGCTTTTGCCCGCCGGAGAGCTCGGCAGGATAGCGCCCGTGCTTGTCGGAAAGACCGACGAGCGCCAGCAATTTCTCGACCTTGGCCCTGATCGCGGTCTTCGGTGTCCCGGCGATTTCCAGCGGCAGCGCGACATTGTCGAACACAGTGCGCGACGACAGCAGGTTGAAATGCTGGAAGATCATGCCGATCCGACGGCGCTGGCGGCGCCAGTCGCGCTCGTCGAGCCCCGTGACGTCGTCGCCATCGATCGACAGACGGCCTTCGGTGGCTTTTTCCAGCCCGTTCACAAGCCGGATCAGCGTGGATTTCCCGGCGCCCGAGCGGCCGATGACGCCGAAGATCGCGCCCGCCGGCACCGACAGGTCGATGCTGGAAAGCGCGGTCACGTCGGGCTGTCCGCCACGTCCCGGATAGGTCTTGCCGACCTGCTCGAAACGGATGGCGGGTTTCGCGAGGGCGAAGGGCTCCGCTCCAGCTAAGGGTTTGGCGCCGATGCCGAACGCATCGGGTTTGACGGGGGCGTTCATCATGACCTCAGAAATGCGGATGGCAGGGCCACTCGCTGTCGCGGAGCTGCTCCAGCGTCACGGCCCGCAGAGCGTGCCGACGGGCGTCGTCCATCGAAGCCGGCACGCGAACCGGCTGGGCGAACCAGCCGGTCGCGGCACGCCAGAGGGCGAGGAGGGCGGAGATCCGGCTCACGACGCCAACCGGAAACCGAGGGCCCGGCTAGGGCTCGCCAGCAACCGCGCGGCATGCTCGGCCGCGCCCGGCGTGGCGAAGCGGTGCCCGTCCAGCGCGCGGAAGCTGGCATCGGCCGCGATGAAGGTGAAGAACAGCTCGTCCTCGCGTCGGTTGACGAGCCCCGCTTGGGTCTCGCCGACCTCGATGACATAGGCCTGCTGTGCCGGACTGTGCCGGCTGGTCGAAGAAAGAGCTGTCATGGATTTAGCCTCTGCGCCGCGTGGCGGCCTCGATGATGAAGACGGGGGACTAGAAGGCGGGCGGGTGGCCCGGCTGTCTCAGCGTCGACAACAGCGGCAGAAGCGCAAAGGGTTCGGAAAATTCTGTACAATGGTCATGTTCGTCTCCTCGATCTGGAGCCCACGACCCGGTCGTGGCGCTTTAGCATTTGGTGACGCGGTGCAAGCTGCTCGCTCAAATCTCCGCGGCTGACGGGTAACCCCGCAAGCACATCCAATCTGGAACGAGGCGTCCTGTTTGTCAATCTCGTCGTTCTTTTAAAGAAACGGGCTCTCGGAGAAGATTATTCTCTGCCGCTGGTTGCAAACGTCATGTCGGGCTGAAACGGCGGGGCATCTCGCCGCTTGACGGCACGGCGAAAGCGAAGGCTATTGCGCGCATGATCGCTGCCCGCGACAGCCTGCTGGCCCGCCTGCGCCGCTCCGTCCTCGGAGCCTGGCTGGCCTGCGCCTATGCGCTGGCGGTCCTGGCGGCCGCGCTGTCTCCGGTACCGGCACTGGCCTTCGGGATGGAGCCCGGCGCCGTGCTCTGCTCGGGCGCGCCGATCCCTGACGACGGGGGAAATGGTGCGCCATCCGCGCCGCTCGGTGATCTCGGCCATTGCAAGGGCTGCTCGCATAACCCGGTTCTCGCCGCACCGCCGGTGCTGGCGGTCGGAATCGCAATGCGGCAGGCGCATGATCTTGCGCCGCTGCCGTTCGTCTCTGCGAGCCTTCCTCAGGGTTCGGTTCGCGGCCTGCCGCGATCGCGCGCGCCGCCTTTGGCCTGACGCGCATTTTCTTCGTTCGCTGACACCATCCCGGACGATGCGCGCTGCGCAGTCCGGCTCCCGTTCACGGCCGCCTCACGGCCGGCTTCAAGGATATTACAATGAATTATGCTCGTTTCGCCGCGGTAGGCGCCTTCGCGCTCGCGGCCTCCTGCGCCTCTCTGGTCGCCTCCGCTCACAGCTTCAAGGCCGGTGCCCTGCAGATCGGCCACCCCTGGTCGCGCGCCACGCCCAATGGCGCCAAGGTCGGCGGCGGCTATCTCTCGATCGAGAATACGGGCTCGACGCCGGACCGGCTGGTTTCGGTCTCGGTGCCCTTCGCCGCCCGCGCGGAGATTCACGACATGCAGGTCAAGGACGGCGTCATGACCATGCGCCCGATGGAAAAAGGCGTCGAGATCGCGCCCGGCCAGAAGGTCGAGTTCAAGCCCGGAGGCTACCACATCATGTTCATGGACCTGAAAGAGCCGCTCAAGATGGGTGAGATGATGAAGGGCACGCTCACCTTCGAAAAGGCCGGCACCGTGGATGTCGAGTTCAAGGTCGACTCGATCGCCGCCAAGGGCGACGAGCACAAGGGCCACTAGCCGAAACGCAAGGCGTCATGCTCGGGCCTGACCCGAGCATCTCTTGCCGGAGTTTCTCGGGTCGCTGCTCGGCAGCGCCCGAGAATGACGGCCCGGTCGTTCAGATCCTCGCCCTCGAATCGTGCCTGGCGATACGCCCGAGCAGATAGTCAACCTCGGCCCGCGCGGCCGCACTCAAGCTGGAGCCAGGCTTGCGTTGGGCGTCGTGGGCGAGGATGCCCCGCTTCATCATCGTGTATTTGCGAACCGCCAGCCCCACGCCCTGCTGCTGCTCGTAACGCATCAGCGGCAGATGCGCGTCGAAGATGTCATGCGCCGCGTCGCGCTGGCCGGCCTTTTGCAGCCGGACCACATCGATCAGCAGCTCCGGGAAGGCATAGCCGGTATTGGCCCCGTCGACGCCGCGCTCCATTTCGAAATCGAGGAAGAGCCCGCCATTGCCGGTCAGGATCGAGATCGGCCGCAAGCTGCCCTCCGCCTGGAATTTGCGCAGAGTCGAAATCTTCTCGAGCCCCGGCCAGTCCTCGTGCTTGAGCATCACGCAGGATGGGTTGTCCTGCACGATCCTGCGGATCACCGCAGGTGTCATCACCACCGACAATGTCAGCGGATAATCCTGGATGACGAAGGGGATATCGCTGCCGATCGCCTCGACCGCCTGCGCATAGTAGCCGGTGATCTGGTCGTCGGTGCGAAGCGAGGTCGGCGGCGCGATCATCACGCCGCCGGCGCCCAGCTCCATCACCTGCCGGGCAAGCGAACGCATGGCCGCAAAGCCCGGCGCGGAGACGCCGACGATGATCGGCTTGCCCGAAAGCCTGGCCACGGCACGCTTCACGAGCTCGACCGATTCCTCCGGTTCGAGCTTGGGCGCCTCGCCCATGATGCCGAGAACGGTGGCGCCATCGGCGCCGATCTCGCGATAGAAGTCGAAGAGCCGGTCGGCGGACATCCAGTCGATGCTGCCGTCCGGGTTGAACGGCGTCGGCGCGATCGGGAAGACGCCCGAGGCGTCGGGGGTCAGGGCCATGGGTTCAAATCCTCGCGCTTGCGATCAGGCGATGCGGGTGCGCACGGTGCCGACGCCGGCGATCTCGCCTTCCAGCACGTCGCCCTTGTCGACGGCGGCGACGCCCTCGGGCGTGCCGGTGAAGATCAGGTCGCCAGGCTTCAGCTCGACGAGGCTGGAGAGATAGCTGATCGTCTCCTCGACGTTCCAGATCTGCTTGGCGAGGTCGGAGGTCTGCCGCACGGTGCCGTTGACGGTGAGTTCGATCTTGCCCGCGCTGGGGTGGCCCGACTGCGCCGCCGGCACGATCTCGCCGACAGGGCCGGAAAGGTCGAAGCCCTTTGACATGTCCCAGGGGCGTCCGGTCTTCTTGGCGGCGTTCTGGAGGTCGCGGCGCGTCATATCGAGCCCGGCCGCATAGCCGTAGACATGCGCGAGCGCCTCCGATTCCGGGATGTCCCTGCCACCCGTGCCGATCGCGACGACGAGCTCCATCTCGTGGTGGAGGTCCTTCGTCTTGGTCGGATAGGGCATGTCGGCGCCGTTGATCAGCAGCGCGTCGGCCGGCTTGGTGAAGAAGAACGGCTCCTCGCGGTCCGGGTCACCGCCCATTTCGCGGGTGTGCTCGGCATAATTGCGACCGACGCAGAACACCCGGCGAACCGGGAAGGCTCCGCCGCCGGCGACCGGGACCGAGACGATGGCGGGCGGATCGATCACATAGTTGGTCATGGCGGCTCCCTTGGGCTGGCCTGCGTTCATGCGGGAGAGCCATCGCGCCCGCAAGGTCTGCCTGTTCGCAGCGGGGCTGCGCTGCCGGCAACCCGGCCGACGCTCTTCGCACTCGCGGAAAGGTTTGTGCGGCGCGGCATTGCAACCGGCGCGGATTGCCTCATAGACTGCCTTGCCGGGATGGTCCGGCAGCTATGACCGGAAGGAATGCAAGTGAGCACGGGAACCGTCAAATGGTTCAACGAGACCAAGGGCTACGGCTTCATCACGCCCGATGAGGGCGGAACCGACATCTTCGTCCATGTCAGCGCCGTCGAGCGCTCGGGCCTGCGCAGCCTGAACGAAGGCCAGAAGATTTCCTTCGACCTCGAGCCCGATCGCAAGACAGGCAAGAATGCGGCAGTGAATCTCAAGGTCGCGTGAGCGATCCTGTTATGCGGGACTGCGAACGGCGGCGACATCGCGTCCCGAGCCACGGCGAATCCTGAACGCTTCGGCTAGAGCATCGGACCGAAAAGGGGAATCCACTTTTCGGAGAAATCCGATGCTCCAGCGATAGGATAGAGCATCGTGACCGCGTCCGTTGGACGCGCGATGGTCTGAGACGATTCCGGGCAGATCCGTCGCCAAGGGCGGCGGAAGGATGACAAAGCGGCTCAGCTGCGCCCCGGCGCCGGGTTGAACAGGCGCCCTTTCTCGACGAACAGCACGATCGCCAGCGCGACCAGGCCGCAGAGCGAGAAGCCGAGCGTGATCGGCACGATCGTCCCGTCGAAATGCTGGCCGATATAGAAGCCGAGCAGCGCTCCGACCACGGTCGTGACGAAGCCCTGGATCGAGGACGCCGTGCCCGCGACATGGCCGAGCGGATCCATCGCAAGCGCCCCGAAATTGGGGCCGATCAGGCCGAAGCAGAACATCGCCGCACCTTGGAACAGCGCGAAGCTGACGAGCGATTCATGGCCGGACAGCGCCAGCAGCGCATGGGCGCCGGTCAGCACGATGTAGCCGATCAGCGCGCCATGCGAGACGCGGCGCATGCCCAGCCGTCCGACGATCTTGGAATTCACCAGAGAGGCCGCCGCCATGAACAGCGCAATGCCGGCGAAGATCGTGGTGAACAGCTCCGGCGCATGGAACACGTCGACGAAGACCTGCTGCGCCGAATTGATGAAGCCGAACAATCCGCCGAGCACGAAGGCCATCGCCAGCATGTAGCCGACGCCGACGCGGCTCGTCAGCGTGGTGCGGAACGCAGCCGAGACATTGGCGAAGTCGATCGCCTTGCGGTCCTCGATCCGCTGGGTCTCGGGCAGCTTGAACAGCACCCAAATCATCACAACGCTCGCGAAACTGGTCAGAATGCCGAAAATCCAGCGCCATGGCGCGACCCAGAGAATCGCCTGGCCGATCGAGGGGGCCAGGATCGGCACGGCCAGGAAGACGATCATCGCCAGCGACATCACCCGCGCCATCTCGCGGCCTGAATAGCAGTCGCGCACGATGGAGACGACGAGCACCCGCGTCGCGGCGGCGCCGACACCCTGCACCACGCGCGCGACCATCATGGTCTCGAACGAACCGGCGAAAGCGGCGGCCACGCTGGCCACGATATAGACCGCCAGCCCCGTCAACAGCACCGGCCGGCGGCCGTAACGATCCGAGATCGTGCCGTAAAAAATCTGCGAGACGCCGAAGCCGAGCAGATAGGCCGTGATGATCCACTGACGCTGGTTGGCCTCGGCGATGCCGAGCGCTTCCGCCATTTGCGGCAGCGCGGGCAGCATCGAATCGATCGCGAGCGCGTTCGTCGCCATCAAGGCGGCGGCGAGACCCACGAAAGGATAAAAGCCCATGCCGTGGCGCGGCCGGGCGATGGCGGACATGTCGTTCATGGCTAATCTTGCTTGGGGGCCGCACGAAACGGTGCAGACAGGGGCTGAGGCCCCACGATTCCCTGAACTCTAGATCCGCTGCCGGCGAGCGGCAAGTCGCCAGGCGGGCGGCTTGCCATGCGCTGCACGCGCTGCGCGTGGCTCATCCGGCCTTTTTCATCGCGGCCATGGCGGCCTCGTCGATCTCATGGGCTCGCCGTGCGGCCTGTCGTTGGGACAGCCTCGATGCATAGGCCTCGAAGGCGGGCCGTTTCGCGATGGAGCCAAACTGCAGGCCCCACTGGATATGCGAGCCGACATAGACATCCGCCGCGCTGAAGCGGTCGCCAGCGATGTATTCGCTTTGCGAAACCGCCTCTTCCAGCGTGTCCATCACGGTCGCGAAGCTGCCGTAGCCGATCGACATTTCCCGCTCCGGCGGCACCTCGAACCCGAAGGCCTTGTTGGTCACGGCCGCCTCCACCGGTCCGGCGGCGAAGAACATCCAGCGATAATAGGCGCCGCGGTCGCCAGTTGCCGGCGCCAGCCCCGCCTCGGGAAAGGCATCGGCGAGATAGGCGCAGATCGCGGCGCATTCGGTCACGACGGTCCTGCCATGAACGAGGGCCGGCACCTTGCCCATTGGGTTGATCGCTTTGTAGGCAGGGCCTTTCATCGCATCGCCATAGCCGAGGATCTCGGTGCGGTAGGGCTGCCCCACTTCCTCCAGCATCCAGCGGGCGATACGTCCGCGCGACATCGGGTTGGTGTAGAGAACGAGTTCCTCGGCCATGCGGTCCTCCCAGGTTGAATGGTGTGAGGCCGCTTTTAGAGCGGCTGCGGCCCGATGCCGTCAGGAGCAGACCTGACGCTCTCTGGCCAAGCTGCTATCCTCGGGGCGAAGCAGGGCGGAAGCATGGACGAATCACAGCCGGCGCGCATGACCGTCGCCGACGGGCACAGCACCACCGAAGGCTTCCCATCCGGCTATGTCCAGGATCTCGCGCGGCCGATTCTGCTGGCGGGAAACGCCCTGCGATTCGTCGGCGGCTATGCCAGCCGCGACGGAAGGCTCGATGATATCCGGCGGATCGAGGCCGATGCCCGGATCGTCGATGGTGGCCTGCGCCGTCCCGGCCGCGAGGGCACCGCGACCCGGCTCCGGCTGACTCTGCGACCACTCTTGAATGCTGGCGAGGAATCGCGCTTGCTGCTGCTGATCGGCTGGCGCGAGGACGCCTCCGACATGCCTGCCTTCGCCGAGGCCTTTGTGCCCTCCACCGTATTTGAGGCGCTGAAGGCCGATCTCCTGGCTGGGCTGGCGCATGAGGTCAGCTTGAGCGCGACCACCAGCCTTTGGCTCCGCGAGCGCGACCGCGACCGCCCTGTGGACGCGTCGATCGATCGTTATCTTGGGCCCGATGGCGACGGGGCGGGCAGCATGCCGGCGCGCGGCTTCGTCGAAAAATTGGAATGGTCGGCACCGCCGCAGGGCGACATGGCGGCGGCGTCGAGCGTGTCGGAGTCTGTGCCGCAGCCCATTCCGCCGGTCCATGTGCCTGCGGCAGGGGATGTCGAGGAGGAGGAAGCGGTGGCCGACGAGCTGCGCCGCATCAACTGGAGCTTCCGTCAGTTCCTAATCCTGCTCGCTTTCCTGCTGATTATCCTGGCGATCAAATAGCTCAGCGCTCGCGCACGCGGATGCGGCGGAACATCTCGTTCAGCGCAAGCATGACCAGCGCGAGAATAAAGGGCAGAAGGTAGTAGATCACCCGAAACAGCAGCAGCGCGCCGAGCACCTGCTCGAAAGGGATGCGGTTGAGCGCGACCAGCATGGTGGCCTCGAAGACGCCGAGCCCGCCCGGCGAATGGCTGGCGATGCCGATCAGGCAGCCGAAGATATAGGCGGCCAGGAAAGTCGGGTAGTCGAGTTCGTAGCCGCCGGGCAGCAGTACGAAGAGCACGGCTGCCGCGGCGCAGACCTCGCAGGCGCCCAGCATCATCTGGCCGAGCGTGATGCCAAGACCGGGCAGCGGCAGGTTCCAGCCCCTGACGCGGACGGTGCGTTCGTCGGTCGCGACCCAGGTCAGATAGCTGAGGATCGCGGCCAAGATCGCTCCTCCCACGATATGCACGATAAGCGGCGAGGTGCGCGCCAGCACCGCGACCGATTCCGCCGAATAGAACAGGCTGACGCTGAGAATGGCGCCGAGCCCGAGCCAGAAGGTCAGCCCCGCGATCACGGTCAGGCTGGCGATCTCCGAGGCGCGGATGCCTTTGGGCGCATAGATCCAGTAACGCACGGTCCCGCCGGTCACGATCGGGAAGCCGAGGGTGAAGGACACCGAATAACTTGTGAACGAGGCCAGCGCCGTGGTGCGGTAGGGGATCGAGAGGCCCAGCCGGCGCAGCGCCAGCGCGTCATAACCGGTCAGCAGGAGGTAGCTCAGCGCGGTGAAGGCGCAGGCGAGGCCGAGCTGCCGCAGGCTTGCATGCTGGAAGGCGGCGGTGAGGTCGCCGGGCTTCATCTGCCCGATGATGTGCCAGAGCACGACGAGCGAGGCGCCGAAGATGGCGACGCTCGCGAGCGGGCCGAGCCACCACCAGCGACTGCGTCTGCGCAGGGGGGCACCTGGCTCGTGCGGGCCGAAGGACATGCGCGCTCTTGTCGGTTGCGCGCCGCCGGGCGGCGGCGCCATGGGACGAAAGGACACGCCGGCAGCGCACCTGCCGCAGACATAGCGCTTCGACACCGATGCACAAGCCGCCGCGGCAACAGAACGCGCGAGGAGGGCGCCGGGTCCGCCGGCCGGCCAGAATCACGCAGCGCTGGTGCCGCCTCGTGATCGTGATCAGCCGCCGATGTTGAAGGCCGCCAGCGCCGCCATGTTGACGATATCGGTGTCCTTGGCGCCGAGCGGCACGATCTGAACCGGCTTGTCGAGGCCGACGATCAGCGGGCCGATCACGGTTGCGCCACCCAGTTCCTGCAGCAGCTTGGTGGAGATCGAGGCGGAGTGGAACGCCGGCATCACCAGCACATTGGCCGGGCCGCTCAGCCGGCAGAACGGATACTGGCTCATCAGCTCGCGGTTCAGCGCGACATCGGCCGCCATCTCGCCGTCATATTCGAAATCGACGCGCTGCCCGTCGAGGATCGCCACGGCCTTGCGCACCTTCTCCGAGCGCTCGCCGGCGGGATGGCCGAAGCTCGAAAAGGCCAGCATCGCGACCTTGGGCTCGTAACCCAGCCTGCGACCGACACCGGCGGCCTCGATCGCGATCTCGGACAGTTCCTGCGCCGTCGGCATCTCGGTGATCGCGGTATCGGCGACCAGCACGGTGCGCTCGCGCGAGATCACCACGGAGACGCCGATCAGCCGATGGCCGGGCTTCTCGTCGATGACGCGGCGAACCTCTTCCAGCGCGATCGAGTAGTTGCGGGTCACGCCCGTCACCATCGCGTCGGCATCGCCGAGTGCGACCATAGCGGCTGCGAAATGGTTACGGTCTTGGTTGATCAGGCGCTGGCAGTCGCGGAAGAGATAGCCCTGCCGCTGCAGGCGCTCGTAAAGATACTGCGCATAGGCCGAATTGCGGTGCGAGAGCCGGGCATTGTGGATCTCGATGCCCTTGCCCTCCAGATCGACGCCGAGAAATGCCGCCGTCTCCTGAATGCGCTCGTCGCGGCCGACGAGGATCGCCTGGCCGAGCCCCTGGGCCACGAAGGAGGCGGCAGCGCGAATGACCTGCTCCTCCTCGCCCTCCGCGAAGACGACGCGCTTGGGATAGCGCCGGACGCGCTCGAAGATGCGGTTAAGCGTGCCCGCGATCGGGTCGCGGCGGCCGGCGAGCTGCGCCTTGTAGGCCTTGGTATCGACGATCGGCTTGCCGGCGACGCCGGACTCCATCGCCGCCTTTGCCACCGCCATCGGCACGACATGGATCAGGCGCGGGTCGAACGGCACCGGGATGATGTAGTCCTTGCCATAGCGCGGCCGCGAACCCTGATAGGCGGCGGCGACCTCATCGGGCACGTCCTCACGGGCGAGAGCCGCCAGCGCCTCGGCCGCCGCGATCTTCATTTCCATGTTGATCGTGGTGGCGCGCACATCGAGCGCGCCCCGGAAGATGAAGGGGAAGCCCAGCACGTTGTTGACCTGGTTGGGATAGTCCGAGCGCCCCGTCGCCATGATGGCGTCGTCGCGGATGGCGTGGACTTCTTCCGGTGTGATCTCGGGGTCGGGGTTGGCCATCGCGAAGATGATCGGATTCGGCGCCATCGAGGCGACCATCTCGGGGGTCACCGCGCCCTTTTGCGACAGGCCGAAGAAGGCGTCCGCCCCGTCCAGCGCCTGCGCCAGCGTGCGCCGGTCGGTGATCGCGGCGTGGGCCGACTTCCACTGGTTCATGCCCTCGGTGCGGCCCTGGTAGATCACGCCCTTGGTGTCGCAGAGGATGACGTTGTCGGGCTTGAAGCCCATCGCCTTCAGCAGTTCGATGCAGGCGATGGCGGCGGCGCCCGCGCCGTTGATCACGAGCCGGGTCGATTTGATGTCGCGGCCGGTAATGTCCAGCGCGTTGATCAGGCCGGCTGCGGCGATGATCGCGGTGCCGTGCTGGTCGTCATGGAAGACCGGGATATCCATCAGCTCGCGCAGGCGTTGCTCGATGATGAAGCACTCGGGGGCCTTGATGTCCTCGAGGTTGATGCCGCCGAAGGACGGGCCGAGATAGCGCACCGCGTCGATGAACTTGTCCGGGTCTTCCGTATCGACCTCGAGATCGATCGAATCGACATCGGCGAAGCGCTTGAACAGGACCGCCTTGCCTTCCATCACCGGCTTGGAGGCGAGCGCGCCGAGATTGCCGAGCCCCAGGATCGCGGTGCCGTTGCTGATGACGGCGACGAGGTTGGCGCGCGCGGTGTAGTCGTAGGCCCTGCTCGGATCTTCTGCGATCGCAAGCACCGGCACGGCGACACCGGGGGAATAGGCGAGCGAAAGGTCGCGCTGCGTCGCCATCGGCACCGTCGCCACGATCTCGAGCTTGCCCGGGCGTCCCTCCGAATGGAACAGCAGCGCCTCCTGGTCCGTGAAGGTCGGGCGGGCGCGTTTCGTCGTCGGGCGGTCGGTCATGGCAGGCATCTTCTTCTTGAGCGTTTCCTCGGCAGGACCATAGGGCACTGCCCCGCCGCATCACAAGAAGCGTTGGATCAGGAAGCGACCTGGCGGCGAAGGCGAGCGGCTGCTCAGAGCCTGTTGCGGACGCGCCTGGCGAAATCGCCGACATAGCGGTCGAGCGCCTCGGCCTGGTCGTCCACCTTGCGCGCCGCATCGGCGACCCGGAGCGCCGCATCTCCGGTGATGCGCGCCTCGGTGCCGACCGCGCCGATATTCGTGCTGACGCTGTCGGCGTTCGCGACCACGGCCTGGGCATCGGTCGCGATCCCGCTGGCGAGGTCCGCCTGCCGTGTCACCACGCTGGCGATGGCGCCGGAGGTCGCCTCGATCGTCGTCATCGTCTCCTGGATATGGCTGACCGCCTCGAAGGTCGTGGCGGCGGCCCGCCTGATTTCCGCCAGCGTTGCCGCGATGTCGCGGGTCGCCTTTTGCGTCTGCTCCGCCAGCGTCTTCACCTCGCCTGCCACGACCGCGAAGCCGCGCCCGGCGGCGCCCGCACGCGCCGCCTCGATCGTGGCGTTGAGCGCGAGCAGGTTCGTCCGCGAGGCGATCTCCTCGATGAAGTTCAGCACGGCGCTGACCTTGTCGGCGGCCTGAGCAAGCCCGGTCATGTCCTGCCGGGTGCTGCGAACATAGCTCGCCGCGGCGCGGACGGTTTCGTCGGCATGCCGGGTCTGGAAGGTCAATTCACGGATCGAGGCCTCGATATCCTCCGCCGCCATCGCGACGCTGCCGACGCGGCGCGACGCGCTGCCGGCTTCCTGCGTCGCCTCGTCGGCGCGGCCCGTGGTCTTGTTGGCGCTCTCGACCATCAAGCCGGCGGCCGCCTGCATGTCGCGGATAGCGATCCCGACATCGCCCAAAGCCTGGCCGACGGTGCGCTCGAGATCGCCGGCGAGCTCGCCGAGCGCGGTCTTGCGCAGAGCCTCGATCTCGTCGCGCCGGACCTCCAGCGTCTTCTCGGGCGTGACATCGAGCAGGATGCCGTCCCAGACATAGCTGCCATCCGACAGCCGGCGCCGCGACGATTCGCTGCGCAGCCAGAGAATGCCGCCATCGACCCGATGGTAACGGCCCTCGAAACGCCATGTCGGATCGTCGTGCGGCTTGTCGCGCTCCTGGCGATCGAACCGCTCGCGATCCTCCGTGAACATCTTGCCGAGCCAGATTTCCGGATCCTGCTCGGCCTCCTCCTTCGTGACGCCTAGCGCCTTGTCGATCCCGAAGGAGGCGAAGCGATAGGAGCGCTTGCCGTCCGGCGTGAGCATGCGCTGGTAGAGCATACCGGGCGCCCTCTCGATCATGGTCCTCAAGCGGTAGGCCGTCTCGCGGCGGTCATTGTCATTGATGATCACTATGCCCGTCAGCATGATGCCAATCGTGCTGACCAGTATCATCGCGGGCACGGCGTCGTGCAGGAAAGTCTCCCCGGCCGCGCCGGGAATGAACGGTGTCGAGCCGAGCAGGCAGACGGCGTCGATCGAGCTGAGCAGGATCATGTCCTGCGCCCTCAACGGCCGGCGCCGCTGACGCAGCCAGATCGAAAAGGCGATGCCGACTGCCATCCGGATCAGCACGCCACTGATCCCCGTGGCCATGCCGACACCGCCGGCCATGGCCCGCGCAATAACTAGCGGCACTGCGGTAATAATGGCAGCGAGCGGCCCGCCAATAGGTCCGGCCAGAATCACGAAGGTGTTGCGCGAATCGATCAGCAGTCCGGGATAGATTTCGACCGGGTTCGCCATGCCGACCAGCGCGCCGGCTGCGAAGAGAACCCCGACCGCCCACGGTCGCAGCCAGTCGCGCCCGGTGAAGGCAGGTGCGACCATTGTTAGCACCAGCCCGGCGAAGAGGAGGAAGAACAGGCTCTGGACGAGGTTGATCAGCAACGGGGCGGCCTTCCGCCGATGGGGAATCCCTGTCATCCTCGTTTCAATTGTTGAAAGCCGTCCTAACGGCTGGCCTCGGCCGCGCATTTTGCTAGCGTGCGCGACTCATGCGCCATAGCCCCCCCAGCGATGCGATCCGCGCCGCCAGCCCTGCGGGGGCTGCGCCCGAGCGCGTCACGCCGATGATGGCGCAGTACGTCGAGATCAAGGCCGCCAATCCCGACTGTCTGCTGTTCTACCGCATGGGCGATTTCTACGAGCTGTTCTTCCGCGATGCTGAAATCGCCTCGCGCACGCTGGGCATCGTGCTGACCAAGCGCGGCAAGCATCAGGGTGACGACATCCCCATGTGCGGCGTGCCTGTGGAGCGCGCCGACGATTATCTCCAGCGCCTGATCGCGGCCGGCCATCGCGTTGCCGTCTGCGAGCAGACGGAGGACCCGGCCGAGGCCAGGAAGCGCGGCCCCAAATCGGTGGTCAAGCGCGACGTCGTGCGCCTCGTCACGCCCGGCACCATCACCGAGGAGCGCCTGCTGGAGCCGGGACGCGCCAGCCTGTTGCTGGCAGTCGCGCGCCGCAAGACCGGCGAGGCGGCCTCGCTCTACGGGCTCGCCGCGATCGACATCTCGACCGGCCGCTTCACCGTGATGGAGACGCCGCAGGAGCGGCTCGCGATCGAGTTCGCACGTCTGGAGCCGCGCGAGATCGTCTGCCCGGACGCGATCCATGACGACCCCGAACTCAAGGAATTCTGGCGCGAGAACGCGATTCCCGTGACGCCGCTGGCCCGTGATGGGCTCGACGCGGCCTCGGCCGAGCGGCGGCTGAAGGAATTCTTCGGTGTCGCGACGCTCGATGCGTTCGGCGCCTTCAGCCGGGCCGAGATCGCGGCGGCTGGCGCTGCGTTGGCTTATGTCGAGCGCACCCAGTTCGGCGCGCGGCCGCCTTTGTCCCCGCCGGTGCGGGATGCCGGCTCGGCGACGATGCTGATCGACGCCGCCACGCGCGCCAACCTGGAACTCACGCGCACCTTGGGCGGCGAGCGGCAAGGCAGTCTGCTTGCCGCGATCGACCGCACCGTGACGCCGGGCGGCGCCCGCTTGCTGGCGGAACGGCTGGCAGGCCCGCTGACCGAACCCGCCGCGATCGCCGCGCGTCATGACGCAGTGGCGGTCCTGGTGGCCGATGTGGCCTTGCGCGAAAATCTGCGCCGCGCGCTCGACAAGGTGCCGGACATCGCTCGTGCCCTGGCGAGGCTCTCGCTCGACCGTGGCGGCCCGCGCGACCTTGCCGCGCTCGGGGTTGGTCTCGATGCCGCCCGCGAGATCGCGGCGATGCTCGTCCGGTCGGGCGATCTCCCGGCTGATCTGGCCCACGCCATGCATGCGCTCGCGGCCAGCGATCCGGATCTGCCGCTGGCGCTTGGCGCCACCCTTGCCGACGAATTGCCGCTCAATCGCCGCGACGGCCGCTTCGTCCGCGAGGAGCACGACGCCAGGCTGGACGAGCTACGTCTGCTGCAGGTCGATTCGCGCAAGGTGATCGCGCAATTGCAGGCCCGCTACGCCGCCGAGACGGACTGCCGGACGCTGCGCATCAAGCACAACGCCATGCTCGGCTACTTCGTCGAGGTGCCGCAGGCCGCCGGCGAGACCTTCCTGAAGGAGCCGTGGCGGGCCGTCTTCGTGCATCGCCAGACGATGTCGGACGCGATGCGTTTTTCCTCTATCGAGCTCGGTGAACTGGAGGCCAAGATCGCCTCGGCCGCCGACCGGGCGCTGAAGCTCGAACTCGCCATCTTCGCACGCCTGGCCGAGATGGTTCTGGCGCAGTCCGAAGCGATCAAGGCTGCGGCGCAGGCGCTGGCCGAACTCGACGTCGCGGCTGGCCTGGCCGATCTCGCTGCTGTCGAGGGCTGGACCCGTCCGCAGATCGACGAGAGCGTGGCCTTCAGCATCGAGCGCGGCAGGCACCCCGTCGTCGAGAACGCGCTGAAGCGCGACGGAAAGCCCTTCGTCGCCAACGATACCGAGCTATCGCCACCGGGCATCGATGCCAAGGGCGGGCGCATCTGCCTGATCACCGGTCCGAACATGGCCGGTAAATCGACCTTCCTGCGCCAGAACGCCTTGATCGCGGTGCTGGCGCAGATGGGCGCCTTCGTGCCGGCGGACCGCGCCCATATCGGCATCGTCGACCGGCTGTTCTCGCGCGTCGGCGCCGCCGACGATCTGGCGCGCGGGCGCTCGACCTTCATGGTCGAGATGGTCGAGACCGCCGCGATCCTGAACCAGGCCGGACCGCGCGCACTCGTCATCCTCGACGAGATCGGCCGGGGTACCGCGACCTTCGACGGGCTCTCCATCGCCTGGGCCGCGATCGAGCATCTGCATGAGATCAACCGCTGCCGCAGCCTGTTCGCGACGCATTATCATGAGTTGACGGCGCTGGGCGACCGGCTGGAGCGCGTCACCAACGCGACCGTTCGGGTCACCGAATGGAAAGGCGAGGTGGTCTTTCTGCACGAGGTGGTGCCGGGCGCGGCCGACCGCTCCTACGGCATCCAGGTCGCCAAGCTCGCGGGCCTGCCGCTCGCTGTGGTCGAGCGCGCCCGTGCCATCCTCGGCGAATTGGAGAAGACAGAGCGCGAGAAGCCGGTCGCCTCGCTGGTCGATGATCTGCCGCTCTTCGCCGTACCGCAGCGCCGGCCGGCACCACTGCCCGATACGGACGAACCGGACGGCTTGCGCGAGGCGCTCGACGCGCTCGAACTCGACGAGATGACGCCGCGCGCGGCGCTGGACGCGCTTTACCGGCTGAAAAGCCTGGCCTGAGCCAGAGCTTGCAGGCTTTCCGTAGCCCTCATCCTGAGGAGCCGCACAAGCGGCGTCTCGAAGGATGCTCACGGAGGCTCCGGAACCACCTGGAGCATCTTTCGAGACGCGCCTATGGCGCTCCTCAGGATGAGCGCTCGGGGCCCCAGCGGAATTTCAATGCGCGGCCATGTCGAGCGGCGGCTCGACATCGCCGCTCGGGGCCCCAGCGGAATTTCAATGCGCGGCCATGTCGAGCGGCGGCTCGACATCGTCGCCGATCGGGTTCTGGAACGGGTTTTTGGCGCGGAAGGCGGCGAAGTTGTCCTTCGCAGCTTTCAGTAGCTCCGGCTGCGACAGCGCATCGACCGCGACGCCCGCCATGGCCTTGGCTGCCAGCGCCAAGCCTTTATGGGCGGCCGGCGCCTTGCCCTGAGCCACCAACTGCCAGGAATGGCCAGGCGTGCCGATGGCATAGCAAGCGGCGCGACACTGCACGGTCGGCACCACCCAGCTCACCGTGCCGACATCGGTCGACCCGACCGAGAGATCGGTCTTCGCGTCGAGCGGATAGATCTCGTCGCTGAGGGATTCGCCCTCGCGCAGCGGCAATCCGGCGCGGCCATAGGAGGCCCGGATGTCGTCCTGCGAGAAGGTCTTCTGGAATTCCGCCGCAAACGCCCGGTCGGCCGCATCGAAGCCCGGCCCGCCGAGGCGTTGGAGATTGGCGTGCATCGCCTCCTCCAGAGGCCGGTTGCCGACGAGGTTGGCATCGCCCGAGAGCTGGCGTGCCACGACCTTTGTCTCGGTCATCAGCGCGGCGCCGTCCGCGATTGCTTTCACCCGCCGCACGAGATCCCACATCTCACCGAGCGTCAGTGCGCGGATCAGATGGCGCACGGTCGCTTGCGCCTGCACGACATTGGGGGCGATGCCGCCGGCGTGGATATAGGCGTAATGCACTCGCGCCGAGGCCGGCATGTGCTCGCGCATGTAGTTGACGCCGATATTCATCAGCTCGACCGCATCGAGTGCGCTGCGTCCCAGATGCGGGGCCGCGGCGGCATGCGAGGCGCGGCCGTGGAAGGTGAATTCGAACTCGACGCAGGCGAGCGAAACCGGGTTGTTGACGCCGGAGAAGGCGGCCGGGTGCCAGCAGATCGCGATATCGACATCGTCGAAGACGCCGGCCCGCACCATGAAGCCCTTCGACGAGCCGCCCTCTTCGGCGGGGCAACCATAGTACCGCACGCGTCCGGGCTTGCCGGTCGCAGTGAGCCAGTCCTTGACGGCGGTGGCCGCTAGAAGCGAGGCCGAGCCCAGCATGTTGTGGCCGCAGCCATGGCCGTTGCCGTTATTCACCAGCGGGCGATGTTCGGCGATGCCGGCCTCCTGGCTCAAGCCCGGCAGCGCGTCGTATTCGCCGAGGATGGCGATCACCGGCCCGCCTTCGCCGGCCTCGCCGACCATCGCGGTCGGGATGCCGGCGAGGCCGGTTTCGACCTTGAAGCCCTGCTCTTCCAGCATCGTGCGGTGCTGCGCGGCCGAGCGTTCTTCCTGATAGTTCAGCTCGGGCATCTCCCAGATCCGGTCGCTAAGCGCGAAGAACTCGGGCGTTTTGGCATCCGCGAGGCGCCAGATTTCGGCGGAGTTGGAGGATGCGTCGTTGCTCATGGGTCAGGCCTGCCTATTCAAGCTGGCGCTCTCCCGAAGGAACTCCTTGAGAGCGTCAGAAAGTGCAGCCCTCATCCTGAGGAGCGCTTCGCAGAAGCGCGTCTCGAAAGACGAGGGCTGAGGGTCTTTTCAAATGGATTGTCGAAGGCGGCCTTCAGGCCGCCTTCTTGCCCGCATCGAACGGGATTTCGATGTCGACCGCAAGGGTCGAGACCTGCGCGCCGCGTTCCATGCGGACGGTGACCTTGTCGTCGTCGACCTGCATGTGCTTCGAGATCGCACGCAGGATTTCGTCGCGCAGTTTGGTGATGAGGTCGGAGTCACCCACAGCGGCGCGCTCATGCGCGAGCAGGAGCTGAAGGCGTTCGCGCGCAGCCGGAGCCGACTGACTGCGGGAGAAGAAGCGAAGCAGGTTCATGCCGCTTTCCTTCCGAAGAACTTGCCGAAGAAGCTGCCGCGACGCTCGCCGGGGATTTCGATTGGCAGGGTTTCGCCCTGAAGCCGGCGGGCGGCGTCGAAATAGGCCAGTGCAGGCGCGCTCTTCTCGTCGGCCAGCGTCACCGGCGAGCCGACATTGGAGGCGCGCAGCACGTCCATGCTCTCGGGAATGATACCGAGCAGCGGGATCGAGAGGATTTCGAGCACATCGTCGACCTTGAGCATGTCGCCGCGCTCGGCTCGGACGGGATCGTAGCGGGTGAGCAGCAGGTGCTTCTCCATCCGCTCGCCATTCTCGGCCTTCAGCGTCTTGGAATCGAGCAGGCCGATGATGCGATCGGAATCGCGCACCGACGACACTTCCGGATTGGTGACGACGATGGCGATGTCGGCATGGCGCATCGCCAGCGTCGCGCCGCGCTCGATGCCGGCCGGGCTGTCGCAGATCACCCAGTCGAAGGCATGGCGCAGCGCGCCGATCACGGTCTCGACGCCCTCGGCGGTGAGGTTGTCCTTGTCGCGGGTCTGCGAAGCCGGCAGCAGGTAGAGCGTCTCCAGCCGCTTGTCGCGGATCAGAGCTTGGGTCAGCTTGGCCTCGCCCTGGATGACGTTGACGAGATCGTAGACGACGCGGCGTTCGGCCCCCATCACCAGGTCGAGATTGCGCAGGCCGACGTCGAAGTCGACGACCACCACCTTGTCGCCGTTGCGGGCCAGCGCCGCGCCGAGTGCGGCGGTCGACGTCGTCTTGCCGACGCCGCCTTTGCCCGATGTGACCACGATGACCTTGCCCATAGACCTCTCCCCGTTATGCGTGAACGCGCCTTGGTCAGGCGAGCGATTCGATCTTGAAACTGTCGCCTTCCAGCCAAAGCTGGACGGCCTTGCCGCGCATCGCGGGATCGAGATCCTCGGCCGTCTTGTAGTAGCCATCGATCGCGACGAGCTCGGCCTCGAGCCTGCGGCAGAAGATGCGGGCCTCGGCATTGCCCATGGTGCCCGCCATCGCCCGGCCACGCAGCGTGCCGTAGACATGGATAGACCCGCCGGCGATGACCTCGGCGCCTGAGGCGACCGAGCCCAGGATGGTGACGTCGCCTTCGGTGAAGACCAGTGACTGGCCCGAGCGGATCGGCTCGGTCACGACGAGGGAGGTTGGCGCCTTCTGCGTCGCCGGAACGGGTGTGACGCTGATGGGCGCCGCCATGGCTGGCTCGCTTGGCTCGGCGGCGGCTGGAGCCTCGACATCCGGGGTCGCGCGGCCATCGCTCAATGCCGGCGGCAGATCGGCGCCGAGCATCGAGGGGCGGGCGCCTTCGATGCCCATGATTCGCACGTTTCGCGCGGCGAGCTTGGCGATGAGGTCGCGCAGCTCGGTGCGGTCGATCTCGAGCCCGCTGATGTCCAGCACCGCCGGGCGCCGCATGAAGAAACCGGCCGAAAGCGAGGCCAGATCGTCGAGCCGGACGAGCCAGTCCTCGAAGGGCAGCTCCGGCGCAAGCGCCAGGGCGAGAAAGCTGCGCCCTTTCAGGCGAATGGGCCTTGGTTGCGTTAACACTCTGGTCATCTTGGTAAATTTTCGGTTTCTTCGCTTAGCAAGCGAATGGTTAACAGTCGGTAAATCATCGCGCCGCTACCGCCATATCCTGTCAGCAAGAAAGCGCTTGAACCTGAAGTGGCTAGAGGTTGTAGGGAGTGTGTCTCGACATGTAGGAGACGAACATGGCCGCAACCGATGACCGCAAGACGCCCGTCCTGGCCTGGACGGTGGGCGGCATGGATTGCGCGAGCTGCGTCGCCAAGGTGCAAGGCGCGGTCGAGAGGATGCCGGGCGTCGCCGATGTCAGTCTTTCGCTGATGTCCGAGACGCTGCGTCTGCGCCTCGACGGCGGCGAGACCTCGCCGGAGGCGGTCGAAAAGCGGGTTTCAGGCCTCGGATACCGAATCGCCCGCATCGGTGCCGTACCGGCCGCCGAGACGAATCAGCCGGGCGCGCACCGGCACGATCACGCCTGCTCCGGCGACCACGATCATGACCACGCCAGCCATGACCACGCCAGCCATGACCACGCCGGCCATGACCATACACACGAGGCGGTGCCGCAAACGAAGAACCAGCCGGCCGCCGCCGATCATGGGCACGGCCTCCCCGGCCATGTCCATGAAGCCACCCCGGCAGGCACGGCCTGGTACCGGACCGCCAAAGCCCGCCTGGTCTTCCTCACCGGCGCCTTGCTGGCTGGCGCCTGGGCGGCGAGCCTGGTCTGGCACGGCGCCTCCTACTGGCTGTTTTTCGCAGCCTGCCTGATCGGACTCGTGCCGGTGGCGCGCCGCGCCTTTGCGGCGGCGATGGCCGGCATTCCCTTTACCATCGAGATGCTGATGACCATCGCCGCGACCGGCGCGCTGGTGATCGGCGCGGCCGAGGAGGCGGCTTTGGTCGTCTTCCTGTTTGCCGTGGGTGAGGTTCTGGAGGGCGTCGCTGCTGACCGTGCCCGCGATTCGATCCGCGCTTTGGGCAAGCTCGTGCCCAAGACGGCGATCGTCGAGGAGGGGGGCGCGTCCCGGCCAGTCGATGCGGCTTCGCTTGGCATCGGCCAGATCGTGCTCGTCCGTCCGGGCGACCGCATCCCTGCCGATGGCGAAATCGTCTCGGGCGTTTCGGGCGTCGACGAGAGCCCCGTCACCGGCGAATCGATCCCGAAAACCAAAGGCATCGGCGAGCCCGTCTTCGCCGGCTCGGTCAACCGCGAGGCCGCCCTGCGGGTGAAGGTGACCCGTGCCGCGCAGGACAACACCATCGCCCGCATCATCCGGCTGGTCGAAGAGGCGGAGGCCGCCCGCGCCCCGACTGAGCGCTTCATCGACCGCTTCTCGCGGATCTACATGCCGATCATCGTCGGACTCGCGGTCCTGGTCGCGCTGGTCCCGCCTCTGGCTTTCGGCGGCGTCTGGGACGTCTGGATCTACCGCTCGCTCGCTTTGCTGCTGATCGGCTGCCCTTGCGCGCTCGTCATTTCGGTGCCGGCGGCGATCGCCGCTTCGCTCTCCACCGGCGCACGTCAAGGCCTCCTGATGAAGGGCGGCGTTGTGATCGAAGCCGCAGCCAAGGCCGGCCTCGTCGCCTTTGACAAGACCGGGACGTTGACGGCGGGCACGCCGCGCGTGACCGAGATCGTCGCGCTGGGAGCCGATGAGGCCCGCGTGCTGGAGCTGGCGGCGGCGGTCGAGACCGGGTCGAGCCATCCCCTCGCGCTCGCCGTGCTGGCCAGCGCGAAGGAGAAGGCCGTCTCCGTCCGCCCGGCCGACGATGCCTTGGCGGTCGCCGGCCAGGGCGTCACCGGCAAGCTCGACGGCGTCGCGATCTTCGTCGGCGCGCCGCGCCATGCGGTCTCGCGCGCATCCTTCAGCGCCTCGGCAACGCAAGCCACCGACCGGCTCGAGGCGGCTGGCAACACCGTCGCCGCAGTGGTCGCCGATGGAGCGCTCGTCGGCTTGATCGCGCTGCGCGACGAGCCGCGCGAGGATGCGGCCGCCGCCATCGCCGAACTGAAAGCGATGGGCGTGCGCTCCCTGATGTTGACCGGCGACAATGCCCGCACCGCCGCCGCCATCGCCGGCTCGCTCGGACTGGAGCACAAGGCCGAGCTGATGCCGGACGACAAGGTCGCCGCGATCCGCGAGGCCGCCCGCACCACTCCCGTCATGATGGTCGGGGACGGCATCAACGATGCACCCGCGCTCGCTACCGCCAGCATCGGCGTCGCCATGGGGTCGGGAACCGACGTCGCGCTTGAAACAGCCGATGCCGCGATCCTGAAAAGCCGCGTCCGCGATGTGCCGGCGATGATCCGGCTCGCGCGCGCCACGATGGGCAACATCCGCACCAATATCGCCATCGCGCTTGGCCTGAAGGCCGTATTCCTGGTGACGAGCGTGCTGGGTTATACCGGGCTGTGGGTCGCGATCCTCGCCGATACAGGCGCGACGGTGATCGTCACGGCCAATGCGCTGCGGCTGCTTCGTTTCAACGCGACGAAGGCCAGCTGAGGCGAGCCGACTGGCTTGCCGTGGTCTACGCTGTGTTAGCGCTGGCAAGCCCGGCAATGTCGTCCTGGCTCAATTCGCGGCGGCCGACCGTCATGCTTTCCACGCGACCGGCTGCGAGGTCGGTCGCGATTTCACGGAGCGCGGTCGCGAGATCCGGATACTCCATCTGATAGGTGGCCATCAGCTCGCCGCCGCGCTTCACGCTCTGGCGCAGCATCACCACGACCTCGCCATCCTCGATCGGCATCAATCCTCGCAACGGGTCAGAGTGGCCCCGGTCGGGACGATCGTGAAGAAGCAATCATCCTCGTAATGCACGGCGGTGCCGTCCTCCAGGGTGTAGGACGTCATCGGAAGGCTTGGCCAGTCGCGCCAGACGACGACCTTGTGGAGGTTACCCTCCGAATCTCGGCAGCGCTCCGTGCGGATCACCTTTTTGACCGGATGAGACGGTCTGGCGGCCTCGGTCGATCTCCACATCGCAACCATCGCACACCTCACACAACGCAACCCATGACCCTCAACCGGCGAAGGTCGAAAGCGGTTCCGAGCGGATGACGGCCTGGCCTCGACAATGCGACGAGCGCAGGACAGGGCAGGATGGATCCGTTGACCCCGGTCAGGCGACGGGCGCACGAAAAAGGGTGCCGCTTGCCTCAGGCTTCGGCCAGCGGCAGCGACAGCACGACGCGTAGGCCGGGTTCCCCGGCTTCCAATGTCAGCTCGCCGCCATAAAGCGCCGCGATCTCGTGGGTGATCGGCAGGCCGAAGCCCGAACCGGCGACGGCCTCGTCGAGCCGTCCCCCCCGGCTGAGCGCGATGTCGATGTCGCGCGGTTGTAGCCCGGGCCCGTCGTCACGGACGCGGATGATCGCCATCCGCTGGTTCCGCTCCGCGGTGATCTCGACGACGGTCGCGGTCCATTTGCAGGCGTTGTCGAGCAGATTGCCGCACATTTCGTTGACGTCATGACCATCGCAGGCGACGTCGATGTCGTCGGGAATGCCGACCACGAAACGCAGCTCGCGTGCGGCGTGGATCTTCGACAAGGCCAGCACGAGATCGGCAATCTGTGGCGCGAGCCGCGTCCTGACATGGCGTCCGCCGAGCAAAGCCGTTGACCGGGCACGGCGCAGGTGATGGCCGATGCGCCGGTCCATCGCGGCAATGGCCGCCGCGAGGGTTTCGCGGTCCACCGTGTGGCCGTCCCGCAGCTCTGCCGCCAGTGTGGCGAGCGGCGTCTTCAGGCCATGGGCGAGATTGCCGATATGAGCCCGCGCCCCGGCGATCTGGTCGGCGTTCTGGGCAAACAGCGCATTCAATTCGGTGACGAGGTCGTGCACTTCGGCTGGCTGCCGCTCCGGCACGCACCGGGCGCGACCGGCGCGCACATCCGCAAGCGCGAGCGATAGTCGTCGCAAGGGCCGCAATCCCAGGAAGACCTGCGCCGTCACGGCCGCCAGCAGCGCCAGCGCCAGAATGCCCAGCGTCAGGGCCAGCATCCGCCGGGCGGTGCGCACGGGTGCGACAAGCTCCTCCTGCGGCGCGGCGGCGACGAGCTGGAAGGGCGAATCCGCGCCCGCTAGCCGAATGCTGCGGCTGCGCAGATGAAGCGGCTCGCCGCGCGGTCCGTGGACCGGTTCCTGCGCGGACAGGCCGGCGCCGCCGAGCGAGCGCGACTGCAACGCCACGCCGTCGCCCGTCACCTGCCAATACCAGCCGGACAGAACCCGATCGTAAGGCGGCAGATCGAGGTCCCGCCGTAAGCCCACCTGCCCATCCGGCCCGATCGTCAGGGCCGAGGCGAGCGCCAGCAATTGGGCATCGAGCCGCTGGTCGATCTGCAGGGCGGTGAAGCGATCGAGCGCGCGGTCGATCGCGAAGCCGGCCACCGACAGCGCCAGAACGATGAACAGCATCGCGGCAAGCCAGAGCCGGCGCGCCAGGGAAGGCCCGCGTTCAGCCATCGCAGACGAGCCGGTAGCCGAGACCGCGCAGGGTTTCGATGCGCTCCGTGCCGATCTTCTTGCGCAGGCGCGCGACGATGACCTCGATGGAGTTGGAATCGACCATCGCATCGCCCTCATAGACCCGCTCCAGCAGGTCCGCGCGTTGCACCACCACGCCCTTGCGCAGCATCAGTGCCGAGAGCACGCGCCATTCCAGGGCGGTCACCTTCAGCGGCAGCCCTTCGAAGCTGAAGGTGCCAATCTGCGCGTTGAAACTCAGCGGGCCGCAGACGATCTCGGGGTTCGCATGCCCGGCGGCGCGGCGCACCAGCGCGCGCAGGCGCATCGCCACCTCCTCGATGCGGACCGGCTTGACGAGGTAGTCGTCCGCGCCGGCCTTGAAGCCCTCGACCTTGCTCGTCCAGTCGTCGCGCGCGGTCAGGATCAGCACGGGCAAGGCGCGCTGCATCCCTCGCCAGGCCGCGATGACCTTCAGCCCGTCGACCTTGGGCAGGCCGAGATCGACCAGCGCGGCGTCATAGGTCTCGGTCTCGCCGAGATGCTGCCCGTCCTCGCCGTCGCGGGCGAGATCGACGGCCCAGCCCTCGGCGCGCAGGGCGCCGCAGAGCGCCTTGGCGAGCGCGGCATCATCCTCGATGACGAGCAGCTTCATGGCACGCTCCGTGGAGGCGCCGCCCGGACAGCCCCGGCGAGATCGCGCCCCTCCGCGCCGAGATAATCGCCCGTCTGCGCGGAGATGCGGATGGTCACGACATCCCCGGTGGAGGTCAGCAGCTTGACCTCGTAGACTTGGCCGGCGGGCTCGTCGCGTTCCGCATCGTCGAGGTCGACATCGATCACCTCGCCGGCGAAGCGTTCCAGCGCGGTCGCTGCGGCCTGTGCCGCATTGATCCTCGGCCGCGGCGCGGCGAAGGCCGTGGCGGCAAGGCTCCCGATCAGAAGAACGGCGATCATCCATCGCATGATGGCGGCACTATCTCGCGCGGCTGAACTGAAACTGAACGGGCAGGTTCAGCTTGGTGAGGGGCAGGTCGATGCAGGATACGCTCCATCGCAACAGGAGTTTCAGTCCATTGACCTTGAAATCATATCTCCCGCTCGGAATCCTCGCTCCCGCCGTGCTGGCCGCCGGGCTCTCGGGCATTCTGTCCGCCACCGCGCAGCCCGCGCCGCCGGCTCCCGGCGCTCCGCCACCGCCTGCCGCCAGCCAGGGCGTCGGCACCGCGCGCCTCGAAGGCGAGGTCCGCGAAATCTTCGGTGACAAGGTCATCGTCGAGGGCCCGTCGGGCCGCGTGCTGGTCGAGACGGGTCCGGAAGGCAGCCGGCGGACCGGGCTCGCCATCGGCGACAAGCTGACGGTCGAGGGCGCCCAGCGCGATGGCTTCGTCCACGCCTTTGCCGTCACCAAATCTGGCGGGCCGCGCATCGAGCTTGCGCGGGGGCCCGAAGGGGGCCCCGGCGCCGGCCCTGGCCCGCGCCCCGGTGGTCCGCTTGGCCGTGGACCGGAGATGGGTCCCGGCCCCCGTCCGGACGGCCCGCGCGGCCGCGATGAAGCCGGCTATCGTGAGCAGACGGTTCTCGATGCGGTGCGGCATGCCGGCTTCCGCGATGCGCGTGTCATCGACGTGAAGAAGCATCATGCGGAGGTCGAGGCCGTCTCGGCCGAAGGGCGCAATTACGAGCTGCATGTCGAATTCGACGGCAACATCAGGACGCGCGAGGACACCACCCTCGTCCGAGACGAGGCGGCGGTGCGCGGCGCGGTCGAAAAGGCCGGCTACACCTATGGCGGCCAGATGCGGCCCGAGAAGAAGCATGTCGTCGTGACCGCGACCAACGCGCGCGGCGAGCGCGTCGAGCTCGACGTTCATCGCGACGGCACCATCCGCAAGGAGCGGCGCGTCTTCTGACGCTGATTGCGAGGCCATTTTAACGCTACCGAGGCCGGCCGTGCTCGTCACCGCCGGCCTCGACCTGTCATCGCATCCTTCGCGTAACGGATGGTGCCGTTAGCGCGGAGAACACCCCTCGTCATCTCGGCAAGGCGAGGCCGATCCCGCGCTCTTTAGCCCGCGCCATGACCAGACGCGCCAGCGCCAGATCCGCCAGCGCGAAACCCCGAAAGCAGAAAAGGGACCGGGCATTTGGCGCGGTCGGATGAGCCGCGTTCGCCAGCGCGACGAGGTCGTGGCTGAAGCGTACCGTGCTCACCGGATTGCCGTCGACGTCGTACGGCGCTTTCGACTGCTCGAGACTGTCGGTCGCCAGAACGTCGAAGGCGGGCAGGCTCTCGGGGATCCAGCTTCGGCCGATATCGACCGCGCTTGCAAAGGCGGTCGCTTTCATTTTGCCGGCATCGAGAAAGGGCCTCAGGCCCGGCGCGCCCGGCACCATCGAGATCACGATATCGCTTCGCGCCAGCACGCTGTCAGCGTCGATCGAGATCTCCGCCGCGAGCCCATATCCTGTTGCGGCTTGTGCCAGTTGCTCGGCGGAAGACCGGCTGCGGCTGAAGGCCAATGCCGTGACGAGGCCGGGATAGAGGTCGCGGAAGGCGGCAAGATGAGCGTAGGCTTGCAGCCCGCAGCCGATGAAGCCGATGGTCTGCGGCGCGCTGGGCGCCAGATGCGTGGCGGCCGCCGCCGAAAGTGCCGCGGTCCGGATCAGCGTGATCTCGTCGCCGTCGAGAACCGCCAGCGGCGCGCCGCTGCGATAGTCGCTGACGCAGATCAGCGCGTTGATGCCCGGCGTTGGGCTGTCCGGCCCGACAGGGGCCATCGACACCCATTTCAGCGTGGCGATGCCATCGGCCTCCGACGCGGCGGTCATCGCCTGAAAGCCATGGCCGGGGCCGAGTCCGAGCGCGCTTTTCGGCAGGCTGCGGTTCAACCCGGCGGCATGGTCGCGAAAGACCTGAAGAACCGCCTCGCGCGCGTCGCCAGGCGCAATGGCAAGGTCTTTCACGTCGCCTCGCGAAAGATAAAGCAGCCCTTGGGTCATCAGGCGAATCTCCAGGCGCAATCGATAGCAGGGCCGCCGTATGAAGCGACTTCTGGCCGGGGTTGAATAACAGAACCCGGTACCCGTCGCGCTGAATTTCGAGGCTGCACAGACCGACGATCCCTGCGCCGATGTCGCTGTTTTCAGTATGCCGGGGCCGGGCCTTGACTGGCTGAGCAAACGCCTAGCCCATCGACGAACACGTTGACGAGCCGAATGACGGAATCCTGCCAACCCGGCTGATCGTGCAGATAACACATGCCGATTAGCGTCCGCAGCAGGTCCTCGGCGCTCACATCATCGCGCAATTCGCCGGCGGCGATGGCCCGTTGCATCAGCAGGCTCACGGCCTTGCTCAACCTGTCGAACGAATACGCATAGAGTTCGGATGGAGCGTGGGCCGCCAGAGCCAGCGCCGCGAGCATGCCCTTTTTGGTCGCCACGAGCCGGACATTGGCCTGCAGCCAGAGCCGCAGCGCTTCGACCGGCTCTGTCTTCAAGGCGAGTTCGGCCGCGAAACTGGCGAGTTGATCGACCTCATGTCGATAGACCGCTTCGAACAGGGCCTCGCGCGTCGGAAAATGACGGTAAAGCGTGCCGATGCCGACCTCGGCGCGGCGCGCGACGGCCTCCAGGCTGGCATCGGGAGCGCCGGCGCCGAACACGCTGCGCGCGGCTTCGAGCAGCCGGTCGCGGTTGCGGGCCGCATCGGCGCGCGGCTTGCGGGGGGGCTTGAGGGGACGGTCTGGCATCGTCTCGGCGGGATTGTTGTCTGGAACCCTTGTAAAGCGGAGGTCGCCTCCGTATTCTCTCTTCAGAGCCTGGGTCGATCTCGTCCGAAAGCGGCCGACCTCGACCTTGAGCGATGTTGCGAGCCGCGGCCGGGGACATGCCCCGCCCCGGAGACGATCGTGACAGGCCTACACGATATTGATCGGAGCAGTGCATGACTTTCTCCATCAGCTTCACCATCAACGGCGAGCTGCGCCAGATCGCGCTTGATGACCCGCGTGTGACGCTACTCGACCTCCTCCGCGAACGGCTCGACCTGACCGGCACCAAAAAGGGCTGTGATCGCGGCCAATGCGGCGCCTGCACCGTTCTCGTGGACGGCCGCCGGATCAATTCCTGTCTGGCGCTGGCGGTCAGCCATGACGGGGCCGCGATCGAGACGATCGAGGGCGTGGCCCGCGACGGCGCGCTGAACCCGGTGCAGGAGGCTTTCATCGCCCATGACGGTTTCCAGTGCGGCTTCTGCACCCCCGGCCAGATCATGAGCGCGATCGGCCTGATCCGCGAGGGCCATGCGGGAGACGACCCCGAGCGCGTGCGCGAAGGCATGAGCGGGAATCTCTGCCGCTGCGCCGCTTATGCGGGCATCACCGAGGCGGTGCTCGACGCGCAGAAGGCGATCTCCGCCGAACAGAGGAACGCGGCATGAAGACGTTCGATTATGTCAGGGCGGAATCGGTCACGGAAGCGGTCGCGGCGGCTTCGCAGGCCGGCGCGGCCTATCTCGCGGCCGGCACGAACCTGCTCGACCTGATGAAGGCCGGCGTCAGCCGCCCGGAACGGATCGTCGATGTGACGCGGCTGCCGGGGCTCGATCGTATCGAGCGCTTGCTCGATGGCGGATTCAGGATCGGCGCCATGGTCCGCAATGCCGACCTCGCCTATCATCCCGAATTCGCGCGGGCCTTCCCGATGGTTGCCGAAGCGCTTCTGTCGGGGGCGTCGGCGCAATTGCGCAATGCCGCGACCGTGGGCGGCAATCTGCTGCAGCGGACGCGTTGCGCCTATTTCTACGACACCTCCAGTGCCTGCAACAGGCGCGATCCCGGCACCGGATGCGATGCTTTGGAGGGCGAGAACGCTTCCCATGCCGTGCTGGGCTGGAGCCGCGCCTGCATCGCCACGCACCCCTCGGATTTCTGCGTGCCGTTGGTCGCCAGCGAGGCCGTCGTCGAAATCGAAACGCGCAGCGGCCGCCGCGACATCCCGCTCGAGGCGCTGCACTGCCTGCCCGGAGACCAGCCCGAGCGCGAGACGACGCTGGAGCCCGGCGATCTGATCGTCGCGATCCGGCTGCCGCCGGAAGCGGCGGCCTTCGCCGGCCATGCGCGATACCTGAAGCTGCGCGAGCGAACATCCTACGCTTTCGCGGTGGTTTCCGCCGCGGCGGCTTTGGTGCTTGAGGGCGACACGATCGTGCAGGCGCGGCTGGCGCTCGGCAGCGTCGCGGCGAAGCCCTGGCGTTGCCATGAGGCGGAAGCCGCATTGATCGGAGCCCGTCCGACGGTCGAGGCTTTTCGCCGCGCCGCCGATATCGCCTTGGCCGCAGCCAGCCCGTCCGGCGACAATGCCCACAAGATCGAGTTGGCGCGCCGCATTATCGTCCGTGCCTTGGGCGAGGCCGCAGCGGGTACGCCGGCGCGGCCGGCAGCGCTGCCCGCTTCCCCGTTCTCGACCCATCCTGGAGTTCTCCATGACGCTTGAGACCCCGCTCGGTCAGGCAGCCCCGCATCGGCGGCATGGCTCCAGCATCGGCCAGCCGCTGACCCGCCGGGACGGCTATCTGAAGGTGACGGGCGCCGCCCGCTATGGCGCCGACAACCGCCCCTCCGGCATGCTTTATGCCGTCATGGCGGTGGCCGGCATCGCACGCGGCCGCGTCGCCTCGCTGGATGTCGCGGCGGCGAAAGCTCATCCCGGCGTCGTCGACGTCATGACGCCGGCACACAAGCCGGATCTCGCCATGGATCCGGACGAGAAGACGAACCCGTTCATGTTCCGGCTCGATCTGCTGCAGAACGACCGCGTTCGTTATCCCAACCAGCCGATTGCCGTCGTCATCGCGCAGACGCTCGAGGCCGCCACCGAAGGCGCGGCGTTGCTGGCGCCGACCTATGACGTCGAGCCCGCGCGTGTCGGGCTCGACGGCGAGCGCTTCGTTCCCGCCGGCGTCGGTGTCGGCAATCCGGCCTCCGCCAGCCATGGCGACGTCGAGGCCGGTTTCGCCGCCTCGGTGCGGACGACCGAGGCGGTCTACGAGACGCCCTCGCAATATCACAACGCGATGGAGCCTCACGCCATCGTCGCCTCCTGGACGGACCAGGGTTTGCTGATCGATACGCCGAGCCAGGGCATGGCGATGGCGCAGGGCCGGATCGCCGGGCTGTTCGGCATTCCGCCCGAGACCATCCATATCCGAAGCCCGTTCCTCGGGGGCGGCTTCGGCTCGAAGGGGCTGGTTTCCGGCCCGCAGGTGCTCGGCATCATGGCGGCGAGGCTCGTCGGACAGCCGGTGAAACTCGTCATGCGTCGCGAGCAGATGTACGGGCCGGTCGGGCATCGCGCGCCTACACGCCAGACCTTGCGCCTTGGCACCGACGAGCAGGGCCGCTTGACCGCGCTCGATCACCACACGCTGACCACGTCGAGCACCTTCGACGATTTCTTCGAGCCGGCGTCGGACATCTCCCACACGCTTTACGCCGCCTCCGCCGTAGCGACCTCGCATGAGGCCGTCCGCACCGACGCGGGCACGCCGCTGTTCATGCGCGCGCCGGGCGAGGCGACGGGTTCGATTGCGTTGGAAAGCGCGATCGACGAGGCCGCCTTCGCCTGCGGCATGGACCCGATGGCCTTTCGTCTCGCCAATTATGCCGAGGTCGAGCCGATCTCCGGAAAACCGTTTTCTTCCAAGGCTTTGCGGGAGTGCTATGCGCAAGGGTCGGAGCGGTTCGGCTGGTCGAAGCGCCCGCTCGCTCCACGCATGATGCGCGACGAGGCCGGCTTCCTCGTCGGTTGGGGCATGGGCACGGCGACGTTCCCGGCTCTCATGTTCCAGGCCGCGGCACGGGCCATCGTCAAGGCCGACGGGTCCGGTCGCATGGAAATCGGCGCCCATGACATGGGGCAGGGCGCCTGGACCGCGCTGGCGCAGATCGCGGCGGATGGGCTCGGGCTTGATCTCGACGACGTCGAGTTCGTCTCCGGAACCTCGGACCTTCCCGATGCCGGCATTGCAGGCGGTTCGGCCCATACCGCGACCGCCGGCATGGCGGTCCATAATGCAGGCGCGGCGGTCATCGCCAAGCTGGCTGATCTCGCGACCGCCGACCAGCGCTCGCCCCTGTTCGGCGCGGGCAATGCGGGCGTCGTCGCGCGCGACGGCCGCCTCCACCGCCGCGACGACGAAAGCCGCAACGAAGCCTATGGGGAGATTCTCGCGCGGGCCGGGTTGGCCGAGATCGAGGCAAGCGGCAAGGCCGCCGCCGATCCCGCCGCACAGGAAAGCTATGCGATGCACGCCCACGGCGCCGTCTTCGCCGAGGTGAAGGTCGACCCCGATCTAGGCCAGATCCGTGTGAGCCGGCTGATCGGCGCTTTCGCGGCCGGCCGGATCATCAACCCCCATCTGGTGAAAAGCCAGTATTTCGGCGGGATGATCTGGGGCATGTCCTTCGCGCTGCACGAGCAGGCGATCATCGACAAGCGCTCGGGCCGGATCATGAACGGCGATCTCGCCGAATATCATGTGCCGGTCAACGCCGACGTGCCGCATGTCGAGGCGATCATGGTCGAGGAGCACGATCCTCACGTCAACGCGCTCGGTATCAAGGGCGTCGGCGAGATCGGAATCACGGGCTCGGCCGGTGCGATCGCGAACGCCGTCTGGCACGCGACGGGGGTGCGCTGCCGCCGCTTTCCGATCGGGCTGCACGACATCATCCAGCAGCCCGAGTTCCGCCCATAACATCCAGCCCGGACCGGCAGCGGCCACGCGCCGCTGCCGCAAATCCGATCGCGATCGGGGCGCTGCGAGTCTAGACTTCCTCAATAGGTGGCGGCAGTTTGGATGGATCCGGACGTGAGCAAACCGGGCACCCCATTCCGCCGAGTCTGATCGATCCCGCCGACTGGTCCTATTGCATCCCTTCCTCGACGACTATCCGGCCTTTCATCCCGACCACTACTTCGTCGAGAAGGATGGCGAGACGATCAAGGGCGTCGAGACCTTCGGCATGTACAGCGGCCCGTTCGAGATGTGGCTCTCCCCCGTTCCGAACCTGTCGGTGCCGATCAAGCGGGATGAAAGCTACCCGTTCGCGTTCGGCGCCGTGGCGAGCCTGCCCGACGGCACGAACTCCAATGCGCCCGCTTTCATGCAATTCAAGCCGCTCGAGAACGGGTTGGCGGTCAAGGCCGGCTGCTGCTTCCCTGCCAAGGCGCCCAAGGAGATGGTCGAGGGCCACAAGCTCCACCTGGTCCTTGAGTTTCTGGGCTTCGCCAAAGCGATCGCGGCGCGCTGAAACGCTAAAGAAGGATTGGACATGCCGACAGTTCTGATTACCGGCGGTCACGAGGGATCGGGCTCGAATGCAGCAAGCTTCTCGCCGGGTAGTACCGCACCAGCCTCGTGCTGGCTGGTCGCAGCCTTGATCGTATCGAGCCCGTCGCGCGCGACAAGCAACGACCTATGGCGTCAGGGTCGATACCCTGAAGCTCGACACGTCGCCGCTGGTCTCGGTGCGGGCGGCGGCATCCAAGTGCCGCGCCATGCTAGAGGATGGGACACTCGATTCCCTCGATGCCAATCTCTGCAATGCCGGCGTTCGTTTGAACGGTCCGGTGACCTACAGCGTCGACGGCTACGAGGAGACCTTCGCGACCAAATGCGTTGGGCATTTTCTGCTCGATCGTGTGACGAGCTACGGCCGCGTAGTGTATAAAAGCAGCGGAACCCATGATCCGATACGCCCGATGGGAGGATGGTCGGTGCCGCGGTCAAAGCCGACGCCATTGCTCTTGCCAACGATGGCAAGGACGGCAAGAAGCCGCTGTCTACCGGCGTGTGTTATTCAACATCGAAGCTTTGCAACATCCTCTATGCCTACGAGCTCGATCGGCCGTTAAGGCTCTCGGGTCTACGGTAGCTGCCCTCGCGTTCGATCCTGGCGCTACGATGGGTACAGGCTTCCTTCGGTCGATGCCGAAGCCCGTGCGGTGGCTGAGCAATTCAACATTGACGATTTGGTTGATGCGACGGCTCGGCGTCATGATCGGCAGTAAGGAGTTTTCGGGCGCAGGCCTCGCCAGGGTCGCCGTAGATCCCGCCTACGCCAACAGCTTCGGGGCGTATGTGCAGTCGAACGACGGCCAACTGATCACGACGCGACAAGCGGGATGCGCCAGTAGCTGCTGTTCGACATTCGCCAGGAAGCGGACGTTCAGGCTTGCGAGCTGGCGGCACTTTGCAGGCCGCCGCCGATCACGAACGTGCCTTGGTCCGACTGCTTGAAGGAGCGCGGGTGACCGACAACGCTGACGAGGGGCTCCAGCAGGGGCGTGAGGCGCTCGGTGACGATTGTCATGGACGCGCGCACGCCCAGCTCGATTTCGTTGCTGAACAGCGCAGCGAGCCGCGCCGCCCATGCGCCGGCGGCGTTGACGACAACGCGTCACTCTGAGGGCGCGGTGGCGCCGCCCCCACATCGGACAATCAGGAGCAACTCAGGCACGGATTTTCGGTTGAGGACGGCGAAACTGGTGAGGTCGCTCCCCGGCCGACCCACGCAAGATATCCATCAAGACATACCGCATCCATGCAGGCTTCCGTTCCAGCCGATGAGCGAACAAAATTGCCCTTCAGCTTAAACTCTCATGGCGCACGCGCCCGAGGCTGACGAGCGCGGAGAGGCCTGCGAAGGCTGCGGCCAACACCAGGGCAACCTCCGGAGCCATCGCAGGCGGGGCGACCTGGAAGATAGTGGCCATCGCGACGGACCCGAGCGTCTGTCCGGTCAGCCGCGCCGTGCCCTGCATGGCCCCAGCTGCGCCACTGCGGGCCTTGGGCGCCGAGAGAAGCAAGACGCGGTTGTTCGGGCTCTGGAAAAGGCCGAAGCCGAGGCCGGCGATGACCGTGCTCACGATGAAGGTCGCTTCGTGCGGACCGGCCGGCAGCAGGCCGACCCCGGCAAGTCCGAGTGCCAGCAGAAAGCCACCCATGGCGCAGAGCCAGGCCGTCTTCACGCGTTGGGCCAGCCATCCGGATATCGGCGCAATCAATGCGACTGCCGCGGGCCAGGCCATCATGTAAAGGCCCGCCTGGGTCGCCATCATGCCGAGCCCGTGCTGGGCAAGGCGAGCAAGCCCAGCATCTGGCCGGTAAAACAGCAGACCGATGCGATGACGGAGACACGGAAGGCCGGGGCGGCGAAAAGATCGGTCGGCACGAGCGGCGCGGCTTTCCGACGTTCGATCCGCAGCAGCAGGACGAGGCAGGCGACCGACGCAGCGATCAGGAGGCCACCCGTTACCGGTGACTGCGCGACGCGGTCGGCACCGAGGAAGAACAGGACGAACATCAGGCTGTTGGCGGCCATCGCCCCGCCATCCAGCCGGCGGGCCACGCCTTTCGTCCGGACCAGAACGGCGCCCGATGCCAAGACGACGATACCGAGCGGGATGTTGACGGCGAAGAGCCAGGGCCAGCTCGCGATCGCGAGGATAGCGCCGGCAATGCCAGGTCCTGCGGCCGAGGCGATGGCAATCGTCATCGCATTGACCCCGATGATCGTGCCGAGGAGGCGGTGCGGCACGCAAAGCCGCAAATTCGTCACGCCAAGGGCCATCACCGCGCCGCCGCCGAGACCCTGCACGAACCGCGCCGCCACCAGCATGGGCAGCGTGCTAGAGAGGGCGCAGGCCGCCGAGGCCAGGTGAAGAGCGCGACGCCCGCGAGGAAGACTCGCCGAGGCCCGACCATCTCGCCGATGGCGCCGCAAGGCAGCAGAGCAACCAGGACAGCGAGCTGATAGCTCGAAACGACCCAGACGGCATCGCCTGGGCTGGCGTGCAGCGAAGCGGCGATCGAGGGCAGAGCGATGTTGGCATGGCGCCGTCGAGCACGACGAGCACCAGGGTGAGGAGGAGGACGGCTATCGCGAAATAGCGGCGTGGCGCAGGCAGGCCGTCATCATGGGGATCGAAAGCAGGTTGCAGCAGCATAGGGGCGTTCCGTGTTAGCTTCCATTCTGGTAAGCCGCAGCCTGAGTTTGCACCAGACGCAACAAAATCAACTGATGCTTGCACTGGACGCCATGCCTGACATCGATCTGAACCTGTTGAACGCCCTCGATGTCCTGCTTCAGGAACGCAGCGTGACGCGAGCTGCACTCAGGCTTGGGCTAAGCACCTCCGCAATGAGCCGGACCCTGTCACGGCTCAGGGAGGCGCTCGGCGATCCGATCTTGGCGCCGGCCGGCCGTGTGCTGGTGCCCACACCTCATGCCGAGGCCATCGCCGAACAGGTTCGCACGTTGCGTCTGGGCGCGCAGACCGTGTTGCGGCCGCCGAAGCCGATCGACCCGAAGAGCATGGAGCGCGAGTTCATCATCCGCGCCAACGACGCCTTCACGCAGCTCTATGCGGCAAAGCTAAGCGCGGCGGTGTCCGCCCTGGCACCTGGTGTGCGGCTGCGCTTCGTGGCGAAGCCCGACAAGGATATCGGGCCGCTACGAGACGGCCCGGTCGATCTCGAAATCGGTGTGATCCCCGCGAACGGGGGCGAGCTTCGTACCCAAACCCTCTATCGCGATACCTATGTCGGCGTAGCGCGCCCAGGCCACCCGATCCTTGATACGCCGGTCACGCCGGAACGCCTGTGCGCCTGGGGCCATGTGGTGTTCGCGCGGCGGCGGGGTCGGTCGGGCCCCGCGGACGAGGCGCTGGCACTCCACGGGCTTTCCCGACGGGTGGTCGTCATCGTTCCGGGCTTTTCGGCGGTGATCGCAGTGGTCTCGGCCTCAGATCTCCTCGGCCTCGTTCCCCGCTCGGCTTGCCTGGCCTTGGCGGGATACGACATGGTGCTATTTGACCTGCCGATCCCGATGCCGGAGATCGTTGTGTCGCAGATCTGGCACCCGCGGATGAATGCCGATGCCGGCCATCGCTGGCTGCGTGGGCTGGTATTCGAGGCGTTCCGCGCGGGTCCTTGACCGCGTCGGAAGTTGCCGACAGTACCAAGTGACCTTGAGGCCGAAGATCAGCGTTAACCTCCCATCACGTCTTTCAGCACGGCGCCACTTTCGGACGTTCGTCCTCTGCCGAAAAGCAGACGCTAATTCAAAGAATTCCGTACGGGCCCATGACCGCGTGTGAAGCTATCTGCGGCTGTTGCTCCGCGACACGCACGAATGCTTTCCTGAACAGGAGCGCCGAGCGAGGATAACTGAGAACCGGCACGTTGCGCTCGATGCACGCAAGATAATAGACCGCATTTTCTGGTTATCGCGCTGCGACGGGCGGCAAACGATAGGTCTCGCGCGCAGTGTCGCAAAATAGACGTCGCTGTTGGGCCAAGGTGTAGCGTGCGGCAATCTGCTTGAAGCTGGCGTAGATCGTGTCGAACGAGGCGCACAGGCTGTCGACGGGGAAATTGCTGGCAAACATTGCTCGCTCGGCCCCGAACATGGCGACGATCTCCTCGACAATCCAGCGATTGGCCTCGATGGTCCAGGGAATACCAGCCTGGCCCAAGCCGGATATCTTGACACGGACATTGGGGCAATCGGCTAACCGCGCCATGGCTCCGTGCCAGCATGTCAGGCCCTCCGCGCTGCGATCCGACGGCAAGCCGGCATGATTCAGGATGATCGTGGTGTCGGGAAACGAGCGCGCCAGGTCGCATGCCTCAGGAAGATTCCACCAAGGCGTCTGGAGGTCGAAATGCAGGTTATGGTGCTTTAGAGTCTCGAAGCCGCGACGCCAGCGCTCGTCGCCCATGAGCGTCCGCTCCGAACCCACCGTATCGGGATAGGCCGGCCCGCCGGGCTTGTGGCGCACACTACGTACGAGCGGACAGGCTGCTTGGCCCGCAATAACGATCTCTGCGTCGTCCCGGTCGAGCCAGGCTTGGGCCACGATGGCGTTGGGCACCCCGAAGCGCTTGGCGATGGTCGTGGCATAGGCAGTTTCCCCAAGTGGGTCGCGATCATCCCACTCCGTTTCGACATAGACGGTCTGGCGGACATCATGCTCGGCGGTGTCACCAAAGTAGTCGTCCGGCAAATAGCGCCGCTTGATGGCGGAGTAGTCGCCGTAGCGGAATGGGATTTTCGCGTCCGGCTTGAGCCAGGGATGTGGATTGGTGATCGGGTCCCAGAAATGCTGATGCGCGTCGACGATCGGACCTGTCCAGATGCTGCCTTCCTTCACGGCTCGCCCCTTAACTCGCCGGTGCGCTTTTGAAGTCGATCATCATGGTGCCGATGACGTAGAGCGCGGCGCATCCTGCGAAGTAATAAAGCACCATGAGATAGGTCCCCGTCGCCTGCAGGATCAGCCCGGCGATGATCGGAATGGCGATGCCGCTGGCGCTTCCGGCGAAGTTCATCGTGCCGCCGACGATACCGACCTTGTCCTTGGAGGTGAGGATAGCGGGAAGGCTCCAGTACAGGCTGCCGAAGTAAAGCAGGAACAGCGTCACGGACAGCAGGGCGACGGCTGCAATTGGATCGGCCACTTGCGGCAAGGCCAAGAATGCCAGCATCACGCCGAGGCCGCTGATGCCGAGCGCCAGCTTGTAGACCTTGCCGCGCGCCATGCCGCGCTCCTGCAGCTTGTCGACGAGGAACCCGCTGCAAAGCGAGCCGAACATGCCTGACAGGAAGATCACGAAGGTCGCGCCGCCCATCTGCTTCAGGTCGAAGCCGCGCGCCTGAGAGAGATAGCTCGGCCCCCACGTCAGGACGCCGAAATTGATCATGGCCCAGCTCATCCGACCGAGCAGGATCGCGGCGAGAGAGCGCGGCGTGATGCTGCGTGAGGCTTCCGAGACAGCCAATTGCGGCGAACCGGCATCCTGAATGATGGCGAGCTCGGCGGCGTTGACGCCTGGATGCACGGCCGGATCGTCGCGCAGATACCGCCACGCGACGTAGCCGAGCAGGATCGTTGCTACGCCTGCTACCAAGAAGGCCGTGCGCCAGGAATCGAAGGTCAGGATCAACCATGCGATGATCGCGCCGCCGAAGGCCGCACCCAGCGGAGCGCCGCTGTCCATCAGCACAGCGCCGCGTCCGCGCTCCTTCGCCGAGAGCCACAAAGAGTTCAGCTTCGCGCCAGCCGGAAACAACGGCGCCTCAGCTGCGCCCAAGCCAATACGGCTGAGCAGCAGCGAGACTCCGCCGGTGGCAACACCCGCAACCGACTGGAAGATGCCCCAGCCGATGGTCGCGCCAGCTATCAGCGCGCGCGGTCCGAAGCGGTCGATCAGCCAGCCGCCTGGGATCTGCAGCAGCGCATAGCTCCAGAAGAACGCGCTCAGGATTAAACCCTGCATCGCCGGCTCGAGGCTGAACTCCTTGGCGATGGTGGGCATAGCGATCGAGAGTGCTGTGCGGTCGATCAGATTGATGACCACCAATACGAAGACAATTCCAAAGATGCGCCAGCGCACGCTGGTTGCCGCCGCCGTATCCAGGCCCGCGCCGAGATAGGTCCGAGTCTGCTGGATGCCTGCCATGGTGTTTCCCCTGCCGCTGGAAGGCGAACGTTGATTGACGAGGGGCGCGGGCAGGACACGTTTGCCTTGCCGAGAGCCGTTTCCTCATGTGGCCGGCGATACGTGCCGCAGGCCTTCTTAGGTCACAGAGATAGCTCGCTTCGGTATTCCCGAATAATCAAGAGTTACGATATGGTGATATGAAATTAGATATCGCTTGGACGCTAGGGCATGAGCAGTCTCGATCTCGCCGCTGTGGCAATCTTGAAGCGTATCAAAAGCCGTCAGATGCTTTTGCTGGTTGCGCTTGACGACGAGAAGAGCCTCCGCAAGGCAGCAGCAGCGCTGAACCTGACTCAGCCGTCGGCGACAAAACTCCTGCAGGATCTCGAGCGCACCATCGGCAAGTTGTTGTTCGATCGCGGCAGCAACGGCATGACGCCGACCATCTATGGCGGCGTGATGATTCGGCATGCTCGGCTGCTTCTGGCCGATCTCGACCGGGCGAGGCTCGAGCTTGAAGCGCTGGCCTCCGGCGCGGCGGGACAGGATCGGTGGCGTCATCAGCGCGGTTCCCTTTCTGCTCGCCCGAGCCGTCGCACGGCTGAAGCAGGAACATCCGAGCCTTGCCGTGTCGGTCGAGACTGGCACCAGCGACGCTCTGGTGCCAGCTCTCGCCAAAGGCGATCTCGACGTTCTGCTGGCGCGCCCCCTGGTGCTCGAAGGACGCCCCGAATTCGACTACACCGAGATGATCGAGGAGCCGCTCCATATCGTCTCGCGCATCGGACATCCACTCGCGGATGTCCTGCCGCTGACGCTGGGCGACCTCGCATCCTGGCCTTGGGCGCTACTCCCTGCGGGCAGTCCGATGCGTAAGGTCCTGGCGCCGGTCTTTGCTCTCATGGGTCCGCGTCAGCCGCAGGATCTGGTCGAGACGTCATCGATGATGATGATGGTGGCACTGCTGCGGGAAAGCGACATGCTGGCTGTGATGCCGGCCGACGTCGCCCATTTCTGCACAAGGAACGGATTGCTCATTCGGCTTCCCGTGCAGCTGCCGCCGATCATGGGCTCCTACGGCATCGTCACGCGCAGAGACCGGCCGCCGTCGCCTGGTGTACTTGCCTTCATCCGACATCTGCGCGACGCGATGGTCAGCCGTGACCGGCCTGCCCTCTCTTATATGCCCGATTCCGTCACGTGAGCGTACGACCGAAGAACAGGCGCCTCTGTTGATTCCGTCGTTCAGTGCCCTGTGGACATTTTGCGCCAGAAGCCGACGTTCAAGGGGGTTCGAATAGCAGACGTTGCAGGAGCAAGTTCTGGGAGCACCGCGGCTTAGGGTCTGGACTCATAACCAGTAGCTGACGGTCGCTGCGATGCAGACTGCTGCGAGGAAGTTGACGGCGTTTCGATCGTATCGCGTGGCGACGCGGCGGAAATCCTTGAGGCGGCAGAACATCCGTTCGATGGCGTTGCGGTCGCGGTAGAGGACCGGGGAGAAGCAGTTCTTCCAGCGCCGGTTGGCCTTGGGCGGGATGTTGGGCATGGTGCCGTTCTCCTCGACCTGCCGGCGGATGGCGTTG
>NZ_JBFUKY010000018.1:0-44720 GCF_056400625.1 Allobosea sp. P5_A5
GCGCGGCCCGTAATCGGGCGGCGCATCGATCCAGCGCCCGCCTGACTTGAGGACATGGACGATCCCGCTGATCACCCGGCGGTCATCAACACGCGGTTTGCCACGCGTGTCCGTCGGCAAATGCGGTGCGATCCGCGCGAATTGCGCATCCGTGAGCCAGAAACGATCCCGATTCATCCGGGCCTCCTCCGGGAAGCCGTGAATCATACAGAGCCAGCGGTGCCAACCTCTTTATGGGTCCGAGCCCTACGTCAAGTTCTTCACCGACCCTTACTATCTCAACGTGCTCACGCGCACGGTCAGGGTCGCCGTAATCTGCACGATCGCCTGCCTGGTGATGGGCTTTCCCCTGGCCTATGTGCTGGCCCGGACGCAAAGTCGGTTCAAGAACCTGCTGGTCATCGCAGTGGTGCTGCCGCTTTTCGTCGGCAACGCCGTGCGGGCGGCCGGCTGGATGACCGCTTTCGGCAGCCGTGGCGCTCTCAACGCCTCGCTGATGGGGATGGGGCTGATTGACCATCCCCTCGAGATCATGTTCACCGAGACGGCGGTGCTGATCGGCATCGTCGCAGTCAACCTGCCATTCATGGTGCTTTCACTGCAGAGCGTGATCGAAGGCATCCCGCGCAATGTCGAGGAGGCCGCGTTCAGCCTCGGCGCCGGGCCGGGCGCGATGTTTCGCCGGGTGCTCTGGCCTCTGGCACTGCCGGGTATTCTGGCCGGGACCATCCTGACCTTCATCCTGGCGATGAACGCCTATGCCACGCCGGTCCTGCTCGGCGGGCCGAAGTTCCAGATGATGGGGCCGCTGGTCTACGGGCAATTCGCCCAGCAGAACAACTGGCCCTTCGGCGGCGCGATCTCCTTCATCCTCATGACGGCGACGATCCTGCTGACCGCTGTTGCCCATATGATCGTGCAGGGTCGTTATAGCCGGAGCCGGGAAGGGGTCTGACGAGACCCTCGCCGGCTGGAGGCTCACGCCGGCTAGAGGCTCATGCCAGCTAGAAGCTTATGCCAGCTAGAAGCTTATGCGGTGCGAGACCGTCTTGACCGCCATGTAATGGTCGAGGCCTTCCGCGCCGCCTTCGCGGCCGTAACCGCTGTCCTTCACCCCGCCGAAGGGCACCTCGGCGACCGAGGCCTCCAGCGTGTTGATGGAAACGTTGCCGGCTTCGATCCCTTGCGCGATCAGGTCGGCGCGCGCGGCGGAGTGGGTGAAGCTATAGGCCGCGAGCCCGAAGGGCAGGGCGTTGGCCTTGTCCAGCGCTTCCTCCACGGAACGCACCGGGTTGATGATCGCCATCGGGCCGAACGGCTCCTCGCGAAGCGCCCGCGCATCGTCCGGCAATTCCGCCAGCACTGTCGGCGGAAAGAAATAGCCGCGATTGCCGACGCGCTCGCCGCCCGTCAGCACGCGCCCGCCGCGCGCGCGCGCATCGCTGGCCAAGGCTTCCAGCGCCTCGATGCGGCGGTGATTGGCGACCGGCCCCATCTGCGTGCCGGCATCCAGACCGTTGCCGACCACGATGCTGCGAGCCTTTTCGACGAAACTGCGTGTGAACTGCTCGAAGATGGCTTCCTGAACGAAGAAACGTGTCGGCGAGGTGCAGACCTGGCCGGCGTTGCGCATCTTCCGTGCGGCCGACAGCTCGGCGGCCAGTACCGGATCGACATCGTCGCAGACGATCACGGGCGCATGGCCGCCCAGCTCCATCAGCACCGGTGTCATGTGGCGCGCCGCCAGCTCGGACAGATGTTTGCCCACCGCCGTCGACCCTGTGAAGGCGACGAGGCGGGTCTGTGCCTTGGGGATCAGATAGCTTGAGATCGCCGCCGGCACGCCGAAGACGAGGTTCAGCACGCCCGGCGGCAGGCCGGCATCGTGCAACGCCCGCGCGATGTGAAACGCGCCTGCCGGCGTCTCCTCCGCCGCCTTGATGATGATCGAGCAGCCGGCAGCCAAGGCACCCGCGATCTTGCGGGCGGGTTGGCTCATCGGGAAGTTCCAGGGCGAGAAAGCCGCAACCGTGCCGACAGGCTGGCGGAGCACGACATAGCGGATGCCCGGCTCGCTCGGCACGACCCGGCCATAGGTCCGCTGGCCCTCGGCCGCATCCCATTCGAAGAATTCGCAGCCGCGCACGACTTCGAGGCAGGCCTGGTCGAAGGGTTTGCCGTGTTCCAGCGTGATCGCGTAGCCGATCTCCTCGGCGCGAGCGCGCATCAGCGCGGCCGCCTTGAGCATGATCTCGCCGCGCTGCCGAGGCGAGACGCGGCTCCAGACCTTGAAGCCCTCGGCAGCCGCGGCCAGCGCATCGTCCAGATCGGCATGGGACGCAACGGGCACGGCGCCGATCACAGTCTCATCGGCCGGATTAAGGACCGGCAATTCCTCCGCGGTCTTGCGCCACGCACCGCCGATATAAAGCTTGAGATCGGGATAAGCGGTCATGAAGCCCTCGGCTGGCTGCTCTTTCAGCGGGTTTGCGAGATCAATCCGCCGTTCTCGCCAACGATAGAGGGCGCCGCATTGTGCGATCCAGTCGGCTAAATCCGATAAATTCAGACCGGTTAGGTTATGAATGCGGGATCGTCAGCACACCAAGGTCCGTGCGCGATTTTCGATCAGCCGTACCAGGCCGAGCGCCGTCATTTCGGACGATTTCGGGTTCGCGGCCAATGGCCGGTTCTCGATGGCGATCTCGAGTTTGCCGAAAGCGCCCCGCGCGCTGAGTTGGTGGCCGTTGCCGGTGGCGGCGGGGTCGGCGACAAGCTCGACTCGTGTCCGGTCGAGCCCGATGCCGGCCAGCGCCGAGATTACCGCGACATTGGCGTTCTGCGGGAAGCGCGCTGCTGCCTCCCTTGCCGTCCCCCGGAAAAAGGCTGTCGCTTCGCCCAGGCCGTCGAGGTCGACCAGAGCCTCTGCCGGGGTGCCACGCCACGCGGCCGGTGGCTTGACGATGCGGTGGACGACCTCCTCCAGCGGCAGGAGAGAGGCGGCGGCAATGCCGTCGATCCCGGCCAGCGCGCCGGGCGGGATCAGAATCTGGCTGCCGTGATCGTCCGCAACGGCGACAAGCCGGTTCAGCATCGCGTCGTCGCAAAAGGCGCTGGTCGAGGCGACCGCGAAGGCCTTGGCATGTTCGAGCGCCGACGGACCCCAGATCCCGACGGCGTCGCGCCCAGCAGCTTCGACCACAAGGTCGAGTTCGAACCCGCCGAGATCGTCGGGCGCTGTGATCCATCTTGCGCCGACCGGTCCGTCATGGGGGGCGGCGAGAGTGCGTACGGCCACCGCCACAACGGTGATGTCGCCTTGCCGCTCGCTCAGCAGTTCGGCCACGCGACGATTGATGGCGCCCCAGCCGATCAAGGCGATGCGCAAGGGCTTCCGACGAGGCATGCTCAGCGGCCTTCCGCCGTCTGCAAGGCGAATTCGAGCAGGGCGCCTCCGTTCAGACCTTCGAGCATGCTGAAATGGTGCCCGGGGCAGACCAGCGGTGCCGGCATCTGCCATGCCTCGGCCAGCGCTGCCGATTGCGCCTTGAAGGCATCGCTTTCACCGTCGCCAACCGCGAAAGCGACCCGTGTGTTTTGCGGACGCGGTTGGGCGATCGGGCTCAGCCGGATCGACCGCTCGACATCGTCCAGACCCAGCAGGCGCCCGAGCGGAAGATGGCCGAGTGGTTTGAGATCGAACAGCCCCGACAGCAGCAAGGCCGACGCTATGGGCGGGGCATCCCGCGCGCTGAGCACCATCGCGGCGAGGTGACCGCCGGCGGAATGGCCGCAGATATGCAGCCGGGTGGGATCGAGGCCAAGCGCCCTGGCCTCGTGCACCAGGAAGTTCAGGGCTGCCACGCTTTGTGCGATGCAGGTCTCCAGCGCCGTGTCGGGCGCCAGCCCGTGATTCGGCGTGGCCACGGCATAGCCGGCCTGGAGCAGGCCTTGCGCAAACTGGCTGTGCTGGACCTTGTCGGAGGCCTGCCAATAGCCGCCATGGATGAAGACAAAGATGGGAGCGGCTTTTGCGCCCTGCGGCCGGTACAGGTCGAGCGTCTCGAAGCGGCCGGCGCCATAAGCCAGATCGACGCCGTTGTGAGCCGCGCGGAACGCCTCGCCTTCCCGGCTCCAGCGACGAAACAGCGCCTTCATGTCGGCTTGCAGCCTCGGGCTGTATTGCCGCCCGAGTTCCCGCAGCGCGTAACCGTCGACCATGATGTCGGGCAGCGGCTGCGGGCCGATGTGACGGGCGCGGATGGTCAGGCCCGGCTCTGCCTTCGGTCGGAGGGTTATCGACGGCCGGAAGCCGGCGAAAACCTCGCGATAGGCCAGCTCGACCGCGTGGCGCGACAGATGAAAGGCTTCGGGCTTGTCCGCTTCCCAGATCATCTCGCGCAGGTGATGGGGGCCGCAACCGGCCGCGATCAGCCCGTTCAGGATTTCGGTCAGGACATCGCGGATGGCTTCGATCGGATCGGGATCGGCGCTGCTTGCGACGATCTCGGAGAGTGGCTGTTCAGACGCCGACATAGCGATGGACCAGTTCCGCATTGGCCGCGAGATCCGAGCTGGAGCCAGACCAGACCGTGCGGCCCTTCTCGATGATGTAATGCCGATCCGCGATGCGCTTCAGCACGTTGATGTTCTTGTCGATCAGCAGGATCGACTGGCCCTGCGCCTTCAAGGTCTCGATACAGCTCCAGATCTCGGCTCGGATGACCGGTGCGAGGCCTTCCGTGGCCTCGTCGAGGATGAGCAGCTTGGGATTGGTCATCAGCGCGCGGCCGACTGCTAGCATCTGCTGTTCGCCACCAGAGAGGGTCCGGGCCGACTGGCCAGCGCGCTCTTGCAGACGAGGAAAGAGCGCGTAGACCCGCTCTAGGGTCCATGGCGAGGAGCGCTTCAGGCGGTTCGAGGCGGTGGCCACCAGATTTTCGCGAACGTTCAGGGTGGGGAAGACGTGGCGGCCTTCCGGCACCAGGCCGATGCCGCAGCGTGCGATTTTCTCGGGTGCGATACCGCGGACATCGCGGCTTTCGAAGCGAATGGAGCCGTCCCTGGGCGCGAGCAGTCCCATGATGGAGCGGACGGTCGTGGTCTTGCCCATGCCGTTGCGCCCGAGCAGGGTCACGACCTCGCCCTCGGCGATATCGAGTTCGACATCGAACAGGACCTGGCTTGCGCCATAGGCGGATTGGAGCTTGCGGACGCTCAGCATCACGCGTCTCCCTCGCCGAGATAGGCGCTGCGCACCTCGGGATTGTCGCGGATCTGCGCGGCCGTGCCGGTCGCAATGACGCGGCCATAGACCAGGACGGAAATCCGGTCTGCGAGCGCGAAGACCGCGTCCATGTCGTGCTCGACCAGCAGCATCGTCACGCGGCCCTTCAGCGCCGACAGCATCGTCACCATCTGCTCGCTCTCGGCGTGACCGAGGCCGGCCATCGGCTCGTCCAGCAGGAGAAGGCGCGGCTCGCAGGCAAGCGCGATCGCGAATTCGAGCTGTTTTTGCTCGCCATGGGAGAGGTCGGCGACCTTGGTTTCGGCGCGATGGGCGATCCCGGCCTGTGCGAGATACTGCCGGGCGCGCGCTCGCAGCGGCTCGTCTTGCCGCGCAGGGCGCCAGAACCGGAAGCTGTGACCCTCATGCGCCTGTACGGCGAGCGCGACATTGTCGAGCATCGTGAGATCGGGCAGCAGCTGATTGATCTGGAAGGTGCGCGCAAGGCCGCGCCGGACGCGCTTCGCCGTCGGGAGCATGCCAATCTCCTCGCCTTCGAGCAGGATCGCGCCTTCGTCATGGCTCAACTCGCCGAAAAGCTGGGTGATCAGCGTGGTCTTTCCGGCTCCGTTGGGTCCGATCAGCGCATGGATTTCGCCTTTGCGGATGTCCAGATCGACGCCATCGGTGGCGACAAGGCCGCCAAAGCGCTTGCGCAAACCACGCACGGAGAGGAGCACTTCGCCGCTCATGGCCCGCCCTTGCCGAGACCGAGGCCAAGACGAGAGACGAGGCCGTTCAATCCGCCCTGCGTGAACAACACCACGAGAAGCAGGATCGGCCCGAGCACGAGCTGCCAGTGTTCGGTCCAGCCGGTCAGCACGGTCTCGAGGATCACCAGGGCTGCGGCGCCGAGCAGCGGGCCCAGCAGCGTGCCGACGCCGCCGAGGATGACCATGATCATCAGCTCGCCGGATTTCGTCCAGTGCAGCATGTCGGGGCTGACGAAGCGCAGATAGTTCGCCATCAGCGCGCCGGCGAGCCCGGCGCCCATGCCTGACATGGCGAAGGCGGCGAGCTTGTAGCGATAGGGCGCGATGCCAATCGCGGCCATGCGTCGCTCGTTCTGGCGGATGCCGGTCAGCACCATGCCGAACCGGGAGCCGACGATGCGCCATAGCACCAGGAAGACCAAAGCGGTCAGGACGAGGCAGATGAAATAGAACGTCGTGTCGTCGCGCGTGTTGAGTTCGAAGAGCGCATTGCGGCGCCGGATCGTCATGCCGTCATCGCCGCCATAAGCCTTCAGCGAGACGAAGAGGAAGAACAGCATCTGCGCGAAGGCGAGCGTGATCATGATGAATTGCACGCCGCTCGTGCGCAGGCACAAGGCCCCGATCAGCAGGGCGACAAGGCCGGCGACGAGAATGGCGGCCGGCAGCGTCACCAGGAGCTGGTCGGTCCCCGGGACGAGGCCCAGAAAGAGGCCGTCGTCGACCATCGTTCGATAGAGGATGCCGACGACATAGCCCCCGACGCCGAAGAAGGCGGCATGGCCGAAGGAGACCATTCCGCCGAAGCCGAGCGCCAGATTGAGCGAGCCCGCCGCGATGGCATAAATCAGGACGCGCGTCGCCAAAGGGATCAGCGCGGGCTGCCCGATGGCCTGCATAAGGAAGGGCAGGGCGATCAGCGCCACGGCCAGCGCCGCCAGGGCCAGCGCCCGGCCCGGATGCGGCGTTACCGAACCGATCGGGGTGGCAGCTTCGTCAGACATGGGCGGGAAACAGTCCCTTGGGCCGCACCAGCAGCACGATCGCCATCAGCAGATAAATCCCCATCGAGGCGAGGCCCGCGCCGAGCGCATCCGCGTCGGACGCGCTCATGACCTGCCGCAGCAGTCCCGGCGCAAAGGCCCGGAGCGAGGTGTCGACAAGGCCAACGATCAGCGCGCCGAAAAAGGCGCCGCGAACCGAGCCGACGCCGCCAATTACGACCACGACGAAGGTCATGATCAGGATCTGCTCGCCCATGCCGACCTGCACAGCGAGGATCGGGCCGGCCATCAGCCCCGCGAGGCCCGCCAGCAGTGCGCCGAGCCCGAAGACGGCGGTGTAGAGCAGGCGGATATCCACGCCGAGCGCCCGGACCATCTCGCGATGGGTGGCGCCGGCGCGGATCAGCATGCCGATGCGCGTGCGGTTGATCAGGAGATAGAGACCAAGCGCGACAAGCAGGCCGACCGCAATGATCGCAAGGCGATAGACGGGATAAATCAGGCCGGGCAGGAGCTGGACCGAGCCGTTCAAGGCCGGAGGCACCGAGACGAACAGCGGCTGTCGCCCGAACAGGATGGTCACGCTCTGGTTGAAGATCAGGATCAGGGCGAAGGTCGCCAGCACCTGATCGAGATGGTCGCGCGCATAGAGCCGGCGCAGCACGACGAGTTCCATCACCATGCCGATCAGCGCCGCTGCCGCGAGGCCGGCGAGCACCGCGATCAGGAACGAGCCGGTCTGCGCGGCGGCAAATGCCGCAGCATAGGCGCCGACCATGTAAAGCGAGCCATGGGCCAGGTTGATGACGCCCATTATGCCGAAGATGAGAGTCAGCCCGGCCGCGAGCAGGAACAGCATCACGCCGAACTGCAGGCCGTTGAGCAGTTGTTCGAGGATAAGCGTCATCGTGGCTGAGGCCGGATTTCTCTAGGTCGGATCCAAACGCTGCCGTCACTCCGGAACTCCGGGTGACAGCAGGCGTGGATGGTCGGGACAAGCCCGACCATGACGGTGACGTCAGCGTGCGCGGACTATGGCCCGGGTTTACCGGCTCAGAGCTTGCAGTCCTTCGCGTAGACGTCGGTGTGATTGCTCAGCACCTTTCCGGTCGTCTTCAGGATCGGGGTTCCATCGGCCCCCTTCTCGACGGTCAGCGCGTACCAATCCTGCACCGGGTGCTGGTTCGTGCCGAACTTGAAGGCGCCACGGACGGACTGGAAATCCGCCTTGGCGAGTGCGGTTCGCAGAGCCGGAACATCGGTCTTGCCGCCGGTCGCCTTCAAGGCGGAGGCGATGGCGAGTGCCGTGTCGTAACCCTGGCTCGCATAGTAGGTCGGCACGCGATTGTAGGCCTTGGTCCAGGCCTCGACGAATTTCTTGTTGGCCGCGTTGTCGAAATCGGTGTTCCAGTGGGCGGTCACGCTCAAGCCGAGGGCGGACTCGCCGACCGCCTTCAGCGTGGTGGCATCGAGCGAGGGCTCGGCCAGCACCATCGGCACCTTTCCGAGCAGGCCGGCCTGCTGATACTGGCGCAGGAAGGCGATGCCCAGGCCGCCCGGGTGGAACTGGAAAACGACGTCGGGGTTGGCCGAGCGGATCTGCGCCATCTCAGGCGCGAAGTCGGTCTGGTCGAGGCGGGTGTAGACCTCGCCGGCGATCTCGCCCTTGAACATGCGCTTGAAACCGGTCAGCGCGTCCTTTCCAGCCTGGTAGTTGGGCGCCAGGATGAAGGCCTTCTTGTAGCCGAGATTGGTGGCGTACTGGCCGGCGCTCTCATGCAGGCTGTCGTTCTGCCAGGACACGACGAAGTAGTTGGCGTTGCATTCCTTGCCGGCGAAATTGGACGGTGCCGCATTGGGGCTGACGTAGAGCGCGCCGGAGTCGACGATATCGGGCACGGTCGCGCCTGCGACGTTGGAGAACACGATGCCGGTCATGATCTTGATGCCGTCCGTCTTCAGCATCTTCTCGGCGATCTGCTTGCCCTGACCGGGCTTCAGCGCGTCATCCTCGACCACGAGCTCGACGGGCACGCCGCCGAGCTTTCCGCCCTCCATATCCATTGCGAGCTTGAAGGCGTCGCGGATGTCCTGGCCGAGGTAACCGCCTGGGCCCGAAAGCGTGGTGATCATGCCGATCTTGACCGGCTGCTGCGCCAGCGCCGGCAAGGCGACGGAAGCCGCCAAGATCAGTCCCAGGCCTAGTGATTTACGGTGCTGCATGGTTCCCCTCTTCCGATCGTTGAGCGTCGGATTGGTTGAATTATTTTAAGCTTAAAGCAATCTCGGATCGGCGCGCAAGTGGCACGAAGGCGCCGCGAAAGCGACGCCCTCGTCGGCGCTCAGAGTGCGACCCAGCCGGCCGGGGGCTTGCGGCCGGGATGCAGCGCGCCGCAATGCTTGCAGGTGCGGGCCTTCTCATCGGCGAAGAAGGCTTCGTAGAGCGGCGGCAGGTCCTTGACGAGGTCCTTCACCTGCAGCTCGATGCGGTGGACGAGGCCCTGGCACTCAAAGCAATACCATTCGAACCCGTCGACCTGGTCGGGGTGGCGGGCAGGTTCGACGACGAGGCCGATCGAACCCTCCTGCGGGCGCTGCGGGGAATGCCGCACATGGGGCGGCAGCAGGAAGACGTCTCCCTCTCGGATCGTGACATCGTAATGCTTGCCGTCATCAACGAGCTTCAGCATCATGTCGCCCTTGAGCTGATAGAAAAACTCTTCTACGGGATCGTCGTGATAATCGGCGCGCTGGTTGGGGCCGCCGACGACCATCACGGTCATCTTGCCGTCGTCGAACACCTTCTTGTTGCCGACGGGCGGTTTGAGCAGATGCTCATGCTCCGCGATCCACGCCTTGAAGTTGAAGGCCTTGAGCCGTCCTTCGGTCGCCATGTGATGCACCTCTTCCCGTGATGATCGCGCTCAGCCGGCCTTTGCTAACGGCGCCGGATCGCGCTTCAAGCCGCAGCTTTCGAAGGCGGCACGCGTTGCCGCCTTTTCGCTTTCGGTCAGTTCCAGCATCGGCGCGCGCACCCGGCCACCGACCTGGCCGAGCAACTCCTGCCAGTATTTCTGGTGCGCGTGCGGCTTTTCACTGGGACGCGTGCCACGCAAAGCCTCCCGCACCGGGTTCAGGCTGTCGCGGATGGCGCGCGCCTTCTCGGCTTCACTGCAAAACGCGAGGTCGGTGTATTCGCGCATGCGCAAATCGTTCGCGGTCTGGATCAGGTAGGGCGGCGATGAGCAAAGGTAGAGCTGCCAGCCGAGCTCGACGATATTGTCCAGCCACTCTTCCTCTGAGGCGGTGCTGACGAGGATGCGGTCACCGGCAAGACGCGTCAGCTCGGCATACATCGGGCGGGGCACGCTGTATTTGATGGCGACCACATTCTCGATATCGGCGAGCCGATTGCAGAGCTGGGGGCTCATCAGATAGCCGGAATCGGGGTGGCTCCAGAGCGCGATCCCGATATCGACCTTCTCCGCGATGGTCCTGTAGTACGCGAAGACCGTCTCGTCCTGCGCCTTGAAGAAATGCAGCATCGGCGCATGGACGACGATATAATCGGCGCCGACCCGCTGAGCATGGCGGGCAAGGTCGATGACCACATCCATGTTCTGATCGGAGCAGGACATGATGGTCTGGCCGCGCCCGGCCGAGGCCTCGACGGCCAACTCGAAGCTGCGTTTGCGCTCCTCGATCGACATCGAGAAGAATTCGCCCTGCTTGCCGGCGATGAACAGCCCGTCGATCTTGAGATCGTCGAGCCAGTGCCGGATGTTTGCTGTGAAACCGTCCTCGTCGATGGCGAGCGTATCGGTGAAAGGGGTCAGCGCCGCGGCCCAGATGCCCTTCATATGGGCGCGGGCGTAAGCCTTTGCGTCCTTTTTGGCGTATTTCATCCCAACGACCCCGAGCTCGGTCACGGGCAGAGCACCGAGGACGCCGTCGGACATGGCCGATCTTCGACGCCGTCACGTTCCGCTGCCGGACCCGCCACGCAGACTGTGGCGATAAGAGATGATGGCACGATCGGCGGGGTATACGGCAACTCGTTACATTCCTATGAATTGGGAACCTGTCCTTATAAATCGGCTGCGCGATGGCGATCACTCTGCGTCAAGTCCAAGCTTTCCTCGCGGTGACCGAGCAGGGCACCTTCACTAAAGCGGCAGAGCGCCTGCACATGGCGCAGCCCGCCTTGTCACAGCTCGTGCGGGATCTGGAGCGGGAACTCGGCATCCGCGTGCTCGACCGGACAACGCGGCGTGTGGAGCTGACCGAGGGCGGACGGGAGTTTCACGGCGCGGCGCTGAAGATCGTGCAGGACCTGGATACCGCGGTTCAGAACGCCAATGGCCTGGCAGAACGCCGGCGCGGCCGTATCGTCGTGGCCCTGCCACCTTTGCTTGCCGCCGTGATCATTCCGCCGACGATTGCTGCGCTCAACGCGAAGCATCCTGGCTTGCAGGTGGCGATCATCGATGCCCGCAACGATCTGGTGGTCGACGCCGTGCGGTTCGGGAAGGCGGATTGCGGTGTGGGCACGTTTTCCGCGCTGGAAGACAACATCGAGCGCTCGCCGCTGGCGCGCGACAGCCTGATGCTGTTCTGCGCCAAAGTCAGCCGGTTCGCCGGCCAGCGCGGCGCGATCTGGGGTGATCTCGCGGACGAGCCGCTGGTCACGCTCACCCGCGACAGCGGTATCAGGCTGCTGGTCGAGGTCGGTTACGAGACGGCCGAGATCGCACTCAAGCCGGCCTACGAAGTCTCCCAGATCACGACGGCGCTGGCCCTGGTCGCGGCCGGGCTGGGCATTGCCGTGCTCCCGACCTATGCCCGCGCGATCGCGCCGGCAGGGGTGATCGCGATGCCTCTGAGCCAGCCCTCGATCACCCGTGAGATCGTCATGATCCGCCCAAGCGGCCGCTCGACTTCCCCGGCGCTCGCGGCTTTCGAGACCGTGCTCCGCCGCAATGTGAGGGGGCTGGTGCCGAGCGACGACAGCAGCGAGACCTAGCGCCGTCTGAACGTCGCATCCGCCTTTCCAAGCCAGTTCACGGCGAGGCGACCGTGATTTCACGGTTACGGCACGACGCCCGTCGCAGTCAGTGTGCCAGTGCCGGCCAGTCGAGATCGCTCGGGGTTCTCCCGGCATGGGTGTTGTAGTCGGCGGCGTCCCGCATCACGGTTTCGATGCCGATGCGCGAGCCGCTGCGCGGGCAGCCATAGGCCTCGTCGGGCAGGCCCTGCTGCCGCAGCCAACCGACGAATTGCTCCTCGATGGTGTGAAGCGAAGCCTCCGCCCGAAAAGCGCGCGACATCTGGAAGATGTGGCGCTCGTCGGCACCGACATAGCAGTATCGCCAATCCTCGGCGCGCGCGGTGGCCGGCAGCATGAGAGCGGCCCATGCAAAGCTGAGCAGGAGAGTTTTGGGAGCGGCGCAGATCAGCATGCGGTTGCCGCCGCTCTCAGGCAAGCCAGCCGCCCGCCACGGCTGCCAGGAGGAACAGACCCATCGCCGCCCGATAGATCACGAAGGCCCAGCTCGACATCTTCTCCAGGTAGCGCATCAGTCCCCAGATCGCCGCGAAGGAAGCGATCGAGCCGGCGATCAATCCAACCGCGAGCAAGGAGACGGCATGGGCGCCGATTCCCACCTTGGCGATTTCATAGATTTCCTTCAGCCCGGCGAGCGCGATTGCAGGCAAGCCGAGCAGGAAGGAGAGGCGGGCGGCTTCCGCCCGCTTGAAGCCGAGACCGAGCGCTGCGGTCAGCGTCGAGCCGGAGCGGGATACACCGGGGATGAGCGCGCCGACCTGCGCAAGGCCGACGAGCACGAAGTCCAGGGCGCCCGCCTGTTCGACCCGCAGCCGATGTTTGGCGAGCCATTCCGTCGCCGCCAGCAGCAGCGCCATCACCAGCGAGGCCGCGCCGATAACCCAGAGCGCCCGAAGGGGAGAGCCACAGCGATTGAGCAGCGGGGCCAGCAATACGCCGGCGATGACGATCGGGATCGTTCCGAGCACGATGCCCACCGCGATCCGTGCACGGCTGCTCGCCACGCGTCGCGTCTTCACGACCTCAAGCGCGCCGAGCGTGATCTCCGCCACGTCGCGGCGGAAATAGCTGATCACGGCGGCCAGCGCAGCCAATTGCATCAATGCCGAAAAGGCGGAGCCGGGATCAGGCCAGCCGAGCAGCGCCGGGACGATCCTCATATGCGCGGTCGAGGAGATCGGCAGCAACTCGGTGATGCCCTGGACGATGCCGAGGACAACCATCTGGCCATAATCGAGCGCGGCGAAACCGGTGTCGAGCCCGGCGGAACAGGCGGAGGCGGCCATGGCGAAGCTCCGAATCGTCAGGATCATGGCTTAGCGCGCAGGACGCCCGCAGCGCCACCGCCATCAGCGCGAATGCAGGCGAAAAGCGTTCATGCCGCGCGAACCCGTCATCCGGTCGGACGCCCTCTGCACGGCGGGCTCGAAGATCCGTCCAATCAAACGTTCAAGGTCTGCCCTCGCCTCAGTCGACGCGCCTGCCCTGAAGCAGGATGCGGGAGCCGTCGCGTTCCGCGAGCTCGAGCCTCTGGCTGAAGCTTCCCCGGCCCGCCTCGCAGATCCTTGCGGCCTCCGGTTCCGGTGCAGCGCCGAGCAGCGAGCGACCCGTCATCGTTGCAGCCGGTGCGAGGCCAAGCGCCGCGAGAACGGTCGGCGCGATATCGATGATCCCCGTGGGACGCGCGTCGAGCAGCCCGGTTGTCAGACCGGCGCCGCGCATGATCAGGGTGGTGTTCAGCTCGTACCTGTTCAGGCCGCCATGCATGCCGCCGCCGATCGGCACATCACTCTTCGTCATCAGGCCGAGGCCTGAATTTCCAAACGGATCGGGGTCGTCGTTCGAGCGAAGCGTGAAGACGAGTTCCGGCGCCCGCTCATGGTCGAGGTCGACGAGTGAGAGAGAGAACGTGCCGGGCAGCTCGCCTTCGATGCCGTTTCCGCCGGGTGTGAACAGCATGCCGGTGAAGTCCTGCTCCATCAGCCAATGCGCGATGGCGTCGCGACGGGCCGTGCCGCCCTCCAGGATGCGGATTTCACCCATGTCGCCGCCTGTCATGGCGAAGCTGGCGCCTTCGAGGGTGCGTTCGGCGGCGCGTCGGCCGTGATGGCCCGCTTGCCGCAGGAGTTCGGACAGCGGCAGCGCGTCGTTCATGGTGATCTGGCCATGATCGGAAGCGGCAATCACGGTATAGCGCTCTGCGTCCGGCTGCGTGTCGATCCAGGTGAGAATGCGGCCGAAGGCGTCGTCGACCGTGCGGATCACGTTCAGCGTCTCGGGCGTGCCGAGGAAGCGGTAGTGGAACGAGGTATCGGGCTCGTTGAACCAGATCAGCGCGACATCCGGCTTAAGCCGCTCCAGCACATGTTCGCGGAAGACGCGCTCGGCATAGTCCGTCTCCTCGAAGCGTGGCAGGCGGCGCGGCGGCAGCGGGCCAAAACGCGCGATCACCTCGTCGACGGCCCCCGGCGTGCGGGTGTGCTCGCGGCCGAGGAGAGAGAACGTCCAATGTCCGTTCTCGCGGACGTTCGGATTGATCAGGTAGGCGGACCCTGCCGAGCCGGTATGGACCACCGCCATGCGCTTGCCGGCGCGGGCCAGCACATCGCCCATCGGTTCGGCCGTGACGAAGCGCCCGCCGGTGGCTTCGATCGCCAATGAGATATCGTCCCAGCGACTGAGATCGAGCGCGTGCGCCTGCGTCGCTTTGGGAAAGTAGAAGGCATTGCCGACGATGCCGTGGACGCGCGGATGCGCGCCCGTGGCGACCGAGGTGGTCGCGACGCGCGTCATCGACGGAAAGACGCTGCGCGCCTCGCGGAACCAGGTGCCCTGTCCGGCGAAGCGGGCGAGGTTCGGCATGCGCTCGGGCGTCACGAAATCGGGCCGCAAGCCGTCGAAGACGCAGATGACGACGCGATCGGCGGCGGCTTGCGGGGTGGTCATGCCGCGGCCTTCAGGGTCTGCGTGCGCGCCTTGGCGGCGAGCGCCTTGGTCGTCGCGATGCACTCGTCGACGGCGTACCAGTAGCGCTGGTTGAGCTCGATGTTGAACATCACGCCTTCCGGGAAGATGCAGGCCGCCATCAGTTCGTCCCACGGAATGGCGCCCCAGCCGACCGGCAGGTGCAGATCGCCATGGCCGAACGCGACCTTCTCGCTCTCGTGATACATCCAGATCGCATCGGCCCGGCCGAAGGAATCGTGCATGTGGAGGTGGCTGGCGAAGGGGGCGAGCGCCGCGATCTCCGCAACGAATTCCTCCGTGCCGAATCCTTCCGTGCCCTGGAAGCCGGCGCGCAGGAAGCAGTGGCTGAAGTCGAGCGTGGCGCGGATATGGCTGTGGTCGATCGCCGCGAGTTCCTGTGCCAGCCGCTTCGGCGAGGAGCAGTGCACAAGGCCCTCATGGCCGCCGAACAGAGTCTCGACGCAGACCAGCGGACCGAGATCGGCCGCGACGTCACCGGCCTTGGCGAGCCATTCCCGCTGGCGGGCATAGGCACCTTCCAGCACCGGGGCCTCAGCGACCGGGTGCAGGCCGGAATGGAGGACGTAGTTCACCGCGCCGACTTCCGCCGCGATTTCGAGCGAGGCTTTGAGCACCTCGAAATGGCGCGGCAGGCGGGCGGGGTCGTCGAAGAAGTTGATCGAGAGCGGCCCATGCACCGAATAGCGCACCGAACGGCCGGCGCAGGCGCGCTTCAGCATCTCCAGATGCGGACGGTGGATGCGCGCGCCGATGATGAGGTCGGCCGAGAAGGTCGGCAGTTCGATGGTCTCGACGCCGAGCGCTTCGACCCGGTCGAGGATCGCCGAGAAATCCGAGAGGTCGCCCTTGGGATAAGGGGCAGAAATGCCGGTGCCGAGGACGCCGTTGGGCAGCATGGGACTATCTCCGCAGGTTAGCGCAAGCAAAGGTTAGCGCAAGGTGGGGTCGAGCTTGTCGCGCAGCCAGTCGCCGACGAGGCTGACGGCCAGCGTGGTCAGGACGATGGTGCAGGCCGGCGCCAGCATGATCCAGGGGGCGCGGGTAAGGTATTCGCGCCCATAGCCGACCATGTTGCCGAGCGAGGTCATCGGCGGCTGAACGCCCAGCCCCAGGAACGAGAGCCCGCTTTCGAGTAGGATCACTTCCGGGAAGGTCAGCGTCATCGAGACGATCAGCGTCGAGGCGATGTTGGGCAGGATGTGGCGCAGATAGACCCGCGCCGGCGAGGCGCCGATCTGGCGCACGGCCCCGGCGTAACCTTGCGCGCTGGCCGAGATGGCGAGGCCGCGCGCGATGCGGGCATAGCGCTCCCAGCCATAGAGCCCCATCAGGCCGATGAAGAGTGTCAGCCCGTTGCCGAAGAACGCTAGCACCGACAGCGCCAGGATCAGGAAGGGCATCGCGGCTTGGAAATCCGCCAGCATCAGCACGATCTGCTCGACCCAACCGCGGAAATGCGCCGCCAGAAACCCCACCGTCGTGCCCAGCACCGACGAGATCAGCGTCGCGCCGAAGGCGACGAGCAACGAGATGCGGACCGAGACGATCAGACGCGAGAGCACGTCGCGGCCGAGTTCGTCGGTCCCGAGCCAGTGCAGCGGGTGGAAGGGCGGCGCCAGGCGGTTGCGCAGGTCGTAGGACGTAAAGCGGTAGGGCTGGATCCAGTCGGCCGCGAGCGCGACGACCAGAATCAGCACCAGCCATGCCAGCGCGATCCAGACGAAAGCGGGGATGCCCGGCCGTGACGCGGGCTGTGCCGGGTTTCCAGCGACGACGACGGACGAGGCTGGCACATCTGCCATCTCAATGCGCTCCGGCCTTGGCGCCGCTGCGCAGACGCGGGTCGAGCACGCCGTAAAGCAGGTCGACGATCAGGTTCGAGGAGACCATGGTGACCGCGACCAGCAGCAGGATGCACTGAACAACCGCGAGGTCGCGATTCGCGACTGCGACGACAAGCAGTCGTCCGACGCCCGGCCATGAGAAGACACTCTCGACCACCACGGCACCGGCGATCAGACTGCCGACCATGAAGCCGACGATGGTCACGGTGGGGACCGCCGCGTTCGGCAAGGCGTGACCGCGCACGACACGCGCCCAGGGCACGCCTTTGGCACTGGCGGCGCGGATATAGGGCTGTCCCAGAACCTCGAGCATCGCCGAGCGGGTGAAACGCGCAAGGATCGCCGCGCCGCCGACGCCGAGCGTCACGACGGGCAGGATCGCGTGGCGCCAGCTCTCCTGGCCGCCCGAAGGCAGCCAGCCGAGCTGCACCGAGAACACCAGCACCAGCACCAGCCCGAGGACGAAACTCGGCACGGTGAAGCCCGCGACCGCCGTCACCATGACGACCCGGTCCATCAGGCTGTTGCGGTGGAGCGCCGCGTAGATGCCGGCGGGGATGCCTATGCCCAGTTTCAGCGCCAGCGCCGGCAGTGTCAGAGCCAGCGTTGCCGGAATTCGCTCCAGCACGAGTTGGAGTGCCGGCCGGCCGTCGCGCATCGACTGGCCGAGTTCGCCCTGACCGATCGCGGAGAAGTAGCGCAGATATTGCAGCCAGATTGGGTCGTCGAGCCCCCACGCCTTGCGGAAGGCGGCGATCGCTTCCGGCGGGGCATCGACGCTCATGATGATCAGCGCGGGGTCGCCCGAGAGCCGCAGCACGATGAAGGCGAAGGTGACGACGAGCGCGACCGTCAGCGCCGCCCGGCCCAGCCGGATCAGGAGGAAGCGCAGCATCAGCTCGCGGCTTTCAGGAAATGCGCCTGGTCGTGCGCGACATGACAGGCGGCGAGCCGGCCATCCGGCAGCGGGAGCAGTGCCGGCATCTCGACCTTGCAGCGCTCGCGTGCCGCATGGCAGCGCGGGTGAAAGGCGCAGCCGGAAGGCCGCGCTGCCGGGTTGGGCGGGTCGCCCTGCAGCACGATGCGCGGTCGCGCCCGGCGGCCCGGCACGGGCGAGGCGGAGACCAGGGCCTCGGTATAGGGATGGGCCGGGGCGTGAAGCAGCAGGTCGGCCTCGCCCTCCTCGACGATGCGGCCGAGATACATCACCGCGACGCGGTGGCTGACCTGCCTGACGACCTTGAGGTCGTGGCTGATGAAGAGCAGCCCCAGGCCCAGCTCCGCCTGGAGATCGACCAGTAGGTTGACGACCTGCGCCTGGATCGAGACATCGAGTGCCGAGACCGGCTCGTCGCAGACCAGCAGATCCGGCCCGGTGGCGAGTGCACGGGCGATGACGGCGCGCTGCCGCTGGCCGCCCGAAAGTTCATGAGGATAGCGGCCGCCCTGATCGGCGCGCAGCCCGACCGACTTCAGCAATGCGAGGGCTTGTTCGCTGCGCTCGTTTGGCACTCCGATCCCATGCACGTCGAGCGGCTCGCGGACCTGATCGAGGATCGGCAGGCGCCGGTCGAGCGCGCTGAGCGGGTCCTGATAGATCATCTGCATGCGCGAGCGCATCGCCCGCCACGCCGCCGTGCCGTCCTTCGGCATGGCCGAGCCCCTGAACAGCACGTCGCCGCGATCCGGTAATTCCAGCCCCAGAGCGAGCCGTCCCGTGGTGGATTTGCCCGAACCGGATTCGCCGACGACCCCGAGCGTGCGCCCTCGCTCCACGGTGAGCGACACGCTGTCGACCGCATGCACGGCCGTCGCACGCCCGAGCAGGCCCTGACGCATGGTATAGCTGCGGCTGACATCGCGCAGCGCGAGCAGGGTTTCCTGCGGCACAGGTCCGGTCATGCGAACACAGGCTCGCGCTGGGCCGGAAGTTCGGCCGGCGTCACGCGGATGCAGGCGGCGCGGCGCAGCAGTGCCTTGTCGGCCAGCGGTGGTGCACCCTCGTCGCAGGCAGAAACGGCGCGCGGGCAGCGCGGCGCGAAGGAACAGCCCGGCGGCAGATTCCAGGGCTCCGGCACATTGCCGTCGATCGGCGAAAGCCGGCGGCGCACGCCTTCGAGCGGCGGCAGCGCCTCGATCAGCCCTTGCGTGTACGGATGCAAAGGTCGCTCGAACAGCAGCTCGGCCGGCGCGGTCTCGATGATGCGGCCCGCATACATCACGCAGACGCGCTCGCAGGTTTGCGAAATCACGCCGAGATCGTGACTGATCAGCACCAGCGCCATCCCGGTCTCCTTCCGGATCCGCGTCAGCAGTTCGAGGATCTGCGCCTGGATCGTGGCGTCGAGCGCTGTGGTCGGCTCGTCGGCGACGAGCAGGTCGGGATTGCCCGCAAGCGCCATCGCGATCATCACGCGCTGGTTTTGCCCGCCCGAGAGTTCATGCGCGAAGGCGTCGAGCCGGCGGGCGGCATCGGGAATGCCCACGAGTTCGAAGAGCCGCTTCGCTTCGGCCCTGATCGCCGAACCCGATAGACCCCGATGCAGCGCCAGCGCCTCGCCGACCTGCTTGCCGAGCTTAAGCACGGGGTTGAGCGCGCTCGCCGGGTCCTGAAAAATCATGGCGATGCGTCCGCCGCGCACATCATCGAGGATCGGAGGCGCGGCGCCCAGTAACTCCTGGCCGCCAAGCCGGACGCTGCCTGTCACCTTGGCCTTCTTCGGCAACAAGCCGAGCGCGGCGAGCCAGGTCACCGACTTGCCGCAGCCAGATTCGCCGACGAGCCCGAGCGCCTCGCCAGGCGCCACCGTCAAATCGATGCCGTGCAGCGCGCGCACGCCGTCGAAGGAGACGGCGAGGTCCTTGATGGAGACGAGGGTTTCCGGTTTTGTGACCATGGCCTCAGACTATGTTGCCGGCGGCGATCTCGCGGCCCGCCATGCCCCTGATCGTCGGCAATTGGTTGGACGAACCGTCGGCGATGAACAGCGCCTTGCCGGTGGCGGGCAGAATGGCGCCGAGGCGGGTCATCGAAACGGACATTTTCGGTCTTTCTCGCTCCGAAAGGAGGCCCGGCCCTGTCACCGAGGCGGCGGCAGGGCCTAATGCGAAAAGCGCTGTGGGCGCCTGGCGGCTCTTCGGCAGGCTCAGCTGCGGCCGCCCCAGTTCTCGGCGCGGAAATCCATCGCGAAGGCGGGCGACGCCTTCCAGGGAAGCGCTTTCGGCTTGGCAGTGAAGGTCGCGTTCTGGTGGAGCACCGTGTAGGCGGGGTCTTCGCGCTCGGCGATTTCCAGCATGCGGCGGAAGACCTGCTTGCGCCGGGCCTGGTCCATCGAGGTTTCCAGCTCGACCGAGAGGCGGTTGAGCTCGTCGTTGGTCCATTCGCCGATCTGCTGCTGCTGCCCGTTAGGTCCGTGCTGGCTCACCATCGATGAGACCGGGTCGTTGAACGGCGCGGAGTTCGACCAGTCGCGGACCCCGCGGGTCGGTGTGCGCTCCAGCACCTGCTGCCAGTTTTCCTTGACCTGGATGTCGACGTTGAGCCCTGCCTCCTTCCACATCTCGACCAGCACCTGTGCCGTCGGCACCTGGTTGGTGTAGTAGTTGTTGAGCAGGCGATACGGGATCGGATCCCCCTTGTAGCCGGACTGCTTGACGAGATCCTTCGCCAGCTTGAGATCGAAGGTTGGCACCGACCAGTCCTCGACGAACATGTCGCCGTAATAGGGCCATTGCAGCCCCTTCGGCACGACCGTGCGCCCGGCCCAGAGCGAGTCGACGATCGCCTGCCGGTCGATCGCATGCGTCATCGCGCGGCGCACCAGCGGGTTCGCGAGCTGGGCGTGGTTCTTGTCGAACACGGTGAGGCGGTGGTTCAGGATCGTGCCGCCCTGAACCTCAAAAGCCTTGTTCTGCTCGATCTGCGAGATCTGGTCGGGCGGGATGTCGCATGCGAACTGATATTGGCCAGAGAGCAGGCCAGCGATGCGGGCGGCCGTCTCCGGCACCTCGACGAAGCGGATCGATTTCAGCGGCGGCCGGCCACCCCAATACTCGTCATGCGACTCGAGCAGCAGCGAGACGTCGGGGCGGTAGTCGGCGACGCGATAGGGACCGGTCGTGACGGGCTTAGTGGCCCAATCGGAATAGGTCTTGGCCTCGTCGAAGGCGCGCCGGTTCATGATCTCGCTGCCGTAGCGCGAGATGCGGCCCTCCATCGTGATGTCGGGCGTGCCGTTGACGAAGCGCACTGTGTACTTGTCGACGATCTCGATGCCGAGGAGCGAGGGCCAGTTGCGCCGGGCGACCGCGGGAACCTCGCCCGGCAGGTCCTTGGAGGCCCGGCCGCCGCCGATCGAGAAATCGGCCGCGATGGTCTTGCCGGCGTTCGGTTTGGTGTCGCCGAACATGCGCTCCTTGCCGAAGGAGAAGGCAACATCCTCGGCCGTCAGCTCGTCGCCGTTGTGGAACTTGACGCCGCGGCGCAGCTTCAGCTCCACCGTGCGATCGTCGATGCGCCGCCATTCGGTGGCTAGGCCCGGCATCGTTTCGAGCTGGCCGAGCCAGTTGCGGCCGATCAGCCCTTCCCAGAGCGAGGAGAAGAACACCCGCTCGCCGACATTGGACTGCTCGCGCAGGACATCGAGCGTGTTGGTGTTCGAGACCTTCTGCACGGCCACCGTGATCGAGGGCCGGTTGTCGGCCTGCGCGACCGCGAAACGTGGCAGGATGAGGGAGGTGGCACCGCCGGCAAGAGCCTGCCGACGCGTGATCGAAAACCCAGCCATGGAATGCCTCCGCCGCTTCGTGATGGCGGGGAGCGGTAGGACCGGCGGATGAAGCTCTTGTGACCGTTCGCCTGAGCTTCCGTGACATTCGTGGCGGCGATAGCCGGCTCAATTCTTTCGTTTTGAATCAGGTGCCTGGAAGCGGTCGATACGAAAATCGTTGAGCGGAATGTCGGTGTGGCCCGTGGCGATCAGCTCGGCCATGGTCTCGCCGACTCCGGGGCCGACCTGGAAGCCGGCGCCACTGAAGCCAAAGGCGTGAAACAGGCCAGGCGTCGTCATCGAGGGTCCCATGACGGGCAGCATATCCGGGAGATAGCCCTCGCAGCCGGACCAGGTCCTGATCACCGAGACGTTCGCCAGCGCCGGCAGCAGCCGCACCAACGCGCGCAACTGGTTCGGCAGCCGGGCCGGGTCGGCCTTGGCATGGCCGGGGTCGAGATCGACGGCGACACGCTCGGCCGCGCCGCCGAACACGATGTTGCCGCGCTCCACCTGCCGGAAATACCCGTCGGCGCCGTGCTGGCGGCTCCATATGCCGACCACGGGCAGGATGCGATGCGGAAGCGGTTCGGTCACGCCCATCTGCGGCCCGCGGGGCGTGAGCGGCACCGGCTCGCCGAAGCGGGCGGCGACGCGCGCCCCCCAGGCGCCCGCGGTGTTCAGCAGGCGCTCCGATTCGAAGACGCCTTTCGCGGTGGTGAGCCGAAAGCCGGCCGGCGTCGTCGCGATGTCCGTGACCTCGCCATCCTCGACGATGGTGGCCCCGAGCCGCCCGGCGGCATCGGCAAAGGCCGGCGCGATCAGCCTCGGATTGCCCGAGCCATCCTGCGGCGAGAAGGAAGCGGCGATGGCGCCCGGGCCGAGGCCCGGAAAGCGCGCCCGAATCTGGTTGGCGCCAAGCTCCTCCAGATCCAGCCCCCAGGGCTGCGCCGCCTGCGCATAGGCGCGCATGTCGGCGAGCGCATCTTCCTCGAAGATCAGGCGCAGGTGACCGGTGGCTCGAAATTCGACGTCCCGTCCGAGCATGCGCTCGGCCTCGCCCCAGATGGCGCGGGAGCGATGGGCCAGCGGCAGCTGCGTGAGATGGCGATTGGTGCGGCGGATGTTGCCGAAAGACGCGATCGTCGCGCCGGAGCCGACGCGGTGACGCTCGATCAGCGTGACCTTGAGCCCGCGTTTCGCCAGAAAATAGGTGGCGGCAGCCCCCATCAGGCCGCCGCCGAGCACGATCACATCCATATCCGCCCCTGGCCGCAAGGCGGCCCATCATTGGTCGGCTCAAGCTGACGTGGGTGGCGATGAAGGTCAAAGATGCGATGGCAGGAGGCCCATAAGCCCAGCCTATGGGTTTGCCCGGCATGTCTCTTGGACGATGGCATGGCGGCCATGCGAGCCTGCGTTCAGAACAGGAGAGACATCGACATGGCAGGGGCAGCAGCGCCGGGCGCGACCGCGGATTGGAAGATCGGCGTCGATATCGGCGGCACCTTCATCGATTTCTGCGCGCTGGAAACGAAGAGCGGCCGCGTCGCGTCGTTGAAGGTGCTGACCACGCCGGACGATCCCGGCGCCGAGCTGATGACGGGGCTGTCCCTGCTCGCCGAGCGCGAGGGGCTCGATCCGACCGCGGTGACCCGCTTCGTCCATGGCACGACGGTCGGCGTCAATACGATCATTCAGCGCAAGGGGGCCGTGCTGGCGCTGTTCACCAATGCCGGCTTCGAGGATGTCATCGAACTGGCGCGCCTGCGTATGCCGGAGGTGTATTCGCTGTTCTGCTCACGCCCCGAACAGTTGATCTCGCGCGATCGGGTCTTCGGCATTCCCGCGCGGATGCGCTCGGACGGACGCGAGACGGTGAAGCCCGATCTCGCGATCGTTGCCGAAGCCGTCGCTTCGGCCAAGGCGCGCGGCGCGGTCGGGATAGTCGTCGCCTTTCTCCATTCCTGGCGCGACAGCGCCCAGGAGGAGGTGGTCAAGGCCGAGATCGCTCGGCTTGCGCCGGAGCTTTTCGTGTTCACCTCGGCCGAGGTCTGGCCGGTCATCCGCGAATACGAGCGCACGACGACCGCGGTCCTTAACGCCTATGTCCACCCCCGCATCGCCGGCTATCTGACGGCGCTGGAAGAGCGGCTGGCCGGGCGCGGCGTACCGGCGCGCTGCCTGCTGACCAAGTCGAATGGCGGCGTGATGAACGCGACGGAAGGCAAGCGGGCCTGCGTCTCCATGCTGCTCTCGGGCACGGCCTCGGGTGTCATCGGCGCGGCCTGGTTTGCCCGGCAGGCCGGCGAGAAACGCGTGCTGACGCTGGACATCGGCGGCACATCCGCCGATTTCGCGCTCATTATCGATGGCGAGGCGCAATACGGCACCGGCGAGATGATCGGCGAGTTTCCGCTCTACATTCCGTCGGTCTCGGTCAGTTCGATCGGCATCGGCGGCGGCTCGATCGCCTCCGTCGACGGGCAGGGCGTGCTGCGCGTCGGGCCGGAATCGGCCGGCTCCACGCCTGGCCCGGCGTGCTACGGACGCGGCGGCGAACGGGCGACCGTCACCGACGCCATGGTGGTCTGCGGCTGGCTCGGCCACACCGAGATGGCCTATGGTCAGCTCCGGATGGACGCCGCACTGGCGCGAGCCGCCGTCGCCGATCTCGCCGAGACGCTCGGTCGGCCGGTGGAGGAGACGGCTCAGGCGATCCTCGACATCGCAGTCTCCGAAATGTTCGTCGAGGTCGAGAAACTGTCATCGCGCGCCGGCGTCGATCTCAGGGATTTCGTGCTGATGCCGTTTGGCGGCGGTGGGCCGATGCTCGGCGCCTTCCTGGCGCGTGAACTTGGCATGACACGGCTGATTGCGCCTCGGCGGCCGGGAGTCGTCTCGGCGCTGGGCGGGCTCGTCGCCGATCTGCGCGGCGACTTCGTGCGCACGCTTTTCGCGCATCTCTCGCCCGAGGTGCTGCCGCAACTCAGCGCGGCCTTCGCCGCGATGGTGCGGGACGGGCGGGCCTGGCTCGCGGCGCAGGGACACCACGGTCCCGCCGATCTCAAGCTGTCCGCCGACATGCGCTATATCGGCCAGAGCTACGAAATCGAGGTGCCGCTCCAGCCGGCCTGGCTCGAGAGCGGCAATACTGAGGCGATCGCGCGCGAGTTCCACGAGACGCATCGGCGCATCTATGATTTCGATGATCCCGATGGCCGGGTCGAGATCGTCAACCTGCGCCTTTCAGCTGTCGGCGCGGGACCGACTTTGAGCTTTCCCGCGCTGGACGAAGCCGAAGAGTGGGCAAGGCCCGAGCGCGAGATCGAGGTCCATACCGGCGGCGCCCATCGGGCCGTCGGGCTTTACAGCCGCGCCGACTTCCGGCCCGGGAGCCGTTTCGAAGGCCCCGCCGTCGTGGCGCAGGAGGACACCACCGTCGCGATCCCGGCCGGCGCCAGCGCACGGGTCGACCGCTATCTCAACCTTCACCTGACCTTCGCGGAGTGAGCCCCATGTTCGACCGGATGAAGCTTCAGGTCCTCGCCAACCACTCCCGCGCCGCGGCCGAGAACATGGCGCACACGCTGCAGCGCACGGCGCATTCCGCCTTCGTCAAGGAGACGGAGGATTTCACGGTGATGCTGATCAGCCGGCGCGGCGACACCTTCGCCGTGCCGATGGAGCTGGGCGCGACCTGGTATCCCGGCCTGTCCTGGGCACCCGCCATCGCCATGGTCGAGGACTACAAGCCGGGCGATGTCGCCTTCACCAACGACCCCTATGCCTGTTTCGTCGCCACCCATGCTCCCGACACCCACCTCTGGAAGCCGGTGTTCTACGAGGGTGAGATCGTCGCCTGGACGGGCGGGCACATCCACAACACCGACATGGGCGGCGCGGTGCCGGCCTCGCTGTCGCGGGCTCTGACCGAAATCCATCAGGAGGGCATTCGTTTCCCGCCGATGAAGCTGGTCAACGAAGGCGTCTTCGACGAGCAGATCCTGCGGATCATGACCACCAACGTCCGCAAGCCCGATCTCAACATCGGCGACATCAAGGCCCTGGTCGGCGCGCTCAATACCGGCGAGCGCAAGGTACTGGCGATGATCGAGAAATTCGGCAAGCAGGCGTTTCTCGACGGGGTCGATGCCCTGCTCGACCATGCCGAGGCGCAGGCCCGCGAGGTGCTGCGCGGCATGCCGGACGGTACCTGGGAATTCGCCGACTATGCCGACGAGGACTCGGTCGAGGCCAATCCCTGCCGGCTGAAACTGAAGCTGACCATCCGCGGCGACGAGGCCGTGCTGGATTTTACCGGCACCGATCCGCAGCTGGCCTCCTCGCTCAACGTGCCGACCGGCAGTAATCCGCGCCACACGCTCCTGCTCGTCGGCGTCTATTACGTGCTCTACACGCTGAACCCCAAGATCCTGCTCAATACCGGGCTGACCCGGCCGTTCACCTGCATTGTGCCGGAGGGCACCGTGCTGAACCCGGTATTCCCGGCAGCGGTGGGCATGCGTTCGCTGACCTGCGCCCGGTTGCGCTCGGTCATCTTCGGCGCCTTTTCGCAGGCGGTCCCGGAACGGTTGCCGGCCGCGCCTGCCGGAAACAACTGCATCCTCAACGTCATGACCACCGACGAGCGCACCAGCCGGACGGTGATCGCGGCCGTCAATCCGGTGGTCGGCGGCGGCGGCGGCATGCCCCATCGTGACGGCACCAACGGCTCGGGAGCCGATGCCGCCTATCTTCGGAACACGCCGATCGAGATCACCGAGACCGAAACGCCGGTCGAATTCGTCAAATACGGGTTGGCCAAGGACACCGGCGGCGCCGGGCGGTGGCGCGGCGGGCTCGCCACCGAGATGGCTTTCCGCGTTTTCGCTCCTGACAGCCGCATCACCGCACGCAATCGGGACCGCAGCTTTTTCCGGCCCTGGGGCGTGCTCGGCGGGCGCGCGGCGGGGCTTTCGGACATGGTCGTCAATCCGGGCCAGCCCAATGAGCGGCGCCTTGGAAATATCGATACCGCGGTGCTGCAGCCGGGCGACGTGCTGGAGATTCGTTCGGCAGGCGGCGGCGGACGCGGCCATCCCTATGATCGCGAGGCTTCACGCGTCGCGGCCGATGTCGCCGGCGGCTACGTTTCGGCCGAGGCTGCCGAGCGCGATTATGGCGTGGTCATTCGGGACGGTGCGGTCGACGAGGCGGAGACGCAGGCGCGGCGCGCTGACCGGGCGCCTGTCACCAGCCATTTCCATTTCGGGCCCGAGCGGGAGGGCTACGAGGCGCAATGGACCCTGGACGCTTATGACCGCCTGACAACGATCCTCGCGGGGTTGCCGATCCACTGGCGCTTCTTTGCCAAGACGGAAATCTTCCGCCGCATGAAGGGTCGGACGGGCGAGGCGGGTGTCGCTCAGGCTTTTGCGGAGGCGCGCATTCGCTTTCCGGAAATGCCGGCAGGCGGCGCGGCGCTTGCACGGGCCGCCGAGTGAGCGCCTCGGCAGGGCGGCTGGTGCGGCTGGCGGAGACGGACCGGCCGGTGGTCCGTTTCCGGCTCGATGGGACCGAGCGGGAAGCGCTTGCTGGCGATACCGTGCTGAGCGCCATTTTATCGGTGGCGCCTGACTTGCGGCATTCCGAGTTCGGGCTGGAAAGCCGGGCCGGCTTCTGCCTCATGGGGGCGTGCCAGGACTGCTGGGTCTGGCAGGAGGCCGGTCCACGTATCCGCGCCTGCTCGACGCCGCTCCTTGAGGGTATGCGGCTCTTGACCGACGCGCCGGGAGAATGGCCGTGACAGCGAACGCGCCAGCGCGCATCGTCATCGTCGGGGCAGGAGCGGCCGGCATCCGGGCGGCGGAAACGCTGGTCGCCGCCGGCCTTTCGCCGGTCGTCGTGGACGAGGGAGACCGCGCCGGCGGGCAGATCTATCGTCGGCCACCGCAAGGCTTCACGCGACAGCCCGATGTGCTCTACGGCTCGGAGGCGGCAAAGGCCGTCGCGCTTCACAGCCTGTTCGACGGCATGGTCGCCACCGCCCGGCTTGTCCATCACCCCCGCAGCTCGGTCGCCTCGCTCACTGATGGGCGCCTGCAGGTGATCGGGCCGGATGGTGCCCACTGGATCGCCTACGACCGCCTGATCCTTGCGACCGGGGCGATGGACCGCATCATGCCGGTGCTCGGCTGGGAGAATGCGGGCGTCTACGGGCTCGGCGCGATGCAGATCGCCTTGAAGGCCCAAGGTGCCGCACTGGGCCGTGGGATCGTGCTCGCCGGCTCCGGCCCGCTGCTTACCTTGCTGGCGGTGCAACTGCTTAAGGCGGGCGGAAACGTCGTGGCTGTGCTCGATACCACGCCGATGCGGCGGCAACTTGCCGGATTTGCCGGGCTCGCAGCGCGGCCGTTCTTCGCCCTGCGAGGTCTGGCGATGCGGGCCCGTCTCGGCCGGCTTTATCAGGCCGGCGTTCGGCTCGACCGTATCGAGGTTGATGAGAGGGGACCGGTAGCCGTCTGCTGGCGCGATGCGGATGGCAACGAACGCCAGACCGCCTGCGATGCGGTCGGCCTCGGCTGGCATCTGCGCTCCGAGACGCGGCTTGCCGATCTCGCCGGCTGCGGCTTCGGCTATGACGAGATCTGGCATCAGTGGCTCCCGACCGCCGACGAGATGGGGCGGGCCGGGCCCGGCGTCTATCTCGCCGGCGATGGCGTGCGCATCCTCGGCGCTGACGGAGCAGAGGTCGCGGGCCGCCTTGCCGCCATCGCCTGTCTGCAGGATCTTGGGTTACGGGCGCCCGATCCCATGCCCGATCTGCGCCGCCTGCGGCGGTCCGCACGCTTCGCGCGCGGCATCGCGCAATCCTTCCCATGGCCAGCGGAGACCGCCCGCGAATTGCCCGACCGAGCGGTCATCTGTCGCTGCGAGGGCATCACGGCCGGCGCGTTGCGCGAAAGCGTCGATCTCGGCGGTGGAGAGGTCAATCGGGCGAAATCGCTCGGTCGCGTCGGCATGGGGCGCTGCCAAGGGCGCTATTGCGAGCTGGCGGCGACCGAGATCGTCGCGGCCCATGCACGGCTCGATAGCGCCCGCGACGCCGGCAGACTGCGCGGGCAGGCTCCGGTCAGGCCGGCGCCCATTGGCGCCTTGATCGCGGAGGCGCGAGAGGACAGCCGGGTCAATCCCGGTCCGATATCCGGCTGAGGCCCCGGCTCGCGACCCGCAGGCAGTCGCGCATCCATTCATGGCTGGCCGAAAGCGGCCTGTCCTTGCTGGTGACGATGGCGATCGGCACTTCGATCCGGGGCGTGAACGGGCGGGTCACGATGCCGTTGAACTGCTGCCAGGGCGAAAGCCCGTCGACGACGGCGAGGCCCAGGCCATCGCGTACGAAGGGCAGGGCGGTGATCGACAGGTCAATCTCGATCGCCGGGGAATAAACCAGATTTGCGCTCTCGGCCGCCACCGCCAACAGCCGCCCCTGCAGCGTGTCGGCGCGATAGGAGATCAGCGGTTCGCCGCCGATATCGGCGAAGCCGATCCGGTCGAGCGCGGCAAGGCGATGGCCTGTAGGCAATACGCAGACCAGATCGGCATGACCGACCGTCTCGACGGCAAGGCCTCTCTGAGGCAGGTCGTTCATGGTGATGCCGAGCGAAACCTCGCCCTTGCGCACCATGTCGATGATGACGCTCTGCGAGGCGATCAGCGAGCGCACGACGATGTCGGGATGCGCCTCCCTGAAGGCGACCATGGCACGGGGCACGATCGACATGGAGGGCGGTGAAGAGGCCGCGAGCCTGACGAGGCCGGTGCGCCCATGCCGCATGTCGACGGTGCGTCGCCGCAGCGCGTCGAGCTCCCCGAAGATCGGCTCGGCCTGGGCGAAGAGCTCCTCTGCCTCCTGCGTCGGCACCAGCCGACCGCGCACCCGGTCGAACAGCTTGAAGCCGAGCTGGTCCTCGGTGTGGAGCAGGATCTGGCTCAGCGCCGGCTGCGAGATGTTCAGCATCGCGGCGGCGGCCGTGACGGTGCCGCTGCGCATCAACGTGCAGAAGACTTCGAGTTGGCGAGCCCGCATCGGTCATTCCAGCGTCGGAGCGGCAGGCATCTGCGCCCGCCGCCCGGAAGTCCAGCCCGCCTATCGCTGGTCCCAGCGGTCGAGCATGCCGTAGAAGGCAACGGCGAAGGGCAGGAACCAGGGCTTGCCGCCGCGATAGAACGCACGCGAGGGGAATGGCAGGTCGGCGTAGACGCTGCCGCCGTCCGCCTGCCCGAGCATCTGCTGCGCGACCTTGTGGCCGAGCCAGCTGGAGCGCGCGACGCCGGTGCCGCTGTAGCCGCAGGCATAGAACATGCCCTCGGTCTGCCCGACATGGGGGAACTTGTCGAAGGTGAAGCCGAGCGTGCCGTGCCAGTAATGGCTCACCTTGCGGCTCTCCAGCTCCGGGAAGACCCGAAGCATGAGCCCGCGCAGATAGGCCGCATTGGCGCGCGAGACCGTCTCGTCGGGCTTGGTGTTCAGGACCCGACCGCCGAAGACAACGCGCGTTCCGTCCGGCGACGGCCGGTAATAGGTCACCACGCGCTGGCTGCCAGCGAGCATCCGGCGCTTCGGCATCAGCCGGTCCATGACCTCGGCGGGGAGGGGCTCGGTGGCGATGATGCCGCTTGCGACCGGCATGATCCGCCGCTCGAGATAGGGCGAGAGCGAGCCGGTATAGCCGTTCGTGGCCAGGAGCACCTGCTTGGCGGAAACTTTACGGCCGCGGACGGAAAAGCCGAACCCGCCGGCCTGGGCCTTGAGGTCGGAGACGCGCGCCCGGCTGAAGATGGTCGCGCCCGCCCGCTCGGCCGCCTTGGCGAGGCCTTGCACATACTTCGCGGGATGGATGCCGCAATAGCCGGGCATGGCGATGCCGCCATGGTAGAGCTCGGTGCCGACCTCTCCCTGCTGCTCGGCACGAGGAACGAGATACGCATCGCAAGGCATGACGGCCTTGATCCTGTCGATATAGCGGCCGAGCCCATCATAGATGCGCGGTGTCATGGCACCGCGGAAATACCCGACCTCCTTGAGGTCGCAGTCGATCTGCTCGCGCGCGACGATGTCCTTCACATGCTGGAGCGATTGGAAGCTCTCCTCGATGATCGCCCTGGCCTTCTCCGGCCCGTGCGCCATCCCCCCGTCGAAGAAGGCCCAGCCGGGTCCGAGCAGCCCGCCATTGCGCGAGGACGCGCCCCAGCCGGGGGCCTCTGCCTCGAACACCGCGACCTGCTTTCCGGCCTTCGCCAGGGTCAGAGCCGCATTGAGGCCGGTGAAGCCGCCGCCGATGATGGCGACTTCGACCCGCGCCGGGAGGTCGGCTTCCGCCACCGGGACGGGCTTTGCGGCTTCCCACCAATAGGGCGTGTCGACAGCGTCGGCTGTGAAGAAGGAACCGGTCAGGCGGGCCATCTGCGATACTCTCAGGAGGGCAGGATGCGGCGCAGGAAATCCTGCGTGCGAGGGTTCTGGGGCCGGCCGAGCACCTCGTCCGGGGGGCCCTGTTCGACCAGCACGCCGCCGTCGAGGAAGAGGACGCGGTCGGCGACTTCACGCGCGAAGCCCATCTCGTGGGTGACCACGATCATGGTCATGCCCTCGTCGGCCAGCGAGCGCATCACCGCGAGCACCTCACCGACCAGCTCCGGGTCGAGCGCCGAGGTTGGCTCGTCGAACAGGATGGCGTCCGGCCGCATGCCGAGCGCGCGGGCGATCGCCACGCGCTGCTGCTGCCCGCCGGAAAGCTGCGCCGGATAGGAGTCCATCTTGGCGCCGAGCCCGACCCGTTCCAGCAATTGCCGCGCCTGGGCCAGGGCTTGCGCGCGTGGCTCCTTCTTCACGAAGATCGGGCCTTCGGCGACGTTCTCTAGCGCCGTGCGGTGCGGGAAGAGGTTGAAGCGCTGGAACACCATGGCGACCCGCGTACGCATCTGCCGGATATTGCCGGCCTTGGTGTCGACCCGGTCGCCATGGACGGTGATCTCGCCGCCCTGATAGGTCTCCAGCCCATTGATGCAACGCAGCAGCGTCGATTTGCCGGAGCCGGACGGCCCGATGATGCAGACGACCTCGCCTTTCTCGACGGAGAAGGAGACGTCGTGGATGACTTCGAGAGGTCCGAAGGATTTTCTGATGTTGCGCAGTGCGACGATGCTCATCGACCGGCTCCCAGACGGCGTTCTAGCCAGGCGTTGAACGCCGTCAGCGGCAAGCTCATGGCGAGATAGATCAGGGCGACCATCGTGAAGATCGCGGTGTTCTCGAAGGTCGAGGACGCCAGCAGCTTGCCTTGCAGCGAGAGCTCCGCGACCGTGATGGTCGAGGCCAGCGAGGAATCCTTCAGCAGCATCACCATCGTGCTGCCATAGGGAGGCAGCGCCACGCGGATCGCCTGCGGCAGGATCACGCGACGCATCGTCAGGCCCCAGCCCATGCCGATGGAGAGCGCGGCCTCGGTCTGGCCGCGATCGATGGCCTCGATGCCGGCCCGGAAAACCTCCGCCATATAGGGCGAATAGGCGATACCGAGCCCGATGATCGCGGCTTGCATTGCCGTCAGCGAGAGGCCGAGATCGGGCAGCACGAAATAGATGTAGAACAGCGTGACGAGGCCGGGGATGCCGCGGACGATGACGATGATCGTGCGCGCCGTCCAGGCGAGCGGCGCGATGCCGCTCACCCGCATGAAGGCCCAGAGCAGGCCGAGCGCCGTCGCAAGCACGAAGGCGCCAAGCGTGACCAGGATGGTGAGGTAGACGCCCTGCATCAAGATTGGCAGGTAAAGCGGCACCTGGCTCAGGAAATGGCTCATGACGAGATCAGGAAAGCTCGCTCAGAGACCCCATTTCTTCAGGATCGCGTCGAGCCGGCCGTCTTTTTTCATGCTCGCCAGACCGGCATTGATCTTGCCCAGCAGCTCGGTGTTGCCCTGCTTGACCGCGATGTTGATCGGCCCCGGCACCGAGGGCTTGTAGGACTTCACCAGCCGCAGCTGCGGAAAGCGGCCCTGCGCGAGGTTGTAGGCGAGGATCGGATAGTCGCCGATGCCGGCATCAAGGCGCCCGTTGGACACGTCGCGGAGGATGTCGGGCAGGCTGTCATAGGCGCTGACCTCGGCCGGCGCGCCGGACGCCTTGAGCGCGTCGATATAGCGGGTGCCGATCTGGCCACCGACCTTCTTGCCCTTGAGGTCGTCGAAGCCGACGTAGTCCTTCTCGTCCTTGGCCGACACGACCAAGCCCTCGCCATAGGAATAGACGTCCTGGCTGAAGTCGACGACCTTGGCGCGCTCGGGCGAGCCGTACATGGCAGCCGAAATGATATCGATCTTGCCGGAGGTCAGCGCGGCGATCAGCGTCGAAAACTGCAGCGCCTGGATCTCAATTTTGAAGCCTTGCTCCTTGCCGATCTCCCCGATGATGTCCACCATCATTCCTTCGACGGTGTTGGTCTTGGCGTCGAGGAAGGTGAAGGGCGTGCCCGTCGGCGTCGAACCGACCTTGTAGACCGTCTGCGCCTGCGCCGTCGCGCTCGCTCCCAGCATCGCGAGCGCTGCGACCGCCGTCCTGAAACCGATCATTGCCCAATCCCCTTTTTTGAAAAACATGTTGCTGATCCCCCGATCTGGCAGTGCAGCATCGTCATGGCCGCGGTGAACGACAAGACGAATTTATGACGAGCCCATAAGCCTGGCTTATGGGCGCCGGCATCAGAATTCGGCCACCCTGCCAGCGGCCGACGCTTCGAGGCGCTGGGGCCTGTAGGGCACCGGATCGACGATCGGCTTTGCATCGGTGATGAGGTCGGCGATCATATGCCCGGCGCCGGGGCCGATGCCGAAGCCGTGCCCGCTGAAACCGGCCGCCAGGATGAAGCCGGGCAGGCCGGTCACCTCGCCGATGGCCGGCACACCGTCCGGCGTCGAGTCGATATAGCCGGCCCAACGCGCCTGAACCGCCACGTTTCGCAAGGACGGCAGGAGCTTTTGCGCTCTGGCGTGGGTTTCGGCGATCTGCTTCGGATCGGGCGTCGGATCGAGGATGCGGTTGGCTTCCATCGGCGTCGGCTCGTCGAGGCGCCAGCGCTTCAGGGTCTCGTGACCGGCCTTCCACGCCTGCAAACCGCCGAGCGAGAGGCTGCGCCAGCGCCGCTGGAACATCGGCACGAACTGCCGGGAATAGCGCAGCTGCTGCGGCGTCGGGTCGACACGCGCGCCGCCGCTGATCGCCAGCGTATAGCCGCCGTCGCCCCGGCGCGTCACCGAAACCTCGGTCGTATGGAGCGCGTCGGGCAAGCCTTCCACACCGGGTGCCAGCGACAAGATCGACGAGCGTACCGAGGATTGGGGAAAGCGGATGCCATATTGGTTGAGGAAGGAAGAGGCCCAGGCGCCGCCGGAGTGAACCACCGTCCCGGTTCGGATCGAGCCCTTCTCGGTAATGACGCCGCTGACCCGGCCGCCTTGCGTTTCCAGCCCGCGCGCGGCGCAAAACTGGTGCACGGTGCCGCCGGCCTTGATGATGCCTTTGGCGATGACGGGGGCGGCGCGCGAGGGGTCGGCGGTGCCGTCGCTGGGCGAGAACACGCCTCCCTTCCAGCGCTTGCCGGTGGCAGTGCCGCGTGCCGAGGCTTCGTCCGGCGAGAGCATATGCGTCGTCACGCCCTGGCCGATCGCGAAATCGCGCCATTTGGCCCAGCCCGCGATCTGCGCCTCGTCATCGCTGAGATACAGCAGCCCGCAACGCCTGAAACCGACATCCTCGCCGATTTCGGCGGCGAAACGGTCCCACAAGGTCAAGCTCTCCGTCGCCATCGGGAGTTCGCGCGCGTCGCGGTTCTGCTGGCGGCACCAGCCCCAGTTCCGGCTCGACTGCTCGGCTCCGATACGCCCCTTCTCCACGAGCGCCACCTTCACTCCGCGCTGCGCGAGATAATAGGCGGTGCAGACGCCGACGATCCCGCCGCCGATCACGACGACGTCGGCGCTTTCGGGCAGAACCGGGCTGGTTTCGATCTGTAAGAGCGGCGCCGGCATCATGGTCTCCTTGACGATGCAGGAGATTAGCGGCACCCGCCTCGACGCATGTACCGCAAATCGGCGGCTGGCGGCATTTCATGTCGAAGGCAGCGCAAAATTCCGTCACGTTCTTCGTCGGAGCGCGTATAAAGAAGGGCCATGGCGACGGCATCATATGCCGTGCGATTGCGGTCCATGCCCGCTTCCGGCACGATCTTCGCATCGGCATGGGACTGCCGAGGATGGCACGACCGACCCCGTAGAGGCGCCCATGAAGCTCGACCAGATCGACATCAAGATCCTCTACGAGCTGCAGAAGAACGGCCGGATCACCAATGTCGAGCTGGCCGACCTGGTGAACCTGTCGCCGAGTCCATGCCTGATGCGGGTCAAGAAGCTGCAGCAGGAAGGCTACATCACCGGCTATTCGGCGCGCATCAATATCGGCAAGCTTGGCCAGACATTGACGGTCTTCACCGAGGTCACGCTGAAGAACCACCGGCAGGTCGATTTCGCCCGCTTCCTGGCGGCGGTCGAGAAGCTCGACCAAGTGGTCGAGTGTCATCTCGTCTCGGGCGGCTACGATTATCTGGTCAAGTTCGTGGCCAGCGGCATCATCGAGTACCAGACGCTGATGGAGCGGCTGATCGATCTCGATATCGGCATCGACAAGTATTTCAGCTTCGTCGTGCTCAAATCCCCGATCGTCAAACCGCACATGCCGTTGACGAGCCTGTTTCCGGCAACGGCCTGACGCGCCTTCAGCGCTTCGCGAAGGCCGCGACCAGCTCCGGGTCGCGTTCCAGCTTGTCCAGCCATGTCGGGTCGAGTTTCGGGACGGAGGACATCAGCAGGCGCGAATAGGGGTGGCCGGCGGCGCTGCCAACCTTGTCGGCGGGCAATTGCTCGACCTTGACGCCTTGATACATCACCGCGACCTCGTCGCAGATCGCCTGCACCGTCGTCAGGTCATGACTGATGAAGACGTAGGAAAGGCCGAGTTCGCGCTGGAGCTCCTTCAGCAACTCGATGATCGCGGCGGCGACGACCGTGTCGAGCGCCGAGGTGATCTCGTCGCAAAGGATGAGCTCGGGATCGGCGGCCAGTGCGCGGGCCAGGTTGATGCGCTGTTTTTGCCCGCCCGAGAGTTCCGCCGGCAGCCTGTGCTTCAACGCGCGGGGCAGGTGAACGAGGTCCAGCAGCCTGTCGATGCGCGCCTCGCGCGCCTGGCCGCGCAGGTCGTGGTAGAACGCCAGCGGCCGCCCGAGGGTGTCCTCAATCGACTGTGCCGGATTGAGCGCGGTGTCGGCCGACTGGAAGACGATCTGAAGTTTGCGGAGATCGTCGCGCGAGCGCCTGGCGGCCAGTGGCGCCATCGGGTGCCCGTCGAACAGGATCGAGCCGGAGGAGGGCGCGATAATGCCGGCGATGGTGCGTGCCAGGGTGGACTTGCCGCAGCCGGATTCGCCGATGATGCCGAGATTACGACCGCGCTCCAGCGTGAAGCTGACCGCGTCGACGGCGAGCATCAGCGGCTTGCCGTCCTTGCCCTTGCCATAGCCGGCGCTGACGGCGTCGAGCTGGAGCACGGGCACGGGCGGGGTCGTTGCTGCTGCGGCAGGTTCGGCAGGCGAACGAAGCTTTGGCGTGAACGCCGCCAGCAGCTCGCGCGTGTAGGGGTGTTGCGGCGCGGACAGGATCTGCTCGGTCGTGCCGACTTCCTGGATCTCGCCGCTCTTCAGCACGACAATGCGATCGGCGATCTGGGCGACGACGGCGAGGTCGTGCGAGACGTAGACGCCGGCCATCCGGCTCTGCCGCATCACCGATTTGAAGGCCCGCAGAACCTCGATCTGGGTGGTGACGTCGAGCGCGGTGGTCGGCTCGTCGAAGACCACGACCTTGGGGTCGGCGATCAGCGCCATGGCGGCCGAAAGGCGCTGGAGCTGCCCGCCTGAGACCTGGTGCGGATAGCGCGCGCCGATCGTCTCGGGCGAGGGCAGGGACAGCGCCTTGAACAGCTCGATCGCCTTGGCCTGTGCCTCCGCGCGCGGCATCGTGCCATGGATGCGGGTGATCTCGATCACCTGATCCATGATGCGCTGCGCCGGGTTGAACGCGGCAGCCGCGCTCTGCGGCACATACGAGACCACGCGGCCGCGCACCTTGGCGCGCTCGGCTTCCGAGAGCTTCGTTACGTCGTGTCCGTCGATGGCGACGCTTCCGCCGGCGATCCGGCAGCCGGGACGCGTATATCCCAGCAGCGTCAGCGCGATCGTCGTCTTGCCCGAGCCGCTCTCGCCGATCAGCGCGACGATCTCGCCTTGCGCGATGTCGATGTCGACACCCTTGATGATCGCGACGCGCCGGCCCGCATCGGTGGTGGCCTCGACCTCGAGGCCACGGATTTCGACGAGGTGCTTCATCAGGCGCTCCGGTCGCGGATCTTCCGCGGCAGGTTGTCGATCAGCATGTTGACCGCGATCGTCAGGCTGGCGATGGCAAAGGACGGCGCCATCACGGCCGGCGCGCCGAAAGGCAGGCCGCCGATGTTCTCGCGCACCAGCGCGCCCCAGTCGGCCTCCGGTGGCTGCACACCGAGGCCCAGGAACGACAGGCCTGACAGCAGCAACACGATGAAGACAAAGCGCAGACCGACGTCGGCCAGCACGGGGCCGATGATGTTCGGCAGGATTTCCTTCCGGATCAGATAGCTCAGCTTCTCGCCCCTCAGCCGCGCCACGATGACAAACTCGGTGGTGTTGACGTTAACGGCAAGCGCACGAGCGAAGCGGTAGGAACCCGGCGTGTAGATCACGCTGAGCGCGATCAGCAATGCCGGTATCGATGAGCCGATGCCGGCCACGATCAGGAGGCTGAACAGCTTGCTAGGGATCGAGCTCAAGGCGTCGAGAAAGCGGCTCAAGGCCGCGTCGAACCAGCCTCCGGTGACCGCTGCGGCCATGCCGAGCGCCACGCCCATGGTGCAGGCGATCAAGGTCGCTGCGAGCGAGATGCCGACGGTGTAGCGCGCTCCGAACAGGATGCGCGAGAGCATGTCGCGACCGAGATAGTCTGTGCCGAGCGGAAATTCGCGGCTGAGCGGACCGAAATAGTCGAGGTCGACGATGTCGCCGACGCTGTGGGGCGTGATGTAGGGCGCCAGGATCGCGATGACCGCCCATGTCAGCACGACGGCGAGGCTGATCCAGCCGACGAGGTTGAACCGGTAACCCGGCAGCAGCGTCTTCTTCAAGGTGGGGGCGTCGGTTGCCATGATCAGCGCAGCTTCGGGTTCGACAGGATGGCGACCACGTCCGCCGTGGTGATCAGCAGCAGGTAGACGAAACAGAAGATCATCGCGCAGCTCTGGATCAGCGGCAGGTCGCGCGTCGCGACCGCATCGACCATCAGTTTTGCGATGCCCGGATAATTGAAGATCGTCTCGACGATGATGACGCCGCCGAGCAGATAGGACAGCGACAGCGCGACCGCATTGACGATGGGGCCTAGCGCGTTCGGCAGCGCATGGCGCAGCACGACGCGCGCGCGGGACGCGCCCTTCAGGCGGGCCATCTCGACATAGGGCGTGCTCAATGTCTCGACGACGGCGGCGCGGGACATCCGGATCATCTGCGCGGAAATGACGAAGCTCAGCGTGAACACCGGCATCGCGTAGGTGCGCAGCAATTCACCGAAGGAATGCACGTCACGGCCGATCGAGAGCGACGGCAGCCATTTCAGCCAGACGGCGAAGACCAGCACGCCCGAGGTCGCGACCATGAACTCCGGCACCGAAATCACCGCGATCGTCGCGAAGGTGACAGTGCGGTCATACAGCGAGCCACGCAGCATGGCCGAGGTGATGCCCAGCGTCAGCGCGATCGGCACGGCAAAGATCGCGGTGGCGGCAGCCAGTTGCAGCGAGTTGACCAATCGTCCGGAGATCAATTGCGCGATCGGCCGGTTATTGGCGTAGGAGATGCCGAGATCGCCGGTGAGCAAGCCGCCGATCCAGCGAAAAAAGCGCAGGATCGCGGGGTCGTTGAGATGCATCGCAGCCCGCAGGCCCGCCACGGCCTCCGGCGTCGCCGCCTGGCCTAGCAGTACCTCGGCAACGTCGCCGGGCAAGATCTGCGTCGCGCAAAACACCACGAAGCAGACGATCAGCAGCGTCACCAGCGCGACCAGCAGGCGCGCGCCGAGAAGCGGGAGGATATGCGAATTCATCGGCGCTCCCGGGAACGGCACCTAAAGGCGCCGCTCCCGGGAACGGCACCTGAAGGCGGAGTGTGACATGTTGGTGGGGCCGGGCAAGGGGCCCGGCCCTGTGCGGGCGAAAGCCTTCAGCCTTCGAGCCAGACATACTCCGCGAAGGCGTAGCCCATCTGGCCGCCGAGCGGGTTCGGCTGCAGGCCCTTGAGCTTCTTCGACAGCGCATCGACGTTGGAGATGTAAACCGGGATCGCGGTCCCTGCGTCCTCGGCCACCATCACCTGCATCTCGCCATAGATCTGCTTGCGCTTGGGTTCGTCGAGCGAGCCACGAGCCTCGATGAGCATCTTGTCGAACTTCTCCGACTTGAAGCGGCTCTCGTTCCACGGCGCATCGGAGGCGTAGAACAGCGAGAACAGGATGTCGGGGGTCGGGCGCGGGTTGACGTTGCCGAAATGGATCGGCGCCTTGAGCCAGTAGTTCGACCAGTAGCCATCTGACGGCACGCGCTGCACATCGAACTTCATCCCGATCGCGTTGCCGGCCTGCTGCACCAGCAAGGCCATGTCGACGGCGGAGGTCGGGGCCTCCGACGTGATGATCGGAACCGTCTGGTTCAGGACACCGGCCTTATTGAAGTGGAACTTGGCCTTCTCGGGGTCGAACGCCTTCGGCTTCAGCTCCTTGTTGTGGTAGATGCTGGCCGGCGAGATCGGTTGGTCGTTGGCGATTTCGGCCAGGCCACGGAGCGCGGCGGTCTGGATCTGCTGGCGGTTCAGCAGGTATTTCATGCCGGTCACGAAATCCATCTTGTCGCCCGGAGCCATGTCCATGCGCATGTTGAGGTTCGTGTAGTTGCCGGCGGTCGTCTTCGAGAGGGCGACGTTGGGCTGGCTGTCGACGAGGCGCATCGACCGCGGATTGATCGAGGCCGCAAGCTGGATGTCGTTGGCGATCAGGGCGTTGACGCGGGCCGAATCGTCCGAGATCGCGAAGTACTCGAAGGAATCAATATTTGCGCCGCCTGCCTTGAAGTAATTCTTGTTCTTCAGGCCGATCGAGCGAACGCCGGGCTCGAAGGATTCGCAGGTGAAGGCGCCGGTGCCATTCGCCTTGGTGAAGTCCTTGGTCCCATCCGACAGGATCATGAAGTGGTGGAGGGACAGGATCGTCGGCAAGTCGGCGTTGGGAGCCTCGAGCGTGACTTCCGCCGTCAGATCGTCGATGGCCTTGAAGCCAATCATCTGCTTGGCGATGGCGGCGACTTTCGAGCCGACCGCCGGATCGAGATGGCGCTTCAGCGAGTAGACCACGTCGGCCGAGGTCAGCGGCTTGCCGTCATGGAAGACGACGCCCTTCTTGAGCTTGATCGTCCAGACCTTGGCGTCCTTGGTCTCGATCGATTCAGCCAGCTCCATCTCCGCCACGCCATTCTGCGGCAGGAAAGTGAGGCGGTTGTAGAAGGCGCAGCAGCGCACATAGTCGGTCGAGAGGGAGGCCTTGGCCGGGTCGAGCGTGTCGGCGGTCGAGGAGGACCAGCCGGCCGCCTTGAGATTGCCGCCCTTGACCGGTGTCGCGGCGAGCGCGGAATCGGCACGAGCGAGAACGAGGCCACTGGTGGAAGCGGCAAGGCCGCCGGCCATTAGCATCTGCATGAGATCGCGACGGCTGGCGCCGCGGCGGATGGCGTTCTCGACGAAGGCGTCGTCAGCGCTTGTCCAGTTGGAAACGGTCTTGTCGGTCATCGCATTCCCCTGTTTTCTGGTTTTGCCGGCGCGCCGGCTCGTCGTTTCGTTGCCCCGGCGTCTTCAGGCAGCCGGGCTTTGCTCGACGGCATCGGCAAGGCCGGCCATCGAGGTGAAGTGAAAATCGGGCTTGGTGAACTGCTCGGGCTCGATCGTGCCGCCATAGCCGGGTTGCGCATGGCGCCGCTCGATCCAGCAATTGCTCAGGCCAAGCCGGCGCGAGATGCCGATATCGTGGTACTGGCTTTGGGCTACGTGCAGGATCTGGCCGCGGGTCCCGCCGTCCTTCTCGACGAAGGCAAGGACCTGCTCGAAGAACGCCGGATCGGGCTTTTCCGTGCCGGTGTCGTCGACCGTGAAGCCGGCATAGAACGGCTCGCCCAAGGCACGGGCGAAATGGTCGAAGGCCCAGCGCTGGGCATTCGTCATCGCGATGAGCTTGTAGCGGGTCGCCAGCCGGGCGAGCGCATCGGCGCTGTCGGGAAACGGGCGCCAGTCCTTCACCGAGTCGCGCAGTCTCGCACCATAGATCGCCCCGGTCGGGAGGCCGAGCTGCGGCGCGATCACGCCGTAAACGCGCGCCAGATCGTCGGGAAAATGCTGGACATCGGGCATGTAGCGAGCGGCGCGATAACGGCTCAGGGCGTCCTCACCGTCGAGGGGGATGCCTGCTTCGTCGGCGATCGCCTTGAGGCAGGCGACGAGCCCGCCTTCGAAGTCGATCAGCGTGCCGACGACGTCGAAGCTCAGATACCGGAATTCGCCCAAAGCTGTTGTCATCGTCTCTCCGCCCGGCCGTTCGCGAGGCGGCGCATCCGCGCCAGCCCGTCGTGAAGCCTTGTCGCTGCTGCGACGGTTGCGTTGTGTTCCCCGGCCGCATCTGTGTCGGCTCGCAAGCACTGTCGCACGGTCAGGTCGGCGAATTCACCGAATGTCGAAAACGAAGCGGCACAAAATTCCGAATTCGCGGAGTTCGCGGAATATCGGCTTCTGCGCGGGCGAGCGCGCGGAGAACCTCGCACCCGCTCCTGTCTCGACCGCGCCGGCGCTCAGGCCATCGCGGCCCGCACATCCGGATCGGCCAGCGTCTCGTCGAGCGTCTTGCGCGTGCGCTCGACGATCGCGTCGATCTCGGCGTCCGTGCAGCACAGGGGCGGGGCGTAGCCGAGGACACCGTTGCCGAAGGCGCGAATGACCAGGCCGTTGCCCCAGGCCCGGTCGAAGATGCGTTGAGCGGGCAGGGAGGCCGCCGGCAACGGCGTCTTCCTGGCCTTGTCGGTGACCAGTTCGACCGCTGCCAGCATGCCGCGGCCGCGAACTTCGCCGACAAGCGGATGGTCCGAAAGGCCCTGCAGACCGGACATCAGCCGCGCGCCCGCCTTGCGGCCATTTTCCAGAAGGCCGTTATCATAGAGGCGCAGGACCTCCAGCCCGACGGCGGCGCTGACCGGATGGGCGGAGTAGGTATAGCCGTGGCCGATCGCGGCCGAACCGGAGCCGTCGGCGATGACGTCGTAGACCTTCTGCGACATCAGCACGGCGCCCATCGGCACGTAGCCGGAGGTCAGCCCCTTGGCGATGGTCATCAGGTCCGGAACGATGCCCTCATCCTCGCAGGCGAAGAGCGGACCGGTGCGGCCGAAACCCGTGATGACCTCATCTGCGACAAACAGGATGTCGAGCTCGGCACAGAGGTCGCGCATCGCCTTGACCCAGCCGGGTGGCGGCACAAGCACGCCGCCCGAGCCCTGGATCGGCTCGCAATAAAACGCCGCGACCCGCTCAGGCCCGCCGACCTCTTCGACCTTGGCCTTTAGCGCGGCGAGCGAAGCCGCGATCACCGCTGCCGGATCGGAACCGGCCGGATTGCGATAGGTGTAGTGCGACGGAATCTTGTGCTGCCAGTCATAGGGCACGCCGAAGCCCGCATGGAAGACGGGCAGGGCGGTGAGACCGGCGCCGACCGTCGAGGAGCCATGATAGCCCTGCTCCAGCGAGATGAACTGGTCCTTCTCCGGCTTGCCGCGCGCACCCTGGTAATAGCGGATGAAACGCACGGTCGAGTCGACCGCGTCGGAGCCGCCGAGCGTGAAATAGACGCGGTTCAGGTCGCCGGGCGCACGCTCCGCGAGCTCGGCCGCAAGTCGGATCGCAGGTTCTGAGCCCAGCCCGAAATAACCGGTGGCGTAGGCCAGCTCGCGCATCTGGTTGGCAGCCGCCTCGACGATGCTCTCATGCCCGTAACCGGCGTTGACGCACCACAGACCGGCGAAACCGTCGATCAGCTGGCGTCCCTCGGCGTCCGTGATGGTCGCGCCCTTGGCCGAGCGCAGCACGCGCACGCCGGCCTTCTCATGGCCGCGATAGGAGGCGACCGGGTGGATCCAATGGTCGCGATCGAGTTCGATCAGCGAATTGCTCAACATGATGCTTCTCCGGTTGGAGCATCGACCCGAAACATCAAGCGGTTCCCGGGGATGCCGATGCGAAATCAAGGATCTAGCCGAGCGCCTGGCTGGCGAGGGCGAAGGGTTTTGCCGGTCCGGCGGCGTCGGGCGCCTTCCGGCCGCGGCGCATCGCGATGCCGCCGCCGACATCGAGCAGGCCGCGTTCGACGAGCCAGGCCGAAAGGCCGGAGGCAACCGGCGTATCGACCCGCAGGAATGCGCCCGGCCGCTCCGCGATGAAGAAGGAAAGCAAAGCCTGCGCGTCCACATCGGTCTCGGTGATGACGGGGCCGATGACTTCGCCGCGCCCGAAGTCGCGCAACGCCCCATAACCGACGACGCGACCCTCCTTGCGCAAAATGGCAAGCCGACCGCGCTGGCTCAGCAGTTGCAGCAGCGGCCTCCGATCGAGTCCGAGCGCAAGCCGATCGAGTACCAGGATGGCGGTGAGATCCCCGGGCTCGGCCCAGCTGATATCGGCGCTGGAAGCAGCAGGGCTCGCAGCCGCGACGGTCCCCTGATGCTGTTTGATTTTGTGGGTGCGCTCGAAGCCCAGCTTCTCGTAGAGCGGCAGGCCGTCCGACGTGGCCACGAGCCGACATTCGCGTGAGCCGGCGGCGGCAAGAGCTGTATTCATCAGTCGACGGCCGAGCCCGCGGCCCCGCGCTGCCTCGGCAACGATCACCATGTTGATGGTGGCAGCGACATCCGCGAAGGGCGTCATGAGCGCCGTGCCGACGACATCGTCGCCCTTCGTCGCGACAAATCCCTGGCTCAGCGCAAGCGCCATCTCCCAATCCTCGCGCCGATGCGGCCAACTCGCTTCGCGCGAGAGCAGCAGGGCGCCGTCGAGATGGGTGTCCTCGAAGGCAACGAGGTCGATCGTATCCTGATCCATGTGCGCAAACCCGCTCCGTTGCCTCATTGATAACCCGGCAGCGGGCGCAGTTCGTCCCGACGATCATCGCCGCGCGATATCTTCGACCGAAGGAGTGCGTGGCCACCGCACGGAATGCCACGGCGGTCGTGCGGCTCGGTTTTCGCGTGGGAACGGGGAGGGCGTCGGAAAACGGCGCGCAATTCTCAGCCTGCGACGCGAAGGCTTACGGCAGTTTGTGCTTCGCCCGGCAGGCAATCCGGTGCCCGCATCGGGGGCGGACCTGGCTATGATGCATCCGGGAACGACCACGCCGTTTCACCAATCGAGGACTGCGCCATGAGCGTCATCAAGCCGAAATACGTCACCTTCGACTGCCATGGCACGCTGATCTATTTTGCGATGGATAAGGCAGCCCGCTCGCTTTACGGCAACAAGCTGGAGGAGCCGGCGATGAAGACCTTCATCGCCGACTTCTCGGCCTATCGGCTCGACGAGGTGCTCGGCGCCTGGAAGCCTTATGCGGATGTCGTGCACAATGCGCTCGAGCGCACCTGCAAGCGCAACGGCGTCGCCTTCCGCCCCGAGGATGCGGCCTGGGTCGCCGAGCAGGTTCCGACCTGGGGTCCGCACCCGGACGTGCCCGAAGGCCTTGCCAAGGTCGCCAAGGAAATCCCGCTGGTCATCCTCTCC
>NZ_JBFUKY010000019.1:0-42002 GCF_056400625.1 Allobosea sp. P5_A5
CTCCCTTCACACTCCCTTCACACGGGAGGGGTGACATCAATCGCTGCATCTGTTTATCTCCGGACCTTCGGTTCACTTGAACCCTAGGGCGATTAGCTCAGCGGTAGAGCATTCCCTTCACACGGGAAGGGTCACAGGTTCGATCCCTGTATCGCCCACCATCATTTGGTCTTCCTGGCAGCCGCCAGAAGCGTGCGGCGAACCCAGTTTGAAACCGTCTCTCCATTGATAGCTGCGGCAGCCGCGATCTGTTCGCGCTCGGCATTCGAAAAACGGAATGTGACGGGCTTTCTAACGTCTTTCAGCATACCTCAAACGTAATACGAATGAGTCACGCGCGCAAGGGCCTTTTCGCAGATATTTCGCTAACCGAATCAAGCTCAAGAAGGTTGGCCGCTTCACGAAGAAACTGTGGGGAAAACCGGGCATAGACGCGCGCCGTGATGCGACTGTCAGAGTGGCCCAGGTACTGCGCGATCTCTTCCATGTCGCGGCCGCCCTCCGCCATCCACACCGCTGCCGAATGACGCAGGACGTGCGGCGTGACGAACTCCAGCTCCGACCGTTTCGCGGCGGCTGAGATGCCTTTCTTGACAGATCCGACCTTTTCGCCAGCCCATTCGATGACATACTTGCTGATGGATCCTTCCCTGGCCTCTGCGAGTGCAGCTCGAAGGCTTCGATTCATCGGCACGGTCGGGCGGTTCTTGCGCCTGTTGGGGTCGGCAATCTCAGCTTCTGTCGAAAGGTCGATTAGGCCGCGTTCGAAATCCACGCGATCCCACGTCAGATCTAGGATGGCCGAAGCCCTCGCGCCGGTCGTGATGGCGATGATGACGAAACGCCGCAGATGCGGATGCTCGCACTTGGACAGGAAGAGGTTGAACTGATCGCGGGTGAGGAAATCGCGCTTAGGCTTAGGCTGGCGTGGGCGCTTCACGTATGGTGCCTTATCGATCAGCCCTTTCTTGACGGCCCATGACAGCGCGATTCGTAAATGGCCCAGCTCGGTCCAGATTGTGCCGTCTGACCTCCCCTGCCCTCGCCTAGCCGCAATGTGCTCGTCAACGATAGCATCCTTGATGGCTTCCGGGGGCAGGTCAAAGAAGCGCTCCTTCAGAGCCTTCTCCTCATGACCCATTGTAACGGCCACGGGCCGGCCATCAGTTTGCTTACGGTAGGCTGCCCATATAGACCCGATCGTCTGCGGTGCGGCCTTGGCCTGCACTCTCGTTTGCGAAACCTCGAAATCGACTAGGAGTCGATTGGCCTCCGAACGGTCAGTCGTGCCAAACGAGCGGCGTTGTCGGCCGAGCTTTTCGTCCATCCATGTGACGGCGAACTTTCCTCGGTAGAAGCACAGGCGGTACTCTGGCATTCGTATTCCTCCACGGCATCCATTGAGATGCGCAGGAGCCTGCCGCCCACCCTGAAGGCGCGCAACTTCCCGGCTGCGATCTGATTGCGAATATGGCGCTCTGAGCACTGCCAGCGCTCAGCCAGCATCGTCGGCGTCATAGGGCGTCGGTCAAGGACGCGCTCTGCCGTTGCCCCCCTCATGGCTCACTCCGATCTAGTGAAGCCGGGGGATTGGGGGCGGCCTTGATCATCGCGGCGTAGATGTCCTGCGGGAAGCAGGGGCCCGCTTCGATAAGCGCTATGGCCGCATCCATCATCTCGGGACGATCCCGGTGCCATTGGCGCGCACATTGGCGGCATTGAGATTGCAACCCGGACTTCATCCGCCTGTGCGGATAGAACTCAGCGGCTGGCAATGTTTTTTTACAGGTCGAGCAAGCCTTCTCAAGCATAAGCCAGCGCCTCCTCTTTAGTAATGAAGAAGTGGATGCCAGACGAACACTCGTCCTGCCAATTCTCATCAAAGGCGTCAGGCATGACGCGTTCGCCAACGCGGTATTCAGTTTTACCATCGTGACGACTGATGCCGATTTCTGCGCCGATGACTTCCAGCACGTCCACGTATTCAGCTCGGCACTTCCTCCCGAAAGCATGGCTGCGCTTTGCGTCAGCCGGGATTGAGAGCTTAACGATTACGTCTCGCTCGCATTTCTTCCAGCCGATCAGGGCGCCATCGGGTAGGATTCTGGTTCTGGCAATCGCCAGATCGGCGTTTTTCGCGCCGGAGAGGTCCGCGCCGGAGAGGTCCGCGCCGGAGAGGTTCGCGCCGGAGAGGTCCGCGCCGGAGAGGTTCGCGCCGTAGAGGTTCGCGCGGGAGAGGTTCGCGCCGGAGAGGTCCGCGCCGGAGAGGTTCGCGCCGTAGAGGTTCGCGCGGGAGAGGTTCGCGCCGGAGAGGTTCGCGCCGGAGAGGTCCGCGCCGTAGAGGTTCGCGCCGGAGAGGTCCGCGCGGGAGAGGTTCGCGCCGGAGAGGTTCGCGCCGTAGAGGTTCGCGCCGGAGAGGTCCGCGCCGGAGAGGTTCGCGCCGTAGAGGTTCGCGCGGGAGAGGTTCGCGCCGTAGAGGTTCGCGCCGGAGAGGTCCGCGCCGGAGAGGTTCGCGCCGGAGAGGTTCGCGCCGTAGAGGTTCGCGCGGGAGAGGTTCGCGCCGGAGAGGTTCGCGCCGGAGAGGTCCGCGCCGGAGAGGTTCGCGCCGTAGAGGTTCGCGCGGGAGAGGTCCGCGCGGGAGAGGTTCGCGCCGGAGAGGTCCGCGCCGTAGAGGTTCGCGCCGGAGAGGTCCGCGCGGGAGAGGTTCGCGCCGTAGAGGTTCGCGCCGGAGAGGTCCGCGCGGGAGAGGTTCGCGCCGTAGGAAATTGCCCACTTGACCGCGAAGCCCATCTTAATGCTCGGCGGCGCATCATCAGCGCAATCGATCTCGGCAGTGAACGCGACCTCAGAAGACCAGCGCTTGAGCACATTAAACTTGATCATTGGTCAATTCCCCCAAACAGCAAGCAGGCCACCGAGGCCGGCGAACATGAAAAGCAAGGCGATGAGCTTCAGGGCCGTTGTGGAGATCGGATCTCGGGTCCAGATGGGCTCGGGCTGGTAGACGGGGTTGCCGTTCATGGCGTGATCCTTCGTGAAGGAAGGGGCTTGGCAAGGACGGAGCTTGCCCGCCTCTGCGGAGGGGATTTGCGAAAGCCGGCGCCCTTCATCTTCGTGCGGATGCCGTAGTGTCCGGCTTCCTGGCGTTTGGCTTTTGCGATGGTCGCTACGTCCTGAGCGGTCTTCCCGCCCGGTGCACGATGGCAGCAATCGCGGCCTAGAGCCTTGCCGTCATCGATCGTCAGCGGCTTGGTCTTATCGACGACCAGAGCCTCAGGAATGGTGTGGTCGAACTCGACGACCTTGCCGGTGACGTTGAGGCCGCAGCCTTCACACCAGACGTTGCCCTGCGCATCGGAAGCGCGCTTGAGCATCTGAGCTTTCTGAGCCCGTGAAAACTCACGCCGCATGACTGGCCTCCTGATCGTCAGCGAAGACGACGCCGCGCTCTGCTCCGAAAGCCTGGATGAGCGTAATGAGGTCCGCGAATTCGCCCTTGGTCATCTCGGACGTGCGCATTCCGAGCGGGACGAAGGTGCCGGCATCGAGGCCGGGCACGTCGCGAGCCTTCCTCAGCGAGGCGGTAAACACGTCTTTCCAGTCTTCCGGCGACAGCTTCGTGCCGTACCAGACGACTTGCCGACTGACTTCGCTCAGCATGGCCCAGAGCATCGCATTCTGATCGATTGAGCGCCGGGCAGATTTGAACTCGACCGTCACGCCGTCAGAGCATTCGTGAGCCCATCGAGCGACGTTTTGGCGGTCGTGCTTGCCGCGAATGATGAAGGTCCGGCGGCTCATGCTGCCTCCTTCTGCGCGAGCTGCCGGTAGCGAAGCCGGGCATGGGCCTTCACGGCCTCAACCTCGTTCTGCTTCAGCTTGCTCAGCTCGGGCTCGACATCATCGATCCACTGCTTAAGCTCTTCAGCCGATTTCGCGCGGTCAGCCGCAAAGATGAAAACCTTGGCAGACTCGGAGAGCGTGGGCGCTTGATTCTGGTTCTGATTGCGGGGCATGGCGCCTTCGGCATCATCATCGAGCGGCGGCAAGCCGAGCGAGGCCATCAGGGCATAGCGCTGGGCATAGGTGATGGCAGAACCGGCGCCCTGCGGATCCTGCTTGCCGAGCGGGATTTCCATGTCGGAGGAAATCCACTGGCCCGACGCGGCGTGCATGAGCAGCGTGGTCATACCGATATTGCCGGCGTTGATCTTGCCGGGGGCTTGCATCCAGCAGATGCCAACGCTCTGAAGGACCGGGCGGGCTTCCTCGACCACAGCCTCAAGCGAGGCATAGCGGTTCTTGAAGTGCGGGTTCTTGCTGTCCTTGACGACGCCGTGGGCTTGGGCCTGAAAGGTCAGCAGCGCCTTGGCGATCTCGGAGATATCTGCGCTCTTCTCAATCATGATGAGCCTCTTTCGGCGTCTTGATCGGGGTCCAGTGCTGGCACTGCCCGTTGTTGATCTTTTCGCAGCGGTGGTACGGCGGCGACGGTCGATAGGAGGGGTCCACAAACCCGCCCATCGGGGGCGCCGGGAACTTCAGGCACCGCCACTGGAAAGGCGACTTGCTCTTGCTGTCGGGGTGGACGTGATCGCACTCGACACAGAGGGTGGCTTCGTCAGGGAAGCCGCCGGTAGGGTCGAAGTCGTCTTTCATGTCGATCGGGGCGATCCGCATGTCACTGATCCGGTTTGCTCGGCAGCGGCGTCCAATGGGTCGGCTCAGCGCCCTCGACGTAATCGCCTACGAAGTCTTGGAAGACCCAGTAGCTCTCTTCGCCCTCGTCCTCGTCCGGCTCAGAAAAGTGGCCGAAAATGACGCCTAGGAGGGGGTCATAGAAAAGGACCGTATCGCCATCAGTCGGGGCGGTTTCGATTGTGCTCCAAGCCATGGCCATCACTCCGCCGCCACAAGCCGCAGAACGGGCTTGCCGAGGTCCAAGACTTCACGAAGGGTCGCGGTCGCACCCTCAAGCCGTTCAATCTCAGCCTTGAGCGCCTTACGATCGACCGAGTTAGGCGCATCCGAAGCGCAGCGGTGGATAGCGTTAGCCTGGGAAACCACCGACTGGATTGGCATCGCCACGGCGGCGGTCGCTTCGAATAAGCGGGCGGCGGAACAGAATGCGTCGTTCATTTCGGCACTCCCAATTCAGAGCGCAGGTTCTCGATGACGAGAGCGCGGCGCATCTTGTGGATGTCCTTGACGGGGCGGTGTTGACGGCGGCGCTCAGCTTCGGCTTTGCGAAGGGCGACCAACTCGGGATTGCGGCGCTCAACGCGGCGGGCGAGCCACCATGCTGTGACGCGGGTCGCAAGGCGACGGAGGCTCACGCCGCCACCCGCTGAAACTCAGGCGCCTCGGCATGAGCCATACGGACCCGGCCCATCCTGTCGCGGGCAGCGTCGAACGCGATCCACTGGGCAACCGCAGCCCAACGCCAATCCGCCTTCTCAACGCGGACGTTCTCGCAGCGGAGCGCGTAGAGGTCGAAAAACGTCCCTTCCTCGTCGCTCTCGACATCGGCGGTCATGATCGCGGTGAGGGTCAGGCCGTCACCGAATTCGATCTGGTCGAGGTCTAGTGTGAATGTGTCGGTGCGCATGGCGCTGTCTCCCGTGCTCTTAGGAAGACGTTACTTTTGTAGCGCTATGCCGTCAACACATTTGTAGCGGTCAGGCGCAAATATTTTTACCGCGGCCTCATCGACGTGACGATAGCGGCCCATGCTACCAGCACGTCATAGATCGGCGGTTCGGTGTTGCTGAGGAGCGTGAAGTGACCCGGTATCTGACCGCGCACCAGCTTTTTAATGAGGATCCGATCATCCTCAAGCCCGCAAACGCAGAGCTGGCCGATCATCCCCTCATGTGGCGGATCGTGCTTGTCGTCGTAAAATACCACCCATTGATCGAACAAGGCGCCCAGGCTTTCGCCACGAATTTCCACTGCGACCGTTGCCTCGTTCGCGTCCGGCGGCGCATCGACTTCATCGAAAGAGCCTTGGTCATCGGCAAAATAAGCCGCCGCAGCCCCCGCGCCGACGTAGCCCACTAGAGGCACCGTAGACGGCTTGAACGCTGAGCGCGGCCCGGTCCCGTCGAACAACCATTTCCCCCGGACCCCGAGAACGCGACCCATCTTGTCGCAGTCGTCGAGAGGGGGATTCCGCGTGCCGCTGACATAGGCCCTCACAGTAACAGCGTTCAGTGCCGCCCGGCGGGCGAGCTCTGCCTTGTTCGTGATGCCGGCCGCCTTCATGGCGGACCCCAGCCTGTCGGTTCTAGCGTTCATCCCGCATTGATAGCCGGGCTGATCGCTACAAAGGTATTGACGACGCATCGTTACAAATGTAGCGTGCGGGGCATGACACCGATCGACATCATCGACCGCTGGCCGTCCGCCGAGGCTTTCGCCAAGGCGATTGGCCTGAAGTACCCCTCGTACGCCCGCATCATGAAGATGCGAGGCCGTATCCCGAGGGTACACTGGCACGCTGTCTCGGAAGCGTCAGTAGCGATCGGGAAACCCCTCACGGTGGCGCAGATCGCAGCGGCGCACCCAGCCAAGCCCCAGCCCATGGCGGAGGCTTCGTAGCCATGTCCGGTCAGCGTCTCCTCTCCATCATCGAGCGCATTGAGCGCCTTCATGAAGAAAAGCGCGCCATCGAAGGCGACGCGAAGGAAGTCTACGCCGAAGCTAAGGGCGAAGGCTACGACACGAAGGCCATCCGCGAACTGGTGAAGCGCCGGGCGAAAGACCCGTCCGAGCGCACCGAGTTCGAGTCGATCATCGACACCTATGAGCGTGAAATCGAAGCCGCCTCGCGTGCACACGCGGGACGCGCGCGAGGGGAGGCCGCCTGACATGTACGCTGCCTCTCTCATCATCCTCGGCATGTTCCTAGGCGCCCCCATCGGCCTGATGGCCTGTGCGCTGTGTGTCGCCTCTCGGGACCGCTGAGCCATGGCCTACCGTCTCATGCTCACCTTCACAGGTATCCCGACAGCCTTCCTCTGGTTCCGCCTGTTTGAGGCGATGCCGTGATCGTCGTTCCCCACCCGCGCGGCATTCACAGCCACTCGACGCGCGGCACCTTCCGGCGGGGCCTCAACAACCCCGCCGGCTTTTCTATCGTCAAGCTGAGCCCGCAAGCCTGCAAGCACTCGGGCAACAGCTTCGTTCAACCGCTCCATGCGTCTCCGCTCCTTCTGCGCCCTGAAAATCGCAGTCGGAGAGTCCGCCATGGCGTCTATGTCGCCCGCCTCCTTGGACGAAACGTCCAAGCGCTACCGAGTCACTGATATGGCCGTTGCAGCTACCGCTCGTGCTCATCTCGGCACGATCATCGCCCACTACGCCGCTGGCTTGCCGTTGAAGAGCGCGCTTCCGCGCGTGGCGGCTCGTCTCGGCATCACCGCCCGTCGCGCAAAAGCCCTTTGGCACAAGGAAAGCCGCACGATCCTCCATGCGGAGATCGAAGTGCTTGAGCGCGAAATCGCCCGCATCTCCGAGCGGGAGCTGAGCACAGGAATTCTCACCCATGCAAACCGACTGGAAGGTTACGCCTCCCGTCTCGCGCTCTCCAATCCGGACCTTCATTGCGAGGAAATCGATCGCCTTAGGCGGCTGGCTCATCGCGTTCGGAGTGTCCTTGCTGGCGAGGAGGTTTAGGCGATGACCCTCATAGCAACCAAGGAATACACAGACCCCGCCCAGATGCTTGCGGACTATGCCGCAAGGCGAGCGCGCATGTACGCGCCGTCTTTGCCTGTGGCCGAAGAGGTCCAGACGATCCCGGCGCCGGTTCTGCCGAAGATCCTGGTATTCCCGATTTCGCGCCCGGTTTCGGTTGAAGAGATCGTGCAGCGATACAAGCGCGGACACCCTCACTGCCGGCTGTTCGCTGCCCGCCGCATCAAGTCCCGAGAAGGGGGCGCAGACACCTTCAACATCATGCGGACGGTCGCGCTGCACTTCGACGTGACGCGTGTTGACCTGAAGAGCGCCCGCCGCACGGCGCATATCGTCAAGGCCAGGCAGATTGCCTGCTGGCTGATGAAGACGCTGACGACGCTCTCCCTGCCTCAGATCGGGCGCCATGTCGGCGGTCGAGATCATACGACCGTCCTGCACGCAGCCAGGAAGATTCAGCATCTTCGCGAGACGAACGAGGAGATGCGTCGCGTCACTGATGACCTCGTGGCTCAGGTTAAAGCGCGGGTGGCGGAATGAAGGAGGCCGCCATCCAAGCCGCAGTTATCAGCCATTGGAAGGCTTTCGGGCTGCCCAACACGCTCGTAGCGGCCGTGCCGAATGCGGGCGCTTTCCGGCAGCCTGGGCTTAAGCGCGGCCTGTTCGACCTTATCGTTATGGGCGGCCCTGTCCTGCGCGACCGTACCGGCTGGCTAGAGCTGAAGACTGAGGCCGGGAAACTTGGGCCGCATCAGGTTGAGTTCAAGGATTTTTGCATCGCGATAGGCGTGCCCTACGCCATCGCGGTCGGGCGCGATGAGCCTATCCGCGTCCTTGAGAATTGGGGTGTCATCAAGAAAACCGGAGGTCAACCATGACGGAAGACGTCAAGTTACCTAAGCGTGTCCTGAAGATTGTCGAGACTTGCAAGTCAGGTCAGACGCTCCACCATTGCAACGTAGTCATGAAGACCGGCAATGCGGAGCCGACATACTGGTTTGAGCCCAGCGGCAAGCAGGCAGGCCCAAAGAGCGCGCGACAGGCTATCGAGCTTGGGCTGCTTGAACCCCTTCGTGATGGGCTTTTCGATGCCCTCGATAGCCAAAGCTTCAGGGCGTCGTGATGGCGCTCGTCAAGGATGCCTTGATCGGTAGCCGGATCGTCACCCAAGACGGTCGGATTGGTCGCATTGTCAGGGGTGGTGGAAAGCCACCCAAGGGCTTCGCCTTCATAGAGTTCGAGGGCGCCCCGATCCTTGTTTCGCTTTCGATGTTCGAAGTCATCTCGACGCGGGAGGCTGCATGATGAAAGGGCCATATCAAGCCATCGCGGATTACATGCACCGCCGCATTCTCGAAAACCTCAATGAGGTTGCGGCCCGTGTTGAGGCAAAGGGCATGTCCCCCATCGAGGGAATATTTTTTGCCGCCCTTTGGAACATTGCAGAGCTCGAATCGCTGTTCGGCACGCCAGTGGTTGGCCCAGAGCCGCAAAAGGGAGAGCTTGCTGTTCTTGGGCAGGCACGCATTGAAAAATTCCGCGTTGACTTCATGGTCACGGTGCTCGCCGGCAAAGAGTACAAGCGCCTTGTTGTTGAATGCGATGGGCATGACTTCCACGAGCGCACAAAGAAACAGGCGAAGGCCGACCGGTCGCGAGACCGACGCCTGCAAGAGCTGGGGTATACGGTCTATCGGTTCACCGGTTCTGAGATTTACACCGATCCGGTAAAGTGCGCCCAAGACGTGGTGCGTTGGGCCGTTGCCGCCGCAGGCGAGGCCCGCTGATGGCACGTATCCGCTCAATCCACCCCGGCCTTTTCACGGATGAAAGTTTCGTCTCGTGCAGCCCGCTCGCACGCCTGCTTGTCCTCGGCCTCTGGACCGAGGCTGACGACCAAGGCGTGTTCGAATGGAAGCCTGTCACCCTCAAGATGCGCCTGCTGCCTGTAGACGGCGCGGACGTGTCTGCGCTGCTAGCCGAGATTGCCGAGAACAACATCGCCAAGCGCTTCGAGGCGAACGGCAAGCAGTATGGCGCGATCCGCAATTTCCGGAAATATCAGCGGCCCAAGTCCCCCAGTGCGGTCCATCCGCTACCCACCGAACTACGCTCATACGTCGCAATTTCGGAAAGGGCTGGAGATGAGCCCGCCCCATTTCCCCCAAAAGCGGAAATCGCTCCGCAGATGGAGGATGTAGGAGGTAGGGAAGGAGAGAAAGAAGATACCGCTAGCGCGGCATCTTCTGCGAGCGCGCCTGATTTCGATTGGATCGACATAGAACGCCAATGCTGTGAGGCCGCAGCAAGCGACACCCTCGGCAGCTTCGCTCCGATCCACGAGCTGATCGAGAGCCAGAACGCCGATGTCGAAGGCGTGATCCTCCCCACGCTGCGCTCTCGTCGCGGCAAGAGCGTCGTTTCATGGCGCTACTACCTGCCGATCCTGGCTGAAGCGCTGCTCAAAGCCGCCCCACCCTCGAAAAGCCAAGGCCCTCCGAAGGTCTTCATCGCCAAGGACAGCCCCGAATGGTTCGAGCGGGTTGCCGCCGGCCATAAGCCAGGTCTGAGCAAATACTACCCGGCCCACAAGTCTGAAGGCTGGATGTTTGACCAATGGAACGAGAGGAGAGCGTCGTGAGCGAGTGTCCGCGCGTCGGCAAGTTCTTCGGAGGCTGCCGGTTTGAGCCTCGCTATGACGAGCCGATCCTATCCGAGATGCAGCGCATGACGGGCAGTTCCTCTTGGCACAAGGTCGAGGGAACGAACAACGTGACGTGGCAAGACGATCCCTTGGGCGAACGGCGCTACGTCCAGGACGTATGCGTTCGCTGCGGCAAGATCGCCCAGCGCACCCCCAACACCCCAGCCAATGGAGAGGTGGAATGAGCTATCCCTCATATTGCTGCCAACGGTGCGGTGCGCCTATCGGCTGGCTAGGGCGCGCCTTCCAATGGCTGTTTGGCAGCCTCTACCCTCACAACTGCCCATGCGGTCGGTCCACCAACCCGAACAGCAGGAGCGGGGGATGAGGTACGTGCTGATCCCGCTCGCGTTCGTAGTTGTCGGGGTAATCGCCATGGCTGGTTTCATCGCCGTATGTGCGGGGCTGGCATATCTCTTCGTCGCCTATGCCGGTCTCTCACAGGCTGACGCAAGTGTTGCGACGCAGATCTCGCTGTTTGTCGTCATCCTAGCAGTCTGTGGCCTCGCCATCGCTTATGACGAAAGGAAACCCCATGACCAACGCTGAGCAGAAGGCGAAGGAGCTTGCGAACCGTCTCGACGGCGCGAACCCCAAGCAGTGGAACGCCCTCATCACCACCGCCCTCCGTGAAGCTGGAAACGCAAAGCTGGAAGAGGCGGCGGCTCTCCTCGAACGAAACCGAGACTACATGTTGGAACGGAGGCGCGACGCCAATGCGCATATTTTGGCGAAGCTTGCCTCGGAGTTTGCGAGCGACATCTGCTCCCTCGCCGAAAAGGATTGATGCGTGGCCTTAACAGGGAAGAGGGCGCAAACCCGCCTCAAGCCAATCCCCCCGGCAGTCGCATCAATGCGATTATTTAAGCCCACTCAGGAGCGCGACGGCGGCGTGATGCGGTCGGTCTATCGACTGGCATGCGCATCATGCGGTGTCAGCGGTCGGATGGTCTGTTCTCACCCAAGCGGTATCGCCTCGAAGGAGGTCGTGTTCAAGCATTTCAATGATGCCGGATGGCTACTCGGCCCAGACGATAGTCGGACCAAATGCCCTGGTTGCGTCAATGCCGAAGAAGAGGCGCGTCGAACTGACGCCGAAAGGAAATACATGAACGTCAAGCCTGATGCTCCGCGAGTTATGACCTATGAGGATGCAAAGCGCGTCCGAGCGGCAGTCAAAGAGGTGTATCTTGAGAACTGCTACTCGGGATCTGAAAGTGATGATGCAGTAGCTGCACGGCTTTCGGTGCCGCCGGCTTGGGTGAAAGAAGTGCGGGGCTCAGAATTTGGCCCCGGCGAAAATGAAGCTTTCCGCGCAATAGCCCCGGAAGTCTCGCGAGTCGAAGGAGAGTTGCTTATTTGTAAGGATAGCGTGGACAAAGCTATGTCGATCCTTGCCGAAACAGATAGTCGCGTCGTATCTCTGTCAGCCGCGCTTCGTGAATTACACAAGCGGACTGACGGCATCGCCAAGAACCTTCGCTAGGAGAACTCAGGTGGGTCGCAAAAAGTCTAAAGGCGAACGTTACGCATGCGGCAAGCTTCGGCCTGACCGCTCCCCCGCAGCCATTCGGCAGCTTGTTTCTCTCGCTGAGAAGAAACTTGTCGATCCTCTTTTCGGGACCCAGATCGGTATCATGCATTTGCAGGGCATCATCAGCGCAAGTTTGGTCTCATCGGCTAGCCGCTTTGCAGATGCGATCGGGCGCTATGATGCGGTGGTAGGCAATCCTTCTCGCACCGCACGCAGCCCCGACTACGAAATGGGCCGGCGGGAAGCTGGCGGCGATAACCGCCGGGACCTTGATGCTGAAGCAGTCGAGAAGATCAAGGCCCTACGCGACAAAATGGCTGACGTGCTGCGCGGTCCCGAGGGTTCAATGTGGCGTTCAATCTACGCGACTGTCTTGCTTGATCAGCGCTGCCCTCTTGTTGATCAGGCTTTCCTTGTTGCTGGTCTGCAAGAGCTTTCTTATCTGTTCGGTTATGAGCAACGCTCCGTCGTTCCTCAAGCCGCTTGACGGCGAATCTTGCCCCTGCTAATTTCCGAAATGAAATTGTGCTGATTTGCGCCCGGTTCAGAGATGGCCGGGCGCTTTTGATTCCAGGATGACGAGCATGGGCCAGACGATCATCGTCTCGCCGTACTGGCGAGCCTAGCAACACATCGGTGTGTTGTAAGGTAGCCTGCTGGTCTCCAAAACCATGCGGTCCCGGTTCGATTCCGGGCTCCGGTGCCAAGTTCATTGGAATGTAGCTCAGCCGGTAGAGCGGGGCGCTGTTAACGCCCATGTCGTTCGAGCCCTGCCGTTCCAGCCATTCCCCGCCCGGTTCCCGAAAGGCTACCGGGCGTTTCCATGTCAGGACATGAGGCGATGGGCGCACTGCCGAACCAACGCCACGAGCGCTTTGCTCAGGAGCTTGCAAAAGGCAAGAGCGCGACAGAGGCCCAGGCCGAAGCCGGATACTCAGCGAACCGGGGCAATGCCTCAACCCTCGCTAACGATCAAAGCATTTTAAAACGGGTTGCCGAGCTTCAGGAGCGCGGCGCTATCAAGGCCGAAGTCACTGCGGCAAGCCTCATTGAGGAAGCCGAGCAAGTCCGTGAAAAGGCCCTCGCAGCAGGCCAGTTTTCCGCAGCCATCGCAGCCATTCGAGAGAAGGGCGTTCTTGCTGGTGTCCGCGTCGAGAAGCGCGAGAGCACGCACAAGACTGACCCGAAAGCCATGACCGACGATGAGCTTGCACTTATCGCCAGCGCTGGCAGCGCAGGAGTTGTTGCGCCGCCGACGCGCAAGGGCGTCACTCACTGAATGGTGCCGAGAGTGCGGCTACGAGCCAGCACGCCACCACCAGCTAATCGTCAGGGAGCTTGAGTCAGTAGCGAGAGGCGAGACGGATCGGCTCATGCTGTTCCTCCCGCCTGGCTCGGCAAAGAGCACATACGGAAGCGTTTTATTCCCACCCTGGTATCTTTCACAGGGTTCTCATCGGTCCATCATCGCCGCGTCGCACACGGCAGAGCTTGCAGAGCGCTGGGGTCGCAAGGTTCGCAATCTGGTAGCCGAGCACCAGCCGCTTCTCGGCTTTGGGGTAGCCGGCGATAACAAGGCAGCCGGCCGTTGGGAAACTGACGAGGAAGGCGAGTATTACGCTGCGGGCGTTGGGGGCTCGATCACGGGCCGACGCGCTGATCTCGCCATCATCGACGACCCTGTTCGGTCTCGGGAAGATGCCGACAGCAAGCTTGTCCGCGACAAGCAGTGGGATTGGTACAAGTTCGATCTCGGTACGCGTCTGAAGCCTAGTGCAGCTGTCATCCTGATTCAGACCCGCTGGCATGAGGATGACCTAGCCGGGCGATTGCTCGCAGAGGAAGGCGACCGTGAGAACGGTGGGCGCTGGCGTGTCGTATCCCTACCGATGGAAGCGGGCCTCAAGGATCCGCTAGGGCGCGCTCCTGGCGAGGCGCTATGGCCTGAGTGGTTTACTGCTGAGATGCGGGCTGATGCCAAGCGCGATACGCGCCTTTGGTCAGCTTTATATCAGCAGCAGCCCACGCCTGATGAGGGCGATTATTTCAAGGAAGAGTGGTTTAAGCCGATTTCTCCGCCACCGCGTGAGCAGATGCGGATTTATGGTGGCTCGGACTATGCCGTCACTGCTCAGGGCGGTGACTTCACGGTTCATGTCGTTATCGGCGTCGACCCAGACGGGAAGCTACATCTGCTCGATGTCTGGCGTCAGCAAGCGGCCTCTGACGATTGGGTTGAAGCGTTCTGCGACCTTGTTCTGAAATGGAAGCCGATCGGCTGGGCCGAGGAGCAAGGGCAGATCAAATCTGGCGTCGGGCCTTTCCTCGACAAGCGGATTAGGGAGCGTCGCGCCTACGTCGTTCGGGACCAATTTCCGACCAGGGGCGACAAAGCTGTTCGCGCTCAATCGATCCGTGGCCGCATCGCTATGGATGGGCTCAGGATCAGGCCTGATGCTCCGTGGAAGGCCGATCTGATCTCGGAGTGCCTGCGCTTTCCGGCGGGCGTTCATGACGATCAGGTCGATGCTTTAGGTCTCGTGGGCCAGTTGCTCGACAAGATGTTCAACGGCGCAAAGCCGCCTGAGCCTACCAAAGACAAGTCGTCTGGTTACCGCTCTACAGCGGCAAAGGAACGTCCCTCATGGCGCTGATTGCATCGGAAAGGAGTGCGCTAGCTCCCGGCGTTATCGCTCCTGACGATGCCCGCAAAGGCGTGGTTCCTTCGACAGACCGCAGGCAGGGCGTCATTCCGTCGAGCGAGCCAAACGGCGCTGTCGTCGCTTCATCGGAGAAGCCGGACGTTGATCGTTTCCGCAGGATGCTCCGCGATTATGTCGACCTGAAAATGGACGAGATCGACGAGCGTCGTAGTGCCTGGGCCTATTACCACGCCAAGCAATGGACCGAGAAAGAGCGCAAGACGCTTGAGGATCGCGGCCAGCCTGAGATCACTTACAACCGCATCGCAAAGAAGATCAACGGCATCATCGGCCTGTTGGAGCGACTGAGGCAGGACCCTAAGGCATATCCGCGTACACCGGCCCACGAGCAAGGCGCCGAAGTCGCAACGCAGGCGATGCGTTATGTGCTCGATGCCTCGCATTGGGAGAGCCAGCTTTCGGAGGTCAACCTTGACCTTGCCGTTGGCGGCATCGGCGGTTGGGAACAGTCGCTAGAGCAGACGGAGGACGGGTCGGCTGATCCGATCCTGGCGCGGCAGCCTGGCGATACGTTCTTCTACGACCCGCGCTCGCTGAAACACGACTTCTCGGACGCTCATTTTGTCGGTGTAGCGAAGTGGATGCGCGAGGACGAGGCAAAGGCTTTCCTGCCGGACTCGGTCAAAGACATTGAGGCCAGCGTTTCAGGCTTGGCGAACGGCACTGATGCCGAGGCGCTGACCCCGGACACAGATAACCTGTGGTGGGACACGGCACTCAAGAAACTGCGCATCGTCGAAGTCTGGTATCGCGATCAGGGCAAATGGCGCTACGCGATCCATACCGGCATGATTGTGCTGCAAGAGGGCGATAGCCCGTTCAAGGATAGCAAAGGACAGTCGGCTGCCCGTTTCATCATGCAGTCGGCAAATGTCGACGAGAAGGGCAACAGGTACGGGTTTGTCCGCAACCTGAAAGGCGCCCAGGACGAGATTAATCATCGTCGCTCGCGCGCGCTGCACGCCTTCAACACGAAACAGGTGATCATCGAGGAAGGCGCTGTCGACGACGTGGAGAAGATCCGCGCCGAAGCGCATCGGGTTGATGGCGTCGTTGCTCTACCCGCTGGCCAGGCGGGCAAGCTTCGCATTGAGAGTAATACCGATATTGCTGTCGCCAACGTGCAGATGCTGCAAGAGGCGAAAGAGGAAATCGAGAACTTTGGACCAAACTCTGCATTGATCGGTCAGGGCCTCGATAACAAATCCGGCCGGGCCATTGCGCTCCTGCAACAAGCTGCGATTGCCGAGCTTGGCCCCTTTATCGTCCGCGTCCGTGCCATGAAGCTACGCTGTTATGCCCAGACATGGGAAGCAGTACGCGAATTCTGGAAGACGCCTCGGTATATTCGGCTCACGGACGATGAGGGCCTTGCCGGCTTCATGGGCGTGAACCAGCCCCGTGAGAATGAATTCGGGCAGGTGGTAGGGGTCGAGAACCCTATTGGCAAGGTGATGGTCGACTTCGTTCTGGATGAAGGTCCAGACACGATCACGCTTCGTGAGGATGCGCAGCAGGCAATTGGACAGGCAATGTCGGCCGGTGGTCAGGCAATACCGCCGCCGGTCATGACGCAGCTTTCTCGTGCGCTCATTTCGACCATGAACCTGCCGTCGAGCGACAAGAAGCGCATCATGGGCGCTTACGACCAGATCGAGCAGGCCGCTAGCCAGCCGAACCCGGCACAGCAGCAGGCAGAGCAGATTCAGCTCGCCCAGGGCGCCGCAAAGGTCAAGGAAACCGAGGCATCGGCCATGCTGAAGATGGCCCAGGCGGGGCAGGCTCAGCAGCCTCAAGCGGTCACGATCGACCAACCCAAGCAACTGACACCGGAAGAGCTGTCCGAGATGTCGGCCCGCATCAACGAAATGATGGCCGGAGCAGACCTTAAGCGTGCTCAGGCGCTCCGGGCTGAAACTGAAGCAAATCTGGCCCCGCTTGAGCTGATGCAGCGGGGTCATCAAGCGCAGATGCGCGCTGACGCCATGAGGCAGCCATTCGGAGGGCAGCAGTGAGCATTTTTGGAAATGTCGTTACGTCCGACCCGAATTATGATGTCGGCAGTGAAGCACCCGCGACACTGACGCAACAAGGCCGTCTCCGCATTGATGGGGGGCCTGGTTCAGGAGGAAGTCTATCGAGCGGAAACAACCGTTCGGGGACCATTGGGACCGGTGGCGCGGCGCAGCAGATGGCGCCTGCAAACGCGTCGCGGATTGCCCTAAAGGGGCAGAATATTAGCGCCGCTGACCTCTGGATCAACGAAATTGGTGGCACCGCGACGGTGAACGCGGCGGGGTCCTACAAAGTGACAAGCGGCGCGACGTTCTCGATCCAGACGAACCGAGCGGTTTCGGTGATAGGCGGGACCACTGGTCAAGCCTGGACGGCAACGGAGACCTGATGTGGATATAGGCAACCCCTCGGTCGTCTCCCCAGGTGCTCCGTATGCCGTGGCCCGAGCTACAGGCCCGTTCATGGTGTCGAGCAACGGCTTTTCGTGGCCGGTGCAGCGGTACACGCCGGGCGCCTCGAAGCTCTTTGGCGTCTATGAGAAGTGGTTCGTCTCGGACGACTACTGGACGGCAAACCCTCGCTTCGGGTTCGTCAACTCGTATCTGACTGCCAACGGTGCTGGCGGGCAGGAAGCGGCGAACGGCAACGACATCACAATCGAGGCTGTGTCGCTTCAGGTCGGCGTCAACGGCTCGCCCGTTCAGCTCACCATTGCCGGCTCGGCTGCGGCTTACACGCTAGTCAACGATACGGAAGTTTGGACCGACGCACCGAATGGCGTTGTCATTCCGCCTGGGACCCGCTGCTGCGTGCGCGTAGCCCGCGCCGTCCCAAATGCGGCTTCAACGCTTTGCGGGCAGTATCCCGGCGCTTCGATCATGTTCGGCGACCGCGTAGAGAACAGCACGACCTCGCTCGCTGCGAAGGTCATGGCTGGCGGCATCTCGGGCACGACGCCTGGAACGCCGGATGCCTACGCCTATGGCCCGGCCATGATGGTGGCGCAGGGTTGGGACGGCCGCCCCTGCGTTCTCGGCTTCGGGACATCGATCGATGCCGGCGCAGGCCCTTACCGCGCCCTCAGGACGCCCACGGGAGCGTGCAGCTATCTTGAACGCGGAATGGACAGCAAGGCCGGTGGAGCGCTTCGCCTGCCCTTCTGCAACTGGGCAGTGGCGGGCTCGCTTGCTGCCGGGATTGCGGGTGTTGGTGCGAACCAAGGCCTCACTCGCCGTATGCGACTTGTCGGCACGCTTCCGAACGTCCCCTTCACGGCGACGCACAGCGGCTATGGCACAAACGACGTGGGCGCCACCTTCAGCGTGCCTCAGGCGGCGATGGTTGCGTTTTGGGCCGCTATCGCAACGGCTTGGCCTATGGTTCGCCGCGTGCAGGGCTCGCTTATGCCTCGCACACAGTCCACGGATGGCTTCCAGACACAGGCCAACCAAAGCGGTCAGACGGCAAACTGGACCTATCCTACCGGTACAGCCTGGTCACTAGATGCCTTCATTCGGCAGCCCAACAACCGTTTCATCGACGCCACGATTGACCTGCTGGATGCCTGTGACGGTTTCTCGAAGGGTGGGCAGCGCGGGAAGTGGCGAACGGATCTGGCGGATCGGGGCATCGCCACCACTCTTTCGACTTCAAGTGCGATTTCGGCGGGGCAGTTCGATTTGCCGATCTACCTACCCATCGGGTCGCATCTGACGTTCAATGATGGCAGCCCGGAAACGCTTTTGGTGACGGGAGTCAGCGGAACGGGGCCGTTCACGCACTTTACGCAGACCGCCGCGACCGCAGCCCATACCGCTGGCGCCGCCGTGGTGCAAAAAGCACCGATCACGGACGGCACGCACCCCGGAACCGACATCATTCAGTCCCTTGCGGACGGGCCGATTGCGCAAGCCAAGCTTGCCGGCGCCTACGGCTAAAGGCGGCGGCGATGGATGTTGCGGCTTCCCTGGCTCTGCCCCTAGCGAACACCGTTCCATCCGCTGAAGCCGTCTCACCTGCGGCTGGGACGATGGATATGGCTTCGAGGGCTGATCACAAGCATGAGCGGCTAACCTCCGCTCAGAATGTCACGCTCGACGCCAATGGGATGGCAACGATTACCTTCAGCCGGACATTTGCCGCTGAGCCAGTAATTGTGTTCGGCGCATTAGGAACAGGGACCGCACCTGTTCCTGATTTCAGAGGCGAGTTTATCAAGACCGGTGCGATCTACACAGGCTTGACTGTCTACGGTCAACGCAATCGATCTCTTCCGACCATAGCCCCGCTGTCGGGCGGCATCGTGCTTTTGGCCAACCTCATCACGGGGCTCAACACTATCCTGACGGGCCTGTCTGGGTTCGCGCCTTATGAGGCTGCGGCCGGCTCCCGCGTGTCTGTGACGGCGATCCAGGCTTCACAGTGACTTCGCCTTTCCGAGTGGGCGCATCGCTCGGAACTTCGGCGTTCTCCCGGCCGCGCACGGGAGCTTCGTAACCGCACCGACGCACAGGTGGGACAATGCCAGACTTGGAAGACGAGATTTACGCTGAGGCATCCGCCCCGGCGTCGGACACCCATGTGGAATCGCAACCCACAGCGCCCATTGAGGCGCCGGCAAGCGTAGCCAATGAGTCTAACCCGACGCAGGAACCCGAATCTCCCGCATCACAGCCTGAGACCCGTCAAAACGGCGGTGATCTAAGCGTTGCGCTGCGACAGGAGCGGGAAGAGCGGAAGCGACTACAGGCCCAGCTCGTCGAGCTGATGGACCGAGTTGCTCCAAAGACGCCCCAGCCGGCGGCTAAGACCAGAGAGCAGGAAAGCCAAGAAGCGGATGAGGCAGTCAATGCACTGCTGACGAACCCCGCAGCTTGGGTAAAAGCTCAACTGGAAAGCCAACTCAGCGAACGCCTGAGCCCCGTCAATGACGAGCTGTATCAGACCCGCCTTGTGCTCTCGGAGCGCTTTGCGGTTCAGCAGCACGGCGCAGACAAAGTTCAGGAAGCATACACCGCACTGAAGCAGGCCGTTGCCGACGGCAATATGCCCGCCGATGGCGTCGAGGCGACGCTGAGGAAGTCTCAAGACCCTGCTGGCGAAGTGATGGCTTGGTTCGAAAACCAGCCAGCAAACGCGGAAAAGCGCCTACGGGAAAAGATTCTGTCGGAGCTTCGCGCTTCCGGCGAAATCCCCGGTGCCGCACCGCAGGCTGGTGAAGGCGAGCGAGCCCCCATCCCAAGCATACCGTCCTTGAACCGCGCGGTCGGCAATGCCGGGGCACCGCAAAGCAGTTCGATCTCGGACGAAGATATTTTCAACGCTGCCCCGGCTTTCGGAAAGCGAAAGGGCTAACCCATGCCTGTGATGACCCCCCCGGACAACCTCGTTGTCCAAAAGTGGCGCAAGACCGTCTGGCGCGACTATCAGCGTGAAAACCTGTTTGCCGAGTTCATGGGCAACGGTCCGACCGCTGTCATTCACCGCATCTATGAGCTGAAGGACGACGGTGAAGAAATCACCATCCCGCTCTTCATGCTTCCTGATGATGGCGGCGTGTCCGGCGATCAGACGCTCGTCGGCAATGAGCATGATCTGAAGCACTACGGCTGGAAGGTCCGCATCGATTGGTGGCGCGACGCCATTCTGCTGAACAAAAAGCAGATGCGGCGTTCCGTCGTCGACCAGATGGAAGAGGTTCGCCCTGCGCTGACGCAGATCGCGGCAAACAAGCTGCGGAATGACATCATTCGCGGCTTCCACAACGTCGGTCAGGCCGAACTCGGCACGACCCTCGATGTGGCCAACGTGATGGGTATCTACTACCCGAAGGCAACGACGGGGCAGAAGAACACCTGGCACGCTGCGAACCCGGACCGCATCGCCTACGGCAACCTGCGCTCGCAGTATGTCGCGGGCGATCATGCGGCCTCGCTGCTAACCGTCGATAGCACCAACGATCGCTTCGTTGGCAAGTCAGCCAAGATGCTCAAGCGGATGGCCAAGCGTGCCAAGCCGAAGATCTCCCCGATCACTGTCGAGGGCGGTCGCGAGTATTTCGGAGTGTTCGTCGGTTCGAACCTCTTCCGCGACTTCGCAAACGATGCCGAAGTCGTGGCTGCCAACAAGGATGCCCGAGCTCGCGGCGTGGACAGCAACCCGATCTTCCAGGACGGTGACCTGATCCTCAACGGCGTGTGGGTTCGCGAAATCCCGGAGATGGACGACCTGGCAACGATCGCCGGGGCGGGCACGTCGGGCATCAATGTTGCACCTGCCTGGCTCGTCGGTCGTCAGGCCATGGGCTACGCAGTCGGTCAGCTGCCCAAGCCCACCGAGCGCAAGGAAGACGACTACGGCTTCATCATCGGCCGTGGCGTCGAAACCATCTACGGCATCGGCAAGTCGCAGTTCCGCAATCGTGAGCTGGGGGAAACCTCCCCGATCAAGGATTGGGGGGTTGTGACCGGCTTCTTCGCCAGCGTCGACGACGCGTGATCAGCAGGGGCGCCCTAATCCGGCGCCCCTTTCCTCATTCTGGAAAGGAATCCCTTCCATGGCCTTTTTCCTGATCGACGCGAACAAACAGTTCCCGTCGCCTCCCAGCGCTCAGCCGATTTCGGCAGGCGTGATCTATGAAAGCACGGCGAAGTATGTCGTGCCTGCTACCCCGCCTGCCAACGGCTCCGTCACCGCGATGATCCCGCTTCCGGCGCGCGCTCGTGTCATCGGTGTTTCAATCGCGGCTGTCGGCTCTGGCATCACCGCTGCTGTTGGTGATGTGAACGATGACGACCGCTATATCACCAGCGGCGCCGTCTCGGCCGGCGCCATCGCGCGCACGAACGTGGCGACGGCCTTCGGCTACAACCTGCCGGCCGCAGGCACGGTCGATGTGAAGTGGGGCGCTGCTCCGACTGCCGGCGGCATCGTCTATACCCACGTCACCTATGTGATCGAGTGAGGCCAGCGATGGCCAAGATCACTTACAACGGTGAGTCCGACAACGTCGAATGGCATGGTCAGGCGTTCGCGCAGGGCAAGGCTGTCGAGACGGACAATGCTGAGCTGATCAAGGCGGCGGGCAAACACCCGCTGTTCGAGGTCACTGGCGCGGAAACCGAAGTCGATACCCCGTTCAGCCGGGGCGCGGCTGCTGCCACGAACGGCAAGAACCGGAACGTCCCGCCTGCTTATCGCGGGAAGTCCGAAGCCGAAGATTGGCTGAACGGCTTCGATAGCGTGAAACAGGACTGATCAAGGATTGGGGCGCTTCGGCGCCCCTTTCGCATTTGGAGGGCGTGGAATGGCGACTGAAGCGCAATTGATTGGTGCCGTTCTGGATGTTCTGGGCGCACCGGCAGGGTCGGGACAAGGCTACTATGCTGACGACATCGCTAAGGTGCAGCCCTTTCTCCAAGATGTGCTCGACGATCTAGCATTGCGTCGCATCATCTATGCTGCCGACGCTGATAGCGTGCCCCCAGGCGCCTTGCAGTGGGTCGCAGCACTGATTGCTAACGCGCCGGCCCTCGTCGGCTTCTACAAGCCCTCCGGGCTGCCTTCTGTTGATCTGGCGAACTCAATGCTGCGTTCGCAACGCGGGCCTTTCGAATATCGCCCTGTTCGGGTGGCCTACTTCTGATGCCCGGCACTCCGTTCCCCATCCCCAAAAGCTCAACGCCCGGCTCCAGACCCGGTGAAGGCGAGGGGCGGCTACTGAACTGCTTCAGCATCACCGAGGGCGACCGCAGCTATGTGCGGCGGACGGCAGGGCTAGCCCAATACCTTTCGACAGATAAAGTCGGAATCCGGGGTTTGCTCGATGTGAACGGCGATATCTACGTTGTCTGGTCCGGGTCTGTAACAAGAGCATCCGGGGGCACCTCATCCACGCTGACCGGCAGTATCCCCGGCAGCGATGGCGTCACGCTCTCGCGCAACAATCGAGTTACAGGCGGAGTTTCCACGCCCGATATCGTGGCGGTTCGCGAGAGCGGCGGGGCTTATGTTCTCACCAGCAGCGCGGTCACCGCCTATCCCGACGCTGATCTGCCGGCGACGGTCAATTCCGTCACCTTCCTCGAAGGCTTCTTCCTCTTTTCGATCCCTGATGGCCGTATCTTTGCCTCAGATCTGAACACCACTGCCGTCAATGCGCTGAGCTTCGCCACGGCAGAGGCCCGCTCTGACGGGCTGCGGCGCATCATCGTGCGCGGGAATATCTCCTACGCCATGGGCGGCACGACGATCGAGCCATGGAAGAACGTCGGCACGTCTCCGTTCCCGTTGCAGCGAGCTCCGACCGTCATGCAGGTCGGCTTGCTGACCACGATGGCGGTGGCCGGCTTCGAAGATACCTGGAACGCTCCGACCTATTTCATCTCGGCTGACAAGCGCGTCATGGCGCTGTCGGGTTATGAGACCGCGCCCGTGTCCACGCCCGATGTCGAGCGCTTCCTGGCTGCATCGACCGTCTCGACCATCGAGGTTCTGGCCTTTGTCTGGAAGGGCCGCTCCTTCATCGCTGTCACAAGCGATCAAGGCACGTGGGTCCTCGATGTCGAAGCGCGCGGGTGGCATGAGCGAACCAGCATCGGTGCCACGGGCTGGCGTGCCAAATGGTCCACCTATTCGAATGACCAATGGGTGTTCGGGGACCGTCTGAGCGGCGATCTGCTCGTCATGTCCAACACCCTGACCGAGAACGGCGCGGCTCTGGGGGGCTTGATCCAGTCTAGCCCTCTGAAGGATTTCCCGGCACGGGTTGCCGCGCGAATGAGCGCTGACTTCACGGCTGCCGCGATCACCATCCTTGTCTCATGGTCTCTTGATGGTGGCGTGACCTGGAGCACCGAATTGCCGCGCCCGATCACGAACGCCGATAGGTGGCCGGTTGAGATTTCCAACCTCGGGCTATCCCGACAGACTGGGGCGATTGTTCGCTTCAGGTGGGAGGGGCCGCAGGATTTCGCTTTCATGGGCGCGACCGCGACGCGCGTTGAATCGAGGGCTGCCTGATGGCTGATCTCGACCTTGATACCGTACCGTTCGTCCCTTCGACGGATGTAGCGCTTGTCGACACCACGACCGGCCGCCCGAAGACGGCAATGCACGACTGGATGTTCGCCACCCAGTCGTGGATGTCGGTCAACGTCACCAACCTCAAAACCAAGATCACGACGCTCACAGACCAGACCGACGACAACAGCGCCACGATCGAGCAAATCGGGCAGGCGCTGACGGACGGAACGGGCGCCTACGGTTCCTACATTTCCAGCATCAATGTGAAGGCTGGGAACGCCACCGCAAACGGGCAGGTCTACCTCGCAGCCAAAGCGACGCCAGCCGGTGCAGCGGCGTCCTATGGCTGGTATCTGACCGCCGGAAGTTCGTTCGCCGGGATGGAGGCGATCGCCCTGTCAGGGGGCGGCTCTGCCATCGGGTTCACGGCGAACAAGTTCTATTTCACGGATAGCGGCACCGCTCAGCCGGTTTTCGCCTATGACGGCACTGCCTTCGTATTTCAGGTGCCTGTTGTGATCCGCAATGCATCAAGCGGTGCTCGGCTCGTCATCTCGAACAACAAGATCGAGGTCTACGACGCCAGCAATGTGAGGCGCGTGGTCATCGGGGACTTGTCCTGATGGCATTCGGGATGCAGATTTTCGACCCCTCGGGGATTCTGAAGGTCGATATCTCCGATCGCCTGCTGCGTTTCTTGGGGACCATCATCGTTGGGCCAGGCCCGGCCTCCGGCAGTGTGACCGACGACGGGTTCCTGACCGGCACACCGTTCTGGTTTTCGACGATGCACTCTGCCAATTCGTCCTCATTCTGGCCTGGCGAGGGGCTTTTGCCGGCTGACGTGTCGTTCTCCGGCAATTTGATGAGTTGGAGCCTGGTCAACGGACGCCCAACCACCCGCATTCAGTACGGCGTCTACTGATGACCTTCGGTCTGACGTTCATGAACACGTCAGGAACGGTGCAGATTGACGAGACTTGGCAGAATTACGGGCTGGTCCAGAAGATCCCGGTGACGGTCACCGCCTATAACACGTCGCCTCCAAACCCCGCCGGTTACAACGGTATGCCGGTTGGATTGACGGTTTCGGGGACGCAAAGCTTGCTTGTCGCGTGTCGCGCCGAAGTGCTGCAACCCTGCATGCTGCACTCGTACTATTCGGGCGGAACGTGGACCTTCAACTGGGTGTTCGTCATCCCAGGCGCGATAGCCGTCACCGAGACGGTGCAGTTCTACATCTTCGATGTCCTTGATGGCTCTAGCTTCGGCAGCCTTGGGGTCAAGGTTCTCAGAGGCGACGGATCGCTCGTATTCCACTCTGACGCCCTGCCGATGCGGCTCTCTGGCGTTCTTGGCTGCGATACGGCTTTCAACGGTACGCCGGGACGCTCCTACGTCCCGCTCATCATGCGCAGCTCGGCTCATGGCATTTCGGCCGGTGGCGGCTCGCGTCTGGCCTTCCACACTCTTCGGGTCTCGGGCTCAAGCATCATCACAAGCCTGACCGGGCCGGGCGCCTTCGGTGCAACCGGTGTCTACCCCAACCCGGGCGCCTATGCCGCGCTCGATGTCACGAATTACTGAAACCCAGAGGACATCGCCATGGCTATCGGGTCTGGGACGAGCGCCCGGAATATCGGCATTTGGGGCTATCAACAGGCTCAGGATGCCATCGGCAAGGGACAGGGCATTCTCGACAATGCCCAGAACGGCGCGCTTGCGTCTCTCGGCAAGGGCTTTGCCCAAGGCCGCGATGATCTCACGACGCAGTTCGGCGGTGCGATTGACCGGCTGAACCCTTGGGTTTCGGCTGGGACCGATGCGCTGACGACCTATCAGGGCTCGCTCGGTCAGGGCGGTCAGGGCGCACGCGATGCAGCAGTCTCGCAGTTTCAGAACTCCCCGGGCTATCAGTATGCCGTCGATCAGGCTTCCGATGCCACGGCTCGGAAGGCTTCTGCACTGGGCGCGCTGGGTTCCGGCAACACGATGGCGGCTATCGCTGACCGCGCTCAGAACATGCAGAACCAGGAATACGGCGCCTGGCAGGATCGCCTTAACGGGCTCAGCACACAGGGCTTGCAGGCATCGGGCACACAGGCCGGCCTCCAGGGCCAGCTAGGCCAGTCCTTGGCCAGCCTGAGCGGTCAGCAGGGCAATGCCGAAGCGGGCGTCTACACGGGTCTCGCCGGGCTTGGCGTCAACAACCTCTGGCAGGGCACGAATGCCGGTATTGGGGCGGTCAATAATGCTCAGAAGGCCGCTTCGGATAGCGTGGCGTCGGGCTATAATCTCGGCATCAATGCGATCGGTACAGGTGTTGGCCTGCTCGGGCTCGGCATGGGCGGCGGAAACACGCTCGGCGGCAATATACTGAAGTTTGCGACGAGGTGACCTGATGGCGGCCTATAATTTCGACGGCGCCTTCGGCAACGTCAACAACGCGCTGGCCAACCTTGGCAAGCAGAACGATACGCGTTGGTTGAGGGAAGCGCAGGCTGACATCGGCACGTCGCTTCAAGGTGGCGACTATGCCGGCGCTGCCCAGAAAGCGTTCGGTTACGGCGATAGTGCGACCGGGCTAGGTCTTCTGAAGCTAGGAGAGCAAGCCAAAGACCGGTCAGCCGACGCTAGCCTTGTGCAAGGCATTTTCGGCGGCGGCGCTCCTGCTGCAACGGGCGCTGGTCTGGCCAACCTCGGAAAGCCGAATGAGATCGAGTCCCGCTTCGTCGATAGCGTCAAAGGCGCCGGGCTGACGAACCCTATCGGCCTTGGTGCTGTGGCGGCTTATGGCAAAGCCGAAAGCGGGTTTCAGCCCCAAAACGTCAACCGGACGTGGAGCGACCCTTCGCAGAGCGGTCAGGCGGGCACAGCCGGCGGCATCATGTCGTGGCGCGCTGATCGGCTCAAGAACCTGTATTCTTTTGCGCAGCAGCGCGGCGAAAGCCAGCCCTCGGTTGAGACGCAGGCTGCATTCCTTGTTCAGGAAGATCCGTCGCTTCTGCCGAAGCTTCAGGCCGCGAAGTCCCCGCAGGAGGCTAACCAGATCATGGCCAGCGCCTGGCGTTTTGCCGGGTACAACCAGCCCGGCGGTGAGAATGCACGCCGGCTTGCGCTGACGCAGGGCTACGCGCAGCGCTATGGCGGTCAAGGCGGCGCGCCTGTCGCTGCGCCGGTTCAGGTCGCTCAGAACGAGGCAGACGTGGCGCGCCTCGAAGCGCAACAGGGCAACCCCGTCATCGGCAGCCCTGCGCCGGTACAGGTCGCACAGGCTGCACCGCAGCGACAGGGCGCCGCCGAAGCGCAGTTCTACGTGCCGGGCACTGATACGGCTGTCCCGCAAAGCCTCGCCAGCAACCCCCGTATCCAGAACCTGACGCGAGCGCTTGTTGCCGCACGAACCGACGGCGCAAAGACCGCGATCAAGCAGATGCTCGATCTTGAGATTGCGGATGCAAAGAACAATCAGGACCAGGGCGGGCCGCTTGCCCGTCAGAAGGCGCAGCTCGACATCCAGAAGTCGCAGAGGGAGCTTGAGGGCAAGGGCTTTCGTTCTCTGATTACGCCCGAGGAACGGGAAGCGGCTGGCGTAGACCCTAACTATAAGGGTTCAGTCCAAGTTGATCGGGATAACCAGCTTCATTACCCCGGAAAGCCGACAACTGAAGTCAATATCGATCAAAAAGCCGAGACGGCTTATGCCACTTCGAACGGGAAGGCGATTTCGGACCGCTTCAAGGGCATCGTCGAGGAAGGAGACGCGGCTAATCAGGAAGCCGGTCTGTTGGCCCGTATCCGCGACCTCGGGGGCAGCATCAAGAACATGGGTACAGGTGCGGCCATCCAGGCTCGCCTAGCCGAGGCTGGCATTAAGGTCGGTGAGAACGTCGATGAGATCACCGCCTATAAAGCCCTGATCGACAAACTGACACCGACACAGCGCATCGCAGGCGCTGGTGCGACCTCCGACTACGATGCCCGCATGTTCAAGAGCGCGCTCCCGAGCCTTATGAACCGGCCCGGCGGCAACGAACTCATCATGAGCACCCTGGAAGCGTTGAACGCCTACAAGCGTCAACGAGGCGATCTCGTGGCCGAAAGCATGGCGACGAATGAAAAGCCGGCAGAGGTCATCAGGAAGCTGCGCGATTTGCCTGACCCGTTTGCTGCGTTCAAGGATTCTGCCAAGAGCGGGATGAAGAATTTGCCTGAAGGCACGCCCACTCCAAATCCGGTCAAACCTGATGCAAGCGGCTGGCAGGACATGGGCGGCGGCGTTCGCATTCGGGAGAAGCGTTGATGGGCGCTTTTGAGGTCGAACATGGAGGTAAAAGCTACGAAATCGAGGCGCCTGATCAGGCATCAGCTTTTGCGGCATTCCAAAAATTTAACGTCCCCCAGCAGGTGGCGGCGCCTGGCGTTGTCGAAGATGTGGCGAAGTCGGGGGCATCCGGTCTAGCGCGCGGTGGGTTGGGTTTAGCCGGCCTTCCAGGGACAATTTCTCAGGGCGCGCGGTGGCTTGCAGATCAAGCCGCAGATCAAACGGTCGGGCGCGCCGTCAACTACGCCAAAACTGGCTCTTGGGATGCACCATCCCCTGCGCCCTCTACCGACCTCATTCGGCAAGCGACCGGCATTTCCGACCCTGGGCAGGTGATCTCGGGTGAGAAGCTCATCGACGCTGCTGCCAGCGTGGTCCCCGGCATCAAATATCAGCCCAAGACCGTAGAAGGCGAGTATGCGAGGACGGTCGGGGAATTTGCGCCTGGGGCACTAGTCCCGGGCGGGGCATTCGCCAAGGTCGTCGGTGGTGTTTTGGCCCCCGCCGTTGTGTCTGAGACGGCGGGACAAGTTGCACGCCAAGTGGCACCGGAACTGGAAGGCCCTGCGCGTCTTGTCGGCGCGGTAGGTACTAGCCTTGGAGCTGCGGCGGCCTCTCGGCCCCAGAGCGCGACGACTGCCGCCTCTCGGCATATGTCCAACGTCTCCGACGCCGAAGTGGTAGCCGCTGGCCGGTTGATGGAGGATGCCGCTGCGCGCGGCGCGCCACTGACATGGCCTGAGGCCATTGCACAAACGACGGGTAACTCGGCAAGCCTGACAAGCCTTCAGCGCGTTGTAGAAGGGTCGGAGCGTGGCGGCGAGGTCATGAGGGGATTCATGTCCCAGCGTCCCGCGCAAATGCAGGCCGCGGGGCGGTCTGCCCTGGATGATCTCGGGGCGCCGGTAGCCGCTCCTTCGACGGTTGGTCCCCAAGCCCAGCGCGAGGCACAAGGTGTCATTGACCAGGGCAGAAGCGTCATCAACCAAGCGACTAGACCGCTTTATCAGGCCGCAGAAGCCCAGAAGCTTGATCCAGCAGATTTCGCTCGCATCAGCCAAATTCCCGCGTTTAAGCAGGAGCTGGCGGCACTACGCGCTGACCCGATCATGGGGCCTCAATTCGCTCAGCATGGCGATGACAGCGTTGCAGTCATTGATGCGATCCAAAAGCAGGCGCGAGACCTTGGCAGCAAGGCCAAGATCGCGGGCGAAAATTATCGTGCCGACATTATCGGTGGGCAGCGCGGCGACATTCTTAATGCCGCTGATGCCGCCGCTCCCACTTATGCGCAGGCCCGTCAGACGCAGGCGCAGTTTCGAGATAGGTATCTTCAGCCGATCATAGACGGCCCGCTTGGTAAGATCGCTGCCAAGGATACAACTACAGATGCGGCCATTCAGGCGCTATTTCCTCGCAAGCCCTTGCCGGGCGCGGCCGGTGAGGTTGGGGATGCTGTTGGGGCGCTTGCTCAGCGCAACCCCATCGTTGCCGAGAGATTGGTTCGCGCTCATGCCGAAAGCGTGTTTGACGATGCGATGCGGAGCAACATCGCCGGCCCAAACGAGTTCGGGGCAGCAAAGTTTAGCAGCGCCCTGACCGGAAACAGCGAGCAAGCAGCTTCGTTGGAAGCCGCTGTCCGCGCGCTCCCGAATGGTGATGCTCGCTGGGACGGGTTTCGCAAGTTCCTTGATATCGCTGAAGCCACTGGCCAGCGTCAGCGCCCTGGTTCGATGACGGCCTTCAACAAAGAGTTCATGGACAACCTGTCGAAAGGCGGCGTCATTTCCGATGCCGTGCCGATCATCAAATCTGGCGGTACTGCACTGCCCGGGATGATCCGCGATCGGTACGCTCAGTATCAGCTCGGCAAGAACACCGAGCAGCTGGCAAAGCTCATCACCGACCCGCAGGCTCTACCGATGTTCAGGGCTCTCGCGAATTCAAGCGGTGCGAAGGCTCAGGCGGCAACACTTCGGCTTCTGGCCATCGCCCAACAGGGGAACGCGTCTTCGGGGCGCTGAACTTACGGCGAACCCAGTCCGATGACTGCGTGATACAGGCGGTCAGAAAGGCGCACAAAACAATGGTGATTAGTAACATCCCCCCCAGCTTGCCAGCCGACATCATTGGGTCTGAGGCCCAATACCCGTACATGATCCACCCGATAAATACGGCTTGGGCGATGTACCAAAGGTATTTCATCATAAGGAGCTTATCATGGTTTTGGTCAATTCTGAGGCCGATCATCTGGCTCAAGTCGCACAGAGAGCACGCGAAGCATGTTGTCGGCATGAGCGTTCACGAATTGCTTTTGCATCTCTGGGCAGCCCGCCGCTCGCAATGCAGCAGCCTCCGCCAGCGAATGGACATACCCGTCAAGGCTGGCCTGACCTGCTTCTTTCTGCCGCCGCCCCTCAATCTCCAAAAGGCTGAGAACAAGAGCTTCGAGCGTCGCAATGCGCCCGATAATCTCGTTGAAACCCATATCTGCGTCGCCGGCCATTCAACCCTCCCGTTTACCCGATCCTGACCGGGAGGGTGGCAGGAGTCGAGTCAGCGGTCCTTCTCAATGATATCGAGCATCGTTTTCACCATCTCGCGGATTGCCTCCGACCTGGATGGGATGGGCCGCTGTTTCGAGCGCCAACGGTCGATCCGGTCGCGGCGCTCGCAACCCCGTAGCCGTTTTGGCCCCGATGCCGTGGTGGGCATCGAGAAGCGAAAGGACCCTATCATGGGTCAGATTATCACTGTCAATTTCCGTGGAGACCAGCTCTACGGGTTCGAGAACGACGACGGCACGTTCGTGGCGTTGAAGCCCATCGTCGAAAGCATGGGCATGGACTGGTCGGCGCAGTTGAAGCGGGTAAAGCGCAACCCGATCCTAGCTGAAGGTATGGCCATCATGGCCACACCTTTCGGTCGTGGTGGCGACCAAGAGGCAGTCAGCATCAAGCTTGAGCTTGTGAATGGCTGGCTTCTGACGATCGACACCTCGCGGATCGAGAACGAGGAGGTTCGCGGCAAGGTGCTGTTGTACCAGCGCGAGTGCTACTCGGTCCTCTTCAAGCACTTCTATGGGAAGTCGCAGGCTGACCGCGTGGCTTCGATCGAAGGCACCCCGAACGCCGACGAGCCGATGCAGATGAAACGGTCGCTGGTAACGGAAGCGCGCCAAACCTTCGGATGCCAATCGGCCCGCGAGCTTTGGTTCAAGCTTGGAATGCCAACCGTGCCGTCCATGTACTCGGACGAGCGGCAAGGGGACTTTTTCACCTACACTGCGATCCGGCGTGATGCCGTCCCAGGTGAACAAGCCGCCTAACCCAACACCACCATCCGATAACCCCAAGGGGCGCCCTAACCGGCGCCCCTTTTGCATTTTGGAGCCATCGCATGGCCGCAGCCTACGAGTGCAACGTCTCGTGCACCGACGACGAAACGTTCCTGCTCACGCTTGAGCTGCTGAAGTCGGACGGAACCGTGTTCGAGGTCGCGGACTACACGTTCGAATATTCCCTCCGGGGCTGCGGCGCCCCTGACCTCACGCTGAACGAGACGAGCGGCATCGTCAAAGACGCGCCGACCGGCACGCTGACGATCTCCCCCGGCGTCGCCGACCGGCTTGCGCGCGGCACCTACAGCCACGGCTTGCGCAAGACAGACATCATCACTGGCCAGGTCGATCAGATCTTCGATGGGACGGTCACAGTTACCGAGGGCAACTTCTGATGCAGACGAAGCTTATTCTGAAGCAGAAAAGTGCACTCAAGCTGCGTTTTCAGCCGGGGGCGACAGGCCTTCAGGGGCCACAGGGCGCCCAAGGACCTATCGGGCCACAAGGCATCCAAGGCATCCAAGGCATCCAAGGCCCACAAGGCCCGTCTGGCTCTGTCACTGATGGCGTCAAGGGCGATATCTCCGTTTCGGGGTCCGGCGCATCGTGGACCGTCACGCAGGCGACTCTCGCTGCCATAAGGGGGCTTACACCGGTAGCCGATAAGCTGCCGTACTTCACTGGCCCGACGGCGGCGGCTTTAGCTAACCTGACAAGTTTCGGCCGCTCACTAATCGATAGTGCCAACGCTTCAGTCGCCCGAACTAGCCTAGGGGCTTCGACTGTCGGGTCGTCTCTTTTCTCTGCTGCTGACACAGCTACAGCGCGATCAACTATCGGTATCGCATCGCCAGTTTCGGCCCAAAGCAGCGCTTATAGTGTGGTCGCGGCTGATCGAGGCAAGGTGTTCGCTGCAAACGGGACGTGGACCTTCTCTCTCCTTGCAGCCGCCACGTCCGGGAACGACTTCCCGATCGAGATTCGGAACACTGGAACGGGACGCATTACGATTGACCCGAACGGGTCCGAGACCGTCAACGGTGCGCTGACGCTTACGCTTTACGCGGGAGATTCCGTCAAACTCGCATGCGATGGAACAGGCTGGCATGCGCTGTTTCAGTCGCCGTATTCAGTCATTGCCAGCGTGACCACGGCAACGGCGCTCGCGACATTGTCGCTCACATTACCAAGTGAGTTCAAGGCTTTCACCCTTGATCTCGATGGCTGGGAGCCGTCCACCAGCGCATCCCTAGGCCTGCGGCTCAGCATCGACGGTGGCGCGACATTTTATGGATCTAGCGGCAACTACGCGTGGAACGGCGGGTATGACAACGGCGGAACGACGAGCAGCACGACTTATAAGGCCGCAACCAGCGGGACGTTTGCCAGTACGGGGATAGAGCTGTCCCCTGGCGTCCTCGGGGCAGCAAGCGGCGCTTCCATGGCATCAAGGGTGTTGATTTTGCCACGTTCAAACGGGCGGTTCGGATCCGTCAGGTGGGACACCGAATATAGCGCAACGAGCTACAGAGGCGGGGGCTATTTGGGGGTGTCTGCCGGGGACGTTAACGCGCTGCAATTGTTGTTCAGCGCCGGCAACATCGCGACTGGCGCCCGCTACGAACTGATCGGGCAGAGGTGATCTATGGCTCTCAAGCGGATGATCGATGGCGCCACGGTAGAGATGACGGCACAGCAGGAGGCGGATTTCCTTGCAAGCCTGCCGGTCCGCACTGTCACGGTCGAAGAGTACCGTCGCGCAATTCAACTGCGCATCGACGCAACCGCCCAGTCCCGCAGGTACGACAGCGGCGTGACTTGCTCGTCATACCTCGGCTCGACCAATGATGGATGGGCAGCCGAGGCTGCCGCATTCGTTAGTTGGAGGGATGCTGTGTGGGGTTACGCCTATGGCGAGCTTGCCAAGGTGCAGGCTGGCGACCGCGAGCAACCGTCTGTTGAGTATCTCCTAGCCGAGCTGCCCGCCATAAACTGGCCGGCCTGAACGACTCTCAATACCCCGCACCTTTTAGCCCGCCTCGTGCGGGCTTTTTTATTGGAGCCAGCATGACCGATCTAACCCGGTTCTACGCGGCGGTTCGCTCAAATCCGTTCCCTGGGCAGATCCGTCAACGGCAGGTGGAGGGTGTGGGTACTCTCGTCTCGGCCTTCGAGAGGGCAGGCTGGCCCGTCGCATGGGCGGCATATGGGCTGGCAACGGCCTATCACGAGACGGCGGCGACGATGCAGCCGATCTACGAAATCGGCAAAGGTAACGGCAAGCCATACGGCAAGCCCGACCCCCTCACCGGGCAGACCTATTATGGCCGGGGGTTCGTCCAGCTCACTTGGCTCGCAAACTACGAGAAAGCGCAGAAGGAGCTAGGCTTCCCGCTCAGCTCCCAGCCTGACTTTGCAATGCGGACGGACATCGCTGCCGCCATCATGATCCGGGGCATGTCGGAAGGCTGGTTCACCGGCAAGAAGCTCTCGGACTACCTCAACAGCCCGATCCCCGATTATCGCAACGCCAGGCGCATCATCAACGGCACGGACAAGGCCGATTTGATCGCGGGTTATGCGCGCGTGTTCGCGGCGGCGCTGGCGAATGCCGACTATGGCAAGACCGTCGTTGCGGCACAGCAGCCTGCGAAGGTCGAAGACCTCCCCAAGAGCCCCGATACCCCGCCCGCCACCATCACCAGCGACGAGCCCATCCCGAAGGGATTCTGGGCTCGCTTTCTGGCTGCCTTCCGCAAGAGGACTTCCGCATGACCGATCTCGTCAACCTCCTCAAGACGATCGGCGCGCCGGTCCTGGCTACTGTGATCGGCGGTCCTGTCGGTGCGCTGGCCTCTGCTGCCCTAGGGGCGCTCGCTGACGCCCTTGGGACAGAGCCGACGCCGGATGCTGTGGCGACCAAGGTCGCGGCCGGTGGCGAGGCCGCTGCGGTCATTGTGAGGCAGGTAGAGGCCGATAAGGCACCGGAATATCTGGACGAGCTGAAGGCGAGACTTGCCGATGTGCAGGATGCGCGCCGAACCCAGGTTGCGCTTGTCGAGCATGGCTCGCCCCTGGCGTGGTCCACTGCGGTTATCTCCGTTCTCATCACGCTCCTGTTTGCGGCAGTCGTGCTGCTGATGCTCGTCAAGCCGGTCGAGTTCACGCCTCTGCAAACCTCGCTGCTGAACATCATGCTTGGCGGTCTGGTGGTCCAGTTCGCCCAGGTTGTGAACTACTACCTCGGCAGCTCGGCAGGATCGGCCCGGAACGGTGACGCGATGCGGGCCATTGCGCAGAATGCTTCTACTCCGAGCGCAGGCCAAGTCGTAGGCAAGGTGGTCGATGCAGCCGTCAAGAACGTAACGAAGCGCTAGACGTTGCCCTTCGGAGGCGTCCCGATGCCAAACGGAACCAACCGGCCTATGTCTGATGAAGCTTCTGTTAATATCGGCGCGCTCCAGCAGCGGGTCTACGGGCTTGAACAAGCTATCGGCGGCATCTCGCAACAGATCGGGTCTTTGGCCTCTAAGATCGATGCGAGGGGACAAACCAACTGGGGCGTCTTAATCAGCATCGCCGGCTTTTCGCTCGCTTTTGCGGGCGCCGTGGGTGGATTGGCCTATCTGCCGATCCGTGAGAACCAAGCTGATCTGAAGCTGGCGATGATCGAGACCAACAAGGCCATGACGACCTTCACGCGCGAGTTCGTCACGGTGCGGGAATTGGACGCCCGTTCATCCAGAACGCGTGCCGAGATCGACCGGCTCAACACGGATCTCAATGCCCAAGAGGTGGCGGTTCGCCGGGCTATGGAGCTTGCAGACGCAAACCTTCAACGGCAGGTCGATGACCAGAAGAAGGCATTCGGAGACACCTTCAGCTTGAGAGACGCGCTTCTCCAGATGCAGCGTCGCATCGACTTTCTCGAGGGGAAGAAGGGCTAGCGCATCCCCTCATCTTCACGAGCGGGGCGGGGTTGTCGAGTTAGCGCTTTTTGCAGGACGCCAATACCAGTCGAAGACGTTGCTCTCTGGAGGCATCTTAGACGGGTCGAGCGTCGTGATATCCCGTCGTCGCCTTTTCGAACATCGATCAGCTTATAATCGTAGGGTGATTTCGTCGGGAAGCCATACCCATACATTCTGACGAAAGGCGTCCACTCGTTGTTCATCTCACCCCTCCTGCGCCGCTCGGATGGCTGCGTCAACCGTTACGGCAAACTCAGACGGACGCAAGATAGCCGCACTGCGCTCAACCTCGGCAACAGCTACCTTCGCGCACCGCTCCCTCTCCCCCCGCGAGCGCGTCTTTCGCCTTATCCCTTTCTGCCATAGCCGCTCCTGCAATATGGGACAGAGCTTCGTTCTCCTCTGTCAGGCGGGTGGCGGCGGCTTCTGCGGCTAAAGCGCGGGCGGCTTCCTCGTGCCGTTTCTCTCGGTGCATCTCGGACACGCGCTCCATCTCCTCAAGCGCACACTCCAGCCGCTCCTTCTCCGCCAGGATCGGGGCGAAGAGGTTCGCGATCTCCTGAGCGGATTCGGCGCGCTCATCGTCGGTTCGCTCGTCAGGGTCCGTGACCATTTCGTCGCGCAGGAGCAGGAACGCGGCGATTTGCTCGACCAGGCTCTCCCCCGGCATCGCGGCAGGGACGGGGGCGGAGGGGATGGGGTCGCTCATCGGCTCTGCTCCGTATCGCGTGCCAGGGCGGCGTGGCCGGCGGGGGTAGCTGCCCAGCACTGACCGTTGGTGAAAGTCTTGCCCATGCGCTGGACGTAGCCGAGCTTTTCCAATGCCCGCAGTCGTGAAGAGGCCCAGTCCTTAAGTCTATGGCCCATCATACGCGACAACTCCCGTCCAGATGGGCAGCCATCAAGGTGGATATCGCGACGGGCAAGCCTTTCGAGCACAGCCCATTGCGCCTTCGTCAGCTTCATCACGCATCCCCCTTCGTAGCGTCTGCCTGGGTCGCGAGGGCGGCACGTTTTGCAGAAGTAAAATCGGCATAGGCCTCCCGTTTTTTCGTTCCGGCAGGCATCGCGGCATAGAGATTGTAGAGGCGCAGCGCTGCCATAGCAGGGGCTTCCGGTGCCGGCGCAGGGGAGGCGATGAGCGCAGAGCGGATACGGGCCTCGTAATCGGCTTGGGCTGCGGCCATCGCCTTCTTCGGCGAATGGAAGCCATTCTTGCCGCCGAAAAGCTGCGGCGGGTTGAACGACCAAGAATTATCCCGGTTCGCGTGGACGGCATAGAAACCGAAGTTCGACTCCGCTTGCCATTTGGCGACGCCTGCGGTCGGCACCTCGGACCACTTGAGCGGCTTCACAGACACCGCCTCGACGCCCTGCACGGGCTGCGCTGGTGCGGTCATGGGCGGGTGTCCTCAGTATCGGAGAGTCCTGCTACCTCAATCATGACAGGCGGATGCGTCACTCCGAGTATGCGAAGGATGACAGGTGCGCCTGCGTTGATCCGCTCAATCTCGTCCGGTGTCGGAAGCCATGCGGTCTCCATCGCGGGCGTTGTCGGCCCATCGACAGTGGTGTTGAGCAGAACATCCTTGAGGGGGAGCCCGAGATAGCCCTGAGGCTTTCCGAGGACGCGCGTGGTGCCTTCAATGCGGCCGATTATCATTGCCGCGTCTCCGTCTCAGACGTGCGCCCTTCGGCTCTCGCCAGCCATTCCTTGACGGCTACGATCATGTCAGTCCGCGTGGCGTTGCTGACGTAATTTACGTTCCCGTTTTCGGTCTTGCCGAACTCGAAAACGAAAAGGGCGAACCCAACCTTTTTCGGCCGCCGTGTACCGTTCAGCGCATCGTCGATACCTTCCGCCAAAGCTCGGTGGAACGCTTGAATTTTCTTGTCCACGCTCACGACCGATCCTCCCGCGCTTCTGCCTCGGCAGGGGCGGCGAGACCCAAAACCGACGCGAAGTGTGTTTGCCATCGACTTTTTGCCGCCGCCACCCAGGTATAGATATCGTTGAACCCAACACGCTTCCGAGAGCGCTGAAGCGTGTACCCGTTCTTCGCCATCAGCCAGAGGAAGATATCGACGGTGTAGACCTGAGCGGCGACCCAACTGATGCCGTGAGTGTAGGTATCCTGGCGGTTTTGAACGACCTCATCGAGAGCCTTGAACAGGTCTTTTTGATCGTGGAAGTCACGCATGAACAAAGGCAGGTAGTCGCCCGACTTGAGCCATTCTTGAGTTTTACTGTCCGCGCTCATGACTGCGCCTCCTCGGCAGGGGATGACGATGCGGGAGCGGACAGGGCGGCGGTTCGCGCGGCTCGGCGGAAGTCTTCGGTCGTGATGGTGACTGCGCTGGCCGGATCGCCGGGATCGCCGGATAGTCGCAGCACTACCATGTCACCCGGCGCGTTCTCGTGGATGAACTTGAAAATCGGGTGCGCAGCATAGCGGGCAAACGGCTCAAGAGCGCGTCGCACCCCGCCCGCAGGCTCCGAGGTGGGCTTGGCGAGGGCTTGGCGTTCAAGGATCGCAATCGCATCGCGGATTACGCCTCGTACGTTAGAGAAGCGCGTGCTGATCAACTTCTCACCAGCCGAGGCAAGATCATCATCGGCGCAGCGCAAATAGCTGATCATCAGATCGACCTCGCCCCCAGCCTCCGACCCGCTCGTCGCGCCCATAAACGCCTTGGCCGCCGCAAGTCGGTGCTCTACGACAGACCCGCTAGTCGCGGCCGGGGAGAGGGCCGAACGGTAGGCAGCGAAAAGAGCCGTAAGGCCGTAGATCTCGACGATCTCCCAATCTTGCTCTTGCGTCGCCACCGCGCCGGTCGGGCCGGTTATCGTCCACGATGCCGCCCATTTCTCGCTATCGGGATAGTCGCATTCCAGCGTGTCGCCGTTCTGCATTACGAGCTTGCGCGACACCCCGCCGCTCGCCGGCACAGTGGCATCCAGCGATGGGGCCTCGGGGGAGGTGGAGAGCATGGCAGCGTACGCAGCACATGCCTCATCCGCAAAGGTCTCGGCATGGGGCTTCGCGTCAGCGATTGCGATGCCACCCTTGATGTACATCTCCGGCATCGGCTCGATCGGCACGAGCTTCCATCCGTCAGGCACCCCCTGCGAGACGGAGGCGGCCTTCGAGGGGGAAGGGGTCGAGGTCACGGGCGGGGCTCCTCAATGAAGAGATCATCTTGTCCGCGCTTGCGGTGTATCGTTTTGCTGGCGTTGACCCGCCTCATGGGCGCGTCCAACCCGTGGGAGAGCCGAGCGAAAGCCGGCAGCAACTCGGTGACTGGCGCAGAGAATGCGTCGATACGGCCAACGCTGCGGGTTCGCCTGTTGCTCGGCGCTGTGATGGATATCCAGAGACGCCCGGCGGGGACGTGAGAGTAGGGAACCGCCCAAGAATAGATCTTGCTGTCGACATCGACGCCTATGAGCAGGATGGCGTCAGCTTCGCGCCGGTGCTCTTGTGGGCGCGTGAGCGCCCATTTGAACATGTGGCGCGACCAATCTGCTCCTCGGATCTGAGTGAAACGGCAGAAGAAGGCATTGGAAAACTTGACCTCCGCGGTGCATTCTCGGCCGGCTATCGTGACGCGAAGGTCGACGCCAGCCTTCTGGGCGGTTTGCTCCGCTCCGAATTGCACTGCTAGCCAAGACTCCCAGAACGCGGGATCGCGGATCGCGTCGAAGCCCGATTGCTCCTGTAAATCAGCGATTGTGGAACGCATGGCCGCGCCGAAAAGTTCGGCAGGCTCGGTCCCGATAGCGCTAAACATCGAGCAAGTCCTCCTGGCCAATCTTCTTGAAACGCGTCTTGCGAGCGTTCATTCCGTGCCGCTTCGCATCCCATTGCAGATGGCAGCGCTGGCAAAGCGCGCGGCACCGCTCGGGATCGGCGTGCGTCTCGTCGTGATCCATGTGCGCGATCGTCAGGACCACGCGGCCACCAGTAACAGGGTGAGGCTCGCCATTGGCGGCCCGGCAATCCGGGTTTTGCAGCGTGCCCTCGCAGGCATTGCCGGCGCGGTCCAGCAGCTCGGCGCGGAATGCCAGCCATTCCTTCGAGCGGATCGAACCGCCTGGATACCGCTTCATCTTTTCGGCAGAGATAGGCATCACCGCCCCTCCTGCTCTCGTGCCGGGACAGAAGCGGTTGGGGTCGCGAGGACGGTGTCGATAAGGTCGAGTGCATCACTGTCTGACAGCGGCATCGCGCCTGCGACGATGAAACTCTCTCGGATAGCCCGCAGAGCGGCCATGGCTTCGTCGCGCTGGCGTTCGGCGGTGGCGAGTGCTTGCTTGATCGGCTGTGCGCCGTGCCAGTTGCCGGGCTCACCAGTCGCGCCCGTACAAGCCTGGTAGGCCTCGTGCACGGTGGCCTTGTGAGCGCGCGCCTCGCCTGAGTGGATCTGCGCTTCCAGCCTAAGTCGGTCGATCAGCGCATCCTTCGCCGCCACCTCGCGGGTGGAGGCCTCTAGGGCGTCGAGAAGAGATACGACCGCTACGGGTTGGACGGCTTTGAGATAGGCGGCATCAGCCGCGATCTGCTCAGCGGTGCGCGTGCGGTACGGAACGCCGAACTGCGCGACCGTCTTGCCTACCCATCCACCGTTTGGGCCGACACCATCAGCGGCTAGCGAAATCGGCTCGCCGTCCTCCCCGGTGTAGATGTACCACTTGCCCGTCGTTGCCTTGCCGGCGAGAGACCGCAGTTCCTCGACCAGCGCAGTGGGGAGCGGGGCGTCAGGCATCGGGGCGGTCATGCTGCCTCCACATTCGCGAACATGCCGCCGTCGCCGACAATGCGGGCACGGGCCATGGCTGCGTATTCAGGGTTGAGTTCGATAAGCACGGCGCTGCGACCGTGGCGGTCAGCAACGAGACCGGTCGTGCCGGCACCGCCGAACGGGTCGAGGACGGTCCCGCCTTCAGGGCAGCCCGATAGGATGCACTGCTCGGCAAGAGCGGCGGGGAACGCTGCGCTATGGCCATCTAACCCGCGCTGGTGCGGAATGTGCCAGACGCTCTCTTCCTTCAGGGCCGACCGGTCAAACCAGTAGCGACGCGACTTCGATAGAAGGAACAGATATTCGTGCTGCCGCCCCGGCCGGTCTTTGACGGACGGTTCGGCAAGCGCCGTCTCACGACACCAGATGACATCCGAGCGAAGCGTCCATTGCCGGCGTTGCAGCTCGAAGGCCATGCGCCACGGTACGCCGCATAGCGACTTCTTCGGGATGTCCCAGCCGCTCACGTCCAACGGGCGAAGCTTTGTGCGAGAGAAGTTGCGCGACGAGCTACGAGGGTCTGAACCGTGAGGCTGCCCGTTCCCGCTATAGTAGCTGTCCCCGAGGTTCAGCCACAGCACGCCATCATCGCGCAGCACGCGCCGCACCTCGTCGAACACGTCAGCCAAAACAGACGTGAAGCTATCGAGGTTGTCCTCGTGCCCGATCTGGTCCGGGTGGTCGTAATCACGCAGCCAGAAATACGGCGGCGATGTCACGCAGCAGTGCACGCTCTGATCGGGCAACGTCCGAAGCACGTCGCGGCAGTCGCCGTTGATGATGCGGACGCCCACCCCCGAGCCCTGCACCGTGTTGGGGTTCTGGCTCATGAGGGGGAGCCTGAACGGAGGGCGGCGCGACCGGCGTCGGTCAGGCTGTACCGAAAGTGGGTCGGCGAAATACGATCGATTGCGACGAAGCCCTTCGGCTCCAAGCGACGGCGCATAACGGCATACCGTAACGCTGCTCCGGGCTGCGGGTTGAACCCCCACGTGTTCGCCGGGAACTTCTCGTGCATGGCGAATAGCCACGCCAGCGCCGACATCTCGCGCGCCGTCAGCTTCGTCTCCTCAGCAGAGGACGGCACGGCGTGGGTGGGGGCGCTCATGATGAGGCTCCCGCTTTGGTGAGGGCCTGAGCGGCGGCGCGAAGCTCTGCCACCGTCAGCTCCGCCTTGTAGGTCGTGCCGACAATCCGAACCTCGATGCGAAGCTCATCAGAAGACGGGTTCTGCAAAATGCCTTGCTTGAGCCAGCGGATTGGCAAGCACGCAGCAGCAGCGAATAGCTCCGGAGCCGCCGCGATCAGACGGGCGTTAGCAGCACCTTCGCGGTCAGCCCCGCTCTCTCTGATCACATGCGCCACGACCGCGTCCGGTGCGGTGATCGCGCTGCGGCCTTCGAACGCCCAAGGCCCCGGCGTGAACCCAGAGCCATCCGAGAACGGCGCCGCATCCGGGCGGGGGGTGGTGAGGTCAGACATGCCTGCCTCCCTCGCGAACGAGCATAGGGAGTGCTCTTTGGTGAGATTGAACCGGCAGGCAAGAACCTACGGGGAACAGAGCGCCGTTAAAGGCCCCTGCACCATCCGACCCATCCGTTGTTTTCCAACGGGTTCTGAGTGGAAGCCTCCCTTCACACGGGAGGGGTGACATCAATCGCTGCATCTGTTTATCTCCGGACCTTCGGTTCACTTGAACCCTAGGGCGATTAGCTCAGCGGTAGAGCATTCCCTTCACACGGGAAGGGTCACAGGTTCGATCCCTGTATCGCCCACCATCATTTGGTCTTCCTGGCAGCCGCCAGAAGCGTGCGGCGAACCCAGTTTGAAACCGTCTCTCCATTGATAGCTGCGGCAGCCGCGATC
>NZ_JBFUKY010000020.1:0-17414 GCF_056400625.1 Allobosea sp. P5_A5
TCGCCCCTTAAGGCAAACCCGCAAGAACCACGCCGTCCACGTTTCTCTTTCACAGTCTTCAATTGTCAAACAGCAAGGGCTTCACAAAATCCAGACAGAAACTCGTCCGGTTGCCCGGCTCTAAGCCCCATCCCCTCAGGAAGCACCAGAGAAGCGCCGCTCACCGGCGGCGCCGTCTCGATGGGTGGCTTATAGGCGGCAGGCGGGAGAGGTGTCAACGGCCATTTCGAAAGTTTTTCGAGAGAAACATGATTCCATTTTGAATCAATGACTTATATGGGGTCTGTTTTCAGATGGTCTCAACTGAAACTGAAAGATCGGGTCGAGGAGACCGAACCATCAGGCTCCAACGCCCTGCTCTCAGGCAGAAGGCCCCTTTTCCCGCAGGGTTTCGCTCAGAAAGGCGCTCATCGCGGCGATCGCAGCGCTCGCGCGGCCGGGAGCCATATGGAGCGCGATCTCAGAGGCCGGAAGTCCCGGCAAGCCAGCCTCGGTGCCCACGAGACGAAGTCCCGGACGAGCCGTTCCTTGCTTGACCACCGTCAGGGCCGCGCCGGACGCCGCGACCGCCTCGACCGCGCCGATGCTCGTGCTGGAAAACAGGATGCGCCAGCGCAGTCCGGCCTCGTCCAGCGCTGCCAGCGCCCATTCGCGGAACATGTTGGGCGCTTTCAGCAGCGCGAGCGGCAACGGAGCATCCAGCGTGAAGCTCGCCTCGTCGGCGCAGGCCCATAGCGTCGGCTCCCGGCGCAGCACGATGCCACGACCATCGCCGGCCTTCTGCGTCGCGAGAACCAGGTCGAACTCCTCGCCAAGACTGTTCAGGAGATCGCGCGTAAAGCCGGTGGTGACTTCAAGCTCGACATCGGGATGGGAACGCGCGAAGCGCGCCAGGATCTCGGGCAGCACTAGCGTGGCGTAATCATCCATCACCGCCAGCCTCACCCGGCCGCTGACCTGCTGCGCATTGATGACGTCGAGCGCTTCGTCATGCAGCGCCACGATCCGACGGGCATAGCCCAGGAACCGCTCGCCCGCCTGTGTCAGCGAAACAACGTGCGGCGAGCGTTGCAGCAGGCTCTGACCCACCAGCTCCTCGAGGCGCCTGATCTGCGTTGAGACCGTCGATTGGCTGCGGAACAGCGCGGCCGCGGCGCGCGTGAAGCTGCGCAGCTCCGCGATGGTGACGAAGGAGCGCAGCAGGTCGACATCGATATTGCGCAACATCACAGGCGTGCCGTCGGGAGCGGGGAAAGCGGGCTTAGATCATGGCGCCCGCGCGAGCCATCCTCAATGGCCGGGCCGCCATCATCCGCTCCACCGATGATGGAAATCGAGGAATTCGATTTTGCGAGCCAGTCTTCACGCGTTAGGTTGCCGCCAAATGGGCCGTCGGGAGCCCGAACGGAGCACGACATGCCCAGGCTGAGATCCGCCACCTCCACCCACGGCCGCAATATGGCCGGCGCCCGCGGCCTGTGGCGCGCCACAGGCATGAAGGACGGCGATTTCGGCAAGCCGATCATCGCGGTGGTGAACTCCTTCACCCAGTTCGTGCCCGGCCACGTCCATCTTCAGGATCTCGGCCAGCTCGTCGCCCGAGAGATCGAAAAGGCTGGCGGCGTCGCCAAGGAGTTCAACACCATCGCGGTCGATGACGGCATCGCTATGGGCCATGACGGCATGCTCTACAGCCTGCCCTCTCGCGAGCTGATCGCAGACAGCGTTGAATACATGGTCAACGCCCATTGCGCCGATGGGATGGTCTGCATCTCCAATTGCGACAAGATCACGCCCGGCATGCTGATGGCGTCGATGCGGCTGAACATCCCTACCGTCTTCGTCTCGGGTGGCCCGATGGAAGCCGGCAAGTACATCGCCGACGGCGTGCTGAAGAAGGTCGATCTCGTCGATGCGATGATCGCCGCCGCCGACGACAAATACACCGATGCCGAGGTCGATGTGATCGAGCGCTCGGCCTGCCCCACCTGCGGCTCCTGCTCGGGCATGTTCACCGCCAACTCGATGAACTGCCTGACCGAGGCGCTGGGTCTCGCGCTCCCCGGCAACGGCTCGACGCTCGCCACCCATTCCGACCGCAAGCGCCTCTTCGTCGAGGCCGGGCATCTGATCGTCGATATTGCCAAGCGTTATTACGAGCAGGACGACGAGAGCGTGCTGCCGCGCAATGTTGGCTCGTTCAAGGCCTTTGAGAACGCGATGACGCTCGACATCGCCATGGGCGGCTCGACCAACACGGTGTTGCACCTGCTGGCGGCGGCGCATGAAGCTGAGATCGACTTCACCATGGCCGATATCGACCGGCTGTCGCGCCGCGTGCCGGTGCTGTGCAAGGTCGCGCCCGCCGTCGCCAACGTGCATATGGAAGACGTGCACCGGGCCGGCGGCATCATGGCAATCCTCGGCGAGCTCGACCGCGCCGGGCTGATCGACACCTCGCTGCCGACGGTCCACTCCACCACCATGGCGGACGCGCTGGCGCGCTGGGACATCGTTCAGACCCAGAGCGAGAGTGTCCGCTCCTTCTACAGCGCCGCGCCCGGCGGCGTGCCGACACAGACCGCCTTCAGCCAGAGCCGCCGCTTCGAGGAACTCGACACCGACCGCGAAGCCGGCGTCATCCGCAATCTCGAACATGCGTATTCGCGGGATGGCGGGCTTGCGGTGCTCTACGGCAACCTCGCGCTCGACGGCTGCATCGTGAAAACGGCGGGCGTCGATGCCTCGATCCTGAAATTCTCGGGCCCGGCGGTGATCTTCGAGAGCCAGGACGCGGCGGTGGACGGCATCCTCAACCGCAAGGTCAAGGAGGGCGACATCGTGCTGATCCGCTACGAAGGCCCGCGTGGCGGGCCCGGCATGCAGGAAATGCTCTATCCGACGAGCTATCTGAAGTCGAAGGGGCTGGGCAAGGCCTGCGCACTGATCACCGACGGGCGCTTCTCGGGCGGGTCGTCGGGCCTCTCCATCGGCCATGTTTCGCCGGAAGCGGCGGAAGGCGGCGCCATCGGCCTCGTCGAAAGCGGTGATATCATCGCGATCGACATTCCCAACCGCAGCATCCGGATCGATGTCTCCGACGAGGTGCTGGCTCATCGCCGCGCCGCGATGGAGGCCAAGGGCAAGGATGCCTGGAAGCCGGAAGCGCCGCGCAAGCGCAAGGTCACAACCGCGCTGAAGGCCTATGCCGCGACCACGACCAGCGCGGCCCGCGGCGCTGTGCGTGTCGTCGACTGACACGGGCAACCGCGCCGCAAAAAAGAAACGCCGCGCTTCCGCGCGGCGTTTGCATGTGGATGCGCGGGTCAACCGGCGAGCATTCAGCCCTTGAGCTTGGCGTTGCACTGGCTCCRGTAGCCGCCGCCCTTCTCGATCCATTTCAGTTCGCCATTGGCGTTGGCCGCCTTGTTGGCATTGTATTGGTCGGCACAGGTCTTGAGCCGGGCCCTGCCGGCGCTCTCGCTCGAATATTTCTCGGAGACCGCCTTCGGGAACATCGCAGGTTTAGCCTTGCCTACAGGCATCGCCGCAGGCTTGGCTGCGGGAGCGGCGGTGGGCGTTGCCGCAGGCGCGGGAGCAGGCATTGCGGCCGGCGCGGGCTCGGCCGGGACCGCTGCAGCCGCGTCGGTGTCGGAGGCGTCATCGTCGCCGCACTGCGCCTTGCGGAAATCGTTCCACTTCTGGCCCTTCAGCGTGTTGGCCTTCTTGGCATCCTGATATTTGACGCTGCACTCCTTCATCGTCAGCGCCGCAGCAGGCGAGGCTGAGAAGGAGGCGAGTGCGAGGGCCGATGCGGATGCGAGAATGAATGTCCTGAACATGGCGTTCTCCCTGGCGAGGCTTGCTGCCACCGAGCCGCATGGCACTCCCGATCGCCAGCCATTGCAAGTGGTTTCAGACCGGGCACCGCTCCAAGACATCGCCCGGAACGAGGCTCCTCGCCGATGAAGGCCCAGTGCTGAGGCCTGAGACGCAGGCAGCCTTCCACGCGTGTGGCCAGCCGCTCGATCGGCCCGGGCGACACCATGGACAAGCCGTCGGACGCGGCCCTAGTCCTGATCGAAATGGAGGCGCGGACCGCAAGGCGGCCTCGCCGCGACACCGCCGACGCGTTATCGCCGCCGCCTCGCTTCACGCGCTTGTGTGAAGACGTGCGGGACATTGTGCCCGCGCGTCGGTTATGCGGGGACGATCACACCCGCATGATGGAGAGCGGCTTTGACGATGCCGGCTCGCGCGCAAGCGACAGCACCGAACAGCGAACTCGCGGGACCCGCCAAGCCGAAGCGAAAGCCGGCTGCGCCCTGGACGAGCTGGCTCCCTTGGTGCGACCGCCAGGGGAATTTTTCCACGCTCAGGCTCGCAGCCTTTCTGGTGACCCTGCTACCGGCGCTGCTGATCCTTTACGCCGCATGGACGCACCAGCTCGGTTCCAAGCCCTGGACCGAGGCGATCCACCGTACCGGCACCTGGGCGGTCAGGCTGCTGATCCTTTCGCTGGCGATCTCGCCGCTGCGGCGCCTGCTGGAATGGGGCAAGCTGATCGGGGTACGCCGCATGCTCGGGCTCTCGGTGATGGCCTATGCGCTCGGCCATCTCGCCCTCTATTGTATCGACATGGCCTTCGATTGGGGCCTGATCGTCTCCGAGATCGTCAAGCGCTTCTACCTGACGATCGGCTTCGTCGCACTGCTGGGCCTCGTCGCGCTCGGCATCACCTCGACAGATGGCATGATCCGCAGGCTCGGCAAGAACTGGCAGCGACTGCACAATCTCGTCTATCCGATCGCCGCCGTCGCGCTGCTGCATTTCGCCCTGCAATCCAAGATCGACGTCACCGAGCCGGTCCTGATGTGCGGTCTCTTCGTGTTGCTGCTGTTCTATCGTGGGATGTTCCGGCGGAAGCTCAAGCCCTCGCTCCCCTTGCTGATCGGCCTTGCGGTCCTTGCCGGACTGGCGACAGCGCTGCTGGAAGCCGGCTGGTACGCGGTCGCGAGTGGCGTCGCGCCCTGGCTCGTGCTTCAGGCCAATGCCGATATCCTGACCTATTGGGATTATGCTTCGATCCGCCCGGCTCATTGGGTCGCGTTGGCAGGGATCGCCGTCGCGCTCGTTCGTGCCGTGCGCGCGCGCCAAGCGACCGGAACCGGGCGAGAGCGGCGCGTCAGCCCGGCCTGATCGGGTCCTCGGCCAACTTTCCGCGATGGTTGCGCTGAAAACGGTTTGCCGTCGCGGCCGTCCTGTTTAACCCTAGCGCCATGCCTGATGATCCGCATGCCCAGCCGATAGCCGACGTCGCCGAAGCCGAGCTCGCCGCCGAAGGAATCGCTCCCGCGACGCGCTCCTCGCCCTTCGTCCCGCTGCAACAGCCGATCTTCCGTGCGGTCTGGTTCGCGAGCTTGGCCTCGAATTTCGGCGGCTTGGTGCAGTCCGTCGGCGCTTCCTGGATGATGGCCTCGATCTCGCCCTCGCCCGAGATGGTGGCGCTGGTCCAGGCCTCGACGACACTGCCGGTGATGCTGTTCTCGCTAGCCGCCGGCGCGATCTCCGACAATTACGACCGTCGCCGCATCATGCTGACCGCGCAGTTCTTCATGCTGGCGGTCTCGATCGGGCTCGCGGTCTTCGCCTGGGTCGGCGTCATCACGCCCTGGATGCTGCTGAGCTTCACCTTTCTGATTGGCTGCGGCACCGCACTGAACAACCCGGCCTGGCAATCATCCGTAGGCGACATGGTGCCGAGGCGGGACGTGCCGGCGGCGGTGACGCTGAACAGCGTCGCCTTCAACATCGCCCGCAGCGTCGGCCCGGCGATCGGCGGCGCCATCGTCGCGGCGGCCGGTGCGGTCGCGGCCTTCGCCATCAATGCCGTCAGCTATATCGGCTTGATCGCCGTGCTGTTGCGCTGGCAGCCGCCCAAGGTCGAGCGTCTGCTGCCGCGTGAGACGCTGTTCATCGCAATGGGCGCCGGCGTGCGCTATGTCGCGATGTCGCCCAATATCCGGGCCGTCATCCTGCGCGCCTTCGCCTTCGGTTTCGGCGCCATCGTTGGCCTCGCCTTGCTCCCGCTCGTGGCGCGCGATCTGATCAAGGGCGGCCCCCTCACCTATGGCATTCTGCTCGGCGGCTTCGGCGCGGGCGCGGTGGTCGGCGCTTTCATGAGCGCGCGCTTGCGTCGCGCGATGAGCACCGAGGCGCTGGTGCGCTCGACCTTCATCGCCTACGCCATCGGCATCCTGCTCGTCGGCTCCAGCCATTCCATCTACATGACGATGCCGGGCCTGTTCGTCTGCGGCGCCTGCTGGGTGCTGGCGCTGTCGACCTTCAATGCCACGGTCCAGTTGTCGGCGCCGCGCTGGGTCGTGGGCAGGGCGCTGGCGTTCTACCAGATGGCGACCTTCGGCGGCATGGCCATCGGGAGCTGGGCCTGGGGGCGCACGGCTCTGCATTATGGCACCGACACCGGCCTCCAGCTCTCGGCCATCGCCTTGCTGGCCGGTGCCGCGATCGGCCTGCGCTACCGCCTGCCGCCGCTGGAAGAGCTCAACCTTGATCCGCTCAGCCGCTGGCGGGAGCCCAAGGTCGCGGTCGATATCGAGCCGCGCAGCGGGCCGGTGATCGTCACCATCGAATACATCATCAAGCCGGAGGACGTCGTCGCCTTCCTGAATGCGATGGCGGAGCGCCGGCGCATCCGTCGCCGGGACGGCGCACGGCATTGGACCCTGCTGCGGGATCTCACCGACCCGACACTCTGGATCGAGCGCTATGACAGCCCCACCTGGGTCGAATATGTCCGTCAGAACCAGCGCATCACTCAGGCCGATGCCGAAATCGGCGAGCAGGTTCGCGCGCTGCACAGTGGCCCGAACCCCCCGGTTGTCCACCGCATGATCGAGCGGCAGACGACGACGCTGCCGCAATCGCCGGCGAACCGCCAGCCGACGCTGGCGGACGCTCTCTCCGACCCGGCGCGACCGGCCTGAAGCCGCCCCGTCAGCCGACGATCCAAAGACCGGCAAGGCCGACCATGCCGACGATGATCCGCCACCAAGCGAAGACGGCGAAGCCGTGCCGCGAGACGAAGTCGAGGAAGGAGCGGACCACGAGAAGCGCCGAAAAGAACGCGGCGACGAAGCCGATGACGATCAGGATGCCGTCGTCGAAGGTCAGATCCTTGTAGCTCTTCAGCAGGTCGTAGGCGAAGGCGCCGGCCATGGTCGGCATCGCCAGGAAGAAGGAAAACTCGGCCGCTGCCCGCTTGCTGGCACCCATCAGCATGGCGCCGACAATGGTGGCGCCCGAGCGCGAGACGCCGGGGATCATCGCCAAACACTGGAAGAAGCCGATCTTGAGATACATCGGCAGGGTAAAGGTCGTGGCGTCGGTGTGCTTCTCCTGCAGCTCGAGCTCGTCGACGACCAGCAGCACGAGCCCGCCGGCGATCAGTGCGCAGCAGACGATGATGGGATTGAACAGCACGCCCTTGATGAAGCCATGCAGCAGCGCGCCGATGATCGCCGCCGGCAGGAAGGCGATGAGAACGCCGAGGATGAAGCGGCGCGCGGCCGGATCGCGCGGCGCCCTGAGCGCGATGTCGAGCAGCCGGCGGAAATAGACCAGCACGATCGCCAGGATGGCGCCGAGCTGTACCAAGACCTCGAAGCTCTTCCCGTTCGATTCGAAGCCGAGGAAATGCCCGAGCAGCAGCAGATGCCCGGTCGAGGAGACCGGCAGGAACTCGGTCAGACCTTCGACGATGCCGAGCACGAAGGCTTCGATGGTGTTCTGCATGGAGCGATCCTCGTGCGGCTCAAGGCCTGGCCGGCCCGCGTCTATCGACCTCGGAACGGGGTATAAGCGCAGCTCTTTGCAAATTGGTTACCACTTCGGCAACTGGTTGAAGCAAATCGCTGGCATCGCGATACCCTTCGCTTGTGACGGTTTTCCGGCGTGCTAAGAGCGGCGCTGGACGCATAGCGGGGCATTTCCCGGCCTCCCGCCCCGCTCCGGCCGCATTTAACCCGCTTCAAGGCTTGATGAGTGCCATGGCGACCCTGTTTCATTATCCGCTGTGCCCGCATTCGCGCTTCGTCCGCCTTGTGCTGAGCGAGTTCGGCATGGAGACCGAATTGGTCGAGGAGCGTGTCTGGGAGCGCAGGCGGGAATTTCTCGAGCTGAACACGGCCGGCACCACACCTGTCTTCCGCGAGGAGAACGGGCTGGCCGTGCCGGGCGCCGGCCCGATCGCCGAATATCTCGACGAGACGCGCGGGCTGGCGCTGGATGACCGCCGGCTGTTACCCGAAGGTCCGGGAGAGCGCGTCGAGGTTCGTCGCCTGCTCGACTGGTTTAACATCAAGTTCCATGACGAGATCACCGGCCCGCTGGTGATGGAAAAGGTGATGAAGCGCTTCATGGGCCGCGACGACGGTGGCGGCCCACCCGAGATGAGCGCGATCCGTGCGGCGCGGTCCAATGTCCGCTATCATCTGCGCTATATCTCCTGGCTGCTGGCGAAGCGGAACTGGATTGCCGGCGATCGACTGAGCTATGCCGATCTCGCCGCGGCGGCGCATCTCTCCTGCGTCGACTATCTCGGTGACGTACCCTGGGAAGAGGACGAGACGGCGCGCGCATGGTACGCCCGGATCAAATCAAGGCCGAGCTTCCGGCCCCTGCTCGGCGACCGGATGCCGGGCATGGCGCCGAGCGCGCATTACGACAATCTGGACTTCTGACCGGCGCGGCTCTCAAGCGCGCGGTCGCGGAGCGGGCGCTGACGGAAGGCTTCGCGGTCATGCGCGTCGCTGCCGTCGATGCGATTCCGAAGGCGCCGGAGCGGCTCAAAGCCTGGCTCGAAGCCGGCCATCACGGCGACATGGGCTGGATGGACGAGCGCACCGCCGAACGCGCCGATCCGCGCCGTCTCTGGAGCGAGGTGCGTTCCGTCGTCATGCTTGGCATGAACTATGCCGGCGAAGGCGACCCGCTGGCGCTGCTCGGCCAGCCTGACAAGGGCGCGATATCTCTTTATGCCCGCCGGCGTGACTATCACGACGTCATCAAGGGCAAGCTCAAGACGGTCGCCGGCCTGCTTGCCGCCCGCGCAGGTGCCGACGTCAAGGTCTTCGTCGACACCGCGCCCGTCATGGAAAAGCCGCTGGCGGAAGCGGCCGGGCTGGGTTGGCAGGGCAAGCACACCGTGCTGGTCTCGCGCGAGCACGGTTCATGGCTGCTGCTCGGCGCGATCTACACCACGGCCGATCTCCCCGCCGACGCGCCCGAAACCGACCATTGCGGCTCCTGCCGGCGCTGCCTCGACATCTGCCCGACCGATGCCTTCCCGGCGCCCTACCAGCTCGATGCCCGCCGTTGCATCGCCTATCTCACCATCGAACATCCGGGCCATATCGATGCCGCGCTTCGGCCCGGCATCGGCAACCGGGTTTTCGGCTGCGACGATTGCCTGGCCGTCTGCCCCTGGAACAAGTTCGCGCAGGCCTCGCAGGAGACGCGGCTTGCGCTGAAGAGCGAGCTCGACGCTTTGTCGCTGGCGGATCTGGCCGCGCTCGATGACCCTGCCTTCCGAAGCCTTTTCGCCGGCACGCCGGTCAAGCGCACAGGCCATGCGCGCTTTCTGCGCAATGTCCTGATCGCGATCGGGAACAGCGGCCTGCCGGCCCTCGCCGAACATGCCGAGCTGCATCTTAGCCATCCATCGCCGCTGGTGCGGGCGATGGCTGTCTGGGCCCTGGGACGGCTGTTGCCTCTGAAGGCTGTGACGCTGGCGCCCGAGGCTCTGCAGGACGAAGACGACGCCGATGTGCGCGCCGAGTGGCGAGCCCTCGCCACCCCAACGGAAGACGCTGCATGAACGTTCTTATTCTCGGCCTCGGCTATACCGCCGGTTTCTTCGCGCGCGCCGCTCTCGAACGCGGCTGGGAGATCACCGGCACCGTACGCGATGCCGACAGGGCGGCCGAACTCAGCCGCGGCGGCATCCGGACCCTGGTCTTCGGCGGCTTTGCCGTGTCGCGCCGTCTGGCTGAGGCTGTCGCGGAAGCGGATGCGGTCCTCGTCTCGATCCAGCCGAGCGAGGATGGCGATCCCGTCCTCAACGCCCTGTCGCAAGCCCTGTCCGCAGCACCGCGGCTGCGCTGGATCGGCTATCTTTCGACCATCGGGGTCTATGGCGACCAGGCCGGCGCCTGGATCGACGAGGCGACCGCCCCGGCTCCGGGCAACGACCGCAATCGCGGGCGCATCGCTGTCGAACAGCAATGGCTGGCTTTCGGCGAATCGAGTGGCAAGGCGGTCCAGATTTTCCGCCTCGCCGGCATTTACGGCCCCGGCCGCAATCCCCTCGCGAAGCTGCGCAGCGGCACCGCCCATCGCATCGTCAAACCCGGACAGGTCTTCAACCGCATCCATGTCGAGGATATTACCGGCGTGGTGCTGGCATCCATCGAGCAGCCGCGCGGGGGCGCCATCTACAATGTCAGCGACGACGAGCCGGCTCCGCCGCAGGATGTGGTGACGCTGGCAGCAGAGATGACCGGGCTGCCTCCGCCAGACGAGATTCCCTTTGCGGAGGCGCAGCTCTCCCCGATGGCGAAGAGCTTCTACAGCGAGAACAAGCGGGTCTCGAACGCGCTGGTGAAACGCGAATTCGGCTATGCCTTCCGCTATCCGACCTATCGCGAAGGACTGCGCGCGCTCATCGCCGCAGGCGAGTAGCCCGCTTCAGGCGGCAAAGCGCGGCTTCTCGCCGCCATAATAATCGATATAGCGCTGGTCGATCGCCGAAACCGGCAGCACGACCAGGACGTCGGTCGTGCCGAACTGGTGGTCCACCACCGCCCCAGTGCCGAAGCGCGCGCCGATCCGCAGATAGCCCTTGATCAGCGGCGGCATCTGCCGCAGCGCCAGCTTGGCATCGACGGTTTCCGCCGGCAGGCGGTCCATCCCGACGCGATGGCCCGGATGCGCCGTAGCCTGCCAAGCGCCCTCCGAGCGCGCGTGATGATGCAGGAAGCTTAGCGGCAACGCGAGCGCCTCCGGATCGGTCCCGTCCAAGGAGGCGCAACCGAACATCGCATCGATGCGGTAATGCTGGATATAAGCCCAGATCCCCGACCAAAGCAGGTCGACCGTGCGCTTGGTACGGTAGGGCTTCAGCACGCAGGAACGGCCAAGTTCGAGAAAGCGCTGGCCGGGATGTCCAGCCAGAAGCGGCCTCAAATCGAATTCGCTTTGGGAGTAGAAACCCCCAAGCCGGTCGGCCGCGCTCTGGCGCATCAGCCGATAGGTCCCAACGACCTTGGGTTTGACACCGCCGAAGCGGCCTCGCGCGTCATGGTCGATCACCAGCAGATGATCACAGGCCTTGTCGAAGCGATCGGCATCGCGGCGAAACATCCGCGCGACCACATCGGGCTTCGCCGACATCTCCTCATAGAACACGCGGTAGCGCAGGCGCTGCGCCCGCCAGATCTCGCGCGGGCTGCGTGCCAGCCTGACCTCGAGCGAGCCATGCCGGCCGAGCGTGCCGGCGAGCGGCTCCGACTCGCCTGAAATTCCTGCATACCGGCGCATGGCGCCGCCCGTGACCGGCATCATCGGCGCAAGGCGCGAAAGAAAAGGATTGCCGGCTGAGAAACGCAGCGCCGTCGAATGCGCGCTCGCGGAAACATGCAAAGTCATAGCCAGTCTCACCCCTGAAACCGCTTCCGGCATTCGGGAAGGCTTGCTGTGGAGGTTTTACAGGGTTGCGACAGAACTGCGTCGAACCCGTGACGGCCGTCAAGCCGAGAGCGGTTGCGGCATCGACAAGCCCGGCTCCAGGGCATCGAGCAATCGAACCAAAGCGGCGCGCTCTAGAGGCTTTGCCAGGCAATCATCCATGCCGGCGGTCAATGCAGCCTCGCGATCCGACGCCGAGACATTGGCGGTGACCGCCACGACCGGCAGGCGCCTGCCCTGTTTTCGTTGCGATTCAAGCGCCCTGACCGCGCGGACGCAATCAAGCCCGGTAAGCCCCGGCATTCTGACATCGAGCAGCGCCAGATCCAGCGGCGTTTCCTCCCCGTCAAAGCCGGCGGTAATGCGTTTCAGGGCGGCGGCTCCGTCCTGAACCCATATCGGGAAGGCGCCGAGGCGCTCCAGCGTCCGGGTCAGGAGCAAGGCGTTGATCTCGTTGTCTTCGGCAACGAGCACGTTCAGTCGGGCCGATCGGCTCGCATGAGCCGGCCGCATGATCTGCGGGCCTTTCGAGACGGAGGGGGAGGTGTCGCCAAGCCGCTCGTACAAGGAGCGGGCGCGGACCGGCTTGATCAGGAAACCTGAGAATCCCGCTGCCTGCGGAGCCCCGAACTGGCGCCTCGCGAGCGGCGAAAGCAGGATCAGGCAATCGCGGACGCCGGCCGCAGCAGCCGCCCGCGCCAGATCCTTAGCCGGTGCATCGCCGATCACCTGATCGATCAGGACCCCGCTGACCGGCTCGGCCGCGAACACATCCTGCGCTGCCTCGATCGTGGTGACGAGCCGAGCAGAAGCCCCCGTTGCGCTGATGGTCTCGACCAGGAACGATCCGGCGAAGGGCGCCGGCGATACGATCAGCACATGCCGGCCAGGCCATTGCGGGATCGGCTCCGCACTCCGGCCGGGTGCTGCCGACAGGGGTAAAACGACGCGGAACCTAGCGCCCTGCCCCAATCGGCTTTCGGCATGCACCTCCCCGCCCATCGCTGCGACCAGACGGCGCACGATCGCGAGCCCGAGCCCGGTGCCCGCGTTGAGTTCTCCCGGCTCGCGCTCGAGCTGCTCGAATTCGCCGAAAATGCTCTCGAGCTTGTCGGCCGGGATGCCCGGGCCGGTGTCGGCCACGACGATTTCGATCGCCGTACCCGCTCGCCGCAGGCTGATGCCGACCCCGCCGGCTTCCGTGAACTTGACCGCATTGCCCACAAGATTGAGCAGGATCTGGCGCATCCGGTCGCGGTCGCCGATCAGTTGGGCTGGTACATCCGGTGAGATATGGGCTGCGAGCTCGATGCCCTTGGCCTGTGCGCGTGGCGCCATCAACTCCGCGACCGTTTCCACCAACTGCAAGGCATCGAATGGTTCCCGTGCCAGTTCCAGCCGTCCCGCCTCGACCTTGGCGAAATCGAGGATGTCGTCGACCAGCGCCAGCAGCGCCTCGCCCGAGATGCGCAGGGCCTGGACGTAAGTCGACTGCTCGCCGTCCAATCCGGTGTCGGACAGAAGGTCGGACATCCCCAGGATTCCGTTGAGCGGCGTGCGGAATTCGTGGCTGACCGTGGCGAGAAAGCGTGATTTGGCCTCGCTCGCGGCTTCCGCGCGGCTACGCGCCTCGACCAGCGCGTCCTCATCGGCGATGCGGGTGGAGATGTCGCGCCCGACGCGCTGGTTCAGCATACGGCCGTCCGGCCCGGGCACCAGGGTCTCGACCCAGGCGACCCAGCGCTCGCCCTCCTGCGTGGCCAGGCATTCGTCGAAACTGCGGGTCCCATCCTCCCGCTGGGCGCGTGCACGCAGCGCCAGTTGCGGCAGTTGCGCCTCGCTACCGATCAGATCATCGTCGCAAGCTCCATAAAGAGCCGCATAAGCAGCATTTGCATAGATGATGCGCATGCCATCGCGGCGCACGATGAAATCACCTTGCGCTTCGATCAGGCTGCGATAGCGCTCCTCCCGATCGGCCAGGCTCCAGAGGCGATCGGTCAGGCTCTCGACGTCGCGCATGAGCGTCGCCTGGTGCTGCAATATGCCGGTCCGCCAGCGCAGGGTGACAAAGACAGCGGCAGCGACGCTTGCGAGCACGCCGAGGAAAAGCGCCGAAAATGCCCAGAGCGAAGGAACCATGCCCTTGCTCTAGCCCCCGTTCACTGAAGAAAGGCGTCGAACGAGGCGCGAGTTTGACGGTGAACCGGCAAGGCTCTCTTAACCGATAAGGCTCCCTTAACCGTCGGGTCGCTCAGGCGGCTTGCGCCAATTGATCGCCTCGCGAGCGATAGGACAGCGCCTCCGCCAGATGCAGGCGCCCGACCTTCGCCTCTCCATCGAGATCTGCCAGCGTGCGCGCGACCTTGAGCACGCGATGATAAGCCCGCGCCGTCAACCGCATGGCTTCCGCGGCGTCCCGCAGCAGCGCGAGTCCCGCATTGTCAGGCCGGGCGATCTCTTCCAGCACCGGGGGCGGACAGGCCGCATTGGTCATGATGTTCGTGATCCCAAGGCTTACGAAACGCGCAGTTTGCAACCGTCGTGCCTCGGCCACACGGGCCGCGACCTCGGCCGATCCCTCCCCTGCCGCAGGCAATATCAGGTCCGCCGCCGTCACGGCGGGGACGTCGATCATGATATCGATGCGGTCGAGCAGCGGGCCGGAAATCCGCGTCTGGTACTGCGCGATGCAGCGCTCGGTCGCCTGGCGCTTGCATGAATAGCCGGGCTCGGTCGCCCTGCCGCACCGACACGGATTCATCGCTGCCACGAGCTGGAAGCGCGCAGGATAGACCGCGCGATGATTGGCGCGCGAGATCAGCACGTCGCCGGTTTCGATGGGCTGGCGCAGCGCATCCAGCACCTGCGGCTGGAATTCCGCCAGCTCGTCCAGGAACAGGACGCCGTGATGAGCCAGCGAAACCTCGCCCGGCCGCGCCTGCAGGCCACCGCCCACCAGCGCCGCCATCGAAGCCGAATGATGCGGTGCGCGAAACGGTCGCCTGTCCGTCAGCTGCCCGCCCGCGAGGTGTCCGCCCACGGACAGGACCATCGACACCTCGAGCAGTTCGCGCGGCGAAAGCGGCGGCAAGATCGACGGCAGACGGCTCGCCAGCATCGACTTGCCTGCGCCGGGTGGCCCGTTCATCAGCAGATTGTGGCCGCCGGCCGCTGCGATCTCCAGCACGCGCTTGGCGCTCTCCTGACCCTTGATGTCCGCGAGGTCGGGCAGCGGGCCGGTTTGCCGCATTACGGCCGGCTCCGGCCGCGCCATCACCTGCGTGCCCTTGAAATGATTGGCGAGCTGGATCAGCGAACGCGGCGCCAGGATGTCGATATCGGCGGCGGCCCAGGCCGCCTCCGGGCCCGTCGCTTCCGGGCAGATCAGCCCTTGCCCCCGGTCATAGGCGGCGATCGCCGCAGGCAGCACCCCGGCCACCGCCGTGATCGAGCCGTCGAGTGCCAGTTCGCCCAGAACCTTGTAACCGGCCAGGGCGTCGGGCGGGATCGCGCCGATGGCGGCCATGACGGCAAGCGCGATCGGCAGATCGTAATGGCTGCCTTCCTTCGGCATATCGGCCGGCGCGAGGTTGACGGTGATGCGCTTAGCCGGCAGCGCCAGGCCCGACGCGATCAGTGCCGCGCGGACGCGCTCACGGCTTTCCGCGACAGCCTTGTCAGGCAATCCGACGAGAATGAACGCGACGCCGCCCGACGCGACCTGCACCTGAACATCGACGGCCCGGGCCTCAATGCCTTCGAACGCCACCGTCGCGACTCTCGTCACCATTTTGCCCGACCCCGATCCCCAAGGGAACGCTAGCCGAGCTCCGGCAATCTTGCAAGAACATATCGGGAACCAACCACTTCCACCGGAAGAGCGAGGCGCGCACCCGTGCGCCTCGCCAAGTCCGTCACGCCAAGTCCGTCACGCCAAGTCCGTCACGCCAAGTCCATCACGCCAAATCCATCACGCCGGGACGCCGACGCCGATCTGGCAGGCCACGCCCGTCCCGCCGAGCCCGCAATAACCGGCGGGATTCTTGGCCAGATACTGCTGATGATAGGCTTCAGCGAAATAAAACGGCGGCGCCTCCCGGATCTCGGTCGTGATCGGCCCATACCCCTTCTTCGCCAGCGCCTGTCCGTATTCGTCACGCGAATGCTCGGCAGCCGAAAGCTGCTCTGCATCGAAGGTGTAAATCGCAGAGCGATACTGCGTGCCGGCATCATTGCCCTGCCGCATGCCCTGCGTCGGATTATGGTTTTCCCAGAAGGTCTTGAGCAGCGCCTCATAGGAGGTCTTCGCGGGATCGTAGACGACCAGCACGACCTCGGTGTGGCCGGTCAGGCCACTGCAGGTCTCCTCATAAGTCGGGTTCGGCGTTTCGCCTCCGGCATAACCGACGGCCGTTACCCAGACCACATCGCCGAGCTGCCAGAACTTGCGTTCGGCACCCCAAAAACAGCCGAGGCCGAACACGGCCTGCTTCAATCCCTCGGGATAGGGACCCTGGAGGCGATGGCCGTTGACGAAGTGGGTTTCGGCGGTGGGCAGCGGCGTCGAGCGGCCGGGCAAGGCCTCGGCAGCTGTGGGCAACGCGGTTTTCTTGCGCAAGGAGAACATCGAGGGCTCCGTTCTGTGATGGCCAGGAATATAGGCGTCGCGAAAGCCTTCTGACAGATGCGACGGCGTCCAAACGCGTTCACTGACGCGTGACGATGCCGATCACAGGTTCGGGCGGCCGCGCGAGCCAAAGCAGGCCGAAGCCGATCAGAAGCGCGGCCGCCGCCACCGGCGCGCGCATCGTTTCGACGAAAGCGGGATCGGCAAGCCAGGGATGAACGTTTCGCGCGATGGCCGGCCCGAAGGCCGCATAGCGCTCGTGCAGCAGGGACTGCAGCCCATCGCCGATGGATGTGAACTGCACGGCTCCGTTCGCGATGGAACGCGCGCCGTCCACCATGGCCGCGATAAAGCCGAGCGCGACGAGGACGTAGCCTGCCAACCGAACGATGAATCGCAACGCCGCCGCCTTCTGTATTCCACCCGCATCTGAAAACGCGGTCACCGAGGGACATGTGCGTGTCGCACAGGCGAACCACAATACACCCTGAGGCTCCGACAAGCCTATTTCGGCAATTGTGAAAAAGCCGTCGCGACGGCCTTGAAAGATAGCGCCACGACGGTCATAAGCACCGCGCCGGACAGGTGGCCGAGTGGCTGAAGGCGCACGCCTGGAAAGTGTGTATACGGGAAACCGTATCGAGGGTTCGAATCCCTCCCTGTCCGCCACGCCTGCCATGCTAATTCGTTGATTTGGCCGAAAGATCCGCACCAGCTTGACGTTACGGGGTTTTTTCGCGCAACATAGCGTACAACATTTCGTGTAACGGTGTGCGCCAGTGCCGGATTTCCTTGGGAAGCGTGACGGCTGGTGGCACTATGTGCGACGGGTGCCGGCGCCGTTTGCGGCTTTTGACCCGCGGGGCATTGTCAAGCAGTCGACGCGCATCCGAGTGGCCGACGATCCGCGCGGCCATAGCGCGCGTAAAGCGGCTGCGAGAATCAATGCGGAGCACGAAGCCTATTGGCGCGGACTGTTTCTTGGGCAAAGCGAGGATGCTCGGCAGCGGTTCGAAGC
>NZ_JBFUKY010000021.1:0-17056 GCF_056400625.1 Allobosea sp. P5_A5
GGTCTGCGGCATTGGGCCGTCGGCCGCCGACACAACCAGGATCGCGCCGTCCATCTGGGCGGCACCGGTGATCATGTTCTTCACATAGTCGGCGTGGCCGGGGCAGTCGACGTGGGCATAGTGCCGCGCAACCGTCTCGTACTCGACGTGAGCCGTCGAGATCGTTATGCCGCGGGCCTTCTCCTCGGGAGCCTTGTCGATCTGGTCATACGCCGTGAACGTCGCGCCCCCAGACTCTGCCAAAACCTTCGTGATCGCAGCCGTCAAGCTCGTCTTGCCATGGTCGACGTGACCAATCGTTCCAATGTTGCAATGCGGCTTCGTGCGTGCAAACTTCTCTTTGGCCATGGTAGCCTCCGTCCAATCTGTCAGTGTTCAGTCGATGGTTCCGGTCAGGCGTATTTCGCCTGGACCTCGGCGGCGACCGCCGACGGAACCTGCTCGTAATGGTCGAACTGCATCGTGTAGTTCGCGCGGCCCTGGCTGAAGGAACGCAGCTGGTTCACGTAGCCGAACATGTTCGCCAGCGGAACCATCGCGTTTACCACGACGGCGTTGCCGCGCATGTCCTGGCCCTGGATCTGACCGCGACGCGAATTCAGGTCGCCGATGACCGAACCGGTATAGTCTTCCGGGGTCACGACCTCGACCTTCATGATCGGCTCGAGCAGGACAGAACCCGCCTTCTGCAGACCCTCGCGAAGACCGGCACGCGAAGCGATTTCGAAGGCCAGCGCCGACGAGTCGACCTCGTGGAACGCGCCGTCCGTCAGCGTGACCTTGACGTCGACGACCGGGAAGCCGGCGAGCACGCCGGAACCAATGACCGAGTTCAGGCCCTTCTCGACGCCGGGGATATACTCCTTCGGCACCGTTCCGCCGACGACCTTGGACTCGAACTCGAAGCCCTTGCCGGTCTCGTTCGGCTCGACCGTGAACTTCACCCGCGCGAACTGACCGGTACCACCGGTCTGCTTCTTATGGGTGTAGTCGATGTCGACCTTCTTCGTGATCGTCTCACGATAGGCAACCTGCGGCGCGCCGATATTGGCATCGACCTTGTAGGTGCGCCTCAGGATGTCGACCTTGATGTCGAGGTGCAGTTCACCCATGCCCTTGAGGATGGTCTGGCCGCTCTCCTGATCGGTCGAGACGCGGAAGGACGGATCCTCGTTCGCGAGCTTCGACAAAGCGAGACCGAGCTTCTCCTGGTCGGCCTTGGACTTCGGCTCGATCGCGATCGTGATGACCGGCTCGGGGAATTCCATGCGCTCGAGGATCACGGCCTGAGCCGGATCGCACAGCGTATCGCCGGTGCGGACATCCTTGAGGCCGGCCAGGGCGACGATATCGCCGGCGAAAGCCTCCTTGATGTCCTCGCGGTTGTTCGCATGCATCAGCAACATGCGGCCGACACGCTCTTTCTTGTCGCGGGTCGAGTTGATGACGCCCTGCCCGGTGTCGACCTTGCCCGAATAGACGCGGCAGAAGGTGATCGTCCCGACGAAGGGATCGTCCATGATCTTGAACGCAAGCATGGAGAAGGGATCCTCATCCGTCGGATGACGAACCGTCTCCTCTTCCGTCTTGTAGTCGATACCCTTGATGTCGCCGCGATCGACCGGCGAAGGCAGGAAATCGACGACGCCGTCGAGAAGCGGCTGAACGCCCTTGTTCTTGAAGGCCGAGCCGCAAAGCACGGGGTGGAAARCGCGGCGCTGCACGGCGGTGCGGACGAGACGGCGAAGCGTATCGGCATCCGGCTCGGTGCCGTCAAGGTAAGCTTCCATCGCGGCGTCGTCCATCTCGACGGCGGCTTCGAGCAGCTTGTGACGGTATTCGACAGCCTTATCGACGAGATCGGCGGGAATTTCCGTCTCTTCGTAGGAAGCGCCCAGCGCCTCGCCGTTCCAGACGATCGCCTTCATCTTGATCAGGTCGATGACGCCGGCGAAATCGGACTCGGCACCGATCGGGATCTGCAGGCAAACAGGCTTGCCGGCGACGCGATCAATAATGTCCTGGACGCAGCGATAGAAATCGGCGCCGATCTTGTCCATCTTGTTGACGAACACGACGCGCGGAACGTCATACTTGTCGGCCTGGCGCCAGACAGTCTCGGTCTGGGGCTCGACGCCCTGGTTGCCGTCCAGCACGCAGACCGCACCATCCAGCACGCGCAGCGAACGCTCGACTTCGATGGTGAAGTCGACGTGGCCGGGGGTGTCGATGATGTTCAGGCGGTGGTCGCGCCACAGGCAGGTCGTCGCAGCAGAGGTGATCGTGATGCCACGCTCCTGCTCCTGCGCCATCCAGTCCATCGTGGCCGCGCCATCATGGACTTCGCCGATCTTATGCGACTTGCCGGTGTAATAGAGAATACGCTCGGTCGTCGTCGTCTTGCCCGCATCGATGTGGGCCATGATGCCGAAGTTGCGATAACGATCGATGGGGTGGGAACGGGCCATACTGGTCAACCTGTGTCCTGAAATCCGGGCTTCGCTTACCAGCGATAGTGCGAGAAGGCGCGGTTGGCTTCCGCCATCCGGTGCGTGTCTTCGCGCTTCTTGACGGCATTGCCACGGTTATTCGCAGCGTCCATCAATTCGGCCGAGAGACGCTCGACCATGGTCTTGTCGTTGCGGCCGCGAGCAGCCGTGATCAACCAGCGGATCGCCAGCGCCTGACGGCGCTCGGTGCGAACCTCGACCGGAACCTGATAGGTCGCGCCACCAACGCGGCGGGAGCGAACCTCGATCGCCGGAGCGACGTTCTCAAGCGCCGACTTGAAGATGCCGAGCGGCTCGCTCTTGGTCTTCGACTCGATGATATCGAACGCGCCATAAACGATGCGCTCGGCCGTCGACTTCTTGCCTTCGTACATCACGGAATTCATGAACTTCGTGACGACGATATCGCCGAACTTCGGGTCCGGGATAACTTCGCGCTTTTCGGCACTGTGGCGGCGGGACATCGTCTAGTCTCCGGTCAATTGGAACGCTGCGGACTGGCTTGGATCCAAAAATCCCGCCGGCCTGGCAGAAAATTACTTGGGACGCTTGGCGCCGTACTTCGAACGGCGCTGCTTGCGGTTCTTGACGCCCTGCGTGTCGAGCACGCCGCGAAGGATGTGATAACGAACGCCGGGAAGATCCTTCACGCGGCCGCCACGGATCATGACGACCGAGTGTTCCTGAAGGTTGTGACCCTCACCCGGAATGTAACCGATCACCTCGAAGCCATTGGTCAGGCGAACCTTCGCAACCTTACGGAGCGCGGAGTTCGGCTTCTTCGGAGTCGTTGTGTAGACGCGTGTGCACACGCCGCGCTTCTGCGGGCACGACTCGAGCGCCGGGGCGGTATTACGCGCCTTCACGGGTGAGCGTGGCTTGCGGATGAGCTGGCTGATTGTCGGCATTCTGGCCTCTCGCCCCACTGAGCGTTTGGAAATTCGCGGTCTCAATACCCAGATCGGCGGAAGCAATGACATAAACGAAACCGCGCCATCAGCTCCCTTCGAGGGGCTTCAGACGCGTCCGCCAGCAGAGGAACACGGAAGCGATCCCGCATTCATGCATCTTGCCATGTCGTCGTTCGACGCTGGAATTCCGACGGAGTTTCGGTCGCGAAACTCGCTTGCGAACGATGCGCGAGCGACAGACGTGTCCGACAACCGTCGACAGTGCCGTGCTTATGACTCACAGGGGGATTCGCGTCAACCCCAAAGCGCCGGAAGGGCCGAGGTTTTGGCGGGTTCCGGCTCCTTCCGCCCTCACCTGCCCCACCGCGCAAGAAAAAGGCCGCCCGGTCAGGGCGGCCTTTCCGATCATTGCGTGATGCCTGCTTACTCGGCAGCTGGCAACACCGCAGCGGCAGCACGGGCGGCCTTGGCCGCCGCATCCGCCTTTTGCCCGACGATGAGATCGTCGCGGCGGGTCGCAACCTGCTTGATACGGGCAAACTGCGCGCCTGTACCAGCCGGGATGAGCGAGCCGACGATGACGTTCTCCTTGAGGCCTTCGAGCATGTCCGACTTGCCGTTGACCGCCGCCTCGGTGAGGACGCGGGTGGTCTCCTGGAAGGACGCCGCCGAGATGAAGGAGCGGGTCTGCAGCGAGGCCTTGGTGATGCCCAGCAGAACCGGCACGCCCGAGGCCGGCTTCTTGCCTTCCTCGCGCAGCTTCTCGTTGACCTCTTCCAGCTCGATCCGGTCGATCTGGTCGCCGGTCAGGATATCGCTGTCTCCCGACTCGGTGATTTCGACCTTCTGGAGCATCTGCCGGACGATGACCTCGATATGCTTGTCGTTGATGGTCACGCCCTGGAGGCGATAGACCTCCTGGATCTCGTTCACCAGATAAGCCGCCAGCTCCTCGACGCCCTTGATCGCAAGGATATCGTGCGGGGCCGGGTTGCCGTCGAGGATGTAATCGCCCGTCTCCACGACGTCGCCGTCCTGGAGATGGATGTGCTTGCCCTTCGGGATCAGGTACTCGAGCCCGTCCGAGCCATCATGCGGCGTCAGCGTCACGCGACGCTTGTTCTTGTAGTCCTTGCCGAAGCCGATGACGCCGGATTTCTCGGCGATGATCGCCGCATCCTTCGGACGACGCGCCTCGAACAGTTCCGCCACCCGCGGCAGACCGCCGGTGATGTCACGGGTCTTGGCCGAGTCGGTCGAAACACGCGCAAGCACGTCGCCGGCCGTGATCATGTGCCCCGGCTCCACCGAGATGATGCCGTCGACCGGCAGGATGTAGCGGGCATCGCCACCACGGGCGAGCTTCGCGATCTTGCCGTCGGCACCCGAGATCGTCATCGCCGGCTTGAGATCGGCCGTACGGGCCGAGCCGCGCCAGTCGATAACGACGCGCTTGGAGATGCCGGTCGCCTCGTCGGTCGTCTCGGTGATCGACATGCCGTCCACGAGGTCCTCGTAGCCGACCGTGCCGTCCACTTCCGCCAGGATCGGGCGGGAATAGGGGTCCCACTCGATCAGACGCTGACCGCGCTTGACCTTGTCGCCCTCGTCGACCCGCAGCTTCGAGCCGAACTGGACGCGATGGACGGCGCGCTCGGCCCCGTCCGGCCCAACGACGACGATGGCGATGTTGCGCGCCATGGCGATGAGATCGCCGTCCGAGTTCCGCGCGACGTTACGGTTGCGCATCTTGACCGTGCCTTCGAAGTTCGACTCGACGAAGGACTGGTCGGCGATGGTGGCCGCGCCGCCGATGTGGAAGGTCCGCATGGTGAGCTGCGTGCCCGGCTCGCCGATCGACTGCGCCGCGATGACGCCGACGGCTTCGCCCATGTTGACGGGCGTACCGCGAGCGAGGTCGCGTCCGTAGCAGGTCGCGCAGACGCCGTTCTTGGTCTCGCAGGTGAGAACCGAACGGATCTTCACCTCCTGGACGCCCGCGGCGGTAATCTTCGCGATGTCGCTTTCCTCGATCACGATACCCTTGGCGACGACGACCTTACCTTCGATGTTGACGATATCCTCGGCCGTGGCGCGGCCCAAGATACGCATGCCGAGCGAAGCCACGATCTGGCCGGCATCGACGATGGCGCGCATCTTGATGCCGTTTTCCGAGCCGCAATCCACCTCGGAGATGATCGCGTCCTGCGCCACGTCGACGAGGCGGCGGGTCAGATAGCCGGAGTTGGCCGTCTTCAACGCCGTATCGGCGAGACCCTTACGGGCGCCGTGGGTCGAGTTGAAGTACTCGAGAACGTCGAGGCCTTCCTTGAAGTTCGAGATGATCGGCGACTCGATGATCTCGCCCGACGGCTTGGCCATCAGGCCGCGCATCGCCGCGAGCTGGCGCATCTGGGCTGGCGAACCACGCGCTCCGGAATGCGACATCATGTAGATCGAGTTGATCTGCTTGTCGCGGCCGGTCTCGTCCTTCTGGACGGTCGAGATGCGGGCCATCATCTCCTGAGCGAGCTTGTCGGAGCACTTCGCCCAGGCGTCGACGACCTTGTTGTATTTCTCGCCCTGCGTGATCAGGCCGTCCTGATACTGCTGCTCATAGTCCTTCGCCAGCGCGCGGGTGGTGTCGACGATCTCCCACTTGTTCTCCGGCACGACCATGTCGTCCTTGCCGAAGGAGATGCCGGCCTTGAAGGCATGCTTGAAGCCCAGCCCCATGACGCGGTCGCAGAAGATCACCGACTCCTTCTGACCGCAGCCGCGATAGACGGCGTCGATCATTCCGGAGATTTCCTTCTTGGTCATCAGGCGATTGCTGACGTCGAAGGACACGGCCGGATGGTCCGGCAGCGCGGTCGAGAGGATCACACGGCCAGGCGTCGTGTCGTAGATCTTCGTGTAGGGCTTGCCGTCCTTGCCGGTGCCCGTCCAACGATATCGGATCTTCGAATGCAGCGTCACGACCTTCTCGTGCAGCGCGTGCTCGAGCTCGCCGAAATCACCGAAGACCTTGCCCTGGCCAGGCTCGCCGTCCGAGATGATCGAGAGATAATACAGGCCGAGCACGATGTCCTGCGACGGCACGATGATCGGCTGGCCGTTCGCGGGGTGCAGGATGTTGTTGGTCGACATCATCAGCACGCGCGCTTCCAGCTGCGCTTCGAGCGACAGCGGGACGTGCACGGCCATCTGGTCGCCGTCGAAGTCCGCGTTGAAGGCGGCGCAGACCAGCGGATGAAGCTGGATCGCCTTGCCTTCGATCAGCACGGGCTCGAACGCCTGGATGCCGAGGCGGTGGAGCGTCGGTGCGCGGTTCAGCATCACTGGATGTTCGCGGATGACCTCGTCCAGGATATCCCAGACCTCGGGCTTCTCCTTCTCGACGAGCTTCTTGGCCTGCTTGACCGTGGTCGAGTAGCCCTTGGCGTCGAGGCGCGCATAGATGAACGGCTTGAACAGTTCCAGCGCCATCTTCTTCGGCAGGCCGCACTGGTGCAGCTTCATCTCGGGGCCGACGACGATGACCGAGCGTCCCGAATAATCGACGCGCTTGCCGAGCAGGTTCTGGCGGAAGCGGCCCTGCTTGCCCTTCAGCATGTCGGCGAGCGACTTCAGCGGGCGCTTGTTGGCACCCGTGATGACGCGGCCGCGGCGACCGTTGTCGAACAGCGCATCGACCGATTCCTGCAGCATCCGCTTTTCGTTGCGGATGATGATGTCGGGCGCACGCAGCTCGATGAGGCGCTTGAGGCGGTTGTTGCGGTTGATGACGCGGCGATAGAGGTCGTTCAGGTCGGAAGTCGCGAAGCGGCCGCCATCGAGCGGCACCAGCGGGCGCAGATCCGGCGGGATGACCGGAATCTGGGTCATCACCATCCATTCCGGCTTGTTGCCGGACTCCTGGAAGGCCTCGATGATCTTGAGGCGCTTCATCAGCTTCTTGGGCTTCAGCTCCGACGTCGTCGTCGCGATCTCATGCTTGAGATCGGCGTTGATCTGGTCGAGGTCGAGCGCGCGCAGCATCTCGCGGATGGCTTCCGCGCCGATCATGGCGGTGAAGGTGTCGGCGCCGTACTCCTCCTGGCAGCGGACATATTCCTCCTCCGACAGCAGCTGACGGTCCTTGAGCGGGGTCAGACCCGGCTCAATGACGACGTAGCTCTCGAAATAGAGGATGCGCTCAAGATCCTTGAGCGGCATGTCCATCAGCAGGCCGATGCGCGACGGCAGCGACTTCAGGAACCAGATATGTGCAACCGGGGCGGCCAGCTCGATATGGCCCATGCGCTCGCGCCGGACGCGGGCAAGCGTCACTTCGACGCCACACTTCTCGCAGATGACGCCCTTGAACTTCATGCGCTTGTACTTGCCGCACAGGCACTCGTAGTCCTTGATCGGTCCGAAAATGCGCGCGCAGAACAAGCCGTCGCGTTCCGGCTTGAACGTCCGATAGTTGATCGTCTCCGGCTTTTTGATCTCGCCAAACGACCAGGACAGGATCTTCTCCGGGCTCGCGATCGAAATCTTGATCGCGTCGAAGGCCTGCTGCACCGGCTGCTGGCCGAAAAGGTTCATGACCTCTTGCTTCATCGCCTGTCTCCTCACAGCCGGCGGGGGCGAAGGCCACCCTGCCCGGCGAAAAATCTTATCAATCACAGTCGGAAGTGACGGCCAGCCTTCGCATTCGCGAGAACCGACCGTCGATGACCGACTGTGTTATTCGGCCGCCTCGGGCAGTTCGCCCGGCTTCGGCTTGTTGCTGATCAGCTCGACGTTCAGTCCGAGCGAGCGCATTTCCTTGACGAGCACGTTGAAGCTCTCGGGGATGCCCGCTTCGAAGTTGTCTTCGCCGCGCACGATCGACTCGTAGACCTTGGTCCGGCCCGCGACGTCGTCCGATTTCACCGTCAGCATCTCCTGCAACGTGTAGGCGGCGCCATAGGCTTCCAGCGCCCAGACCTCCATCTCGCCGAAGCGCTGGCCGCCGAACTGCGCCTTGCCACCCAGCGGCTGCTGGGTCACGAGCGAGTACGGACCGATCGAGCGCGCGTGGATCTTGTCGTCCACCAGATGGTGCAGCTTCAGCATGTAGATGTAGCCCATCGTGACCTTGCGGTCGAAAGGCTCGCCGGTGCGGCCATCATACAGCGTCGACTGGCCCGACGAATGCAGACCCGCCTGCTCCAGGAGCCGCTCGATATCGGCCTCCTTGGCGCCGTTGAAGACCGGCGTGGCCACCGGCACGCCGCGGCGAAGGTTCTGCCCCATCTCCACGAGTTCAGCCTCGTCCATAGAGGCGATGATCTCGTTGTCCTCATAAACGGCATCGAAGGAAGCCTTCAGCGCCTTGAAGTCGTTCGACTTCTTATAGGCGTCGAGCGCGTTGCCGATCTGCTTGCCGAGTCCGGCAGCAGCCCAACCCAAATGGGTCTCAAGGATCTGACCGACATTCATGCGCGAGGGCACGCCGAGCGGGTTCAGCACGATGTCGGCATGGGTGCCGTCCTCAAGGAACGGCATGTCCTCCACCGGCACGATGCGCGAAACCACGCCCTTGTTGCCGTGGCGGCCGGCCATCTTGTCGCCCGGCTGGATCTTGCGCTTCACCGCGACGAAGACCTTGACCATCTTCATCACGCCCGGAGGCAGTTCGTCGCCGCGCTGCAGCTTCTCGACCTTGTCGAGGAAGCGCTGCTCGAGACGCTTCTTCGACTCGTCATACTGCTTCCGCATAGCCTCGATCTCGGTCATTAGCGAGTCTTCGGCGGTGGCGAACAGCCACCATTGCGAACGCGGGAATTCGCTCATCACCTCGCGGGTGATGACGGTGTCCTTCCGGAAGCCCTTGGGACCGGCGAGACCGGTCTTGCCCGTCAGGATCTCGGCCAGACGCGCGAAGGTGTTGCGGTCGAGGATCGCTTGCTCGTCGTCGCGGTCCTTGGCGAGACGCTCGATCTCCTCGCGCTCGATCGCCTGAGCGCGCTCGTCCTTGTCCACACCGTGGCGATTGAACACGCGCACCTCGACGATCGTGCCCTGCACGCCGGGCGGAACCCGAAGCGAGGTGTCGCGAACGTCGGAAGCCTTCTCGCCGAAGATGGCGCGGAGCAGCTTCTCTTCCGGCGTCATCGGGCTCTCGCCCTTCGGCGTGATCTTGCCGCAGAGGATGTCGCCGGCAGCCACTTCGGCGCCGATATAGACGATGCCGGCTTCGTCGAGGTTCTTAAGCGCTTCTTCCGAGACGTTGGGAATGTCGCGCGTGATCTCCTCAGGTCCGAGCTTGGTGTCGCGGGCCATGACCTCGAACTCCTCGATATGGATCGAGGTGAAGATGTCCTGCGAAACGATGTTCTCGGAGAGAAGGATCGAGTCCTCGAAGTTGTAGCCGTTCCACGGCATGAACGCGACGAGCACGTTGCGGCCGAGCGCAAGCTCGCCGAACTCGGTCGACGGGCCGTCCGCGACGATATCGCCCTTCTTGATCATGTCGCCGACGCGGACCAGCGGACGCTGCGTGATGCAGGTCGACTGGTTGGAGCGCTGGAACTTCTGCAAGCGGTAGATGTCGACGCCGGGCTTGGTCGGGTCCATCTCGTCCGAGGCGCGAATGACGATACGCGTCGCGTCGACCTGGTCGACGATGCCGCCACGGCGGGCTGCGATCGCAGCGCCCGAGTCACGGGCGACGACCGCTTCCATGCCGGTCCCGACGAAGGGCGCATCGGCGCGAACCAGCGGCACCGCCTGGCGCTGCATGTTCGAGCCCATCAGCGCGCGGTTGGCGTCGTCGTTCTCGAGGAACGGGATCAGCGCCGCGGCGACCGAAACGAGCTGCTTCGGCGAGACGTCCTGGAAGTCGACCTTGTCGACCGGCGTGACGATGACTTCACCAGCGCGACGGCAGACGATCAGGTCGTCAGTGAGACGGCCTTCCTTGTCGATGGCGGCATTGGCCTGGGCGACGTTGTACTTCGCCTCCTCCATCGCCGAGAGATAGAGGATCTCGTCAGTCTGCTTGCCATCGCGGATGCGGCGATAGGGGCTTTCGATGAAGCCGTACTTGTTCACCCGCGCAAAGGTGGCGAGCGAGTTGATCAGGCCGATATTCGGGCCTTCCGGCGTCTCGATCGGGCAAATGCGGCCGTAATGGGTCGGGTGCACGTCGCGCACCTCGAAGCCGGCGCGCTCGCGGGTCAGACCGCCCGGTCCAAGCGCCGAAAGACGACGCTTATGCGTCACTTCCGAGAGCGGGTTCGTCTGGTCCATGAACTGCGACAGCTGCGAGGAGCCGAAGAACTCGCGCACGGCGGCAGCCGCCGGCTTGGCGTTGATCAGGTCCTGCGGCATCACCGTGTCGATATCGACCGAGGACATGCGCTCCTTGATGGCGCGCTCCATTCGGAGCAGGCCAAGGCGATACTGGTTCTCCATCAGCTCGCCGACCGAGCGCACGCGCCGGTTGCCGAGATGGTCGATGTCGTCGATCTCGCCCTTGCCGTCGCGCAGGTCGACCAGCGCCTTGACGACCGCGAAGATGTCTTCCTTGCGCAGGATGCGCACGGTGTCCTCGGCGTCGAGGTCCAGACGCATGTTCATCTTGACGCGGCCGACGGCCGACAGGTCGTAACGCTCCGAGTCGAAGAACAGCGACTGGAACATGTTCTCGGCAGTCTCGAGCGTCGGCGGCTCGCCGGGACGCATCACGCGGTAGATGTCGAACAGCGCCTCTTCGCGGCGCGAGTTCTTGTCCACGGTCAGCGTGTTGCGGATATAGGGACCGACCGTGATGTGGTCGATGTCCAGCACCGGAATCTCGGTGTAGCCCTTGGCGATCAGATCGACGAGGTTGCCCTTCATCTCGCCGGTCTTGGCCTCGGCCGCCATGGCCAGCTCTTCGCCGGCCTCGGCATGCACTTCGCCCGTCTCGGGATCGACGATGTCCTCGGCGACATACTGGCCGATGAGATCCTCGTCCGAGGCGCGCAGGAACTTCAGGCCCTTCTCGGCCAGCTGGCGCGCAGTACGCGCGACGAGCTTCTTGCCGGCCTCGACAACGACTTCGCCGGTGTCGGCGTCGATCAGGTCGACGGTCGCCTTGAAGCCCTTCATGCGCTCCGCATCATAGGGAACGCGCCAGCCCTTGCCGTCACGGACATAGGTGATGTGGTTGTAGAAGCGGCTGAGGATCTCCTCGCCGTCCATGCCGAGCGCGAACAGCAGCGACGTGACGGGGATCTTACGCTTCCGGTCGATACGGGCGTAGACGATGTCCTTGGCGTCGAACTCGATGTCGAGCCACGAGCCACGATAAGGAATGATGCGCGCGGCGAAGAGCAGTTTGCCCGAGGAATGGGTCTTGCCCTTGTCGTGATCGAAGAACACGCCCGGCGAACGGTGCATCTGCGAGACGATGACGCGTTCGGTCCCGTTGACGATGAAGGTGCCGTTATCCGTCATGAGCGGCATATCACCCATGTAGACATCCTGCTCCTTGATGTCCTTGACCGACTTCGCCTGGGTGTCGGGATCGATATCGAACACGATCAGGCGCAGCGTCACCTTCAGCGGCGCCGAATAGGTCATGCCGCGCTGGCGGCACTCGTCGACGTCGTATTTGGGCTGCTCGAAGGTGTACTTGACGAATTCCAGCAGCGAGGCGCCGGAGAAATCGCCGATCGGGAAGACCGAACGGAAGACCGATTGCAGACCTTCGTCGCCGCGGCCGCCCTTGGGTTCGTCGACCATCAGGAACTGGTCGTAGGACGCCTTCTGAACCTCGATGAGGTTCGGCATCTGCGCCACTTCCTTGAGCTTGCCAAAGAACTTGCGGACGCGCCTGCGGCCCTGGAGCGAATTGACCATGTTGTTCCTCGCGTTCTCTGACACCGTCCGGAAACCCTGGCCACTATGGCGGCCACGCCCCGGCAGATGCCGACCTCTCCGTGCAGAACCGGGACCGACCCAAACCCTTGCAGGCCTCGATCATATCGGCTCCATGGACGGCTCACCCGGGGGTCCGGGCGGGCGGCCACGGGCCGCCGGGTGAGCCGTTCGACGCGTGAACGCGTCAACCTGACTTGATTGAAAACTTCGCGGAATGGTTGCAAAGCCTTCTTGCGACAACTCCCGCGAAAATCTGCGGAAACGACGCGACAGCCCCGGAGGCGAAGCCGCCCCCGGGACTGTCTTTTTTACTACGGTCGGACCGGCATCAGCCGGCCCTGACTCACTTGAGTTCGACCTTGGCGCCGACGGCCTCGAGCTGCTTCTTGAGCTTCTCGGCCTCGTCCTTGCCAACGGCTTCCTTGACCGGCTTCGGAGCGCCTTCGACCAGGTCCTTGGCTTCCTTGAGGCCCAGGCCGGTGATGGCGCGGACTTCCTTGATCACTTCGATCTTCTTGTCGCCGGCGGCGGCAAGAACGACGGTGAACTCGGTCTGCTCTTCCACGGCAGCGGCAGCGGGGCCAGCGGCCGGGCCGGCAACCGCAACGGCGGCAGCGGCGGAGACGCCCCACTTCTCTTCAAGCATCTTGGCGAGGTCAGCGGCCTCGAGAACGGTGAGCGACGAAAGCTCGTCGACGATTTTGGCGAGATCGGCCATGGTTTAAGTTCCTGTCTTAAGAGGTTCGAACGATAAGGGTTTGCTGGCTATCAAGCCGCATTCTTGTCGGCATAAGCCTGAACCACGCGAGCCAGCTTGCCGGCGGGCGCGTTCGTGAGCTGCGCAAGCTTCGTAGCCGGGGCCTGAATAAGGCCGATGAGCTTGGCACGCAGTTCGTCGAGCGAGGGCATCGTGGCCAGAGCCTTGACGCCGTCGGGGTTCAGGGCGGTCTTGCCCATCGCGCCGCCGAGGATGACGAGCTTGTCGTTCTCCTTGGCGAAAGCGGTGGCGACCTTCGGCGCCGCGACCGGATCGTTGGAATAAGCGATCAGGGTGGGACCCGTCAGCAGGGCGCTGATGGACGCGACGTCGGTGCCTTCAAGAGCGATCTTGGCCAAGCGGTTCTTTGCGACCTTAACAGTGGCGCCATTCGCCTTCATCTCGCGACGAAGCTTCTGGAACTGGGCCACGGTCAAACCCGCATAGTGGGCCACCACGACGACCGACGTGTTCGCAAACACACCGTTCAGCGAAGCGACGGCATCTTGTTTTGCCGCTTTATCCACTGGGCTCTCTCCGGTTGACGGCAAGCGAAAAGCTCGCCGCCGGTTGCAAATGCCGCTTCCAGAACCCCGGTTGACACCGGCGCGCTGCGAAGCGACGCTTGGTGCCCTGTCCCCGCTCTCCGGCCTCAACAGAGACCGGGATCGGGCGAGATGGTTCGAACCGTCTTCATCCGGACCTTGCGATCCGGGACTAAGCTCTTGCACCGTCTATGCAGGCCTCTTGGCGAAATTATGCCCGCAGCCGAAGCTCCGGAGCACCTGCAGTCTCAGACAGGACTGGATGATTCTGGACCTGAAGATTGCTCTTCAAGTCCCCAAACACCCATTCTTCGGCGGAAAACCGCCGAAAAACGCGAAATGGACCCCTGCGCACAATCGGCGCCGGAGCCCCATCACTTATGGAAACAGGCCTGCGTCATAGCGCCTTCGCCTGCTCCTGCCAAGTGGGCTCTCGATCTTGCGAATTCAAGAACCAGCGCAGAGCGGCCTGACGGCCGCTCTGCCAGCGAAATCACGCGCCGGTGACGGTGTTGGGCTCGATCTTGACGCCCGGGCCCATCGTCGAGGACAGAGCGACGCGCTGGATATAGGTGCCCTTGGCACCCGCCGGCTTGGCCTTGGAGACCGAGTCGACGAAAGCCTTGATGTTCTCGGCGAGCTTGTCGGCCGTGAACGAGGCCTTGCCAACGGCGGCATGCACGATACCGGCCTTCTCGACGCGGAACTCGACCGAGCCACCCTTCGAGGCGGCCACGGCGCTGGTCACGTCCATGGTGACGGTGCCGACGCGCGGGTTCGGCATCAGGCCGCGCGGGCCGAGCACCTTACCGAGACGACCGACGAGACCCATCATGTCGGGGGTCGCGATGCAGCGATCGAAGTTGATCTCGCCCTTCTGGACGGACTCGACCAGCTCTTCCGCGCCGACGATGTCGGCTCCGGCCTTCTTGGCCTCCTCGGCCTTGGCGCCGCGCGCGAAAACGGCGACGCGCAGAGTGCGGCCCGAGCCGTTCGGCAGGTTGCAGACGCCGCGGACCATCTGGTCGGCGTGACGCGGATCGACGCCGAGATTCATCGCGATCTCGATGGTCTCGTCGAACTTCGCGTTGGCGCGCTCCTTGATGAAGTTCACGGCCTGATCGAGCGAATAGAGCTTGGTGCGGTCAATGCCTTCACGGCCGTTGACGACGCGCTTTCCCACATGTGCCATTGTCAGCTCCCCCTCAGCCCACGACTTCCAGGCCCATCGACCGGGCGGAGCCCTTGATCATGGACGCTGCGGATTCGACGGTGTGACAGTTGAGATCGGCCATCTTCTTCTCGGCGATCTCGTTGATCTGGGCGACGGTGACCTTGCCGACATTGCCGCCACGACCCGGGGTCTTCGAGCCGGAAGCAAGGCCGGCGGCCTTCTTCAGCCAGTAGGAAACCGGCGGCTGCTTCATCTCGAAGGTGAAGGAGCGATCCTGATACGCGGTGATGATCACCGGGATCGGCATGCCCTTTTCCATCTGCTGGGTCTTCGCGTTGAAGGCCTTGCAGAATTCCATGATGTTGAGGCCGCGCTGACCGAGCGCGGGACCGATCGGCGGCGACGGATTGGCGGCGCCCGCCGGAACCTGAAGCTTCACGTAACCCGTGATCTTCTTTGCCATGATGGCTGCTCCTGCCGTCCGCTTCGATGCCTACTCGAAACGACGACGCCCACGGCCACCGATGCTCTTCATCGGGACCGGGGTGGTTGCAGTGCGTGGTGCGGCGCCTGTGATCCGGCTGGCGACCGGCACGCCTCCCACGCGGTTGAGGTGCGCCCTATGACATAGGGCAGCACCGAAGGGAAGCCCGAAAGGCCTTCCCGATCAGCTCAGAGCTTTTCCACCTGGCTGTATTCGAGCTCGACCGGCGTGGCGCGGCCGAAGATCGAGACCGCGACCTTGAGGCGCGCACGGCCGTGGTCGACATCCTCGACGACGCCGTTGAACGAGGCGAACGGCCCGTCCGCGACCTTCACCTGCTCGCCGACCTCGAACACGATCGTCGGCTTCGGGCGCTCGACGCCCTCGGCGACCTGACCCTTGATCCGCATCGCCTCGCTCTCGGGGATCGGCATGGGCTTGGCCTTATCGGCACCCAGGAAGCCGGTGACCTTCGGCGTGTTCTTGATGAGGTGGTAGACCTCGTCGGTCATTTCGCACTTCACCAGTACATAGCCCGGGAAGAACTTGCGTTCGGCCTCGACCTTGCGGCCGCGACGGACCTCGACTACCTTCTCGGTCGGCACCAGCACCTCGTCGAATTTTTCAGCGAGGTTGCGCAGCGCGGCCTGGTCGCGGATCGACTGGGCGACCTTGTTCTCGAAGTTCGAATAAGCGTGGACGATGTACCAGCGGGTGCTCACGTTCGTCATTCCGTTCAACGGGCGCCGAGGATGATGCCGAGCACCCAGCGGATGACGGTGTCGGTGAAGAGGAAGAACAGGCTGGAGAGAACGACCATCGCCAGCACCAGGCCGGTGGTGATCAGCGTCTCGCGGCGCGACGGCCAGGTGACCTTGCCGGCCTCCGTGCGCACGTCCTGCAGAAACTGAAACGGATTGGATTTAGCCATGGACCACCCTGGATTCCGAATTGGTCCGCAGCTCCTGCCACGACGCCGAATCGGCCGTCCTGAAACATTCGCGGCGCGGGGCTCAGGGAGCCGCGCGCCGTTTCGACCCCGTCTTTACAACGGCGGGACGCATTCGCCAAGCGGCTTCTTTCATGGGCTTTCCGCATTTTGAGGAGGCGGCGGAAACCGTCTTCGGCGCGAACCTTGGATCAGTCGGATAGCTCATCCAGGCCGTTCTCGGCCAAGGTCGCCGTGCCGCATCGCGTTGCGGGAACCAGTAGGGAAAGCCCTGCCGGATCGGTCTGAGCTAAGCCCAGGCACCATTTTGACAGCGGATTTGCAGCCAAGCTTTTTGCGCACCGGACGCAAAGACTATCGGTATGGTGTGCCTGGAAAGACTGGCAGGGGCGGTAGGGCTCGAACCTACGACAACCGGTTTTGGAGACCGGTACTCTACCAACTGAGCTACACCCCTGTAGCGGCCCGTGATGTGCCCCAACTGCGGGCGCATTTCAAGTCGAAAACGACGATCACTGGCCAAAGAAAAAGGGGCGGTGTCGCCACCGCCCCTTTCCAAATCGATATGAACGTCGATTACGCGATGATGCTTGCGACGACGCCGGCGCCGACGGTGCGGCCGCCTTCGCGGATGGCGAAGCGCAGCTTCTCTTCCATCGCGATCGGGGCGATCAGCGTCACCTCCATCGAGATGTTGTCGCCCGGCATCACCATCTCCGTGCCTTCCGGCAGCGAGACAACGCCGGTCACGTCCGTCGTGCGGAAGTAGAACTGCGGGCGGTAGTTGGTGAAGAACGGCGTATGGCGACCGCCCTCCTCCTTCGT
>NZ_JBFUKY010000022.1:0-8367 GCF_056400625.1 Allobosea sp. P5_A5
GCGGCCCGTAATCGGGCGGCGCATCGATCCAGCGCCCGCCTGACTTGAGGACATGGACGATCCCGCTGATCACCCGGCGGTCATCAACACGCGGTTTGCCACGCGTGTCCGTCGGCAAATGCGGTGCGATCCGCGCGAATTGCGCATCCGTGAGCCAGAAACGATCCCGATTCATCCGGGCCTCCTCCGGGAAGCCGTGAATCATACAGAGCCAGCGGTGCCAACCTCTTTATGGGTCCGAGCCCTAGGGTCGGTGCCCGAGTAACGTCCCAAAGCCCCGTTATGGCGTTCATCGATACGGCAGAGACTTTCGTCGCCGCGGAGATCTCCCAAAATAACGCGCGCTATGTACAGTCCGGCCGGCCTGTCGAGGCAACATTCAAGTTCGAACCCGGCGCGATCCACAACGGTCACGTGGTTGCAGTCCTCCAGGCGCTGTCAACGGGCCAGACGGCGGCGGGGGGACGAGCCGTGACGCCGGGAGAGATTTCCGCCGCACCCCTCGTCGTGCGCATTCAGCTCGATGATCCAGAGGTCGCGCGTCGATTGCCCGCCGGGAGCACCGGGACGGTAGCGATTTTCATGGAGCGCGCTGCGATCAGCCACACCATCCGCAGGGTCATTTTGCGGCAGATTGCCATCCTCAACTACGTGAATCCATTTTAGGCGGGGGGCGCTGAATGGCTGTGCTTCTAGCCGAGTCAGGAATTGAAAGAGGCGCTCGGCCGGGAATGGCGTGGGTTCCCGGTGGCCAGTTCCGGATGGGCTCGGACGGCCATTATCAAGAAGAGGCGCCAAGCCATCAAGTAACTGTCGATGGCTTTTGGCTAGATGAAACTCCGGTTACCAATCGACAATTCCGGATTTTTATTGAGGCAACAGGCCACGTCACGATGGCCGAGACGTCTCCAGACCCGAAGGACTACCCGGGTGCCCTGCCGCACATGCTGCGCGCGGGCTCGCTGACGTTCGATCCCCCGTCGCACCCCGTCGACCTGCGCGACTGGTCGCAATGGTGGAAGTTCAGGTTCGGGGTGACCTGGCGCAAGCCCTATGGCTCCGGGTCATCGATCAAAGGGCTCGACGACCATCCGGCCGTGCACGTCGCCTATCGGGATGCCGCGGCCTACGCCGCATGGGCAGGCAAGTCGCTGCCGACAGAAGCCGAATGGGAATTCGCCGCATGGGGCGGTCGCGAGGGGGCCGAGTTCGCGTGGGGCGACGAGCTGACGCCGGATGGGCGCCACATGGCCAACACCTGGTAGGGCGACTTCCCCCACGAAAACACGAAGGCCGACGGCTTCGCGCGGACCTCGCCAGTAAAGGCCTTCCCGTCGAACGGTTACGGCCTCCACGACATGATCGGCAACGTCTGGGAATGGACCTCGGACTTCTGGTCGGTGCGTCATCGGGGCGATGCGCCCAAGGCCTGTTGCGTCCCGCAAAACCCTCGTGGCGGACCGGAGGCCGCCAGCTTCGATCCGAGCCAGCCTGCGATCCGGATCCCGCGCAAGGTCCTGAAGGGCGGCTCGCATCTGTGCGCGCCGAACTACTGCCGCCGCTATCGCCCCGCCGCCCGGCATGCCGAGCCGGTCGACACCTCTACCAGTCATGTCGGCTTCAGGTGCGTCGTCAGGGGTGCACCGAGGTCGGATTAGGATTCGCTCACCGCTCGACGAGCGCCAGCAAAAGGGGACGTACAGATGAAGCACCTGCTCAAGGCTATTCCTCTCGCTTTCACGCTATGCGCCGGCACGGCGATGGCGCAGACCCCAATCCCGGCCAAGCCGAACATCGTCGTGATCTGGGGCGACGACATCGGGATCTGGAACGTCAGCGCCTACAACCGCGGCTCGATGGGGTACAAGACGCCCAACATCGATCGGATTGCGAAGGAAGGTGCGATCTTCTCCGACCATTACGGGCAGCCGAGTTGCACCGCAGGCCGTGCCGCGTTCATCACGGGCCAGTTGCCGATCCGGTCCGGCATGACGACGGTTGGGCTGCCCGGTGCCGCGCTTGGGCTCAGCCAAAGAGCGCCACGCTCGCCGAGGTGCTGAAAACCCAGGGCTACGCGACCGGTCAGTATGGCAAGAACCATCTGGGAGATCGGAACGAACACCTGCCCACCGTGCACGGTTTCGACGAGTTCATGGGTAATCTCTATCACCTGAACGTCTCCCGAAGAGCCGGAGATGGACGGCTACCCGTTCGACCCCGCTTTCCGAGCCAAGTACATACCGCGCGGGGTGCTGCGTTGCACCGCAACCACTGTCGAGCCTGCCGGCGAGGACCCGCGCTATGGCAAGTGGGGCAAGCAGAACTGCACCGACACCGGACCGCTGACAAAAGCGCGGATGGAGCGGGTCGACGAGGAGTTCATCGAGGGCGCCTCAAAGTTCATGGAGAAGTCCGTCGCGGACCAGAAGCCGTTCTTCCTTTGGCTCAACACGACCCGAACACGCGTTCACGCGCGTGCCCTCGTCCTACAGGGAGCGTTGCAGGACGATCACCAGCGGCGACGATCCGCACTGCGCCGGCATGCTCCAGCATGATGAGAACATCGGCACGGTCCTGAAGAAGCTCGACGACATGGGCATCGCCAACAACACCATCGTCATCTACTCGACGGATAACGGTCCGGAGCATTCGACCTGGCCGTACGGCCACCACGCCCTATCGCAGCGAGAAGATGACGACCTGGGAAGGCGCGGTCCGGGTTCCGGCTACTGCGCTGGCCTGGCCACGTGGCGCCTGGCACGGAGCTCAACGGCATCCAGTCCCATGAGGACCTGTTCACCACACTGGCCGCCGCCTGGGGAGCGACCGACATCAAGGAACGTCTGGCCAAGGGCGACGATCTGGGCACGGGCGTCGTGAAGAAGAACTATATCGACGGCATCGACAACACCGACTACTGGACCGGCAAGTCGGACCACTCTAACCGCAACCACTTCATCTACTACGCCGAGGACCACCTTCAGGCGATCAGGCTCAATCAGTGGAAGCTGCATTTCTCGACCCGCGACGGCTACTACGGTAACACTACCCATCTCGACGTGCCCTCGGTCTTCAATATCCGGCAGGACCCCTTCGAAAGCTACGATCAGGCGCCTGGCCCGAGGGCCCTCACGACGCAGGGCCATACCTATGTCGGCTACCAGATCCAGGACATCATCGAAGCCCACGTGAAGTCGCTCGTCGAGTTCCCGCCGGTCCAGCGCGGCACCTCGTTGAGCATGGATGTCCAGATGCAGCAGATGACGAGAACCAAACAGTAAGCTTTTTTAGCCACGGCGGCTCCGCCGCCGCTGTGGCTAAAGCAGAAGTTGGTGTTCCGCTCGAACCTGACGTTAGAGCTTTTGGTAAATAGCGCCTGCCTAGGTGAAGCGTTGCGAGCGCCCGAATAGGCGGTCAATGAGATGCCTAAAACCAGGCAGCAACGGGCGAGGCCGCAGGCGCCTTTACGGATTACCGAAGCAAGCAGTGGGATCAGTCACGGCTAATTGACTTCATTTACCGAACGCTCCCATTCGCTCGGCATGGCTTTTGACCAATGAGAGGCCAAACTCGGTCGGCTGCATCGCCGGTGCCCGGTCGAAGGTGGGCAGCCCAGCCCGGGCGGTGAACAGCCGCTTGCCATAGCAAATCAGATGCTCGAGTCCCTGCATCACGAAGGTGATGGCGGGAAGGACTTGGGCATACATTTCCTCAGCCTCAGCCTCCTTCCCAACCCGGAAATGCTCGTAGATGCGCACAGCGTGATCGATGCAGTCGGGCGCAAGAATGAATCCGGCGCAACCGGCACGAAGCCCGTCGATCAGTTCGAGGCCCGCACGTCCATTAAACACAGGGATGCGTCCTTCGGTTACCGCGATGACCCGTTCGATCTCGACGGCCGTTCCCTCGCCTTTGAGCAAGCTGATGGCAGGATAATCGCGGGTCAGGATGCGGATATCCTCGCTCGTCAGGCCGCGCCCCAAGAAACCCGGAGCGTTCTGGATCGCCACCGGGATAGAGCTTGCTTCCGCGACGCGGCCGAAGAAGCGGATATATTCACCAGCCGCAAAGCTTCCAACGGCAGGGGGCTGCAGGATCACCCAATCGGCGCCGACACCTTCCGCATGGCGCAACTGACTGATCTGCTCGGCCACCGAGTTGCCATAGATCGTGAACGCCAGAGGAACGCGCCCTCCCGTATCTTCGGCAACCCAGTCCATCACGGTCCTGCGTTCGGCTTCCGAAAGCTTGGCGACTTCCGTCGCCAAGCCGAGGGCAGCCATGCCATGAACACCGGCTGCGATGCATAGCGCAGTCTGTCGGCGCATCGCATCGCGATCCAACCTCTCGTTCTCGTCGAACAGAGCATAGGCGATGGCGTGGATGCCGTGCAGCGCTTTGCGGTCCGTCGCTTCGTTCATGACGGTCATCGCGCAATGGTTTCCGTTTGAGCGATCGAACCGCCCTGTGCGAGGTCCGGAGATCGACGGCGTCGCGCGAGCATCGTTCCAAGCAGCCCGCCAGCCACAAGCGCGGACGCAACGACCAGAAGGGCGATGTTGAAGCTTCCGGTCGAGTCCTTGATCCATCCGATCACCGGGGGAAGGCCGAGTCCGGCCAAGTTCGCCACCGCGTTGATCAGCGCAATCGAGACCGCAGCAGCGATGCCGGAAACATGTTCGGTGGTGACTGCCCAGAAAATCGGGATAGCGGCCCAGTTGAGGCCGATTGAAAGTGCCAGCAGCAGATAGGCGACGGGCGGATGATCGGCGAGTTGAACCGCGGCGCAAAGAACAAGGCCGGCCAGAACCAGCGGTAGCCCAAGATGGAACGCCCGCTCGCCGTGGGTATCCGAATGACGTCCGTTGAAGAACATGAAGATGCAGGCCAGCAGGAACGGGACGGCCGATAGCAGGCCGACGGTCAGGTTGCTTTGGCCTGAGACCGATTTCACGATCAGCGGTAGGAACAGCGTGATGCCGATGGTTCCAAACGCCTGCAGGAGCCAAAACAGCGCGAGCAGCCAGACTTTGCCGCTGGTGAAGGCCTGACGCCAACCAGCGGTATGCGACACCGGTGTCGCCGATCGCTCCGCCGCAAGGATTTGCTCCAGCCAGTCTCGTTCCACCGGAGCCAGCCACGAGGCATCGGCGGGTCGGTCGGTCAGGACTTTTAAGGTGACGAAAGCGAGCAGAACTGCCGGAACGCCCTCGATCAGAAACAGCCAACGCCAGCCGCTCATCCCGTACCAACCATCGAAGCTGAGCAGCAGGCCCGATAAAGGCAGACCGATCACTGACGCGAGCGCCGCGCCAATATAGAAAAAGGACATGGCATTGGCGCGTTCCCGCGATGGGAACCACCGCGCCAGATAATAGATAACGCCGGGCGTGAAGCCGGCTTCGGCGGCACCCAGCAGAAGACGCATCCCGTAAAGCTGGTTCGCGCTTGTCACGAAAGCCATCCCGGCGGCGATGAGGCCCCAGGTGAACATGATCCTGGCGATCCAGCGACGGGCGCCAACGCGAGCCAGCACCATATTGCTGGGGATCTCGAACACGATGTAGGTCGCAAAAAAGATGCCGGCTGCTCGGCCGTACATCTCGGCAGTCAGGCCGAGTTCGGCATTCATCTGGAGAGCCGCCACCGAGATGTTCGAGCGATCGATATAGGCGATCAGGTAGAGCAGCATCAGGAAGGGCAGCAGACGCCAGCCGACCCGCCGCATTGTTTCCGCACGATCCACAGCGTTATCGACGACGGTCATCACTTCGATCCTCCCAGTTTACGCGTCGGTCTTGTGCCAGCGCTTGCAAACATCCGATGTAAAACATCCTATGTTTGGGTGACAAGTTGCTTCCCCTTGAGCCGGATGGATTTCAGAGGCATATCGCCGGCACGTTAGGACGCTCCTCCATCCGCATTGATCGAGGCCCATGACCAACCGCAAGCCCGCCCGGACCAGCAGCGTTGTCGATCGTCTCGGAATCGAGATCGTCGGTGGAACGCCTGCGCCCGGGGGGCTGCTAGCAGCCGAACCTGTTCTCGAAGCGCGTTTCGACGTCAGCCGTGGCGTCGTGCGGGAGGCCATCAGAATCCTGGCGGCCAAGGGGCTAGTCAGTGTGCGCCAGCGCCATGGCACCCATGTCAGGCCGCGCCATGAATGGAGCTGGCTGGATAGGGATCTGATCGGTTGGATCGCAGCCAGCGGTATCAGCAAGGCAGACATCCTTGCATTCGCTGAGGCGCGATCCATCATCGAGCCGGAAGCCGCCGCGCTGGCGGCCATACGCGCAAGCGATACCCAGCGAGACGCGATCAGCGCGGCCTACGCCGCCATGGTGCGTCATCGCGATGATCCAGCGCAGGCGATCTTGGCAGACAAGGCTTTTCATCTTACCGTGCTGGACGCCACGCATAACCCCGTGCTGCAAAGCCTTCATGGAGCCATCGACGCCCTGCTAGGCGCGATCTTCGACTTCACGGTCACGGTGTTCGAAGGCAATTTGGCCAATCACGGCGCCGTCGCCGCAGCTATCGCCCGCCACGACGCCGAGGCCTCGCGTAAGGCTATGCGCAAGCTGTTGAACTACACAGGCGACTATCTTCAATGTCGCTGATTGGCTCCCTTGCACGAAGAGCCGAACTCGGCGCGGTGCCCGAAACCGGACGTTGCGCGGTCACAAATATACTCGGTCGGGAACGTTTCAACGTCTCAGCCGGGGGGCAGGTAGCGCTGTTTACGGCGATAGATACTGTTTGGATTGGTCAGGCCACGCAGTTCCGGTTAGGCCGATCAGATCGAGGTTTCGGCGCCCACTGGCGCGCAGAGCACTCTGTCCTGGAACGAAGGCATCCTCCCTCGCTCGTCGCGGCGGGAAATTGCCGCGCGATGGGGGAAAGGGCTTATGCGATCGGCAATGGAAGAGCTGCTTTTGCAGCCTCGCGTGCGGCGATGGTTTCGTACCATCTTTGGAGCCGGGGCCGTTGTGCAGTTTCGACCGGCATGTTGAGCCAACGGTGCACGCTGGGACCCAGCACAAGTTCGGCCATTCCCAAACGTGCGCCGCCGATATAGCTCGAACCTTTGGCCAAATGGGCTTCCAGTATGTCCAGGAAATGCTCGGTCCGGATGATCGATGTTGCGATAGCGGCGGGGTCGGCCGTCGCCGGCTCGCGCATCAGGCCCCAGAACGCCGGCACCATCACCCTTTGCAGGTCTCCGAGCGCCCAGTCCATCCAGCGGTCGCCCTCGCTGCGCTTCGCGGGATCGTCTTCCCAGATCGTATCTTGGCCATACCGCGCCGCGATGTACTGCACGATGGCGTTCGATTCCCAGATCTGGACGTCGCCGTCCTCCAGCACAGGCACGCGTCCATTGGGGTTCTTCGCGAGATAGGCAGGCTCGCTGTTCCCACCGAACGCGCCGCCCACGTCGATCCGTTCGAACGCCTGGCCCGTTTCGCCGCGGCCCAAACTATTTTCTGCACATTAACCGAGCTCAAACGCCCCAGGATCTTCAACATCGCGATTGTCCTCCCGCATTCTTCTTTTTCTAAACGATCTGGCGATTCCTCGGCGCTCCAGGAGGCCAACGACCCGGAGCGCCTGGCGACCGGGGCGCCGACGGTGACGCGAATGCGTTTGCCGCGGCCGCCGATTGCTATGTCCCGGCGAGCTTTTCCTGGGTCTTTGTCGCGAAGTCGCCGGCGTCGTGGCGCTCTCTCAACTGGCTGGATGGCTCGCCGCTGGTGCGGTTCACCATGCGGCCACGCGCCACGGCGGGCCGGGCGAAGAGCTGCTCGGCCCAGCGGACGACGTTGGTGTAGTCCTTCACCGATAGAAACTCAGCCGCACCGTACTGCCAGCCCATCACCAGCCCGCCATACCAGGGCCAGATCGCCATGTCGGCGATCGTGTAGCTGTCACCGGCGATGAACTCGTGATCGACGAGGCGCCGGTCGAGCACGTCGAGCTGGCGCTTCACTTCCATGGCGTAACGATTGATCGGATATTCGAGCTTCGTCGGCGCATAGGCGTAGAAATGGCCCAAGCCGCCACCCAGAAACGGCGCCGAACCCATCTGCCAGAACAGCCAGGACAGGGTTTCCGCCCGCGCCGCCGTCTCCGTCGGCAGGAACGCCCCGAACTTCTCGGCGAGATGCATCAGGATCGCGCCGGATTCGAAGATGCGGATCGGGTTTGGTCCACTGCGATCCATCAGCGCCGGAATCTTGGAGTTCGGATTGACCTCGACGAACCCGGAGCCGAACTGGTCGCCGTCGCCGATCTTGATCAGCCAGGCGTCGTATTCGGCGCCTTTATGGCCGGCCGCCAGCAATTCCTCGAGCATGACCGTGACCTTGA
>NZ_JBFUKY010000023.1:0-3578 GCF_056400625.1 Allobosea sp. P5_A5
CAACGCCATCCGCCGGCAGGTCGAGGAGAACGGCACCATGCCCAACATCCCGCCCAAGGCCAACCGGCGCTGGAAGAACTGCTTCTCCCCGGTCCTCTACCGCGACCGCAACGCCATCGAACGGATGTTCTGCCGCCTCAAGGATTTCCGCCGCGTCGCCACGCGATACGATCGAAACGCCGTCAACTTCCTCGCAGCAGTCTGCATCGCAGCGACCGTCAGCTACTGGTTATGAGTCCAGACCCTAAGGCCTAGGTTCGTCACGTAGCCGTCCGCTGGAGCCCGAACGGTCGTTTTATCGAGATTCCAGCGAGCGCCTTCGATCTGAGCGGTCAACTGGCCGAGTTCGGCCTGTCGCTGCTCGACGTCAAAATTCCTGCCCGAGCCGTGGGTGCGCAGCTCTTCCATCTGCGATAGCCGCAACTCGGCGAACTTTGCTTGCGCCTCCAGCGCATCGACCTGTGAGCGATAGGGGGTCGGATCTATCCTTAAAAGAACATCGCCTTTTTTGATGGGAGTGTTCGCGACGATCGGGACATCAATCACTTCGCCGGCCACCGAGGGAATGATCTCGACCGAATTCCGCCCGCCAGCCACTGGCCCCGAGGGCGCGCCCCAGCCCATCGGGATAAAAAGTCCCACGTTCAAAGCCAGTAAAAAGATGAGGGGGGATATCTTCCAGAACGGGTTCCAGGGAATCCAGCGGAGCCAAACAAACAGAGCCAGAAGCCCAAGATAAGTCGCGAGCAGGAAGACCATCATCGGACGGCTTCCTTCCGGATTGGGACGTCGACATAGGCCCAGACCAGTACGATCGGCCAAAGCACGAAGCCGAAAACGAGCGCTGCCCAGCTTCCCGCGGCGACGGCCTCCGCCCAAGGGTGGCCTCTTCGCCGCGCGATACTGCCAGGCAGAAGCCCCAGGCCGAGGATGATCGCAACCACGAGCGATATCAAGACTATCAAAACGATCCAGTCGAATGCGTCCATGAAATTCACAAGCGTATCCGCTGCTTCGATCGAGTCAGTTGTAATTTAATTACTTTGTACTCACCCCGAAATCTCCGTTTTCTTTACAAAATTAGGCTGATAAAAGCAATTTTACTTGATTTCCATATTCACAGATGGTGTATATTGCTCCAGCATTTTTAGGGCGCCATCTCGCTTTCAACGATCCATTCTTGATACCTTAGGTTGAGGCGGCTGTGATGCGCAGTTTGTGCCAGGCTCGGAAAAGGATCGATGATCGATGATCTCGCTACGATGGCTGACGGTCGCTGCCTGATCGAGGGGCGCCGGATCGAACTGACGTCTTTCGATCAGCTTTGTCGGGCCACACCCACTTCCGACTCCGAGATCATCCAGGTCGAAGCCGGCGCGATGCGTGGGAGCTTGCATCACGCGACAATGGACGACCTTTCGCTTGGCATCGGCACGTTTTCGCGGGGATTGATCTCCCAGGGGGTCTATAGCCAAGACCGAGTCACGATCGGGATGTTGTTCAGCCATTCTCCCGAGGCCGGCGCGCCAGAAATCGCGAGCGATATCGCCGTCTGGGGGCCAGGAGCGGAACACCAACGACGGTATTACGGTGGCGGCTCCTTCGGCGGGATTTACGGCGCTGGAGATGGCACGGTTCTTCGGTGCGTCGAGCGTTTTCGCCTCTCACGACGCCTGGGCTCGAACCTCTTCGTTAAAAATGACGTTGGAAGATGGCCGTCGGATCGCGCACGTACTGTCCAACATCGCGACGCTGATCAGGGGCCCCCGCCCGGTATCGCGGTCCGAAGCCGATTTCTGGAAAGACTCGATCATTGATGCTCTGACCCACGGTCTTCACCGTGCGGAGCTAGAAGCAGTGCACGTTCCCTCTGCCGTGAGGTTGGTCAGAAACGTCTAGGACTATCTCGATGCAACGGACGGTACACCAGTCCACATCTCGCGGCTGGTTGCCGAATTCGGTGTTTCGAGGCGGACGCTTCACCGGATCTTCGAAGAGGTGCTCGGCACCGGTCCGATCCAATACCTGAGGCATAAGCGGCTGTGCCAAGCGCGCCATCGGCTCCAGGCACAAGACAATCCTTTCGCCACCATCTCCGACATCGCGTTTCAAAATGGCTTCGCCGACTTTGGACGTTTTGCGGCCTATTACCATCGCCTTTTCGACGAATACCCCTCTCAGACCGTCGCTCGAAACCGGCTGCACAGCTAACCGGGCTGACGATGACCTCACTCCATCAAAGTTCAGAGGCGGCAGATGACAGGTCGGTTAGTAAAAAGGGGAATGGGTTGGCTGATCACTGCCGGTCTCCTGGCGGCAACGGCGCAGAATTCTCGCATCGGAGGGCGGTGGCAGCCTGTTCGTGCCTGGCCTGAACGTTCCAGCAGGTGGCGTCCTGCCGCCTCCGGGCGTCTATTTCGACAACACCCTGCTGCTGTACCGCGCGCGGCAGTCTGGCCAAGTCAACACCTCGCTCGGCGGCAATGTCGTTGCGGGCATCCGGGCAAGCATCTGGGGCGACTTCCTGACCGGTTTGTGGGTCACTCCGCTGGAAATCCATGGCGGCCGGCTTGCCCTCGGCCTCAGCGTCCCCTTCGGCGAGCCAGACATCCGCGCCAATGCATTGCTCAGTGGGCCCCCGACTTAACCGTCTCATCGGACGCCCGATTGGGGTCAGATGCGACAGTCAACTTCGGGGACCCCGTCGCCAGCGCAACGATCGGTTGGAACTCTGGCAACTGGCATTGGAAGCTGGCGACAGCGGTCAGCATTCCGGCGGGTGCCTATCAGCCCGGCGAACTTTCCAACCTCGCCTTTAACCGTTGGATCGGTGATTTTTCCGGAGGCCTGACCTATCTGGATCCGACACTCGGTCTCGATCTCTCCGCGGTCGCCGGCTTCACGGTCAACGGAAGAAACAAAGAGACGGATTATCGCACGGGCAACGAGCTCCATATCGACGTTGGAATCACGAAACACCTCGCGCACGGTTTTTCGCTCGGCGTGATCGCCTCTCATTATCAGCAGGTTACCGGCGACGGGGGCTCTGGCGCGACGCTGGGTCCGTATAAGGGCCGGGTCACTGCGATCGGCGGGGTAGCAGGGTACAGCTTCAAGGTGGGCTCAACGCCGGTTTCGGCCCAGGTAAAAGTGCTTAGGGAGGTTGACGTCAGGAACCGTCCGCAAGATACGATCGGCTGGTTCCAGGTTTCCTTCCCCCTGTGGATGCCGGCCCCGGCTTCGGCAGGCCAGTCTTCGGTGGTGAAGCGCTAAGCTGCACTAACCTCTGAAGCATTCTCCCGAATTTGCTCAAGCTGACACGGCTGTGCCCACTTAGGGCTCGGACCCATAAAGAGGTTGGCACCGCTGGCTCTGTATGATTCACGGCTTCCCGGAGGAGGCCCGGATGAATCGGGATCGTTTCTGGCTCACGGATGCGCAATTCGCGCGGATCGCACCGCATTTGCCGACGGACACGCGTGGCAAACCGCGTGTTGATGACCGCCGGGTGATCAGCGGGATCGTCCATGTCCTCAAGTCAGGCGGGCGCTGGATCGATGCGCCGCCCGATTACGGGC
>NZ_JBFUKY010000024.1:0-544 GCF_056400625.1 Allobosea sp. P5_A5
CTCTGCCAGAAGCTTTTCGAGGAAAGGCGCAAAGCGCGGTCCATGCGTGACCACGCATTGGGCAAGGTGCAGGATTACGGGCTCAAGGCGCGCGAGCGTCAGCTCCGCCTTCGGCTTGGCTGTCATGACCGCCGTCCCGCGGCGGGCGGAGTGGGCGATGGCACTATCAACTCAAACCGCTCGCCTGAATCCGGCAGCCGAACGCCTCTTTCAACAAGCCAGGCACGCCAGGCTGCGCCATCCGCGCCATCAGGTTCAAGCTGCTGAAGTCGAGGCAGAGCAGCTGCCGCTTCGATCAGCTCGCCGGCAGCTACCGTCAAAGAGCGGCCTGAGCGGGCTTCGGTAAATGCGAACGAGACCCTTTTGCCGGCAGTCAGCCGGCATAGCACCACCTGCCACCAGGACAGCGTCCATGGCTCCACGACCTCGATAGTTGCCGCATCCGGATCTTGTGGCCGCATGAGCCAGCGTCGGTCCGCGAGATAGGTCTGTGCAGCGATCGGATAGGTCCGGCCGGCCGCCTTCCAGGCAACGTGGAATGGCT